>JBDHYB010000052.1:0-2529 GCA_039811145.1 Chitinophagales bacterium | reverse complement strand
AAACAAAGCAATAACAGCTATGTGTTTCAACCCAGCCAAAGCGATGCCAGCGGTATTGATTTCAGTTCAGGTTCAGACTGGAGCGTAAGCGGCGCAGGCAGCATACCGGCATTTACACATTCATTCAACAGTTTTCCTACTTCGCCAACTATTACCAGCAATACCGATGAGGTTACACTGGCAAACGGTTACACCTTTTCTATTAGCGGTGTAAGCAACGCCGACTCTATATTGTTCATTCTTGCCTCAGGCAGTGGTTACGTTCAAAAAAGAGTAGGCGGCTGGGAAACATCAGTAACCTTCAGTGCATCTGACCTGTCATCTTTACAGGCTTCAGACTACGGATTAATACAGGTTACCCCTTACACTTACCAGGAAAACACAACTGTTATCCCCGGCAAGAAAGTTTACTTCATCAACCAGGTTACACTCTCCGATTTCGCGAAATTCAAATAGGCTTTGCTACCAAATCCCAATAAAGAAGGCCCGGCTTAAGCAACCGGGCCAATTTTTTGTACGGTTGCCGGGCTCTGCCGTTTGTTCTTCTATTTTGCCTTAGAGGAAGGGCAACCCTGTTTTAGGAGAAACATTAGCTACCTGCTAACCGCTTTGTATAAACTTAGTGGCAGTCATTACTCTATGTTCGATGTGTTATTGCGAAAACCCGAACACAACATGTTTTATTTTCTCATGCGCATTTCCTTCTATACCTGCTTCATTATATTTTTTGTTTTACAAATGCGGCTACTGTGGCACCGTTACAATGCTAAGCTTTGATAGCAATAGATGTTTTATAACGGTTGGCTTTTAAGGTCTGTTAAAAAAACAAGCTTCAGCCACGTGCAAACCCTGTTACCGTGTTTATTAGGCAGTATTTTTATTTTTAAACCGATTAACCCTTATATAATGGCCGTATTCAAAAGCAAAATCAATAAACAAAGCGAAAGCTATCGTAGCAACTTCGCTTTAATGCAGGAGAAAATAAAGGAATTAGAAGGCAAGGTGAAGGAAGCGCTTTTTCAAGGCGAACCCAAGTACCTGGAGCGTACCAAAAAGGCAGGTAAAATGCTTGCCCGCGAAAGAATTGAAATGCTGCTGGACCAGGACTCTCCTTTTATGGAACTGTTACCGTTTGCAGGATGGGGTATGGATGGCTTTGGCACAGGCGGAACACTGGTGGCAGGTATCGGTTTTGTTAGTGGCCGGTTATGTATGATTAACAGCAACGTAGGCACCATTAAGGGTGGCGCTGTTGATTACGCCACTTTACAAAAAGGCCTGCGCATTGGTGAGATTGCCCTCGAAAACGGCTTGCCCGCTATTAACATGGTGGAGAGCGCCGGTGCCAATTTGCCCGATCAGGCCAAGATATTCAACTACGGTGGTACCAATTTCCGCGAGATTACGAGGAGAAGCAAGGCTGCCTTGCCCACCATTTCAATAGTATTTGGCAATAGTACAGCAGGCGGAGCTTACATTCCGGGAATGAGCGATTATGTAATTATGGTAAAAGACGAAGCCAAAGTTTTTTTGGCCGGTCCGCCACTGGTTAAAATGGCTACCAACGAGGTTACAGACGAAGAATCTTTGGGTGGCGCAAAAATGCACAGCACGCTTTCCGGCGTGTCTGATTACATGGCAGAAGACGAAATGGATGGCATACGCCTTGCCCGCGAGATAATGGCCAACCTAAAACAGAAAACAGAAAGCAGTGCACAGCAAGCTGAAGCCGGCGAACCGCTTTACGATAAAGAAGAAATACTTGGCGTTGTATCAGCCGATGTAAGAATACCTTTTGACCAACGCGAGCTGATAGCGCGCATAGTAGATAACTCAGAATTTTCGGAGTTTAAACCGTTATACGGCAGCACACTGGTAACAGGGTATGCACATATTAACGGTTACCGCATAGGCATTTTAGCCAACAATGGCGTGCTGTTTTCGGAGGCAGCCAATAAAGGGGCGCAATTCATTCAACTCTGCAACCAAAACAACACTCCTCTGCTTTTCCTGCAAAACATCACCGGCTTTATGGTGGGCAGAAAGTACGAAGAGGAAGGAATTATTAAAAACGGTGCCAAGCTTATTAATGCGGTAAGTAACAGTACCGTACCGGCAATAACTATTATAACCGGCGCCAGCTATGGTGCGGGTAATTACGCTATGTGCGGGCGAGCTTATAAGCCGCGGTTTTTATTCTCTTATCCCAACTCGCGCATAGCTGTTATGGGCCCCGAGCAGTTGGCAGGCGTTATGCAGATAATAGGAAGGCAAGCCGCTGAAAAATCGGGCATACCATATGACGAAGAGCAGGGTAAAAATGTGGCGGCTTATATGGTTAAAGAGGCAGAGAAGCAGAGCAATGCATGGTACGCCAGCGGCCAGCTATGGGATGACGGCGTTATTGACCCGCGTGAAACACGTAACTACCTCAAACTTTGCATGGAGGTGATTCATAATACGGAAATTAAAGGAGCAGAAGGGTACGGCGTATTCAGGATGTAGAAGGATACTGAGAATTAGCCACGC
>JBDHYB010000051.1:0-2656 GCA_039811145.1 Chitinophagales bacterium | reverse complement strand
AGTGCAACATTTGGCATTTACCACATTTAGTGGAACTATAAAGCCTGGCGCTACATAAAAGAGAAGTACAACTCGGATATAATGCCTGTGGCAAGGGCAATATTTGTTATCTGTTTTGGCTATAGCCTTTTTGAGCGTATTGCTGAAATGGTAGGCGAAAAAGGAAGAGAAGTAAACTATAAATCGGGCGCTGTGTTTGCGGCCATCTTTATACTTAATCTACTAAGCCGCTTGCCTGAACCTTTCTTCCTTGTTTCGGTTTTAAGCGTAATACCACGCATGTTTGTGGTACGCGAGTTGAACTATTATTTTACCGGCGACCTGAACGGCAACGCCGATCAAAACCTAAGCATGCGCCACATCATTTTACTGGTGGTAGGGGTAGCGCTTTGGGCCCTGGTAATTTTAGGATTAGTGGTAAAAACATAAGCGACAGCAGGCAATTTATAATCCATCAAACCTTATACCTTCGCCCTTCTTAAAACAGGCAAATGCTTTACACAATTGACCAGGTAAAAAACTTAAAGGAGCAAACCTTTGCGCACCTTATAGTTGAAGAAAAAAATAACGTTTTAACCCTTACCCTTAACAGGCCCGATAAAAAGAATGCACTTAACGAGGTGCTGTTCCGCGAGATAGCGTATGCACTGGAGTATGCTTATTATACACCAGAGGTTTGGGTTGTTGTATTGCAGGCTAACGGAGATGTTTTTTGCGCTGGGGCCGATTTAAAAGCCTTTGCAGGTGCAAGTTCAGAGAGTAACTCTACTATACCACAACCCAACGGAGAAATAGCCATTGGCAACGTATTTAACTACCTGCACAAACCTTGCATAGCCAAAGTACATGCACCCGTTTATGCCGGCGGCTTTTTGCTGATATGTGGCTGCACACATGTGGTTGCCGGCAATACCGCCACCTTTGCTTTGCCCGAAGTTAAAAGGGGCCTATGGCCATTCCAGGTAATGCAGAGCATGTTACAGATTATGCCCGCACGCACGGTAATTGACTATTGCATGAGGGCGAAAAGCCTTAATGCGGCAGAGGCTGAGAAAATAGGCCTGGTAACCAAAGCTGTAGAGCCTGCCAAACTGGATGAGGAAGTTCAGGCTCTGGTAGATGACATTCTGCAATATTCCCCTTCAGCTATCCGTCTTGGTTTAGAGGCCTTTGAAGTATTAAAGAGCATCCCGGCTTCGGAGGCGCATAACCGTATGAAGCAGATGTTATCCTTAACTATACAAACAGAGGACGCGGCAGAAGGTATTGCCGCTTTTATGGAAAAGCGTAAACCCGTTTGGAAAGGTAAATAGCAGCTGTAAGCGTAGTGCTTTCTGAAATTAACTTGTATTAATCCCAAAATCAATAAACCCACTAACCAATCAATAACCACCATGGCTAAAAAAATAGTTATTACCGCCGCCCTAACAGGCGTATTGGCAAGAAGAGAGCAGTGCCCTTATATACCTTACACACCGGAAGAAATTGCATTGGAAGGCAAGCGTGCCGTTGAAGCAGGGGCAAGTGTATTGCATATCCATGCCCGTAAAGACGATGGCATGCCTGCTTATGATATTGAAACGTACGCTCAAATTGGCGAGGCCGTGCGTAAGCATTGCGGCGATGTAATTATTAACTACAGCACAGGTGCTATTGGTTTAAGTAAAGAAGAGCGCATACAGCATATTACAGCCTTAAAACCTGATATGGCTGCGCTTAACATGGGCAGTATGAATTACGCCATCTACTCGCCAAAAACAAAGGAGTTCTACCATGATTTTGTTTTTCAAAACCCTTTTAGCGAGATAAAGTTTTACCTGGAAAAAATGAAAGAGGCAGGTACCGTTCCTGAAATGGAAGTGTTTGATAACGGCCACATCAATAACGCCATGCCGTTGATTGATATGGGCTTATTGAAAAAGCCTTATGTATTCAGTTTTGTGATGGGTGTATTGGGTGGTATTCCAATTTCTACCCAAAACATATTGCACCAGGCTGCTACTGTGCCTGCAGGTTCTCACTGGCAGGTTATAGGCATTGGCCGCAAGCAATGGCAGGCTGTAGCCGCTGCTATTACTATAGATGGCAACATCCGCGTTGGGTTAGAGGATAACTTTTACCTGCCCACCGGCGAAATGGCCAAAAGCAATGGAGAGTTGGTAGGCGCAGCCGCTAACCTGGTTAAAATGCTTGGCCGCGAAGTAGCCACTATTGAAGAAACCCGCGCTATGCTGGGTATTTCAAAAACCCAACAACAACCGGCTTAATGTTTCAAAAAGATCTGTTTAAAGGCAAAGTTGCCCTGGTAACCGGGGGCGGCAGTGGTATTGGCTTTTCTATTGCCCAACGATTGCTGGAGTTAGGCGCTACAGTAGTTATCTCCTCGCGCAAGGAAGACAAACTGAAAACCGCAATAGAACAATTAAACGCCTTCGGAAATTGCCGTTACCTGATTTGCGATATCCGTGAAATTACGCAGGTAGAAGCCATGGCAGAAAGCATAAAGCAAACAGAAGGCCGCCTGGATATTTTGGTAAATAACGCCGGCGGACAGTTCCCTTCCCCCGCAGAGGACATTGCCATTAAAGGGTGGAACGCCGTAATAAACAACAACCTTAACGGCACCTGGTACGTTACGCAAACCATGGCCAAGCAA
>JBDHYB010000050.1:0-2739 GCA_039811145.1 Chitinophagales bacterium | reverse complement strand
AACTTCAGCATTGCTTTCTCAGGCCTTATTCTTTTGTTGGGTGCCCTTTTAATTGTGTTAGCAGGTAACTTCTATAAAGCAGAAGAGGCCAAAATAAGCGACTACATATCTATCATCGTGTTTACGCTGGCAGGCGCTATAGCCCTGGTTTCTTTTGGTAACCTCGCTATGTTCTTCCTGGGCCTTGAAGTGCTTTCTATTTCACTTTACGTATTGGCCGGCAGTAAAAAGAAAGACCTGCGCAGTAACGAAGCCGGTATGAAGTACTTCCTTATGGGAAGCTTTGCTTCAGGTGTTTTATTATTTGGGCTTGCTCTTATTTATGGTGATGTATCATCGCAGCTGCCAACAGTGGATGGCATAATTGGCCGTAGCGCATTTGATTTGGAGCGTATCCGCTTTTTTGCCGCTAACCAGCATCCTACTGCCTTGTTTTACATTGGCGCCGGTATGATGCTTATCGGCATGTTATTCAAGGTTTCAGCCGCACCTTTCCACTTTTGGGCTCCTGATGTGTATGAAGGTTCGCCAAGCCTGGTTACGGCTCTAATGGCTTCTGTGGCTAAAATTGCTGCCTTTGCCGCCTTCTACCGTTTGCTGAATGTTAGCCTGGTGCTGGCTATGCCAACTTACGCCTGGGTATTATCAGGTATTACCGCGCTTACCATTTTGGTAGGTAACTTAAGCGCTCTTAACCAGGATTCATTTAAGCGCATGTTGGCCTTCTCCGGTGTATCGCATGCCGGCTACCTGATGTTGGGTATCATAAGTGCTTATGGCAATACGCAGGGCGCTATTTTCTATTATTCCCTTGCCTATGGCTTATCTACTATTGCGGCATTTGCAGTAGCTATTGTCGTAGCTAATAATCTGCGCTCCGATAAGTTTGATGCCTTTAATGGCTTAGGCAAACGCAAACCATTGCTGGCGGCCGCACTAACGATGGCTATGCTTTCTATGGCAGGTATACCACCTTTTGCGGGTTTCTTTGGTAAGTATTACATTTTTACTGAAGCCATTAAAAACGGCCACCTGTGGTTAACGGTGTTTGCTGTAGTTAACTCTATAATTGGTGTTTACTACTACTTTAAAGTTATACTGGCTATGTACACCAAAGAAGGTAACGAGCCCGAGTTCTCCATCAATCCATCCTACGCTGTAGTTATCGGTATATGCGTGATTCTTTCCCTGGTGTTCGGCGTATTTCCTTCAGTAGCCAACCTACTGTAAGCTTACTCATTACACTTTCGGGTATGAGCTAATTACCTGGCGCCCGTGCGCTGTCATCTCTTTTCAAATATTGATTTAAAAACGGGAGAGGAGTTTAATCCTGAACCTTGCCGTTAAAGGTACGGATATAATCATCAAAACTTACCGTTTTGTACGAGCCGGTAGAAATGAAGTTGATGATTTGCTCAAACTGTTTAGGCTCCTGGTAACCGGGGGTAATGGTAATTATATCCAGGTTTTCATCGAGGTAAACACCGGTGGGGTAACTTAACTGGCCCTGCAGTAACTCAGCCGCCAATTCGTTATAGCCACGGTAGCCTGATGAAATGTATTTATATTCCTTGCCATTCAACTTAATAGAAGCACGCGTTTCGGCATCAAACTTAACGGCATAGTAATTATTGTTGATGTAGCTTACAATCTCTTTATTGGTGAAAGTGGTGGCATCCATACGCTTACACCAACCGCACCATTCAGTATAAACATCTACAAACACTTTGCGGGGCTCTTTCTTTTGCGCCTGTTGCACTTCTTCCCAACTCATCCATTTAATGGTATCGGCAGCCGGGGCAGCAGCAGGCTTTTTAAAAGCATAGCCTAATATGGCCAGGGTAACAATAAACGCAGCAACTAGTCCTTTTTTCATTGGTGGGAATGTGATTCTAAAAATAAGCAAAATGCCTTAATGATTACGTCCGGCCAACCCTTTCATTGCGGTTAAGCCCTTGCCTTAAGCGTTTTTAACGGATAATTGGTCCGGCGCAAACACAAAGCTATCGCAATCAATTAGGTCTGTATTATACCAACGTTAAACTGCCTGGCAATAGGGGCGTGGTTAGCAGCCTCAATACCCATCGATATCACTTTACGCGTTTCTGTAGGGTCAATAATACCATCGGTCCATAAACGGGCAGCGCCATATTTAGGATCCATGGTAGCTTTATATTTTGAGGATATCTTGTCCAGTAGTTCTTTTTCCTTCTCCGCACCCAGTTCTTCGCCTTTAGCTTTCATAGCGCTAACCTGTATCTGCAACAGGGTTTTGGCAGCTTGGTCGCCACCCATTACCGCAATACGGCTGGTAGGCCATGCATAAATCAGGCGCGGACCGTAAGCCTTGCCGCACATAGCGTAATTACCTGCGCCAAAACTGTTGCCTACTACAATGGTAAACTTAGGCACCACCGAGTTAGAAACTGCATTCACCATTTTAGCACCGTCTTTAATAATACCACCTTGCTCACTGCGGCTGCCTACCATAAAGCCGGTAACATCCTGCAGGAACACCAATGGTATTTTCTTTTGGTTGCAGTTCATAATAAAGCGGGCTGCCTTATCGGCGCTATCGCTGTAAATAACACCACCAAACTGCATTTCGCCTTTTTTGCTTTTAACCACTTTGCGCTGGTTAGCTACAATGCCAACAGCCCAGCCGTCAATACGGGCGTAACAGCAAATTATAGATTGACCGTAGCCTTCTTTGTATTCTTCTATTTCGGAGTTGTCAAC
>JBDHYB010000049.1:0-3028 GCA_039811145.1 Chitinophagales bacterium | reverse complement strand
ATAGCATCAGGCGAAGCCAGCATGATGGTTATCTTGTTGAAGTCGGAGCGCTGTTTGTTTTCTTTTTTGAACGCCATTTGTAATTTGGATTAAAGTATCAAACAATAAATAAAGCCCTGCGTAGAAGGACTTTGATTTGCCTGGTTTCGCGCCTGCCGGCTTGCATACTCCCATGCGGTGGATTGGTCCCTACGCTTAAAAAATGAGGCGCAAAGATATAATATAGAAGGGTAAAATCAAGGTACGTAAGAGCTAAAGCTCCTTGAAATTGTTAAAATGGGGCCAGGAGCTTGGTGTTATCCTGTTTATGGAAAGCAAACGGCTGATTTTCAGCGTGTAAAAATATAATGAACAGGAATTGATGCGTGCTATTCTATTTCATAGTTTTGGCTAACTCAGCACAAAAATGATTTATGGCTCAAAAAGGACAGGTTTTAACCGATAAAGTTGAAGGAACAATTGTTGAATTTCTGGAGACCTCGGCGGATACCAGCGGTGAGCACTTTAAAGTTAAACTTACGGTAAGTAAAAGAGGCATTTTGGCGCCCGATCATTTCCATGTATTGCAGGATGAAGAGTTTGAGATTTTAAAGGGAACACTGACTTATAAACGCGGTAAGGATGTTTACAAGGCCCAAGCCGGCGAAACTGTTGTAATGAAAAGAGGAGAGCATCATAACCATTACAATGATGATGAGGAACCGGTGGTGTTCATTCAAAAAGTTAGCCCTGCGTATGATCTGGAATATTTTTTCGAAAACCTGGTTGGGCTATCCAATGATGGAAAGCTAAATAACGGCCAACCATCTTTTATACAGGCAATGATGTGGGTGAATTATTTGAAAGGGAAAACCTTTTTATCGGATATACCTATTCCTGTTCAAAAAGTTTTGGCGGCCACGCTTGCCCCAGTAGGTAGATTGTTTGGTTACCGGGCTGTTTACAAAAAATACTGTGGTATAGATATCTGACCGCAGGATATTTACATTATGTATATTCGGTAAACATCCGGATATGAATTTAGTTGCAGTACTACTTATCAGTAGTTTGTTAGGTGCCGCTTCGGGCTCCTTTGTTTTTTTTATAAAAGAAGAGATTGATAAGCTGGCAACTTTTATAGCCGCCATTTTACGCAATACTACTGTTGGCCTGGCGCTGGCCTTTTCTATACAAAACGATGTTACTTTATTGCGCGCTTTATTTTTTGGGTTGTTGTATGGCCTCATGACGGGCTTAACTGTTTTTTTGGCACAAGGCGGCTTTCGGAAAAGTGAACATTATCCCATCATAATCGGTGCACTTATCAGCGGCATAATTACAGCCATACTTATTTGGAAGTTTGGATTTATTCCTCCCGCAGCGGTTTAGTGTTTCTGCGCCTAAACTGTAGCCTTATTGGTTCTGTAAACAAGACCTGCCTGGTCGCCCTTTCTGAAAGAGATAAAGAGTTCATCCTTACGGTGAGGAACATCATCTTTTGATAGCCTTTTTAAGCCTGCAAATAAAATTACCTTCGCCGCCGTAAAATTGAAATGATGAGTTTAGAAGCCACCTTAAAAGCACGTGCGAATAGCCAATGCGAGTTATGTAAATCAGAAGATAATCTCGGTGTTTATGAAGTACCGCCACATTCAGATCAAAGACCGGAGGACACCATACTGGTTTGCGAGAAGTGCAGCAGGCAACTAAACAAGAAAGAAGAATTGGACCCTGCGCATTGGGGGTGTTTGAATGAGAGCATGTGGAGCGAGGTGCCTGCGGTGCAGGTAGTAACATGGCGTATGCTAAACCGCCTGCGCAATGAAAGTTGGGCGGCCGAAGCCATAGATCAAATGTTTTTTGATGAAGAAACAATGGCCTGGGCCAAAGCCACCGGTGACCATGAAAACAGCGGCGATGTTGAATTGCATCGCGATAGCAACGGAAACCTTTTACAGGATGGCGATTCAGTAGTACTTATAAAAACGCTTGACGTAAAGGGGAGCACATTGAAGGCCGCGTTAGGTACAGTTGTAAAAAATATAAGACTGGTTCCTGATAACGTTGAGCAAATTGAAGGAAAAATAGACGGCCAAACGATAGTTATACTGACAAAGTACTTACGAAAAGGGTAGTTACCCTTTATAGTATATACGGAAATACGGCCCTTCTTTCTTTAGGATAGTCAGCAAACTTCTGATGATACCATTTATGATGGTCTAAAGCGCGGGGAACAAGATTTACGAATGTCCACACTGCGAAGCTTACACCGGGCATTGCCCACATTAAAATGGCAAATCCAATCCACTCTACTATCTCACCAAACAGGTTGGGGCAACTTATGTATTTAAAGAGGAACCCTACCGGTATTTTGTAACCGGTTTCGCCGGGTTTGCGCAAGGCAATAAGCATGTTATCGCTTTTAACGTTGATGAAAACACCTGTCAGAAATACCACCATGCCGATGATAAACTGGGGCGAATAGAAATATTCGTTGCCATGATTGCCACCCACATTGCCCAAATAATATCCCAGCATAAACGTGTTGCAGAAATTAAAGAACACAGCAGAGGAGCAGATAACTAATGGCATTTGTTTGCCTTTAGTACGCGTGCGGAAGGGAAAGATATAAGAGCGATAAATGTAGTGGGCCATATATAAACCATAGAAGAAGTAGCTGGTATTGGTTTTAGGCAAATCACCCAGCCAAAACCAAATGCTGATAAATATAGGCGCTACCCCTTCCTGTATAACCCAGCCAAGCTGGTTGCTTATCATTGGCCCCCAGCCGGTGGAGCTGTGCCTGCCATAAGGGGCAGTTTGCCTTAGTAAAAACGGGAAGGCAATTAAGCCAACCACAATCCAGCCGTAAAGTATGTAGTAGTAAAGTTCTGCAGTCATATCGTTAATCCTCCATCTACGCTAATCACCGTTCCTGAAATAAACTTTCCTTCATCGCTGGCTAAAAAGGCATAGGTGTTAGCTACGTCTTCCGGTTCGCCTAACTTTTTCAAAGGCACTTTTTCCTTCATCATTTCAATTACTTTAT
>JBDHYB010000048.1:0-3173 GCA_039811145.1 Chitinophagales bacterium | reverse complement strand
CCACCCAGCGCGTCAATCTCGCGCACAATCTGACCCTTGGCAATGCCGCCCATAGCAGGATTGCAACTCATTTGGGCAATGGTTTGCATGTTCATGGTAATAAGCAGCACACTGCTGCCCAAGTTAGCAGCAGCGGCGGCAGCCTCACAGCCGGCGTGGCCGGCACCAACAACTATTACATCGTATTCTTTAAACATGCAGCGCAAAGGTAAACAGACTTATGTGAAAGCAGAATCAATTGAGATTTTGTAAGGTTTGGTTCCACGTGGAACGGGTGTTGGCCTGTTTGTCCGCCTTGTTCCACGTGGCACTATTGGTTTAAGGGCGGCGCAATGTTCCATGTGGAACAAATGCCGAGGCTTAAATACCGGTTCAAATTTCTAAACCTCCCACAATTCTTGCTTTTGTTTGTAAATCAATTAATTGTGTAAAATAAGGGCCAAGTATGACAGGCGCACCAATTTTAGCCCTTTTTAGGTGCTGCCATGCGTTTAAAGGCCTTAAGCCAGGCATCTTCAGCCAGCCGCATATCCTGCTTTTGGGCCTTGGTTTTATCCTTTAAACCCAAAAGATGCAGTACACCATGAAACATAACCCGGCTTAACTCATCATTAAAAGGTATGCCCAGGCTCGCAGCGTTTTCCTTCACCCTATCTATGCTGATATAAATTTCTCCTTCAATTGGCCCCGCATCAACATTAGGTTTTTTAGCGGGTGCCTTTTGTGGTGTTGCGGATAAATCAAAAGTGATGATATCGGTATAATAATCGTGCTGTAAAAACTGTTTATTCATCTGCAGCAGGTAATTATCACTACAAAAAACGTACGTTAGTACTATCTCCCGCCCACAGGCCTTCCTCACCTGTACAGCAATAAAGTTCGCGTACTTACGTACGTTCAACAAACGAAATTTTACATCGGCGTTATGGAAGGTGATGGGCATTGTGTTTAAGCTATACTTACAGATAATGTTCCTACAAATTTCTTGTTTTGCAGATGGAAACCTACACCAAGTATTGACACCCGCGATGGCAGACGTACACACCAAAGAACAGTTTCGTATATAACTGCTGCTCCTTTTACCATAAAAGTTTTTTATAATAGCAAAGGCTATGAAACAAGGGCAACGATTATGGACCAGAGAGGAGTTAATTCTTGCTATTAACTTGTATCTCACCATTGAATTTGGAAAGATCAACCAAAGCAATCCACGTATCATTCACTTAGCAAAGCTTATTGGCAGAACGCCCAGCTCCATTTCATTCAAGTTGGGAAATTTCGGAAGCTTTGATCCAAGTTTAAAAAACAGAGGCGTTGGCGGGCTACCAAACGCGAGTAAACTAGACAAGGCAATATGGGATGAGTTTTATAATAACTGGGAAGAGCGTGCGTATGAGAGTGAAGTTCTGCGTGCGAAGTATGAAAAAAGAAATGTTGAAGACCTGGTGTTTACAGAAGACATTAAGAACTTAAAAGGTGTGGAAAAGGAGCGCATAGTAAAAGTGCGAGTAAATCAATCTCTTTTTCGTTCAATGATTTTGGCCTCTTATAGTTCTGCCTGCTGCGTTACTGGAATAAATCAGCCAGAACTTTTAGTAGCTAGTCATATTTTGCCTTGGTCTCGCGATGAAGAAAACAGGATGAATCCTCAAAATGGGTTATGTCTAAATGCACTACACGATAGGGCTTTTGATAACTATTTATTTAGCATCACGCCTGAATATAAACTCACTTTGTCCAAACGACTAAAGGCGCAAACCAAAAACGAAAGTGTTTTTGAAAACTTCCTCCGTTACGAAGGCAAGAAGATTACATTGCCCGAAAAGTTTAAGCCAGAGCCTCGTTTTCTCGAACAGCATTTTAACGAATTTCGCATTCGCGATTAAAACATGATGTGACTTAAAAGCGGTTGTGTGGCCATATTGTCGGCCCTAACTTTGCTTTATGGTTTGTTCAGGAATAATTTTTGGACAGGGGGTAGTCAGTATGCCGCCACGCGATATAATAGCCGATGATGTTGTGGTGGTAAAGAAAAAGCATATAATGTCCTTAGGCGAAAAGCTGGCTTTCTCTTCGGAAGAATCTGCAACGGCTCTTTTTTCAGAAAGGCTAAAGAATCAATTAGTGTGCTATTGCGATTCGCAAATTTTAGAAGTATTACAAGTCCTGTCAACACTGAACCTCCATCAAACACGGTTGGGTGAAACGGCCACAGTATTATCAAAGATTAACCCACTTAAATATGATTTGAGATTAAAGGAAAGGATTTACGCAATTAAGATTTTTGATGTCGCCCACTTGTGGTTAGCTGGTGCTCTAAGTGTACCAGACGGCGAGACCTATAGACAGAATCTTTGGAAATTCATTATTCAAAGCAAAAACGAGGAAGGCGTATATTTTCACGTATGGAATAGGCGCACATTCTACAAATACATTCTTGATAATGTGTTGATAAGCACCGTAAAGACTGAACAACGTGGCCAATCAGCAAAAGAGATTCAATTTGTTTGTCCCGACCTTCAAGATCGCTTATAGCAATGTCCAACATTCAATTCAACTATTTGTATCGCGATGGCGCTAATTACAAAAACTATGGCGTGGTAGTTTTTGCCAATCCAGCGGGCTTGCCTTGTGCTTTAGTTAACACTATAATTCAGAAACAACTAATTGATGGAGATTGGTTCTATGCTCAAAAATGGCGGCTCAAAGACTTGCATTTTCCGAAATGGGACGACGAGATTGACGTGTTGTGGCATGAATATGATTCTGTGGAAGAGACAGATGAGCCGCCTACAGATGAGCGCACCATTTCAGAGTTCTTGCGTTACATTGTCAAAACAGCAAACGGAATTCTGGTCGGTTGACAGCAATGATGATGGCGTTTTAACCGTGCATTCAACTCCCCCCATTCCCCATTTTTAATATTTTAGTTCCAACTAAAACTATTTGGACTATGAGAAATTATGTTTTTACTTTTTTGCTTAGTGCATTAACAATCAGCCTTAGCGCCCAAACAATTTATGCATCGTACCCCTTTGATGGTAATGTAAATGATGTTTCGGGCAACAACCAAAACGGCGCTATGAACGGCACCATTACTGCTGCCCAAAACCGTTACAATGTGGCCGGTAAGGCGTTAAGGTTTGATGGCGCCACTAATTATGTTGACCTGC
>JBDHYB010000047.1:0-3934 GCA_039811145.1 Chitinophagales bacterium | reverse complement strand
CCAGTTAAAGTACAGGAAGCCGCTTCAAGCACCCAGTACGCCTACCAGCATTACCAGGTAAAATGTATTAGGCGTAAAACCAAATACGGCTATTATGCCAATAAGACTTACAATGATAGACATGGAGATTGTAGTGGTAATAGAGTCCATATTGTCAAGCATGTTAATGCTGTTCATTAGGCCTATAACCCACATGGCCGTAATGCCAAAATCTACCGCAGCATTGCCTGTAAGCTTTATATAAACATCCGATACAATGAGGATAAAGGCACAACTTAACTGGGCTATAAACTTGGCTAAAGGGTTGGTGTTGTAGGCGTCATCCGCCAGGCCCAGCATAAAACCCAAACTGCAGGAGCCTATAATGCCTATCAGGTGCTTATCGAATAAATAGGCTGATTCCCGCGGCAGGGTGCCAATTACCGAAATGGAAATAAGAAACACAATGAAGAAGGAAATACCACCAATAGCAGGCTTAACATTCGCTGACCAGCGAATTTGATCAGTGCCGGCTGCACGTGCGCCCAGATTAACTGAAAACTTTAAAAACAACCAGTTAATCAGAAAGGAAAAGAAGGTGCATATTAAGTAAAACACCACCAAAAAGATGATGATATATTGTCCTTCCAGATTCATACAACCAATTTACTTACTTTCTGAAGAAACGTTTTAGGAATGGTTCTTTCTTTTTCTCTTCGGTGGTATAGTAGCCCTCGCCATACTTACGGCCGTAGTAGCCGTAACCATAACCGTAGCCATAACCATAGCCGTAACCGTAGCCATAACCATAGCTGTTGCCATAGTAATAGCCATAGCCTGAAGCACCACGTCCAAAGTCGTTAACTACAACAGATAGGTTCTTTACGTTATTCTCCGCCATAATGCGGTTAATGTTGCCGATAAAGCTTCGGTTAGAGTAAGCTGCACGCACTACATATATCGGCCAGTCAGCTTTCTGCATAATTTCCAAAGCATCGGTTACCAGGCCTATTGGCGGGGTATCCATTACTATATAATCATACTTGGTGCACAGGTAGTCAAGAAACTCGCCCAGTTTCGGCAACAAGATAAGCTCTGATGGATTTGGTGGTATAGGGCCTGATGTGATGAAGTCCAGGTTAGGAACGCCTGTTTCCATTATACATTCATCAACCCCGCTTTGGCCGCTAAGGATGGTGCTAACCCCACGGTGGCTATCTACATCAAAAATTTTATCCAACCTTGGCTTACGCATATCAAAGTCAAGTATGATAACGCGCTTATTCAACAGGCTTAAGATAGCCGCAATGTTCAGCGATACAAAGGTTTTTCCCTCGCCCGGTATGGTGGAGGTAGTAGCCAGAATTTTTGCCTCAGTTGAATTGGAGATGAACTGAAGGTTGGAGCGCACACCTCGGAATGCTTCTGTAATGGTGGCTTTGGGGTCCTGCGTAACTACGATTTGAGAACGCTCTAAATCTTCTTTGTGGCGAGGGATAACGCCTAACAACGGAGCCCGTGTTTTGCGCACAACATCCTCTACCGATATAATAGTGTTATGCAGCAGGTAACGGATAATTACTAATACAATACCCAAAATAATACCTAACACAAAACCTGCAATACGCACGAAGGTTTCTTTAGGAGAGATAGGAGTGGTAGGTAATATGGCACGTTGTAGTACCACATAATCCGATACTATACCTGCACTGGCAATCATGTAATCTGACTTTTGCCCGTACAGGTTCAACACAAAATCGTTTTTGATGTCCGCCATTTTATCAAGGCGGGCAAATTTGTTTTGCAAGTCAGGCAGGCGCAAAATTTCTTCCAGGTAGCTTTGGTACTCCTTACGCAGCAGGGCATTTTGCATCAACATCTGCTGCAAGGCATTGTCAATGTCCTTGTTCAGCTTAATCTTGGCATCATCAATCTGCCTATCGAGCATGCGCACCAGGGGGTGTTGGGGTGTTGCATTCAATAGCGTTTGGTTACGCCGCGTTTGCAGGTCGTTAATGGAAACTATCTGCGGACTAAAATCTATATCAGCAATTTTAAACTGTATGGTAGGCAGGCTGGTGTACTCCTTATTTTTCTGCAACCATATCTGAAAGTTACGCAGCAGGGTAATGTCATTATCATAAGCGCGGAACTTCTCTTCATACTCCATTGTTTTTTCGGTAATGGAGTTCATGTAGTCGTCGCCCTTGTCGTAAAACTTTTCAGCCATCCGCAAATACGAAACCGAATCCTGGAATTTATCGAAGGAAGTGCCGAAGGTGTCAATCTGCGTTTGTATAAAACGTAAAATATTGATAATACTCTCGCGTTTGCGCTCAAGGTCGTAAGCAATAAACTCTGTAGCAACAGTGCTTATAACTTCCTTGGCACGGGTAGGGTTGCGGTCTTTATAAACCAGCTTAATCGTTTTGGTCTTCTGGTCAACCGGTAAAACCTCCAGCTTATCAGAAATCTCATTCATCAAATCTTCCTTATCCAGGAATTTGAAGTAATAGATACCGGAGAATGTCTCAGGAGTGATAGCCGCCTGTTTAAGATGTACGGTAACATCAAAGTAAGGCGTGCTTACTATTTTGCCTGTATCGCGTGTAAATTCAAAATCGCGGCCGTTAACTGTAAAGCCCACATACACCTGGTGGGTATTAATGATCTTAACGTAGATGGGAAGGTTTTGTGCCCTCTCATCCTTAATGGCGCCATTAATCTCAAAAGGAGATTGGGTGTAAAGCTCAGAGAAAATGAACTTGGTTTTACCTTCTTTGTAATAACCCACCTGCAGCGGAAGGTGCTCAATGATACGCTCTAATAACAGGCGCGATTTCAAAAGCTGCATTTCGCGGCTAACTTCTGTTTCGTCCTGCTCTAACACCATTTTTTCGATGCCGAGAATCTCAGTAGTCTTCTCCTTCTTAAGCATCAATACGGTGGAGGATTCGTAAATACGGGGGGCGTAACGAAGATAGGCCAGTGAAAGGGCCACACAGGTAATTACAATTACCACCATCCACATTACCGACTTGTTAACGATATAGATTAACAGGCCGAGGTTGAAGTCATCAACCGGCGAAAATCCCGGACCCTGGTTAGGGTTGGGTGCGGACTGTTGGTTATTTTCCAAATTTCGTAACTAGGATTATGAATGTAGTGATAGTTGTTGCAAAGGAAAGATAGGGCCCTAAATCGCGCAATATAGTTGCGGCGGCATTCGGCCTTCTTTCTATGTATACAATGTCATTAGATTGAACTACAAGGTTAGACTTTCGCAAGCCGTCCAGCGTAGAAAGGTCTACCAAAAGCACCTCAGGGTTTTTCATATCCCCGCGAATGATTTTGATGTTATAGGCCTTAAAGTCTTCAGGTATACCACCTGCCTTGGCTATAATTTCAAGAAGGGTAGTGGGGGCTTCATTTAAGGGTATAACAGCACTTTGGCTGCCCTTAAATACAAAAACCCTACGGTTAACCACCTTTACTACTACGTAGGGGTCAACATAAAGCGAAGCATACTTATCTGCCAGAATGTTCTCTAACTGCGTTTCGGTAAACCCTTTTACGAAATACTCTCCTATAATTGGCAGCTTTAGAAATCCTTCATTATCAACCAGGTAAGTTTGCAAAGCCACTCCGTTGGTAGACGGGTTATTGGTGTTTTGCGGGTTTTCCTCCACAATATCAATCAGTTGAAAGCCATCCCGGGCATACAGGCGTATGGTAAGTTGGTCGCCCGGCTGAATAACATATTCCTCCACCTTCTTTTGTGCCAGTTCAAAATACTGGTAGTCCTTCTGTTTAAACATCATGCTAGGGAAAAAAACCTTGCAACCGCTAAAAGAAAGGAGGGCCGTAAAGAGCAGCGCAAACTGCAGGAGCTTCTTCATTGTGTTAAATACTGAACAAACATAGGAAAATTTAGGATGGCTGAGGGTGTAGGTTT
>JBDHYB010000046.1:0-4071 GCA_039811145.1 Chitinophagales bacterium | reverse complement strand
GCTGGGTATTTTTGAAAAAAGTGAATTGGAAAGCGACCTGATTAAGGATGGCACGTTTGCCGGCGAAGAAGAGTTACAAGCCCGGTGGTTGGCAAAAGTTACACCTCTATTAGAAGCAGCTAACCTTAAAATACCTGTTACAAATACCGATAAGATAGCCTTAGGCGGCAGACGAGGTTACCACTCAGAATATCTTAAGCCGCTGCTTGACGAAATGTGCGAAGTAGTGCGCACTGACCCTGCCGCTGAATGGTAAACATGGAAACAGAAACCCACATAGTAAAGGCTGTTTCTGAAAAGGAAATTTGGGCCGCATTGCAGAATGTTAAGGACCCTGAAATACCTGTAATCTCGGTAGTGGATATGGGCATGATATCCAATGTAGAAATTAAGCCTGATGGCGCCCACATCGTAATGATGCCCACTTTTGTTGGCTGCCCGGCTTTGCATGTTATCAAAAAATCTATTGAAGAAGAAGTGCTTAAAACAGGCGTTGCCGCTGCAGAGGTAAAAGTAGATTTTGAAAACCGCTGGAGCAGCGACCGCATGAGCGACGAGGCCCGGATTAAGCTTGAAAAATTCGGCCTGGCGCCTCCGCCTTTGTTAAAGGATGAAGAATTGAGCCTTGAAATGCTTGACCGTGTTCGCTGCCCGCACTGCGGCAGTACTGATACTACCCTCCGTTCCTCTTTTGGTTCAACCCTTTGCCGCGCTATACGTTTTTGTTTTAGCTGCAAACAAGGCTTTGAACAGTTTAAACCCGTTCAATGAGAATACTGTTTACCGCTTTGGCTCTTTTGCTTTTGGCGGGGGAGCAGCCCACAGTGGCATCCTTTAAATGGCTGGAGGGAAGCTGGAAAGAAACCTATACCGGCGATATAGAACAATGGGTGTTTACGGATAGCATTGCCCGCGGCAGCAGCTACAGTGCAAACGAACAAGGCCGGCTTAATCTTACCGAAACTATAGAGTTGATTAATAAAGACGGAGTTTGTTATTATATCCCCACGGTGCTTAATCAAAATGGCGCAAAGTCGGTGGAGTTTAAAATCGTATCGTTTACCGAAACCTCTTTTATTGCTGAAAACCCGGCGCACGACTTTCCGCAGCGCATAGTTTATAAGCTTAAAAACCCCAATACTTTAAGCGCTTATATCGAAGGCAAACACGATGGTAAGCGCCTGCGCATTCCCTTTCTCTTTAAACGTCAATAAGTTGTGGGTGTATTGCGGAAATACTACGGAATACATATATTGCCACAAATTGCGTGAATGAAGCGTTTTTCCCTGGCGGTATTTTTTGTCGTAATGGCTTCCGCTATTGTATTTGCGCAAACGCAAGCTGATGTTGATGCCCTTAACCAACAAGCAGAATCGAAACTTAACCAAAAGCCTACCGAAGCTTTAACACTGGCAACCCAGGCTCAAACTGCTGCTGTTCAGTTAAACTATAAAACGGGCGAGGTAAAAGCTACCGCCTTAATGGGCGTAGCCAATTATAAAATTGATAATTACGAAAATGCGAAAAGCCTAGTTAGTCAGGCCATAGGTAAGGCCGAGGCAAATAAGGATTCCTCCAATCTATCCTTCTCAAAATATTGGTTAGCTACAATTGAATTAAACCACGGCGAGTACGCCAAGGCGCTGGATCTTTACCAAAATGCGCTGGAATTAGCTCAGAAGATAAATGATAAAAAGAATATTGCTCGCGCCCTGGATGGCAAAGGCTCTATTTACGAAGCGCTGGGTGAGGAAGTGAAAGCAACCGAAGCCTACCAACAATCATTGGCAATAGCGCAGGAAGCCGGTTTTAAGGAGTGGTATCCTACCGTAAATTTCGACCTCGCCAATATGGCTTACCAAAAGGGCCAGATTGATGATGCCATAGCCAAGTTCAATGAATCTATTGAAGGTTCAGTAACGGTGGGTAACATCAATAACCAGGCGAATTGCTTACAGCAGTTAGCCGCTATTTATTACGAAAGAAACGACTCAAAAACGGCAATGAGCTACGTTCAGCAGGCTATGGAATTATTCCAGCAGACCGGCTCAATGTCATCCTACAGCTACAGCCGCCTTTTAATGAGCACCATTCTGTTACGCGATAAGGAATGGGATGTTGCAATTGAGTTAGCTACCACCAGTTTAGACGAAGGCAAAATAAAAGGAGAAACCCAATTGCAAAAAAACGCCGCTGAAGTACTTTACTACGCTTACCTTGGAAAAGGAGATAAGGGCCGCGCGTTGGATTACCATGTTTTGTTCCACAACCTTTCCGAAGCCAACCACAATGAGGAACTGGCTAAAAAACTAACCCAGCTTGAACTGCAGGCAAACTTTGAAAAGGAGCGCGCGATTGAGAAGGCCAAACAACAAGCTACAGAGGCTGAACTTAACCTGGAGATTGAAAGACAAAACATGGTTAAGAAGGCATCGTTAATCGGTATTGGCCTGTTGGCCATTATAGCAGGCCTATCCATTTTTGCCTTCTTTCAAAAGCGTAAGGACAATAGAGTTATTGCGGCCGAAAAGAAAAAATCGGATGAGTTGCTGCTGAACATTCTACCGGTTGAGGTAGCTAACGAGTTAAAAGCCAGCGGCCACTCTAAAGCTAAAAACTACGAAAGGGCCACGGTGCTGTTTGCCGACATTAAAAATTTTACGGGGGCGGCTGAAAGAATGAGTCCCGAAAAACTGGTAGAAGAAATTGACTACTACTTTAAAAAGTTTGATGAAATAGTTGCCCGCTATAAGATTGAGAAGATTAAAACCATAGGCGACGCTTACCTATGCGTTGGCGGGTTGCCTGTTCCGGATATTGATAATGCCAATAACGTAATACATGCCGCATTGGAAATGCAGCAATTTATGCAACAGGCCCGTAAAGAGCGCGAAGCCAGGGGGCAGATATTCTTTGAAATCCGTATTGGTGTGCATACCGGCCCATTGGTGGCAGGTATTGTAGGTTTACGCAAATTCGCTTATGACATTTGGGGCGATACCGTTAACGTAGCTGCACGTATGGAGCAGCACGGCGAAGAAGGAAAAATAAACATCAGCGGTTCAACATACGAGCTGGTAAAGGACAAAGTGCGCTGCACCCATCGTGGTAAAATTGAAGCCAAAAACAAAGGGCAAATTGACATGTACTTTGTAGAAGGACTTCTTTAATTTTATGCTGACATTATGCTAAAAAAATATTTGATATTATCCTTCCTGGTAACTTTGTTTACAGGCCTATCCTATGCGCAAGGCAGTAAGGAGCAGCTGGAAGAAATGCGTAAGCTGCAGAAGCAAATGCAGGAAGAGAACAAGATGATTCAGCAACAGCAGGAGTGGAACAACCAAAACTCTCAGCAGGAAATTAAAAAGCTGAATGCCGAAAACCAACAGAAAAATTTTGAGATACAATCCTCTAAACAGGAAGCTGCCAAAGCCCGCCAGGATGCTGTAAAGGCCAAAGCAGAGTTGGAGAGCAAAATGATAGAGCTGGCCTCCACCCTTGTAAAAATTGACTCTGCTAAAAGGCTCTTAGCTTATACTGACTCGCTATTGCAAACCGCTGAGGTAACCAACAAGCGTATTATGCAGGAAAAGCAGCGCCAGGAGGACAGCATTAAAATTTTAACTAAGGACCAGGAACTGAAAGACCTTGCCTTTAAAGCCCAAAAAGGCGAATTGGATGCGCAAAAGGCGAAGAACAACCTTTACATCATTATTGCGGCAGTTTCTCTAACTCTGCTCTCAATAATAGCCGTGCTGTTTCTAGCCCGCCAAAAAACCCTGCGCGAACTAGCAGAGAAGAACCGCGTTATCCAGGAAGAGAAGAAGCGCAGCGATGAGCTGTTGTTAAACATTTTGCCGGAAGAGATAATGCACGAGTTAAAAGCGCGCGGCAAAACGCAGGCGCGCAACTTCAGCAATGCCACTGTACTGTTTGCCGATATTAAGGAGTTTACCAAAATAAGTGAGCGCCTTACGCCTGACCAGCTGATTGAGGCCCTGGACGCTTACTTTGAGCGCTTTGACAAAGTGATAGAAAAATACGGCATCGAAAAGATTAAAACGATCG
>JBDHYB010000045.1:0-4524 GCA_039811145.1 Chitinophagales bacterium | reverse complement strand
GTACTTCACATCAAAACCCATTATGGTATTGCGTATAGGGTCATCGCCTATGTTTACCTTTTGGGTAAAAGGGCGTTCGCTCAACTGCATAACAGTAGCGCCCAAATTTAAGTGGCTGTTAACGCGGTAATCAAAGCGCGAGCCCAACAGCGATCGTACCTGAGTAGCAAACAGGTTATTGTTTTCAAAATCTACTTTAATCTGCTGGCCGCTATTTAATATGCCGGCATCAATAATAGTTATACGGCCGAGGTTATAATCAACGGTGTAGTGGGTTCCTTCAACCAGCTTTTGTCCGCCTGCTGTTACTATAACCGAGTTCTTAGGTATGTTACCTGCGCCAAGTGAAATCTCTCTGTTGTTGGTGCCTTTATAAGTTCCCTTTATTACAAAGCGGTTGTATTCCGGAAACTGCTGCGCCCAGAATTTGGTGGAGTCGTATAACTGTTGGTAAACGTACTGGCCCGCTATATTGCTGCTGCCGCAGGCATCAAACTTTGCTTTCAGGTATCCGCCAAAAGGCTCCTTAACCGGGAAAATCAATCGCCCGTTTTGTGTAAGTATGGTAACGTTTGGTACAAAGTCGAACAAACCATCTCGTTGCGGGTCGCCATTCATGTTCAGGTTGTCCAGGTTTAAAACGTGTATTAGCGGATCGCCTTCTAAACAGCCCTTAGGCATGTAGCGCTTCAAGCCGCCGCCCGGGTCGTTGTAGTAAATATCCAAACGGAACTCCTCGTTGCTTACGTTGTAGGCGCCTAAAGAGTAAATGTTTTTCATCATCAGGTCCCATATTGGTAAAGTAGGGCGCACTGATGTTGCCTTCAACATTTTAAGGAAAAGCACTTTTGATGTAGCATTTGAATCAGGCGGTACCTGGTTGCCGAATTCACCCACCTGGAAAACATTGCCATTGTATTCATATTGGAATGCCACCGCCAAAACCTCGTTGGGGTTTAGCTGTGCATTTAAGGAGATATAACCCAACTGCTTGTTGTAGGTATATTCCGTTTCGTTCAGTTTACGC
This sequence comes from Chitinophagales bacterium, assembly GCA_039811145.1. Classification (GTDB taxonomy): domain Bacteria; phylum Bacteroidota; class Bacteroidia; order Chitinophagales; family LD1; genus Bog-950. The sequence continues at coordinate 3,497 of JBDHYB010000045.1, read as the reverse complement.
GCATAGGTTTTTTCAAAATCCTGGCCTTGTTGCAGGTTAAATGATGGGCCAATCATGGTAGCCACCACATTATCTACAAAACGGTACGAAGGATTGCTAACCAGGTTAGCGTAAAGGTTGTTGGCTTCGTTACGCGGGCGCGAGTCGCCGTTGGCTGTTGAAATAACATTGTTGGAATACGGCACCCCTTCGCCCAAATCAGCAAGGGCCGCCACATCGCGTACGTTTTGGGTTGTTCCGTTGCGGTTGGTTACCCAAACCTCTAGGCGCGTTATGTTCACTACACTCTTAATGTTCGGCAGGCCCGATAAAGCATAATCGTACTGGTCGCGGAAATACTGTGCCAAAAAGAAGTGCTTGTTCTCTTCGTATTGATCGGCACGCAATTCAAAGTTTTGTTTTTGAGCACCGTTTTCAATTACCAGCGTTTCCTTCTTTGATTTCTGTTGCGATAGGATGCTGGTCCAGGTTAAGCGGCCGAATTGCAACTGCGTTTTTATACCAAACAGGGTTTGGCTTCCTGAAATAAGGCGGGTGTTTAGCGGCAGGTTTACGTTACCGGCCTCAATTACTTTAATTATATCATCCTGGTCGCCGGTATAGCCTAACTTGATTTGGTTATCAAAATCGAAACCGCTTTGCGTATTGTATTTAACGCCTAACTGCAGTTTGTCGCCAATCTTGCCAATCACATTCACGTTAATGTTCATGTCAAAATCGAACCCACCGGTTTTGCGGTTACGAATCGGGATGTTGGGGTTAGCTGTTTTTTGAACGTTAGCGCCAAGGGTCATTTCCACGTTACCCTGCGGACGTATCTCAATTTTGCTTGAGCCGAATAAACGATCGAAGAACTGTTTCTTTACCTGTATAGGTGGTATCAGGTTCTTTTGCTCAATCAGGTTAATCGCGTTCTGCCTTTCCTTCCAGTACTCCTGTCTTTCTTTCTTCTCCGTGTACTTAAGGTAATCATCGTACGTCATGTACGTTGGTGGCTTTACATCCTGCCCGCCAACACGCTCGGTTAAAACATACATACCCGTTTGCGGGTCGTACTCTACATTCTCTTCAATAGCCGGAGGGTCCTTTAAATAAAAAGGATCGTTGGGCATATCGGTTACAAAGTCACCCTCTCTATCCTTAATGGGGTATTTTAAACCGGTACCGCCTGTAGGGCCGGTGCTGCCGGTAGGCGCAACAGGGCCGGCCGGTGCCACAGGCGCACTCACAGGGCCAAGTATACTGTGGGCTGAATAAGCTGCCAGCAAGGCGCTTATACCGCCAAAAGCGAAAAGAAGAGTAAAGAATTTCCGTTTCAAATTCATAAAAACAGCTCCGCCATTCTCGGCGGAATGGTCTGTTATTTTTCCTTTTATGTTAACCGCAATAGGCCCCGGGCATATTGCACTATAATATCTTCAGCGCCTCTTTAATAAGCGCCTCTACGCTCTGCGATGGGTTGTTGGCTATCAACCGTGTCAGGGCCTTATCCGCAGCTTGCCTTGTAAATCCAAGGGCAAGGAGTGCAAATAACGCCTCCTCTTTTAATGTATTGTTTGCTGCAGGCAATAAAGTTTGATTGCCTGAAACCTTACCCACCTTATCTTTCAGCTCAAGTATGATACGTTTGGCACTCTTAGGCCCTATACCTTTTATGCTTTGTATCATCGCTTCATTCTCCATCAATATAGCCTGTTTAATTTCATCAGGTTTAAAGGAGCTAAGCATTACCCGGGCAGTGGATGCACCCACACCTGACACTGAAATCAGCTTTTCAAACAGGTCTTTCTCACTTTCTTCAAAAAAGCCATACAGGTCAAAGCCCGATACACTTTGGTTTTCACTTTTTACAACCAGCTGGGTATGCAGGGTACATTGCTCTAAGTGCTGAATACGTTCAAACGTGTTCAGGCTTATTTTAACCATATACCCTATACCCCCTGTTTCCAGGAAAATATGGGTAGGGCTCTTAAATGTAATTCTACCGCTTAGGTATGCAATCATGCCTTACAGCCTTTAGCCGCTAATATAATTTTCTTGTCAAAAGTTAAGGGTAAACGTGGGGCTATAGGCGGGTGTTTTCGGGAGGCTTTTATTAAGATTTTCTGTAGCAGTGTCTTATTTAACGGATTCAATTTGCATCAGTTTGGCTGAAAAAGCAAGCAATTTGCCTTCTTCAAACTTATCGGCCAGTAATTGAATGCCAATAGGCAGGCCGCTTTTATCCTTAGCAAGCGGTAAAGAAACAGCCGGAATACCGGTAAGATTGGCCAGTACTGTATAAATATCAGCCAGATACATCTCTACCGGGTTCGCCGTTTTTTCTCCAAACTTAAAGGCTACCGAAGGGGCGGTAGGCATAAGTATAAAATCATAATTCTTGAAAATGGAACGGATTTTATCCGTTAAAATGCGACGCACCTTTTGGGCGCGTGAGTAATAGGCATCGTAATAGCCGGCGCTAAGCACAAAGGTTCCCAGCATAATGCGGTTCTTCACTTCGCGGCCAAAGCCTTCCGTGCGCGAAAGGTTATATACCTCTTCCATTTCATGCGCCTGGGTAGAGCGGTAGCCATAATGCACCCCATCAAAACGGGCAAGGTTAGAGGAGGCCTCCGCCGTAGTAAGCACATAATAGGTAGGTATCAGGTACTGCAGCAGGTCAAACTCAATTTCATCTACCACATTTCCCTCCGCCTTCAAATCATTCAGCAGGGTCATTGTGGCTTCCCTCACTTCGGCATTCAGGCCTTCGCTGTTCAATGTAGAAGTAAACACAGCTATGCGCGCCGGTTTATCAAAACTCAATTTATTAGAATAAGCATCCACCGCCTGCGATGATGCCGTAGAATCGTATTTGTCTTTGCCGGAAATAACCTCCATTACCAAAGCCATGTCTTCAACACTATGCGTAAAAGGGCCTATTTGGTCAAAGGAGGAAGCATAGGCAATTAGCCCCCAGCGCGATACACGGCCATAGGTGGGCTTTAATCCCGCAATACCGCAAAAGGCCGCCGGCTGGCGAATGGAGCCCCCCGTATCGGAGCCCAATGAAACATGGCAGGTGTTAGCCTGCACGGCTACAGCGCTACCGCCGGAAGAGCCCCCCGGCACGCGACTGTTATCCTGTGCGTTAAGCACATTGCCATAAGCGCTGTTTTCATTACTGCTGCCCATGGCAAACTCATCGCAGTTAGTGCGGCCGATAATAATAGCATCCTCCGCGAGCAGTTTGTCAACTACGGTGGCATTAAAAAGGGAGGTAAAACCACCCAGTATCTTAGAGCCTGCAGAAACTTTATGGCCCTTGTAGCAGATGTTATCTTTTATGGCTACTGTAATGCCGAACAACTTGCCCAGCGGACCATCGTTTTGGATTTTTTTATCAATTTCCTTTGCCTGCAGCAGGGCATCATCAGCAAATACCTCAAGGTAAGCGTTCAGGTGCTTGGTTTCTTCAATACGCTGTAAATAGTTGATAACCAATGCTTCGCAAG
>JBDHYB010000044.1:0-6940 GCA_039811145.1 Chitinophagales bacterium | reverse complement strand
GGGTATAATTATTGTTAATTATAATTATTACATTAGAGGTGTAAATTAGGACTTATACCTTTAAGAATTAAGTAAAACAAAACCAGCAAACTGTGGAGAATAATAATGGCGGGAAGTACAGCGGCTTCTTTAGCAAGAAACTAAGAGCAGGTAAAAGAAGAACTTATTTCTTTGATGTGCGCAGCACCAAGCAGGGAGATTTCTTTTTAACTATTACCGAGAGCAAGAAGAAGTTTGAAGGCGATGGCTACGATAGCCACAAGATTTTTTTGTATAAGGAGGACTTCAAGAAATTTCTGGAAGCCTTAAACGAATCGGTGGAGTATATCAAAACCGAGTTAATGCCTGATTACGATTACGAATCAGAGCGTCCGGCAAAAACAAACAACAATGTGGCGGCTGAAACTACTGCTGATGAGCAACCGGTAGCTTCCTCTGCTGAAGTATCCAATAACGACACAACCACTACATCTGCTTCTTCTATCAGCGATGATGAAGAAATTGACTGGAACTAATACTGACAGACTAACAATAGAGAAAGCCCTGCTACAGATTCCTGTGCAGGGCTTTTAGTTTTATAACTGCCTTACATAAGCAATCAAATCCTGAGGCTGAAACTGTGAAACCCCTAACTGCCTTAGCATAGTTACCAATTGGCCCCGGTGGAATGTAGCATGGTTTACCAGGTGATAAAGTATTTCATCGGCCTTGCTCGAAAACTCAACCCCTTTCATGTTTTTGTAGGTAAAGGTCTTACTCCAAAATGAGGAATCCTGCTGTTCAACAAAGGAGGTCAATGCATTGGTGTTCTCCATAAAGGCTTTAACTATATCTGCCGTACTGCCCGTAAAACTTTTGCTTGGCCAGTTGCTCGGGCTTTCGCCCTGCAGGCGCTTTAACCAAATCTGTTCAGCATCCCAAATATGGAAAACCGTTTTGCGTACGGAAGGGAAACTGCTTATAACTTCCTTATCCCATAAGCCTTCTTCAAGGGTTAATAGTGCTTCAACTATTTTATTGCTTGCCCACGCATTATATTGCAGGTGCTTTTTAATATCGTATGCCATTAGCTGTTGGATTTAAAGGCACTAATTTTCAAATTTATTTCGGCACTGTAAATGAAAACTAAGAAAAACAATAAAGGGTTTGCGTCCATTACTGCCCAGGATAACTTCGATAACGCAATAAAAGTCAGCCCTCACTCCGCTCCCATTTACACTTCCTCTACCTACATTTATGAATCTGCCGAAAAAGCGCAGCAGGTTTTCAGGGGCGAAGAGCAGGCATACATTTATGCCCGTTGGAGCCACCCCAATGCAGAATTGGTTGAAAGCAAATTGGTGAAGTTGGAAACTCTGGGCCTTGATGTTAAAGCCAAAGCACTGGTTTTTTCTTCAGGCATGGCAGCAATATCGGCGCTTTTTCAAAGTGTATTAAAACCCGGTGATGCACTTTTGGCGCAAGGCAATATTTACGGTACTGCGGTGGATTACTTTAACCACTATGCCGATTTGTTTAAGGTGGAAGTGGTTTATGCAGACTTCGGCAACACAACCGAAATGGAAAAGATACTGAAGAGCAAAAAGAATGTAAAACTGCTTTATGCAGAAACACCTTCCAATCCAACATTGAACTGTTACGATTTAAAACTGCTGGCTAACCTGGCGCATAAGCATGGCGCCCAATTGGCGGTAGATAATACGTTTGCCTCGCCATATCTTCAGCAACCATTTAAGTTTGGGGTAGATTTTATAGTTCACTCTGCTACCAAATACCTGAACGGTCACGGAACCGCCCTAAGCGGCTTTTTAGTAGGCCGCGATGTGAAATTTATGGAAGGTGAAGTTTGGAAAGTGCGCAAAATCAACGGCAGCATTTGCAGCCCTTTTGATGCCTGGTTGCTTAACGTAGGTATGAAAACGCTTAGCATACGTATGGACAAGCACTGCGAAAACGCCATGCAAATAGCCCGGTATCTTCAAAAGCATAAAGCGGTAGCCTTTGTTAACTACCTTGGGTTAAAGGAGCATGCCGACCACACACTTGCCAAAAAGCAAATGAAAGACTACGGGGGTGTGCTGTCATTTGAATTAAAAGGGGGCTACAAAGCAGGCGAAAGGCTGATGAAGAAGATAAAGTTCTGTAAGCTAACGGCTTCCTTAGGCACTATTGATACACTTATACAGCACCCGGCCAGCATGAGTCATTCGTTTGTGCCAAAGAAACAACGTGAGGAATACGGCATAACGGATGGCCTTATCCGTGTTTCAATTGGGTTAGAGGATGTTGAAGACATTCTGCAGGACATGGAACAGGCGCTGGCTTAGCAAACCCTAAAATAAAAATGACATTACAGTGACATACTGCGCCTTACCTTTACTTTCTTCGCGCGCAATATGAAAAATACCATTGCTTTAGTTTGCTTACTGTTTATGGCTGCAGGCCTTTACGCACAGGACTCGTCTGCTATTCATCACCCTTTGGAAAAACACCTGAAGAACGTTCACCAGCTAACCTTTGGTGGGGATAATGCCGAAGCTTATTGGAACTTTAAAAGCAATGCGCTGATTTACCAATACACTAACAAGAAAAACGATATAAACTGCGACCGCATTTATTACTACCCCTTATGGCGCGGTTACCAGGATACTTTACTGATGCCTACCCCAGTAAGCAGCGGAAAAGGGAGAACTACCTGTTCGTATTTTCTACCGGGCGATTCGCTTGTGATCTACGCCAGCACTCACGTAAAAATTGACACCTGCCCCGCAGAGCCGCCACATATTAAAGGTAAATACCTGTGGCCCCTTTACCCGGAATTTGAATTGTTCGTTTCTGACCTAAATGGCAATATAGTTAAGCAGTTAACGGATAACAACTATTACGATGCTGAAGCAACTGTATCGCCTAAAGGGGATAAAATTGTGTTTACCAGCGACCGCAGTGGTGATATAGAATTGTACACGATGAATATTGACGGCAGTGAGTTAAAGCAAATCACCAATGAATTGGGTTACGATGGCGGTGCCTTCTTTTCACCGGATGGCAAACAGATTGTTTGGCGCAGCACTAAGTTTGAAAGCGACTCAGAAAGAGTGGATTATAAAGAGTTGTTGAAAAAACACCTGGTATCACCTAACAAAATGGAGCTTTACATAGCTAATGCTGATGGCAGTAACCGCCGCAAACTTACAGACCTTGGCGGGGCTAACTGGGCGCCCTTCTTCTCTCCCGACGGCAAAAAAATAATTTTCAGTTCCAATCATAAAACAAAATCTATTCCGTTTAATCTTTATATGATTAATACCGATGGAACCGGCCTGGAACAGATAACCTATGATAAGGTGTTCGATTCCTTTGCTATGTTTTCGCCGGATGGTAAAAAACTGGTATGGTGCAGCAACCGTAATAACGGCGGCACTCGCGATACGAACATCTTTATTGCGGACTGGGTAAAATAACCGGGCTGTTAACAAAAATAAAATGACGGATAGCTGACCAAAAACACTTCCGTATTTCAAAACCAACTCTTATCTTGCACATAGTTCTTTGATTTCAGGAGTGTAAATACACTCTTTAAAATACGCCCACACAGACAGATGCGTTAGTTGGATATTAATATAGAACCGGGCCTAAATTGTAACGTCAATGGCGGGCCGCAAGTCCCGGGCAATCGGGATCCTCGTCCACAAAACAGGTTAACCGCGGATTACAGCGATGTTGCTAAGCCCAAATCCTGACTTAAGAAGCAACTTAACGTCAGATTCTGTGTGGGTTTTTTATGTACGATTGACAAACTTTGCAAGAGGCACTGCAACTGCCCAGCCGATTATGCTGCCCAGCAACGCACCCGCAACAACATCCATAGGAAAGTGCACCCCAACGTAAACTTGTGAGAAAGCAACTACAAAAGCCCACAGCAACAATAAAGGGGCGGCCAGCTTTTTACGTTCAAAAAAGAAAACAAGAAATACTGCAAGGCCAAAATGATTGGCTGCGTGAGAGGATACAAAACTGTAACCGCCGCCGCAGGCATCCAGCAATAAGCGCGCTTCAATAGCAGGATTGTTACAGGGCCTTAAGCGGTGCATATAAGGCTTTATAAGCGAACTTGAAATTTGATCGGATAGCAGAATAACAACTGCAGCACCAATACCCAGGTAAACAATTTTTGAGCCGTATTTTGGATATAACAACACAGCGAACAAGATGTAAAGCGGTATCCAGGTTAGCTTGTTGCGCAGTATAGGGCACAAAAAATCCAACACAGCATTTACCATTTCAGTATTAATGAAATGGAACAACATATAATCAATATGGCGTAATTGCTCCAGCACTATTATTTACGGGCTATTAATATCAGGCGTTGAGATTGTGCAGCAACAAAAGGGTTTAAATCATAGTCGCCGAACTTTTCTTCAATTTTTAAACCGGCTATGGTAAACATTTGTTCAAAGCGGGCAAGGTTCAGTAGCTTAAGTTGTTCTTCAAAACTGTAATTCTCGCCTTCTGCTAAAAATTCAATTTTCTTTTTGATAAAGCCGTTCTCAATTCGCTTTTGTATTTGAAAATGTATATCGCCCCTGGGGATGATCTCCCGGCTTTTAATGTTTTTAACCAGCCACTCGGTATTTACATAATCAAAAACAAGGGTGCCATTGGGCTTAAGGTTACCGGCAAAAGCTTTTACGGCATCTAAATCCTCTTCGTCATTCTCGAAATAGCCAAAGCTGCTGAAAATGTTAAACACGTAATCAAATGCCGAGGCTCGGTAAACTTTACGCATGTCCCAAACATCAAACTGCAGGTCAGCAGGTGCGCATTGGCGCGCTTCGGTAATGCTGTTTGGCGATAAATCGATACCTGTTACGGCAAAGCCCAACTTGTGCAGCGTTTTAGCGTGCCGGCCTTTGCCACAGGCCACATCTAATACTTTTGCACCTTTGGCAATTTGCAGGTGAGCAGAAATTTTCTCAATGAAACATTCTGCTTCATGCTCACTGCGGTGTGCATACAACAAATGGTAATAAGGCGAGTTAAACCACTCTTCAAACCATTTCTTTTCAGCCATAATGTGCGTAAGTTTCAGCAAAAGCGCTTTCGCAAAAGAGTGAAAATTTTAGTTTTGTCCTCCCAAAAAATTCACACTTTGTCATTAATCAAGTCTATATCGGGTATTCGCGGCACTATTGGTGGTTTTCCAGGAGCAAATCTGACCCCGACAGATATCATGAAGTTTACTTTGGCTTTCGGTACCTGGATAAAGGAACAGGAAGGCAATCGCAAAATAGTAATTGGCAGAGATGCACGCGTTAGCGGAGAAATGGTTAACAACATTGTTGTAGGCTCACTTCTATCAATTGGTATTGATGTGGTTGACCTTGGCCTTTCAACTACACCAACGGTTGAAATTGCCGTGCATGAAGAAAAAGCAGGCGGCGGTATTATCATTACAGCATCGCATAACCCTAAACAGTGGAACGCGCTGAAGCTGTTAAACAGCCATGGCGAATTTATATCGGCAAAGGCCGGCGAAGAGGTGCTGAAGATTGCTGAAGATAAAACTATTGAGTTTGAAGATGTAAACTCATTAGGCACCTACACCAAGGACGATAGCTATATTGATAAGCACATTGAGAAGATACTTAAACTGAAACTTGTTGATGCCTCCGCTATAGCAGCACGTAAATTAAAGGTGGTTATAGATTGCGTTAACAGTAGCGGCGGTATTGCCGTGCCTAAATTGCTTAAGGCCCTTGGCGTAGAAACTATAATAGAGCTTTACACAGAGCCGACAGGCTTGTTTCCTCATAACCCTGAGCCGCTACCTGAAAACCTGAATGAACTTTCCATTACCGTTAAAAAACAGAATGCTGATTTAGGTATTGCTGTTGACCCTGATGTGGACCGCCTTGCGCTTGTTAGCGAAGACGGCAGCATGTTTGGTGAGGAGTATACCTTAGTTGCTGTTGCTGATTACATTTTAAGCAAGAAGAAAGGCAATACGGTATCGAACTTATCCAGCACACGTGCTTTGCGCGATGTTACCGAAAAGCGTGGGCAGGAATACTTTGCAAGTGCCGTGGGTGAAGTTAATGTGGTGGAGAAGATGAAAGAGGTAAAGGCTGTTATTGGCGGCGAAGGCAACGGTGGCATCATTTATCCTGAATTGCATTATGGCCGCGATGCACTTGCCGGTATTGCGTTGTTCTTAACGCATTTGGTTAAGAGCGGTAAAACGGCCTCGCTTCTACGTGCGGGTTATCCTAGTTACCATATTGCCAAAAAGAAGGTGGACCTTGACCTATCCGTAAATATTGACCAGATTTTTGAGGAACTGGAAAAGAAATACCAGAAATACCCCATAAATACTATTGACGGCGTAAAAATTGAATTTGATAAGGATTGGGTGCACCTGCGCCGCAGTAATACTGAGCCTATCATCCGTATTTATGCGGAAAGCAATTCAGAAACTACGGCAGATAACATAGCCAACCAGATAATGAGCGACTTACGCACATTTGCCAAGAAGTAAGCTGCGAATTTTTCGCAAAATGCTCTACTTTAGCAACTGTGAGCGATAAACACAGTTGGAAATACTGGCAATTACAAACGGATAATAAAGGAAGACAAACCTGGCATTTTGATTCGCAAGGCGATGATTTAGAAGTAATTATTAAATCATTTGAAAGTGACTTTGCCTTCGATAAGTCACAAAACCCTAACAGTGCTGACCTGCCTTACCGAACAAGCAAGACCGGGTCTTTTAGGCATTCGCCTTCCGGCTTTGAAAACCGGATAGAAAGCGCGGCTTTTAAGTCCATCGATTTTTACAAAGAACTACAAGCTAAAAGCGGGCATTGGCCTGCTGATTATGGCGGCCCGCACTTTTTAGCGCCGGGCCTGGTAGTTACTTCATATGTAACCGAAACGCCACTGC
>JBDHYB010000043.1:0-7298 GCA_039811145.1 Chitinophagales bacterium | reverse complement strand
TACTTGCATGGCATGCAAGAGGTGGTCGGTTCGACTCCGATATCCTCCACTAATAATCAATGGCTTGCGATTTTTTCGTAAGCCATTTTTATTTGAGTTTACATTTCGTTTTTGTATTTAGTAATGCTTTCAGTAAAATACTTTTCTAGCTTACTATTAACGGCTTCTGCTTTATCTTTTCATTAAACAACTACGGAATATTTACGTTTTATTTGCATAAAATTTATACTTACAAAAAAAAACTATGAAAAAATTTAGATACACCATTTTAATTATACATCTATTTATTTTTGAATTATTACTTGCTCAAAATGACATGTCTAAAATTGTTGAGGCACAAACAGCTCTTCAACAGAATAAATGTAAGTATGCCGAGCAGGCGCTAAATGAATGCTCGAGCGATGCAAAAGAAACACAAGTATGGATTTACTACACTGCAAAAACGCAAGATTGCTTGGAGAATTATGAAAGTGCTATTTTTTGGTATAACAAATATCTTAAATTTGTTCCCAACAATGCTGAGATAATTAAAAGGGTAGCAGAACTTTCGATACGTAAACGAGAAAAAGATGAACAGAATCAGAGAGCACAAATGCAAATGGACAAAATTAACAAAGATAATAATTTGATAAGCCAACTTGAGGGCTTAGATGGCAAATGGTGTTGGACTGGGCTTTCAGGTAAAACTTATGATGTGCAAATAGATTTTTTTGCAAAAGAACCGAGAAATGAACCAAACAAATTTCCCGGTATATATATAAATCCAAATAATTGGGGTGAGTACGGATACTTAGAAAAGGCAAATGCACAGGACCCAACATTTATGTGGGGACGTGTCGCCTTTTATAAGAGCGCGCATTACGGTGAATCTTTCTTACACAAAACGGGGGATATATATTTTATTAATTTTTCAGAAATCTATCAACAATTTAGGGCTTGCCATTGTAAAACCTATTACAGTGAATCTAGTAGCAGTAATCCTAGGAAAGGCATAGATCTCGGCATAGAGGTGTCAGTGGTGGTTTCCTCGGATTATCAACATATTTATTTACAGTTTCCCAATATAGACTTTGTGGATTCAAAATCAAATCCGAAATATATGCAAGGATGCACTTACCGCATTATAGATAAGAATGGACCTTTACTTACTTTAACACGTAAAAAGTAGCAATTACTAAGTAACGATCAGCTATGAAACGGTGTCTTTTATCAATAAGCATAATTTTACAAAGCATATTAGTACCAGCACAAAATTACGGCTATAGTTTAAATTCACCCAATAATTATGGGGGGCCATCAAAAAAATGTAATAATGGCAGCGTAGTCAACTTTAACCAAATACTAAACGAAAGAATACCATATAACCTGCACTTAGGAAATTTACCAGATACATGCAAATTTCAATTTAATGAAGCCATAAAAGCGTATGAAGTGGCAGATAAAAATGAATGGATAACGTTAGCTAATAAGGCATGTTCATATTTTGAGGGGTGGATTGAAATAAACCCGGGGACATGTCAAGCAGGTGGGCCACCACCAATATGCCCTGCTAATCACTGGATCGAAAAACCTTTCGAAGCTGCCACAAAATGGACTCAACTGGAAAAGGATGTGCAACAATTACGTGAGCGCGAAATAAAGAAAATGATTTGTGAATGTTGGAGTTTAAATTTAGAAAGACAATTTAATAATGATGTAGAGGAACACAACAATCCTTACAAAGGAATAAATGAAGCTGATGCTTCTCTTCCAGAAAAGAGTGATATTGCATTACCTTGTATAGGCCCCCCTCCTCCGGGATATAAATGCGACAATGGCATTCTAATCCATTTATCAACTAAAGAAAAAATTACAGGAAACGATACTTTCAAAGTTGTAGGTAATTGGCTGTTAGATAAGAGTATTGATTATTACATCGAAAAGCTTCTTGAGTTTTTCCCAAAAAATGTTTCAATATTATACGAAGGGATATCAAATTCCCCTGTTTTTTTATTCACTATGGAGTTAACTAAATCTACTGGTATAGGGGATGAAAGTTTTCAGATAGAATATGCTAATCAAATGAATCGGCTGCTTGCAGAATTAAGATCATATCGCGGATTATTGGCGGAACATGAATGCAATAAAAGAGCGCAATTATTCCCTGGTGAAGCCAATTGTCAGTCACATTATGAAGGCGATGTGATGAAAGATCTATTGACTCTTAAGCAAAAAATGGCGGACCATTTCAAAGAGTTTAATTTAGCCTACGCAGGCATATTAAACTCCAATGAGAGAAAATGCGAGGATTGTTGTTATCAGGCTTTGACTGTTAACCATAAATGGTTTTGTACTTATTTTCTAAAAGTCATAAATACTTCGCTTGACTAATGAATTTCTTATCTCAATCAAATGCGTATATCCATATTAACTTTTCTCTTACTCCATACTTTTTTTAGTTACGGACAAAACAATATATATTATTATTATACTGTTCATGGTCAATTTCCCATGCCGTTTATTTCAGATAATAATTTACAGTTTAATGCGCAAGGCTTAGTTTTAAGAGGTACTTTAGCTGAAAATATGGAAATAGATGGAATGATTTATGAAGGAGGTAAAATAATTAGGTTTAATAACAATGGAATGATAGTTGAAGGAACTTTGCATCAAGACTATTGTTTAAATGTTGCTGGACAGCGAATAGGATTTTGTAAAGAGTTTAAAGCGGGACATGTTAAATACAATGATGATGGGTACTTAATTGAAGGAATACTTCGTAGCGCTTATATTTTTAATAAAACTGATGGTAATGAACAAGTTTGCAAAGAAGGGACCACCATTACCTTAAATGACGAAGGTTTTTTAATCAATTTCGAAAATCCGACAATAGCGGGACCTAAAATCTATACCCCAAACATATGCGTAGGATGTAAAGGTAATGGATATTGCGCCGCATGTGGCGGAAGTGGTTATGGCGAAATTGATCCCAGCAAATGTCCACCGCGCATTATTTGCGGCGCACCACAATGTGAAAAATGTCATGGAACAGGGAAATGTAAGGTTTGTAACGGTACAGGTAAACGATAGAAACTCTCAAATAACTGTTTGTGATATAAGCGGTCGAGATTTCGACAAATTCAATCCCAATTAGAGAAAGAGTACTTAAGACGTTCAGTATTACACAATCCTTTCTTAAAATGATAAACGCTTCTCCGATAAGGATTTAGCGCACTTGGTCTTCGAAATTCCAAACGTCTGCCAACAACTCAGCTTGTTTTAGAACAGTTTCGATAAAGGCTCCATTACACTTATATCCGGAGCCTTATCTAACGACCCTCAAAAGAACTTTGCTAATGCTTTACCCCCCCCTTCAAACTCTTCATATCAATAACAAACCTATAGCGCACATCGCTCTTTAAAAGGCGTTCATAAGCTTCGTTAATGCTATCAATGTTTATCAGTTCAATATCAGATACTATGTTGTGCTTGCCGCAAAAGTCCAGCATCTCCTGTGTTTCGGCAATGCCGCCAATTAATGAGCCCGAGAAACTCTTGCGCTTTAATATCAGGCTAAAGGATTGCACGGGCAAAGCCTCAGTAGGCGCACCCACCAATACCAACGAGCCATCCGTTTTAAGCAGCTTCAGGTAAGTATTAATATCATGCGGGGCCGATACGGTATCTAAAATAAAATGCAGCGTATTGGCATGTTTATTCATTTCATCAGCGCTGCTTGATAATATTACCTCGTGCGCCCCCAGGCGTTTCGCATCTTCCACTTTGCCCTTACTACTGGTAATAACTACAACATGCGCACCCATAGCAGCCGCAATTTTTACGGCCATATGGCCAAGACCGCCAATGCCCACTACTCCTACCCTTTTACCGGGGCCCACCTTCCAATGGCTTAACGGGCTGTAAGTGGTTATGCCTGCACATAACAAAGGAGCAGTTGCGGCTAAATCCAGGTTCTCCGGCAAGCGCAACACAAAGCCTTCATCTACCACTACACTTTCGCTGTAACCGCCAAAGGTTCTGCCGCCAATGTGTTTATCTACGCCATTGTAAGTTCCTGTAAAACCGTTTTCGCAGTATTGCTCATAGCCGTGTTGGCATTGCTCGCATGTTCTGCAGGAGTCTACCAAACAGCCCACACCGGCAAGGTCGCCCACTTTAAACCTGCTAACGCCGTTGCCCACTGCAACTACTTTGCCCACTATTTCATGGCCAGGCACGCTGGGGTAAACTGTTCCCCCCCACTCGTTACGGGCAGTATGTAAGTCGCTATGGCAAATGCCGCAAAACAAAATATCTATCTCTACATCCTTTGCGCCTACACTTCTACGCTTAATAGTTAAAGGGCCAATCGGTTTATCGGCAGCTACCGTGCCGTATGCTTTCACACTTTTCGTTTCCATCTCTCTTTTTATGCCAGGTAAAAATTGTTCCCTCTTTAAAACGGCAAAGCTATCCTTTTTGTTTGCCGCATAATGCTGTTATAGGTTATAGCAAGGTACGCTGTGGCTAGCAGCAATAAGCAGCCAAGCGCCTCAAGGCCGGGTAAAAGCGATGGCACATCTACAATGCTGCTTAAATATTTAAGCACAAAATAGCGGGCAAGCAAGCCCAATAATACAGCCGCAATAGTTGCGCCGCCCACCAACCAAGCAAAAAACCGGAAGATGGTGCCACCCACCTGCTGATAGCGGTAGCCCAATAAAACCAGTGTGCGTATCTCATATTCAGAACGCGCCACCAGCAAATTACTGAATAGTATAAAGCTGCCTATGGATAGAAATACTACCAAACCGGTAAGCACCATTATAAGCAACAGCAGGCGTTTAGAGAGGCTCTGCACCTTGCCTGTGCGCAGGTAATCGCTATTAGTTTTAATGCCGGTACTATCCACATACTTACTAAAAGCTGCCGGGTCGCTTACTTCTACAATAAGTTTAGACGGTGCCTCATAAGGCTTAATGGCATACTCTTCGTTGTTATAATCCACAAAACTCTGCGGCACCAATATGGTATTAATGCGCTCGGTAAACGCGGCAATATGGGCCGGGTAAGCATGTACAGAATCCGTCCCATCGCGCACCAGCAACTCAAATGGAAAAAGCTTAGCCGCACCCTGCGATATTTGTGGCAAGCCCTGGCCCGGGGCAAAATCAAAATTATACAGGTCTAAGTATTCCGCCGGTAATATAACGGGCACGTAGGATGAGCGGGGGCTCCAATGCCATTCCGGTGGCATTTGGTCAATAAATCTATCCGGCACCGATTCCAAAAAGATTTCAGTATACACATCTACCTTCTCCTTTAAATGCGCCGCAGCGCCCACGCCAAAACGGTTAGGGGTAAAAGCGCTCATATCTTTTATAAATGGCTTTGCCTTTAGCTTCAGCATCTCTTCAGTAGTAAAACCGCCCGAAGAAAAGCCCAGTGTATTAACCAAGGATACACCTTTGTTAACTATAAAATACTGGTTACTTATTAAATCCTTTTGTTTGGCTAAGGCGTCTGTTATATCCACATAAATCTGCACCGGCAGCCACAACAGAAACAAACCCGCAAAAGCTCCAATGCTAACCAGCATAAGTTGCCATGTACGCGTATGTTTCAAAAACAGCTTCCTGAAATTCATCTTACAGATTTAAAACAATGTCGTAATGGGTATGGTGCTCACTCCCTAAGGAACTTATGATATAGCCTGCACCGTTTGCCGCGCAACGCTCTTTTATCAATTGCATAGCTATGGCCGTATTCTGCTCATCCAAATGGCTGAAAGGTTCATCCATCAATAGCCATTTAAACGGCTGGCACAGGCTGCGCACTATAGCTACCCGTTGCTGCTGCCCTAAAGATAATGTGCGGCACTCTCTATCCATAAACTCCCCTAGGCCTAAAGCCTGCAACATCTTCTGTGCAACCGCAAAAGGTACCTGCCCGTTCAACTTTAATTTAGCTTCCAAATTTTCACGAACGGTAAGGTTTTCAAATAGCCGCAAATCCTGTATCACCATGCTCACTTTCTCGCGGCGCAAATCACTCCAGCTATCTGTACTTAGGCCGGCAATATCCTTATCATCAAATGCAATTTTGCCGTTATACCCTGTTCGCGAACCAAACAGGTACGATAAAAAGGTGGTTTTGCCTTTACCGCTTTGCGCTTTTACCAACACACTTTTTCCGGCAGGCAAACTAAAGTCTGCCCCCCACACTTCCGACTTTAAAGCAGTAGTCCCCGCTAAAAAAGCGGGGACTACGTTGGAAAAAGAGATTATCATCTATATGTTATTTAACCATCTTATAAGCAACATCAGCCTGTGCCAACAAGCGGTAAAGGCTGTTACCCTTTCCTTCATTAAGGTTAATACTAACTTCAGAATTAGAAGCATTGCCGCTTCCGGTTATATCCTTAAACATTTGCATGTAAGTGGCAAAAGCGTTGTAGTTGCGCTCGCCCAATTCCTTGCTCATGCTGTTTCGAATTTCTAAAGGATAATGGTCCAGCGCCATATCAAAAAACACAGCGCTCGATTTTCCTTTTACCAAGTCAGCCACACGTGCAGGTGGGGAGCCCAGTTTACCGTCAGTCGCCATTTTTTTGGCAGCTTCAGCACTGTTAGTTACGGTATAGCCAAATTTGTTTTCTACTATAAAAGCATTCATGTTGCGTTCCAACGGATAGCTGTAATATCCATCAGCAGTCTTTTGAATCTGGTATTTGTCCAGCAACTTCTTAACGCCTTCTTTATTGTTGGAAGAAAAATTAAAGGTAAACACAGGAACAGGGTAGTCATCCATGGGATTATGGTAAGAAGGGTAATCCTCATAGTTATCGCTACCGTAATATTCTGAATCGTCTTCTTCCTTTAAACTCTGCAGCATAGCCACCTCTGTGCTGTCAATAGCCGGTTTATCAAAACCAACCAAAGCAAATGAAAATTCTCCGCCGAATATCTTCTCTATATCCTTAACATCCATTTCCATTGCTGCGGCCATTTGTGCCTTTGCCATGCTAACCATCGGTATTTTATCATAGTAGGCAAATACCTTTTCGCTGTTAACCGCAATTGCGAACAAAGCATAAATATCCTTTTGCGTTAAGCTGTTAATGTGGTCTTCGCTAAAGCCTTTAGGGTCTAACCAGTCCCCTGCTTTGGCAGCTTCTTTATCGTCAGAATCGGTTTTGCGAACTGTGGTAAACAATATCTTGTCATCCTGAAACTCCAGGTTACTCCACACATAATTACCTTTCAGGTAACCGCTCATTGAGCCATACATCATACCGCCGAACGGGTTATCGCGGGTTA
>JBDHYB010000042.1:0-12321 GCA_039811145.1 Chitinophagales bacterium | reverse complement strand
GCCCTGTGGGCCATCTGCACCGGTTGCACCCTGTGGGCCTGTTGCCCCGGTTATACCTTGGGGGCCTTGGGGACCCGTAGCACCATCATTACCGTTCAAACCTGCCGGGCCTTGTGGACCGGTTACACCAATATTGCCTTGTAAACCTTGTAAGCCCTGTGGGCCATCTGCACCGGTTGCACCCTGTGGGCCTGTTGCCCCGGTTATACCTTGGGGGCCTTGGGGACCCGTAGCACCATCATTACCGTTCAATCCTGATGGTCCTTGCGCGCCTGTAGCACCTGTATTACCCTGTAAGCCTTGCACACCTTGCAAGCCAGTTGGGCCGGTGGCACCTGTTACACCTTGGATGCCTTGCGAACCTGTAGCGCCCGTATTACCCTGTAAGCCTTGAACACCTTGTAAGCCAGTTGGACCTGTTGCACCTTGCGGGCCTGCGCCTGCATTACCTGCATACAAGGCATAAGGAACACTCAACAACTGAGATACCCCCATAAATGTAAAGGCGCCAGTATTGTTTACATCCAATTCTACCTGCAGATACTTATCAGCAACTCCCCAGTTTATTGCGCCAAAGTTGCCGGTAACCTGTATGCCGCCACCAATTACTACCGTAAAAATGCCAAAGTTGCTAGTGGTTACCTGGTGACTTTCCTGGTATACTATAGGGCCTGTGCCACTTCCATCGTGGATGCTGAATCGCACCACCATATTTTTATTAGCGTAAATAGCGCCTGAAGCATCGCGGGCTACAGCCTGGTAATTTATTTTTTGAGGAACCTGGGCAACGCTGAAGAGGGCGAAAAACAGTAGGGCGCTTAGCGTTAAAAGGGGGTAGAAGGTGCGCATATAACAGGGTTTTGTTTTTCGAAATTGCCTGCTGCATAAACCGGCCACAAACCGTATTTTTACTAATATTAATTTTCGGTAAGGCAAAAGCCTTAATTATTTATTGATTTTCAATTTATTAAACAACCAACCTCCTTTCAAATGGAACCTGTATTCGAACTGATAAAAAGGATGAACGCCGCAGAGAAGGGGTACTTCAAAAAGTTTTCGAGCATAGCCAAGCGCAATGAGAAAAATGTAGGAGAACTACTGTTTACTGCTATTGAAAAAATGGAGACCTATGATGAGGATGCGCTAAAGCGGAAATACAGAAATGAGAAATTTGTGAGTTACCTGCCGGTAGCTAAAATACAATTGCAGGAACATATACTAAACGCGATGGCTAACTACCATGCCGAAACTACCATCTACCAACAGGTAGATAAATTATACAACGAAGCCGCATTTCTATTACAAAAAAACGTCATCCAACTTTATAAAAAGCACCTGCAAAAAGCCATTGAGTTGGCTGAGTCTTGCGAATACTTTACGCGCCTGGCCGATTTGCTGGAAAAAGAAATACATGATGCGGTGCAAATGCGGCCATCAGCCGAAAAAGACAGGCGCATTGAAGATTTGTATGAGCGAATGGAAGCTGCCAACAAAAAAACAAGCAACCTGCAAACCTATGTTTACCTGTACGCACGCCAAATGAACCTTACCTCGCAATCGTACCAAATACGCGATAAAGAGATTGAACAAAATCACCTGGCCATTGTACAACACCCCGTAATGGCGGATGAAAGCCAGGCCTTAAGTATAAAAGCCAAGCTGTATTTCTATCACAACTGGTTTATTTACTACTCCGTTTTTTACCGGGAAACCGAAGCCTATAGCACTGCGGTTAAAATGTTGCAGCTGTGCGAAGGCAGTACTATTTATACCGAGCACGAGCCGTATCCTTATTTAACGGCCTATCTGTATGCTATAAACGGGGCTTACCGCACCGGCGATTTACAAAACATGGGTAAGTATATAGCACAACTGGGCAAACTGCAGTTTAAGATTGAAGCTGCCAATACGGTACGCAGCATGTATTACTTTAAAAATGCGCTGTTCTATTTTTCAGAAATAAAAAATGAAACCCGTTTTCTTACCCTTGCCGAAGAAGCTGCTGTAGTGCTGCGCGAAATGGGAAGACAGTTTCGGAAAGATTATATACTGGTAATTATCAACCATGCCGCCCTGGGGTTAATGAAATTCGGCAGATACGATAAGGCTATAGAGTGGCTGGAACTTTACCGCAATAACCACCGTTACCCTATTAGATACGATATACAGGTGTGCATGTTGTTCCACCTGCTGGCCGCCCATTACGAAATGGGCAACTATGAATTGGTAAACAACCTGATAGTACCGGTGTATCGCTTTATCGTAAAAACCGGCCAACAAAGCGCATTTGAAAAACTGGCACTGCGCACCATCCGCAGGATCTCAAATTTTCAAAACGTTAGAGAGCATAAAACCGCGCTTGAGCGCATGAAAGCAGAACTGGATGCCATGATGAAGAGCGATGTTATAGACCGCAATAAGGACCTGTACATTTTTTTAAATGATTTTATTGAAAGCAAATTGCAGGGTAAGGCCTATCATGGATACCTGAATAGCAGGGAGATTTGAGCATAAACGAAGTTTTGTTTGAAAATTAATACGTAAGCACTTACATAATTTAAAAAGGATTATTACTTTGGCCTTCAAAACAGGACTACATGAGAGCCAGAATCATCCCTATTCTTTCACTGCTTTTATTTTACACAACAGGTTTCAGCCAAACTGCTGATGAGATTATAACCAAGCATATTGCGGCAACAGGAGGCGTTGAAAAATGGAGCAAGGTTACCAGCATTCGTTATACCGGCATGTATGTTATGGGCCCGGGCATGCAGGCACCGGTAACCAACCTTTTGGTAAGCAAACCCTTTAAAGGTTACTATAGTGATTTTACCTGGCAGGGTATGACCAGCAAGCAAGCTATGCGTGGCGACAGTGGCTGGAGTTACAACCCTTTTGGCGGCAAGCGCATGGCTGACCCTTTAACGCCAAACGATATAAGGGAGCTAAACCTTTACGCCGACCCACAAGGCTTGTTGTTAAACTATAAGGAGAAAGGATTTACCGCTGAATACCTGGGCATGGATGACATGGACGGCAGTGATGTGCACAAGGTACGCCTTACCAATAAAGCCGGCGATATGATTTACTACTATATAGATGCAGATAGCTACTACCTGTTGAAGATAGTGCGCAAACTGCGCTTAAAAGATAAGGAGGAGAAATCGTACACAGTTTATTCAGATTTCCGGAAAACAGATTACGGCATTGTAGTGCCCTTCTCGGTGCAAGGCGTTGATGAAGATGGTAACGAACAGGGTGGGCCAACCAACTTCAGTAAAGTGGAAGTAAATGTTGTTGTTGACCCGGCTGCTTTTAGCCAACCTAAGTAAACCTATAACTAACCGCAAACAGGAATTATGAAAAAGATATTCGCAATTATTACGGTACTGGCGTTTTGCTTTAGCCTTAATGCGCAAAAAAGTAAAACCAAATCAACTACCGAACAACAGCCTCAGGTAAAACTGAGTTCAGCTTCCTTAGGTAAAATGGAGGCGCGCGCCATAGGGCCCGCTGTTATGGGTGGACGCATTACTGCCATTGAAGGGGTAAACAGCGACCCACGTACCATTTATGTTGGCACAGCAGGCGGTGGAGTTTGGAAGACCACCAATGGCGGTTCGCAGTTCAAATCCATTTTTGATAAGCATTGCCAAAGCATAGGTGCATTGGCTGTTGACCAAACCAACCCTGATGTGGTTTATGTAGGCACAGGCGAAAGCAATATGCGCAACACGGTTTCGGTAGGTAATGGTATTTATAAAAGTACTGATGGCGGCGAGAACTGGGTTTTCAGCGGCCTACCTGAAAGCGAGCACATCAGTAAATTGGTTATACACCCCAATGATGCCAACACCATTTTTGCCGCAGTGCCCGGCAAGTTGTTCTCTAATTCAGCAGAGCGGGGTTTATACAAATCGAGCGATGCCGGAAAAACATGGACCAAGATTTTGTTTGTGAACGACTCTACCGGGTGCGCTGATTTTGCACTAAACCCGAAGAACCCCGATGTGATGTACGCTACCTTCTGGCAATTCCGCCGCAAGCCTTTTGCCTTTTCATCAGGAGGGCCCGGTAGCGCTATTATGAAAAGTACAGATGGTGGTAAAACTTGGAAAAAAATCCATAAGGGGTTACCCGATGGTGATATAGGAAGGGCTGCTATAGCCCTGGCCCCTACCGACCCTAATAAGATAGTTGCTATAGTAGAGTCGAAGAAAACAGGCTTATACATTTCAGCCGATGGAGGCGAAACGTGGACATCGCAAAGTGCGGATGACAACGTTTGTGCAAGGCCCTTTTACTTCAGCACTATTGTTGTAGACCCTTTGGATGCGAACAGAGTTTACCGCCCTGCATTCCAGTTTTCGTACAGCGAGGACGGTGGCTTTAGCTGGGTGCGCGCGCAAAACAGCAGTGGCTGGGTACACAGCGATATGCACGCGCTTTGGATCAACCCAAAGAACACTTCGCAAATGTACGTGGGTACTGATGGCGGCGTGTACATGAGCGTTGACCGCGGCAATAACTGGATTTACCTGAACAACATTCCTGTTTCGCAATTTTATCATGTTACTTATGATGACCAGGACCCCTATTATGTATATGGTGGTTTGCAGGATAATGGTTCATGGCGGGCCCCCTCGCAAAGCCCGGGTGGTATTGAAAACGGCGATTGGAAAAATGTAGGCGGGGGAGATGGATTTTGGGTACAACCCGATGGCGAGGACCATGAAATTGTGTACAGCGAATATCAGGGCGGCCACGCCAGCATGTTAAACCTTAAAACTAACCAGGGGCAGGATATACAACCAAAGGCTTCTATTGGCGATCCGAAATTCCGGTTTAACTGGAACACACCTATAGTGCGCTCGCCCAACAACAAAAAGAGAATTTACATGGCTTGCCAGTTTTTGTTTAGGAGCGAAGACCGCGGACTTAACTGGACCAGGATTTCAGGAGACTTAACCACTAACGACCCTGTGAAGTTAAAGCAGGAAGAAAGCGGCGGTTTAACGAATGACAATACATCAGCAGAAAACCACTGCACCATTTTCACCATTGCTGAATCGCCTTTAGATGAAAAAATGATTTGGGTGGGTACGGATGACGGCAACCTGCAACTTACCCTGGACGGCGGAAAGACCTGGACCAACGTGGCTAACAATTATAAGGCAGCGGGTGTGCCTGCTCAAACCTGGGTAAGCAGTATAGAACCATCGCGCTATGATAAGAATGTGGTGTATGCCACGTTTGATAACCATATGTACGGTGATATGAAAACCTACCTTGCCCGCAGTACTGATATGGGTAAAACCTGGACTATGTTGCGCAGCGATAATTTTAAGGGCTATGCCCATAAAATACGCGAGGACATTGTAAGTAAAGACCTGCTGTTTTTAGGAACAGAGATGGGATTGTATGCCTCCATTGACGGCGGCAAAAACTGGACGCAAATGAAGGCTAAAGTGCCTGAGTACTGCCTGGTGCGCGATATTGCCATTGAACCGAAAACCAACGACCTGATACTTGCAACGCATGGCAGAGGCATTTTAATTGTAGATGACATTTCGCCATTGCGCAAAATAAACGACCAACTGCTTAACAGCGATATTGCCTTTATTCCATCAAGGCCCACACCTGTTACCAATGGCCACTACGGCCAGGGATGGCCTGATGCAGGTGGATTTGTAGGGCCGAACTCAACAGAAGAGGCCCTTATAACTTATTATTTGAAAGAGCGTGTAAACAGCGGCAGCGTTAATGTGCAGGTATATGATAGCAAAGGTGCGTTGGTGGTAGAACTGCCCGGCACCAAGCGTAAGGGATTGAACAAGATAACCTGGAACATGCGTACTAAACCACCAAGAGTGGCCGAAGGCGGCTCAAAGGCTGATTGGGCATCAACTGTTGGGCCTATGGTGCACGATGGTAAGTACACTATAAAGATTGTTGCCAATGATAAAATGGCGAGCGGCGAGCTGGAACTAATAGCAGATCCGCGTTCATCTTTTACCGCTGAGCAGCGCGAAGCGAATTATGCCGCTGTTGAGCGCACTAAGAAAATGGAAGAGGAATTGGCGGTTGTAATGGACTCCTTACTGGCTGAGCAACAGATGATAAAGGAAGTAAAGGACCTTTCGCCGGTTATTACGGAGTATTATGATAGCCTTGAGAGCATCCGCAAATCGTTAGTGCCGGTTAAAGAGGGCAACAACGTACTGTTTGTAGATGAAGAAAACCTGCGCGAAAAGGTAACCGACATTTACTACGGCGTTAATTTTTACGAAGGCCAGCCGACAGGTTCGCAACAGGAAGGCATGAATAGCATACAGAAGGAAATGAACGAAGCACGCACCAAAATTGAAGAGCGTAAGAAAACCTACCGCCCTAAAGTAAAGGCTGAACTAAAACGCCTGGGTAAAAACCAGCCTTACTAGGCTTAACTTTTGTGGTATTAGTTAATGGGGGCGCCAATAGGCGCCCCTTTTTATTCGGCCGGAAACAAAGTAATTACCCGGGAATGAAAAGCCTTTCATGCCCGGTATTCTTTAAACTTTCTTAATTGCCATTTGTTACGATTAACGTTCTGACGCAGGTTAGCAGCGTATTGTCTTTTTTAACTTAGTTTAGAGCTTCAAACATGTTTATGAACCTGAGATGTTCTGCTGTATTACTTGTAGCCCTGTTGATAGGCATTTCATCATGTAAAAAGCCGAAGGAGGGCAACTTTACGTTAAAAGTGGCTGCCAATTATAATGGTCAGGCTTTTACAATCGGCCAATCAAATAACGACCCCCAGAACAGGCGCATACAAACCGATGTGTTGAAGTTTTACCTATCGCACATTACCCTTATTAAAACGGACAACAGCGAAGTAGAAGTAAAAGACGTGGCGCTTATTGATTTCAGCAATCCATCTTCGTTAAGCATTAATGCAGATAAAATAAGCGGCAACTTTAAGGCCATTCGCTTTGGTATCGGTGTAGACTCCGTACAAAACGAAAGCGACCCTAATAACGTGCCGGCAACCAGCCCGCTTGCTGATAATGACATGTACTGGAGCTGGTTAAAATACATTTTTGTAAAATACGAAGCCCGTTGCGATACAAGCGGCACAGGAAGTGGCGTATATAACTGGTTCCCCCTATACCACCTTGGGGGTAACAGCCTTTACCGTACTACAACTCTTTATAAAGATTTTTCGGTATGCTGCGATGATAAACTAACGTTGAACTTAAACCTTGATGTGCAGAAGATTTTTTACAGCGATACGGGTACTCTTGACCTCATAACTGAAAGCACATCGCAAACCAGCGACCATTACGATGATGCTGTAGAATTTATGGACAACATAGCCAAAGCCTTTTCGTTGAACTAACTATGAAACACGCCGCCCTCATTTTTTTTGCAGTGCTGCTTGCCGTAATGGGTTTACAAAACTGTAAACCCGACCCGCCTATTACACCACCTAATGGAGAGCCTGATAGTTTATATACCGGCACCAAGTACACTATTACCAAGCCTTTTCGTTTTCCGAACATTAGTAATACCGGCGCCGACTCTTTAACCGAAGAAGGAATTGAATTAGGAAGGAGGCTGTTTTATGATAAGCATCTTTCCAGCACCGGGCAGCTGTCGTGCGGCAGTTGCCATAAACAACAGTTTGCTTTTACCGATGCCGGTAATGCATTAAGTCAAAATGTTTTTGGGCCAACCAAACGCAATACGCCATCCATAGTAAACCTGCTATGGGCCGGCAAAGTATTTTGGGATGGGCGCTCATCAACCCTGGCCGCACAGGCACAGGATGCTTTTCATGGAGAGCAGGACATGAACATACCCAACGCCATAAGTTACTTGCAAGGGGATAGTACCTATGTGCGCTTGTTTAAAAAGGCTTTTGGACGCCCGGGTGATATAACGGAAGGGAAAATTTATACGGCTCTGCAGCAATTCATGATGACGCTTATTTCCGACGACTCGCGTTTTGACAGCATACAAAAAGGACTGGCAACGTTTTCTTCATCAGAAGCCTCCGGCTTTCAGATATGGGCCACAGAAACCGGCGATTGTTTCCACTGCCATACTTTAGGTAACACCTGGCTAATGACGGATAACCTGTTTCATAACAACGGCCTTGATTCAGTAGCCTCCATTGACGCCTTTGCTGATTTAGGCCGGGGAGTGATAAGCGGTAATTCAAATGACAATGGCAAATTCAAATCACCATCGCTACGGAACATAGCTTTAACAGCACCTTATATGCACGATGGCCGCTTTCAAACACTGGAACAGGTAATTGACTTTTACAGCGAAGGCATCAAACTTTCGCCTACAGTAGATGCTATAATGTTGAAAGCGAACCATGCTAATGGCGGTGTGCATTTAAGCGCGCAACAGAAAGCAGACTTACTAGCCTTTCTGCAAACACTTACCGATACTAAGTTTGTAAATAATCCGGCTACTAAAGATCCATTTCAGTAGGTAATCAAATTTCGGGTTCCTGCTGGCTGAGGCAATGGAAGGTACCAAGGCCCCATATAATATCCGTAGAATCTACCCCTACCACTTTTCTATCCTTAAAACATCCCTGTAAAATATCCAGGGCTTTATCGTCATTCTTTAAATCGCGGAAAGTTGGCACTACAACATATTGATTGGCGATGTAAAAGTTAGCATAAGAGGCCGGCAGGCGTTGCTCTTCATATATCACCGGTGCAGGCATTGGCAGTTCAATGATGTTCAACTGCTTTCCGTTTTCTAAACGCATTTTTGCCAGCAGTTCCAGATTTTCCCGGAGCAACTCATAGTTCTCATCCGCTTTGTTTTCTTCCACTACCGTTACAACGGTATCTTCGTTTACAAAGCGGGTAAGGTCATCAATATGCCCATCGGTATCATCACCTACTATGCCATCGGCCAACCACAGTATATTATCAACGCCGTAAAACTCTATAAGGTAGCGTTCAATTTCCTTTTGCGATAAATGAGGATTGCGGTTTTTATTAAGTAGGCAAGCGGTAGTAGTAAGCAAGGTACCTTTACCGTTAAACTCTACGCTGCCCCCTTCCATAACAATACCGGGGTTAAAAACAGGCAGACCCAACTTCTCACCAATCAGGGTTGGTATTACATCATCCAAATCAAACGGAGGGTACTTACCACCCCATGCGTTATAGCCCCAATCAACAATGGCTTTTTTATTCTCCCTGCGGTTTATTAAAAAAGCAGGGCCGTGGTCGCGGCACCAGGCATCATTTGTGGGATGAAAGAAAAACTGAATGTTAGCATCATTGCGCTTAATGGTGGATGCCTGCAATTTGCTTAAAGCAAACTGCTTCATCTTTTCATCGGCCACGTTTATACAAACCTGCTGACCCTGCGATACCAGGCTTATAAAATCGCAATAAGGGCCAAAGATGGTATCTATTTTACCGGGCCAGCTTGCCTCTTTATGCGGCCAGCTTAACCACATGGCGCGTTGCAGCGCAAATTCTGCCGGGAAAGAATATCCTAATGAACGGGGAGAGTTTTCGAACGGTGTCAACTTATTATCTGCTTTAACGTTATCCATGAAAAGGTGGTTGCGAAAAGTTACTCGCCGTCAATATATCTTTTAGTAATAGGCTGGTAGCTATCAATACGGCGGTCGCGCATAAAAGGCCAATGTGTACGGAAGAAATCGGTTTTAGCCAAATCCAGTTCCACTACCACGTTCTCCTCCTTATCGTGGGAGGCCAGATACTCTAAACGTCCAAAAGGATTGGATACAAAACTTCCGCCCCAAAACTTCATTCTTCCCTCCTGCTCTAAACCAACACGGTTAACGCTAACCACATGTACGCCGTTAGCCACTGCATGCGAGCGTTGAATGGTTTGCCAGGCATTGTATTGGTCCTTATTGGTTTCCTCATCCTGGTCGGTAGCCCAGCCAATAGCCGTTGGGTAGAAAAGTATTTCGGCACCCATAAGCGAAGTAATACGGGCGGCTTCGGGATACCATTGGTCCCAACAAATGAGCACACCAAAAGTGGCATACTTTGTTTTGAAAACTTTATAGCCAAGGTCGCCTATAGTGAAATAGAATTTTTCGAAATAGGCAGGGTCATCCGGTATATGCATTTTACGGTACATGCCCAGGTAACTTCCATCAGCGTCTAAAACTGCGGTAGTGTTATGATAAATGCCCTGCGCACGCTTTTCAAACAAGGAGGCAATTATTACCACGTTTAGCTCTTTAGCTAATTTACCGAGGCGTTCAGTAGTAGGGCCCGGTATAGGTTCAGCCAGTTTAAAGTTTTCGTAATCCTCCACGTCGCAAAAGTAAAGCGAGGTGAACAGTTCCTGCGTACAAATTATTTGCGCCCCCTTAGCTGCTGCATCGCGAATGCCCGCAATAGCTTTTTCAAGGTTTGGCTGCACTTCCTTACCGCAGCTCATTTGCACAAATCCAACTTTTACTTTGCTCATTACACTATTTTTAGAGGCGCGAAAATAAAATTTTACTGTTGCTCTTATTCAATTTTACCGATTGCTTTAGCAAGGCCGAAAGCCACACCGGCTGCCAGGGCGCCAATAAACATGGTGCGAATGGCCCCCATTAGAGGAGGCTGGCCGGTAGCCTTTGATTTTAAGAAGCCGAAAACGAAAAGTGCAACCAGGGTTATAGCTACCGATACCATAAGTGCCGTTGAAACATTACCGATAAACAGGTACGGGCTTAAGGGTATTAGCCCGCCTGCTATGTAGGATAACCCTATGGTAACAGCGCTGTTACGGGCGCGCTTGGGGTCAGGCTTTTCAAGTCCCAATTCAAAACGCATCATAAATTTTACCCATTTATCCTTGTCTTTGCTCATCTCCTCCGTAATCTCGCGGCTGGAGTTTTCGCTAACACCAAAATCCTGAAGCACTTCTATTACTTCCTGCTTTTCCTTTTGCGGAAAGGCTTCTACCTCATAGTATTCCCGTTTTAATTCAGAATCATAATGATCCGCTTCGGTTTTACCGGCAAGGTAGCCGCCAAGGCCCATGGCCACACTACCGGCGGCTATTTCAGCAATGCCCGCAACCAGTATTACATGGCCTGAGTCAACGGCACCGCTAAGGCCTGCGGCCAAAGCAAAGGGAACAGTTAGCCCATCGGCCATACCTATTACTACATCCTTTACAAAGTCAGTACTTTCAAAATGTTCTTCAACATGCGGCGCATGTTCAGCTTCTCTATTCATAATCCTATTTTTTTCCGAATTGCTTTTCCTCGTCTTTCGGTTCCCACAATTCAATTTTGTTTCCGTCAGCATCCAATATCCATCCAAATTTACCGTAATCAAAGGTCTGTACATCGCCAACTACTGTTATGCCTTCTGCTCTTAACCTGTTAAGCGTAGCTTCTAAATCATTAACGCGGAAATTGAACATAAAAGGTTGGGGTGACGGATTGAAGTATCCCGAAGCTTGTTTGAAAATAGCAAAGGTGGTACTGCCTGCTTGCTTTGAATCGTAATCTCTCCACCAAAAAACAGAAAAGCCCTGCTGGCCAAAGGAGGTGCCAAGGTGCTTATCATACCAAGCGGCCAATTCTTTGGGTTTTTCCGATTTAAAAAACACTCCCCCCAAACCCTGCACTTTGCTATCGGCGTTGTCAGCACCGTACTTGCTTATTATATCAAAAGGTATTTGGGTATCAGCATAAACCTGCCAAAGGCTTATTTTGCCCCGTTGTAACACTGCCCGCCAGCAAGCGGGCAAACGCCAATGCGCTTTAGTGGTATCTCCTTTTAGTTGATGGAAAGTGCCAGAGGCATAGCCAAAGATCGCTACTGTATCGCTATTCCGTATTAGTTGTTCCACATCAATGGTATAATCAGGGAACCATTGCAGGTAGCCTGCCCAGGCAGCTAGAACCTTCTCCTTACCTTTTATCTGCTGGCCAATGGCATCTACAAAGCTATGATCATCAGTAACTAAAGTTGCAATTTTAGCTGTATCATGGCGGTTGATAGCAGCAATAAAATCAGAAACAGGAGCGTCATCGCTTTTTGCTGCATTAGCTAGCGTGAAGCAGAAGATTGACAAAACGGAATAGAAGTAGGCCGGTTTCATATATCAAAGTAAGGAATTAAGGATTAGAAAGGGCAGCACGGGAGATAAAACAGAATCGCTAAATTCAGGTGTCAACCTTTTTAAAATCAGCATTTTTCATAAAAAATTAATAACCAAATAGTTAAAGGGCATTTTGATTACATTGGCATTTTTAAAGTGTCAACTTTTGTCAACCTTTTTGGCAAGCGGCGCAAGACAAAAACAATGTTGAAA
>JBDHYB010000041.1:0-17944 GCA_039811145.1 Chitinophagales bacterium | reverse complement strand
TGGCGCGGCATAGTATTGCGAGAAATGGATGTCTTGTGCAAATACGGCTGCGCTGCTTAAACACAATAAAAGAAAAGTGTACAACTTTCTCATGCAGGGTTCATTATTTAGGACTGATAAAGGTATTCAAAAAAACATTTTAACCAAACCGGCTACCAACTTAGATTGTCTTTTTTAAAAAAGCGTTGTCTGGCGTGGTTTAACTGCCCGATTCGGCGACTTCCTGCATGGCCTTATGGGCCTCTGCCGAAATGGTTTCGAAAACGTTTCTCCACCCTTTCCATTCGCCCTCTTCGGTAAATGAGCTATTGTGCCACAGGGTGTAAGCCGTTCCGCCCACCTCTTTTACGTGCTTTAAAATGTTCCTCATCCTCTCCAGCGATTGCTTGGGATTGTAGCGCCGGTAGTGAGAAAAGCTGGCGTCCATAAAGGTGATGGGGTATATTTTTAAAGGCGTAACTGACTCAAGTTTAACATTATAGAAATAGTGAGGTGTGCAGATTCCTGCCCTAAAGCCGGGGTGCGGGGCGTAGCCCATGGAATAATCTTCGGTAATGCCGTTTTTTAACAGCATAGAGTAGGAATTGGGTATCAAAAAACGAAGGTAGTGGTAGCGGTTGGCGGTAATAGGCTTGCCGGTTATCCGTTTCAATCGGTCTATTTCGCGTTTGGTAACGGCAGAAGAAACGTGGGATTTAAAGGACAGGTGTACGCCTATATCTGCCCTTTCGGCAATGCTCCTTATCAGTTCGCGGTATTTTTCCTCTTCTGTCGAAATGTTTTTGTCAAATCTTGAACCATCACCAACCAGGAAAAAGAATTTTGGGGTTAACTCATTCCGTTCGCAAACGTTAAAAATGTAATCGTAGGTGTCGTAAGGGTCCTGTTTTTTGTTGGCCAGCACCGCTATGCGATTTCTGATGTCTTTAAAGTCAGAAAGAAGGAAGGAACGCAGAAATGCCCCTACCGTTCTTTTTAACCCCTTGTGCAGGTAGGAGTAGGCGATGTCTATATCGAAAGTGGGGATGTATTGGAATTTATTCTCCTTAAAGCGCAACCGGGGGAAACGTTCGGCCAGCATGCTCTTTAGTTCCAGGGCATAATAGTTTACCATGGGTTTTTCAATAAAGCCCGCTTTCAATATCATGCTTTGGCTGGCCCTGAACCGGCCGTATTTATCGTATTTGCTTGGCAGGTATTCCTTATAACGACTGACCATGAAAAAAGCAGAGGCAAAAATATCGAAAGGGATTGCGGAAGGTTCCAACACACTGAAGAAACCTTTAATACGGCCAAATTCGCTAAACGTAAAGGGTTGGTGTTTTATGTCCGTTTCAAACAGCAACTTATAGGCGCGAAAGAAAAGCTCATCCCCGGCAGGTTCGGTTGCATACGAAAACTTTGGTCCCTGGTGTTGGTTGAAGGCGTCTTTGTCGTGGGTAAACTCGTAGCTTAAGCCCAGCAAATCGCCAATCATCAGGTCAAACGTGTAAGTAAGCCTGTTGGTAGTTCGTTCGGTATAAATCAGTAGGTCAGCCAATTACTTCTCTTTTTTTCTGTAAAAGGTTTCGTTGCGCAAATATTTTGTTTTCAGCAACGGGCAAATCTTGTAACGCTCATCTTTAGTGTCTTCATACAGGGCTGCCAGTGTTTCAAACACGCTTGTAATGCCAATTTTATCGCACCATTCAAACGGGCCATAAGGGTAGTTGGTTCCCAGTTTCATACCCATGTCAATGTCCTCAATACTTGCTGTGCCTTCCTGTAGTGTGTAACAAGCCTCATTGATGATCATAAAAATGATTCGGGGCTTCACCATTCCAACACGGTCTTCCACCGGTAAAAAATCGATGCCCAGTGCCTTGGTTAATTTCTCTAGCTCCGGTGTTTCGAATTTGCGGTAAAGGCTTATCTCCCACTTTGCAGATGACAAAAAGCCGGGGATAGCGTTAATGCCAAATAGCCGGCATTTCACTTTACTGTTGGTGGCATAGGCGGCCTCTGCCAAAGTTGTTTTAACAGCGCTTACAAACACGGGCGTTTCTCTAAGTGCAGCGTATACGGGCAGGTTGCTGTAGTCGTCATCAAAGTTCAAATCAAAAATGGCGTCATACTCTTTGTAATCTTCTTCATCATCGCCATCGGTAAAATCCAGTTCAAGGTCAGGTACATTAGCCAGCTTCGCGCGCAGCTCGTCCACTCTTGATTCTTCACCGCTTACTAAAATTCTCATATCCAAAATTTGTTTACCGGTAACGGTAATGCAACGTGGCAAATTAAATGATAAATGTCAGAATGTTTCCGCCTCATCCGTAGTTGGAATGAACTATTTTTGAATAAAAATTAGGAGTTGAACAATGAGCAAACTGGTAGTACATACTCATAAAGCGCCGCAGGCCATAGGTCCTTATTCGCAGGCTGTAAGATCTGGAAACATGGTTTTCGTATCCGGTCAAATACCGCTTAACCCCGAGACTAACGAGATGGTTAGCGGTACTATTGGCGAAGAAACGAACCAGGTTATGATGAACCTGCGCGCTATACTGGAAGAAGCAGGCATGGACCTCAGCAACGTAATAAAGACCAGCATTTTTTTGAAAACGATGGATGACTTTGCCCAGGTAAATGAGGTTTATGCTTCTTATTTTAAAGGGGACTATCCCGCCCGTGAAACGGTGGCTGTGGCAGGCTTACCAAAAAATGCACGGGTTGAAATAAGCGTTATCGCTTCTCTGTAAGCCTGTCAGCAAAGGCAATCAATTCTTGTGCTATCGCTGTTGTATTAGCGGGCCTATTAAAGGCCAGCCTGTAACTTGCTGAACCTTCTTTTTGCGTTAACCCGTATTCATATGTTTTGTCGTAATAGTTAAGTGCTATTGCTGCTACTTCAGTATAGTTTTTTTGATGGAGGGCATCAATGGCTTGCTTCCACTGCAGGTTTCCAAGCCTTCTTTTAATGTTCGTAAGCGATTGCGCCAAACCTTCGGGCTTATTGTCGGCATAGTCCTTCACCAGGCGTTCAATGCGTTGTTCCAAAGGTATTTCTAACACCAGCAAAGGGGCCATTTTAAGGTGTTGCCAAAGCTCGTTATTAAGAACCACCGTCCCTATTTTTTTGCTTTCATCTTCAAGCCAAACGCGTTTTGTGGGGTCGAGTTTTATATACTCTTCGTATAAAAGGTTTTCAAAATGTTCAGTGCTGGGTTGTGCAGGTTGGCCCAACATACCAAAGGCTGAGCCCTTATGATTGGCCAGGGCTTCGAGGTCAATTACCTGTTCGCCCTGTTGTTTTAACCGGGCAAGCACCTCTGTTTTTCCACTTCCCGTTTTACCGCCCACTACCACATAGTTATAGGCGGAGCTGATTGTGGCAAGCACCATTTGGCGGTAGGCTTTGTAGCCGCCTTTAAGAGTATAAACATCGTAGCCAAACTGGTTAAAAAGCCAAGCCATGCTGCCGCTGCGCATGCCCCCGCGCCAGCAGTGTATGTATATACGGTTATCCTTTATCAAAGCTTGAGTATTGCGTATAAAGCCACTCATTTTGGGCCCAACAATGTCAAGCCCCTGTAGTATGGCCTCTTTCGAACTTTGCTGCTTGTAAGTAGTCCCTATCTTCGCTCTTTCACTGTTATTGAAGAGGGGTAAGCTTTGTGCGTGCGGGATGTGTCCGTAATTATATTCCCCTTCGCTGCGCACATCTATGGTTAGTTGTTGTTTAGATGCGTTGTAGAACTCTAAAGGGGTAAGAGGCGTTATCACGGTTTAAAGATACTTTTTCACAAAGGAGTAAAGGTTAAAGCCCGGTGCATTAAGCGAGCGGATGATGTCCTCCTTCAATGCCCTTACGTCAAAGTTTTTCATTCTGTTTTTGGCAATCAGCCTCAGGGCTTTTTCGGTTAGCAGCAGTTGTTTTCTTTCAGTATTGGAACTGCTTAAATGGTGACCGGAAATAGCCTGCAACAACTCAGCAATACCTTTGGCTTCAACAGCTACGGTTTTAACCACCGGTGTTTGTTTACCGCTTAATTCAAGTTGTGCGTTCAGCGAATTGGCAATGCTTTCAGCATCTGCACGGTCGGCTTTGTTTATCACAAATATGTCGGCTATTTCCATCAGGCCGGCCTTCATGGTTTGTATGCTATCACCTGATTCAGGCACCAGCACTACCACGGTGGTATCGGCCAAGCCTGCTATTTCCACCTCGCCCTGCCCCACACCTACTGTTTCTATAAACAGGTAGTCAAAATCAAAGGCTTTCATTACCTCCAGTACCTCAATTATTTTATCGCTTAATCCTCCTAAGGAGCCCCGAGACGCCAGGGAACGTATGAAGAGGTTTGGATGATTAAAGTGCGTGCTTAGCCGCAGCCTATCGCCAAGCAAAGCCCCGAAGTTGAAGGGAGAAGAAGGGTCCACCAGTATAAGCCCCAGCTTTTTGCCCTGCTCCAATAAATTGCCCACCAGTGCGTTTATCAGGCTGCTTTTGCCTGCGCCCGGGGGCCCCGTAAAGCCAATTACCGGAATGTTGCCCGGCTTAAGCGAAAGCAGTATATCCTCAAAGCCCTTAGCCTCGTTTTCAACTAACGAAATGCTGCGGGATAAAGTTTTAAAATCAGTTATACGGGATATATTCAACACTGTATGTTTGTGTGTGAAGGTAATAGATGCCCGATAAATTTAGCTGCGTGAGAGAAAATTTCAACCGTAACAGGATTGAATACCTTATAGTGCTTTGCTGTACCTGCTGCTTTATCGGCTTTGTGGCTTCACGGGCTATGGCCAGTATCGGCATAATAGCATTGGTGGTTCTTGCTTTCGTCAGCAGCAATCCCCTCGACGTTTTCCGGAAATATTTCAAACAGACCCAACTTTGGGTGCTGTCATTTTTGTTCGTGGCGGTTCTTATCAGTGGCGTTTATTCCGAGGACCAAACCGCCTGGTTAGGCTGGCTGCGCATCAAACTGCCCTTTCTCTTTTTACCCCTGGCTTTTGCGGCTTTCCATAAGATTAGCCAAAGAGCGTTTACGCTGGTTCTATATGCATTTGTGTTGGTGTTGGGGTGCAGTGTAATTCCCGTATTGGCTAATTACTACTTACACTATGCTGAAATTACCGAGAGTTTTGCCCGGGGCAACACCATTCCTATGCCCTTTAGCCACATACGCTATACCCTTATGTTGGCTTTTGCTTTTTTCTGTTGCTGGTATTTGCTTGAAAAGAAGACGGTCCTCTTTCATCGTTTAGAGAGATATGTGCAGGTCATTATTATGGGTTTCCTTTTTCTTTCTCTGCATGTATTAAGTGTGCGGAGCTCCTTACTTGCGCTTTACTTAGGGGTGTTGTTTATGGCCTTGCGTCTACTTATAGCACAACGCAACTGGGCGCTTGGTGCTGTGCTATTAGCGTTGGTGGTGTTGGCCCCCTATTGCGCTTATAAGTTTGTGCCCAGCTTGCATAGTAAGATTGGCTATATGAGATATGATTTGCAAGAGTATCTACAAGGCCGTGTGAACCAAAACTCTGATGCCGGAAGGCTGACTTCCATTAAAGTGGGCGTAGAGATATGGAAGAAAAACAAATTGCTGGGCGTAGGTGCAGGCGACATACGTATTGAAACAGCCAAGGCTTATGAGGAATTGTATCCGCAGGTGCCGGTAGAAAACCGCAAGGTGCCTCATAATGAGTTTGTATGGGTTTTGGCAGGTTGCGGTATGGTAGGCTTTGTTTTATTTCTGTCGGGGTTTCTGGTTCCGTATGTTGTTCGGGGTTATTACAGGCAATGGCTGATGGTTGTTTTGGGCCTGATTGTTTTCTCCTCCTTTTTTACGGAGGATACTTTTGAAGAGCAGATAGGCACGGGCTTTTATGTTATTTTTCTGCTTGTATTAATGAATCACTTTGGCGCCGATGAATAAGCTTTCTGTGGTAATTATTGCCTTTAACGAGGAGAGTAATATAGGCGGCTGTATAGATTCTGTAAGCAGCCTTGCAGATGACATAGTGGTTGTGGATTCTAACTCTACGGACCGTACCGCTATAATTGCAGGAGATAAAGGAGCGCGCGTTTTATTCCGTCCTTTTACCGGTTACATCGAACAGAAGAACTTTGCAATGGACGAGGCGCAGTTTGACTATGTGCTAAACCTGGACGCTGATGAGCGCCTAAGCGAAGAGTTAAAGAACAATTTGCTTCAGGAAAAACAAGGCGGTTTCCCTTTTGACGCCTACTCAATGAACCGGCTTAACTTTTACTGTGGCCGGGCCGTTAAAACCGCAGGTTGGTACCCAGATACTAAGATACGCCTGTGGAACAGGCAGAAGGGAAAATGGGTGGGGGAACTGGTTCATGAGAAAATGGAATTGATGGTTGGCTCAAGCCTTAAGCACCTTGAGGGCGATATTCTGCATTACACTTATCCTACGCACGATGCCCTCTTAAAGCAGGTAGATAACTTTGCCAGCCTTGCCGCGAGCCAGCTTAGCAAACGCAGTAGTCTCTATTTGTTTTCAAAACTTTTATTTAGCCCGGTAGCAAAGTTTTTGCGCAATTACATTTTTAAACTTGGTTTTATTGACGGTGCCGTTGGTTTTAC
This sequence comes from Chitinophagales bacterium, assembly GCA_039811145.1. Classification (GTDB taxonomy): domain Bacteria; phylum Bacteroidota; class Bacteroidia; order Chitinophagales; family LD1; genus Bog-950. The sequence continues at coordinate 11,348 of JBDHYB010000041.1, read as the reverse complement.
TATTTGCTATCAGCAAGCCCGCGAAGTGTTTCTTAAATATAAACGGGCGTTAGCTTTAAAAAACAGGAGCAGGTGAAGATAGGTTTCGACGCAAAGCGGGCATTGAGTAACGGTACAGGGCTGGGTAATTACGCCCGCGTGCTGTTGAATGCTCTTGCGCGTTGTTTTCCTGAAGAACAATACCTGCTTTATACCCCATCCGTTAATGCTGCGTATGCCGAACTGCTGGACGATAAACTTGCGCTCCAACTACCCGACAGGGCTTCCCGTTTTAACCGCGGTTCACTATGGCGAACCTTTGGTTTGGCTACCGGGATAATGAAGGATAGGGTGGATTTGTTTCACGGGCTTAGCAATGAGTTACCTTATGGAATTAATAAGAGCGGCGCAGCTTCTGTTGTTACTATACACGACTTAATTTTTCTGAAGCACCGTGAACAATATCCTTTTTTAGACCGAAGCATCTATACTCTTAAGACTAAGTATGCGGCCAAACATGCTGATAAAATCGTAGCGGTTAGTTACGAAGCGAAGCAGGACTTAATGAACTATTATAATGTGCCGGAAAGTAAGATTGAGGTAATTCATCCAGCGGTGGATGAACTCTTTTATCAAGTGGCAACGAAAGAACAAAGGGCAAGCGTTGTTAAAAAATACAACTTGCCACAGAAGTATGTGCTGGCCGTTGGCTCATTTTTTCCGCGAAAGAATCAGAAGATAATAGTGGAAGCTTTTGCTGCGATTGCGACGAAATTGGAAGAGAGCCTTGTTATAGTTGGAAATACCGGTACGGAACGGCGCAGTATAGAGGAGACAATTGGGCGGCTTGGTTTGAGCAACAGGGTTAAAATAGTTGATGGTGTAGGTAACCTGGACTTGCCGGTTGTTTACCAGCAATCTTCTTTGTGCGTTAATGCTTCTTTATGGGAGGGATTCGGGATGCCCGTTTTAGAAGGCCTTTGTAGCAAGGTGCCGGTGTTGGCTTCAGATATCGCAAGCCATAAGGAAGCAGGCGGTACCGGGGCTCGGTACTTTAAGGCAACAGACAAGGAAGAGCTAAAGCATTTGATGCTTACTGTCCTAACGGATTCGAACCTTCAAAAGCAGATGATACTACAGGGGCAAAGGCATGCTCAGGAGATGAGTAGCAAGATTTGTGCAGAGAAGATGATGATGCTATACAGCCAACTAATCAGGAATTGATTGTTTGCTGTTTATAGTTGCGGGCAAGTAGCCAGGTACAAAACAGTAAGGTGACCGCCACAGTAACAAGGGCTGCACCCCAGAGATGATAGGTACTTTTAACTATCAACGAAAGCCCCACAACTGCTAAAATGGAAATTCTGCTTACCTCCAGATAATCTGCCCACTTTTGTTCTTCCAGCAGGCCCACAAATATGGAAAGGCATAAAAGTAAAGTTGCTGATACCAAGGCATAGCCCGGGTAATTATTGGTGGAGGCCGATTGATTCAGCAGCCATAACCCCGCCAGAATGGTAAGGATAAAGTTGATGGCAACGTAGAATGTTTTACCGGCTTGTTTGGTTATGGTGTTAACGTTAACGGGGTCGGCGTAATAGGATGCGGCAAATGCAGGTTTGGCGAAAAGCACTTTTAGTTTAGCGGCAAATGTTGGTGCGCGCAATGCACTTTTAAAAATGGAAACGTGATGGTGAATGTTTGTCCATAAAGGGTTGTTTGTAGAAATAGGCCTCGTAATGCCGTAATCTACTTCTTCAATTTCGGGCTCAAATGTACCGAAGAGTTTATCCCAAATAATGAGAAAGGCGCCGTAGTTTTTATCAATGTATTGCGGATTGCGGCCGTGGTGTACACGATGGTGAGAGGGTGTTGCCATGAAACGCTCTAAAAGGCCAAGTTTGCCAATGTAGCGTGTATGAACCAGGAATTGCCACAATAAGCTAATGGAGTAAGCTAACACAAACAATTGCCACGGCACACCTACAAATGCCAGGGGTATAAAAAACATCCAGGTGTAAATGCCTTCCAATGCGTTTTGTCTTACCGCTACACTTAGGTTGTATTCCTCATTACTATGGTGAGTGATGTGGCCCGCCCACATAATGTTTACTTCATGCGAAAGGCGGTGCAGCCAGTACTGACAGAAATCGGCCAGAACGATTACCAGTATATAATTGATGATTGTTGCACGAGCGCCTGTGTTGCTTTTAATAAGTGTTATGCCAAAAAGTTGCTGGATAGAGAAGTGCGTTTGAACATAAATAAAGGCTGTAAGGAACAGTCCCTTATTTATGATATCAGTGATCTGCTGCAAGGAGGCGGTAATCAGGTTGGTGATTAGCGAGTGCGGTGATACGAAGTTGTTTTTTCTAAAGTGGGAGATGAGAAACTCAACAAAAATGCAAAGGACAAAGGAGGCCGCTAGGGCGATGCCTACTAACCCTACCGTTTTATCGTTGCTCAATTCCATTTTTGTAAAAGTAGATATTTTGTTTCTGGAAGCCGGCCTTGGTTATAGAGAATAAAAAACCCCGCTTTGCGGGCGGGGTTCTATTCTTAATGTAAGCGTTAATTACAGCTTACGTTGTACTTCGGTTTCTTCAAACACCTCAATGGTATCGCCTCCTTTAATATCCTGGAAGTCCTTGATTTGAACACCGCAGTCCATACCGCTTACCACTTCTTTCGCGTCATCCTTAAAGCGCTTTAATGAAGAAAGCACGCCGTTGTGAATTACAATGCCATCGCGGATAACACGCACCTTACTGCTGCGCATAATTCTGCCTTCGCGAACAAAGCAACCGGCAATGGTTCCCACCTTGGTAATATTAAAGGCTTCACGCACATCAAGGTTACCGATGATTTTTTCTTCGATAGTAGGCTCCATTAAGCCCTCCATCGCGCTCTTCACATCTTCGATAGCCTTGTAGATGATAGAGTATAGCTTGATTTCTATATTCTCTCCATCGGCAATCTTTCTTGCATTTTGCGACGGACGAACGTTAAAGCCTATGATGATGGCATCAGTTGCTACGGCCAGGTTAACGTCAGATTCGGAAATTTGGCCTACACCTTTGTGTACCACCTTAACGGCAATTTCATTGGTAGAAAGCTTCAGCAACGAGTCGGCTAAGGCTTCTACTGAGCCGTCCACATCACCCTTAATAATAAGGTTAAGTTCTTTGAAGTTGCCCAGTGCTAAACGGCGGCCAATTTCGTCGAGTGTAATGTGTTTCTTGGTACGTATACCTGTTTCGCGTTCCAGTTGAGCACGCTTAGTTGCAAGTTCTTTAGCGTCCTGTTCGTTATCGAACACCTTAAACTTTTCACCGGCCTGGGGAGCGCCGTTCAAGCCCAATATCTGCACCGGTGCCGATGGGCCTGCTACGTCCACCCGTTCGCCTTTGTAATCATACATGGCTTTTATACGGCCGTAGTAAGGTCCACATACTATTAGGTCGCCTTTGTGTAGTGTACCTGTTTGAACCAGCATGGTTGCCGTATAACCGCGTCCTTTGTCAAGAGCAGCTTCAATTACAGAACCTATGGCCAGCTTGTCAGGATTTGCTTTAAGCTCAAGCAAATCAGCTTCAATCAAAATCTTATCCAAAAGGGCATCAATGTTAAGACCCTTCTTGGCTGATATCTCCTGCGTTTGGTGCTTACCACCCCACTCTTCAACAAGTATATTCATCTGCGAAAGTTGTTCGCGGATTTTATCGGCATTAGCGCCGTCCTTATCAATTTTGTTGAAGGCGAATATCATTGGTACGCCCGCACTTTGAGCGTGGTTAATTGCTTCCTTGGTTTGCGGCATTACTGCATCATCAGCAGCAATTACAATAACTGCTACGTCCGTTACCTTGGCACCGCGGGCACGCATGGCCGTGAAGGCTTCGTGGCCCGGTGTATCAAGGAACGTGATATCGCGGCCGCTGGTAGTGTGCACCTGGTATGCGCCAATGTGTTGGGTAATACCGCCGGCTTCCTTGGCTACAACATTTGTTTTGCGGATGTAATCAAGTAATGATGTTTTACCGTGGTCAACGTGACCCATTATGGTTACAATAGGTGCGCGTGCCTTTAATTCTTCCGGCTTATCCGGTTCGTCCTCCTGGAATGCTGTTGTTTCTTCTGCACTCTGGAACTCTACTTCAAAACCATGCTCGCCTGAAACCAGTTCTATAATTTCTGCATCCAAACGCTGGTTGATGGAAACCATTACGCCTAACTGCATACAGGTTTGAATAACCTGAACCGGCGGCAGGTTCATAAGGCTGGCCAGTTCGCTTACGGTCATAAACTCAGTAACCTTAAGCTTAGCTCCTTCCTTCTTTTCCTGTTCCGCAGCCATCTTTTCCTGTATGGCATCGCGTTTTTCGCGGCGCAATTTGGAACGATCGCTCTTAGCGGTTTGGGCCTGTATCTTAGCCATGGTAGCCCTGATCTTTTCTTCAATTTCCTTTTCAGAAATTTCTGCGGGCTGATCGGTTACTGTTTTCTTTATATCGCGCTTGCGCTGGAAGTTCTCTACTTTTTTATGGTAGTACGTATCCTGCTCAATGGGAGCAGCACCACCGGGCTTTTTCTTAATAAGCTTGCGTTCGCGCTTTTTCTTTTCGCCGTTAGGGTCGTCCTTGGACTCGTCCTTCTTCTTCGGCAAGTCCTGCTTAATTTCAATTTTACCCAGCACTTTGGGACCTTCCAGCTTTTGGTACTTGGTCTCAATTTTTTGATCAACTACAGGCTCGGGTTCTTGTTTCTTAGGTGGGGCCACTTCTTCTACAACGGGCACTACCACCTCGGGCTTAGGTTCATCCTTAACTACAGGTACCTCTTCTACTTCCTTCTTAGGGGTGGTCTTCTTTGGCTTTTCCAGGTCAACTTTGCCCAATACTTTAGGGCCATCAAGCGTAACCTTGTCAGCGGCAATTACCTCCTCCTCCGCTACCGGCTTTTCTTCCTTGGTAGCGATGTTCTTTTTGATGAGGATTTCCTTTTCCTCTTCTTCTTTTTTCTTAGGTGCAGCAATGGTGTCTTCTACCATCTCAACAGTTTCCTTTTTGGCTTTTTCAACCATCTTGGTATTGTCTGCCTGCTGCTTAATAGCTTTATCCGCACCAAATTCTTTGTCAAGTACGGCAATCATTTCCGGGGTGAGCTTAAAGTTGGGGTTGCTCTCCACAGTAAACTTTGCCTTCTTCAACACTTCCAGGATGTGGTCCGTAGAAACGTTGTAGGTAGATGCGGCTTTTGCTAATCGTAATGCTTTTACTTCTGCCATTTAAGGGTATTAATATTAGTAACTAGTTCAACCGGCGATTATGCTGCGCACAATCGCGCAGCGCTAATCCCTAATTGTATATTTTGTTGGTTTCATGCTTAACGGTATTCTGCTAAACATTAGCCTTCATTCTCAAACTCTGCTTCCAGAATTTTGCGAATGTCTTTTATGCTTTCTTCTTCCAGATCGGTACGGCGAACCAGCTCTTCGTCACTTAATGACAATACGCTTTTCGCAGTATCGCAACCAATCTTCTTCAACTCATCAATCATCCAGCCTTCAATTTCATCTGAAAACTCATCGATGTCGATATCGTATTCCTCTTCATTGCCTTCCTCACCTGTTTCGCCGTAAACATCAATTTCGAAGTTAACCAGGCGGCTGGCCAGCTTAATGTTTACACCTCGTTTACCAATAGCTAACGACACCTGGTCCGGATCAAGGTAAACCGATATGCGCTTTTTCTCCTGGTTAATATCAATAGAGTTGATCTTAGCAGGGGCCAGTGCGCGTTGTACCATCAACGAAAGGTTGTTGGTGTGGTTGATGATATCGATGTTCTCGTTTTTCAATTCGCGAACGATGCCGTGGATACGTGAGCCTTTAACGCCTACGCATGCACCAACAGGGTCAATACGGTCGTCGTAGCTTTCTACTACCACTTTCGCTTTTTCTCCCGGTTCGCGAACTATGTTCTTAATCACAATAAGGCCATCAAAAATTTCAGGCACTTCGGCCTCCATCAACTTAGCCAAAAAGGCATTATCTGTTCTCGACAGGATGATGTATGGCGTACCGTTCTTTATCTCAACCTTTCTGATAACCGCTCTTACAGCTTCACCTTTCTTAAAGAAGTCTGTTTTGATCTGCTCTGATTTTGGCAACAACAATTCGTTGCCTTCCTCATCCAGTAACAGAATTTCTTTTTTCCATACCTGGTAAACTTCGGCAGATACTATTTCGCCAACGCGGTCTTTATATTTTTTATAAACCTCATCTTTCTCCAAATCGCCTACACGCGAAGCCAGCGTTTGACGCGCTGCTAAAATGGCGCGGCGGCCAAAGCTTTCCAATTGAATTTGCTCATAGGTTTCTTCACCTACTTCAAAGTCATCGGATATGTTGCGGGCTTCAGAAATAGAGATTTGGGTTACAGGGTTTTCTACTGCACCATCTTCTACTATCTCCCGTTTATGCCATATTTCAAGGTCACCTTTATCGGTATTTACAACGATATCAAAGTTGTCGGTATCGCCGTATTTTTTACGCAACAGGGTTCTGAAAACATCCTCCAACACTTTCATCATGGTTGGCCGGTCGATGTTCTTCATTTGCTTGAACTCGCTAAAGGAGTCGATAAGTTCTAAGCTGTTCATAGTTTAAAATTTACGTTTTTGAAGATGTATGTTTTTTAGTCTGAAATCTGATTTAAAAGTTAAATACCAACAGGGCTTTTTTAATATCGGTGTAGGGGATGGTCCACTCTTTTGGCGGTTCCTTCTTTTCCTCCATACCGGTTTTCTTCTTCTTTTTTACTTCGTGCACCACTTCGCGCAGTACAATCTGCTTGTCATCGGCTGCTACCAACTCGGCCTCTATTTTGTCGCCGGTAGTTTTAACCACTTCCAGCAATCTGCCGATTCTCTTTTTATATTGGCGGGGCACCTTCAGTGGATTGCTCATGCCCGGTGATGAAACTTCAAGAATGTAATTGTCGGGCACAATACCGCTGCCGTCAAGGTGTTTCTCAATAAAGCGCGATACCATTGCGCAGTCATCAATGTGCACTCCTTCGTCGCTGTCAATGTACACTTCAATCTTTCTTCCGAATGAGGAACGCACATCAACCAGGAAGAAATTTTTTTCTTCCATAAGCGGTGTTACCCACTCCTCAATTTTCGCTTTTACAATGTCAAAGTTCATACGTGTAAAAAGAGAGAGGGGACTCTCGTCCCCTCTACCAATCATGAATGCGATGCGAATATAGCGTACTTTTGGCTAAAAACCAACATTTTCTCTGTATAGGCGGAAACAGCCGTCTGAAAAATCTTTAATTCGCGCCAAATACTGCTATGATAAGCTATAACCCGAAGGATTGGTTCACCTTTATCTTTCGTTTTCATAAGTCGGATACTTTTAGGGAGCTGCTGCCCATGATTGTGGCTATAAGTGTTTACTCTGCTGCAATTTGTTGGGTGGAAACCGGTTTTTTGAAGATGGATGGCGATAGCCGTTTGAAGAATCTATCACAGATGCATAGTATGCTCTCTTTTGTGATATCGATGTTATTGGTTTTCAGAACCAATAGCGCCTACGAGCGTTGGTGGGAGGGCCGGAAATTATGGGGTGCCCTTATGAATAACAGCCGCAATTTGGCCTTGAAGGTGCACGCCCTGGCAGGGGATGACGGGAGGTTCCTTCACTTTATGGGAAGTATGATTGGCAACTACGCCTACGCGCTTAAGAGCCATTTAAGGAATACGTTCAACCCACAGGATATGGATGAGAATGACCGTTTTTCTGCTGCTGAAATTCAGCATGACAGGCACAACCCAAACCTGATAGCAAAGAGGATGTTTGAGGTAGTGCACCATAAGCAAAAAGAGGGTGGGCTTAGCAATGAGCAGTTGCTTTATTTAAATGGAGAGCTTTCTTCTTTTACGGATATATGTGGGGCCTGCGAGCGGGTGAAGAATACACCCATACCATTTTCGTACAGCATTTTTATTAAGAAGTTCATTTTCTTTTATGTGATGACACTTCCGCTTACCATGGTTTTTTCATTAGGGTATTACTGTGTGCCGGTGGTAGCATTTATTTTTTACGTGCTAACCAGCCTTGAGCTTATTGCTGAAGAAATTGAAGAGCCTTTTGGCAAGGATGAAAACGATTTACCTATGGATGCTATGAGCCGTAATATCCGTAAGTCCGTTTACGAGATTCTGGATTTACCAGTGAAAACTCATTAATACAATTTATTCTTCTGTCGGCAGATCATTGTAATCGTGCCAATAGCCTGCTTTGTAGGGATAACGATCTAAATAAAGTTTTTTAACCTTTCCGAACAGCAAGTTGCGCAGTTCTGCTGTGTTGCGGTTGTGTGCCGCTGAAATGAATATGCAGTTATCGTGTGTGCGTGCCATCCAACTGTCCTGAAGTTCTTTCAACAGGCCATATTTAACCTCCTGTGGCAGGAATTCATCGAACTGTTTTTGTTCGTATAGGTCCATTTTGTTGAATACGACAATAGTAGGTTTATCAGCACATTTTAATTGCGCCAGTATTTCGTTTACTACCTTCATTTGGTCTTCAAATGCCGGATGTGAGATGTCTACCACATGTAATAGGATGTCTGCTTCAACAGCTTCGTCTAAGGTGGATTTGAAACTTTCAATTAGGTGGTGCGGCAACTTGCGTATAAAACCTACGGTATCGCTTAGCAGGAATGGTATAGCATTGAAGGTTACCTTACGCACGGTGGTGTCAAGCGTGGCAAAAAGTTTGTTCTCGGCAAATACATTCTCCTTAGCCAGCAAATTCATCAGGGTGCTTTTGCCCACGTTGGTGTAACCTACCAGCGCCACCTGTATCATCTCTCCGCGGTGTTTGCGGCGTACCATGTTTTGCTTATCTATCTCTTTCAGCTTTTCTTTTAGTACAGAGATTTTCTTTTCTGCCATCCGGCGGTCAGTTTCAATCTCCTTCTCCCCTGCTCCACCGCGGGTACCTGTGCCGCCGCGCTGGCGTTCAAGGTGCGTCCACATACCTTTTAAGCGCGGTAACATGTATTGTAGTTGCGCGAGCTCCACTTGGGTGCGGGCCTGAACGGTTCTGGCGCGTTGCGCAAAAATGTCCAGTATAAGCATACTGCGGTCCAGCACTTTTTTCTGTAGCTCCTTTTCAATGTTGCGCTGTTGCGAGGGTGATATTTCATCGTCAATCAAAACAAGGTCAACGCCTTTTTCCTCGCAGTATATTTTTATTTCGTGCAGCTTGCCTTTACCTACATAGCTTTTATGATCTGGGTGCGGTAAGCGTTGCGTAAAGCGTTTAGAGGTTACAATACCGGCTGTGGTAGCCAGAAACTCCAGCTCATCCAGATACTCGTTGGTTTGCTCGTCGCTTTGCTCCTTACCCACTACTGCAATTAGTACAGCAGTTTCCTGCTTTACGTTCATGTGGTCAACCTGAAATTTAATATCCTTGTGTAAACCCATAAGAGGCGCGAAGATACTGCGATGAGCGGGATTTTAGTGCGACAGCAAAAGAGGATAGCTGTAATTATAATTTAACCTCTATTTCAAGGTCCCATCCGCCCTTAAGGCTGTAGTTGTCTTTGAAGTTGATTACACGCTCAGGTTGGTGCTTTTTGAGCAAATTACCGGTATCCCAAATGCCGTTGTGGTTTAAGTCTTCCGTAACACTGATTTTATAGTTACCTGAAAGCATAGTGGGAATATCAATGCGTTGTTCGCTGCCGGTAAAGAAATAAGTGCGCACAATTTCACCGTTCGAATTAAGTAAATTTATTATGTAATTGGTGGTGGGGTGTTCCGATTTAATGTTTAAGTGTATGTTTCCGTAGCTGCTCTTTTCGTTGGTCTTAAATTTCCAGGTAAGCGGCTTGTTCCACAAACCAAAAACATCTTTGAAGGTGGAATCCGGTATCAGTACGGTGTAGTCAGTTTTCTCGGCTCTTTCAAAATTGAACTTTATGCGCTGGTGGGTCTTTTCGTCAAGGTCAAAATCGGCAAAAGTGGTTTTGCGGGTCGAATCGGCCGTAATTTGAAGGCGTTTAGATTTATTTATTTCGAGTATTGGCCTTGTAAACGATATTTTAAGCGAGCCATAAAGCTCTTGTATATTGAAATTTGTTTTAATACTGCTGTCCATTTTGCTTATAACGGACTGATTTTCAACTTTTAGGGAATACTTAGGATTTACGCTTATCGTGTCCGGGTTAATAAACTTCAATTCCATTCTCACGGTATCTTGCAAGGTATCATTTGCCACCATGTAAATAGTGTCTCTTTTGATGTAATTGTTTGAATACCAAACTATTGCAGTGTCTTTTGTGTCGTAAAACCAGGCAAAATAGCCGTTTTCGAACAGCTTTGAGTCAATTTTCAAACTTTCAAACGGACCTGAGTAGGCCACTACCAGCTTGCCTGCCTCCGGGTTTTTAACATTTTGAAGTTTCAGTTTTCGCTTTCCGCCTTCATTAAAAGTGCGAAAGGCAATTTGTTTGGGCAGGGTATCTGTTAAATCCAGGAGCGAGTCAAGGAAACCGATATTCTCTCCGCCCATATCGTAGTAGTAATTGAAGTTCTGATCCTTTAAAGCGTAGGCGTTGTAGCGCGCAGCTTTAATATTTTTTAATTCAAAGGTTCCGTCCTTTTTGGTTTTGGCAAAATAGGTTGGCCGGCTTCTTGTAAATGCCGATGCCGAGTCTTCAGGATATAATAAAACAAGATAATCTTCGGCGGGTGCATCATCCTTTGCTATAACTATTTTACCGCTTACTTTTTGCGAGTCGATATAATCGCCCGTAGAGAACACATAACTGAAATTGGAGAGAACGTTGCTTTGGTTTACATCCTTAATGTCATCTCCAAAATTGAGGGTGTAGGTAGTATTTGGTTGTAGTTCCGACTTAAACTTGATAATTAGTTTTTTGCCGTGCACCTGATAAACGGGTTTAGGGTTTAAATCCGGGGATATGAGCACGTGCGGGAAGCCTGTGTTCTGTATATACTCATCAAATTTTATTTCAACCTGCCGGGCTGCGAAGTGTGTGCTCTGATCTGCCGGGGTAATTGCCTTTATTTTCGGTGGGTCGACGTCTTCTTTGCCACCGGTAGGCGCGCTTTCAGTAGCGCAGCGGTATTGTAATAGTGCTACCAATACCATAGCAGCCAACTTTAATGATGGTATAAGCTTTTTTTGCCAATTGCTTAGTAACAATGCCAAGGGGTTTATCTGCCCATATGAACCAAAAGCACCGAGACATCAGCCGGGGAAACCCCGCTGATTCTGCTTGCCTGGCCCAGGGAAGTAGGTTTTATCTTAGATAGCTTCATTC
>JBDHYB010000040.1:0-19763 GCA_039811145.1 Chitinophagales bacterium | reverse complement strand
TCCGAACGATGTTCAAGTTAATGCCGGTTGAAAGCGACCCTGTCGTTTACGCCATTCCGTTCTTCCTTATTCTTATTTCCATAGAGCTTTACGTTAACTGGAAGGAACAGCGCCATCTTTACGAATCTAAGGAGGCCTTGGCTTCTATCGGCATGGGCCTTGGCTCGCTGGTAATTAACGTAGTTATGAAGGGCCTGGCTTACGGCACCTACAGCATTATTTATCAATACCGCCTTTTTGAAATAGGTTGGCATTGGTGGAGTTGGGTGCTGATAGTATTGGCTGATGATTTTACCTTTTACTGGCACCATCGCTTAAGTCATGAAATACGCGTGCTGTGGGCAGCGCATGTTAACCACCACTCCAGCGTGCATTATAACCTGGCTACCGCCCTGCGCCAAAGCTGGGCTGAGCAACTTTATAAGTACATCTGGTGGTTGTGGATGCCGCTTTTAGGTTTTGACCCGCTGATGATGTTAATGATGATGAGCATTTCGCTTATCTATCAATACTGGCCGCATACTGAGCTTATCCATAAACTACCGCGTTGGGTTGAGTTTATATTTAATACCCCCAGCCATCACCGCGTGCACCACGCCAGTAACATCAGGTACCTTGACCGTAACCACGGTGGCATACTGATTATATGGGACCGCCTTTTCGGAACCTTTAGTGAAGAGAAGGATGAGGAGAAGCCGGTTTACGGCATAACCAAGAACATACATACCTATAACCTGTTTAAGATTGCCGGCCACGAGTATTACGACCTTTGGCAGGACGTAAAGAACGCCCCCGGCTTTATGAATAAGCTGAAGTATGTTTTTATGCCTCCCGGTTGGAGCCACAACGGCCCCGATTTACGGGCAAAAACGTTGAGAGACCAGCTAAAGGCTCAGGAAGGAAAATAGAGCTTAGTTTATATTATCTTTAGCGGCACTATGAAACACACTGCGTTATTGGTAATGTTTCTTGCATTTATTGAAGTTAAGGGCGCTGATAGCTTAACCAATGCTCAGGTCTATAACGTGCAGATTGGCGATACTTTTGATTACCGGGTCAGCACTTTCCAAAATCAATTTTTTAATCACTTCAGTTACGAGCGTTACGTCGTAACAAATCGCATTCTATCGGTGAACGGAGACACGCTTTTTATTAGCAGGTCGCGCTTGTTTCCTTTGCCGGTTATTCAGCAAAATATGGTGGTCACTTTGTTAAATAGCTTTGTGATAAGCAGTATTGTGCCGGATACCAATGCCATACAAAGCTTCATAACTTCCCAGGATACTTCCTTCAATGGGAGAACGGTCAATTACTTTCATTCTTCGGGTCAGAATACCTATACATTTCAGTGGGCAGAAGGTTTGGGCGAAACTCTTCAGGAATTTTGGCAGGGAGTAGGAATACCACCCTCCAGTTTTAATTCTACGCGTCTTGTATATTATAGTAAAGGCACTGAGCACTGGGGAACGCCATATTACCTGTTGGACGGAAGCAATTTTACTCCATTTATTGGCTGGCCTGAAAAATGCTTGAATTTTAGTGTAGAGCTGAGAGACGCAACAAATACACCTGTAGGTTTAGAGCAGTTTAGGGCGGGCTTACCAACTTACTATATGGGGCATAAGTACGTAAGCTTATTTAAAACCTACTACAATTTAGTTGATGGCAGTAACTATTCGGATTCCTTAATGGGCTTTTACCGAAATGACTCTCTAACTAAGACCATAGCATTCCGAAAGAATTTTTCTTCTGTCGAGTTTACGCTTTACGACTTTTCCATTGTTGATGGACAACAATCGTTGTGGACCTACGTGCATGTTGATACGATAACCTACGGCGGCTTGTTGCGCACCTCCTGGAAATTCTGGACTTCAGAGGGAAATACGTACTGCGAAAATTTTGTAGTCGGGGGCATCGGCACCATCTATAAAAGCTGCCAGCCTTTTATTGGAACTAGTTCCGTAAGTGAGCACTTGCTTTGCTTTAGTCAGTGCGATGGCACTATTTATCCCGCCTTAGCATTTGGAGGCTGCTCCAACATAAGCGCCAACCAGGAGGTCAGTATGGAAGAAAGTTTCAGGGTATTTCCCACTATATGCAATACCCAGGTTTATGTGCTCAACCCTCTTGGTTCTGTGGCTTCCCTGTCACTTTATAGTTTAATAGGTGCAAAGGTTTACAGTAAAGAAATTGTTCCGGGATTTAACACTATACCTTTAAGTTTATCTTCGGGAACTTATCTTTGGGAGGTTACTGATGAGAACCTCCACCTGAAATCAGGCAAATTGGTAGTGCGGTAAGGTAGATATGCCGTTTACCCCACAGAATTGGGTGAAGCTAGGCTGGACGGGGTTAATCTGCAGAACCCTTTAAAGGGTAGCCAACCCCTTGCATTTTCCCTTGCTTTTGCTATCTTTGCCGTCCTTTTTCGCGAAAGCTGTCACAAAGTTGTTTGAAAACGAGGAAGTTATAGCCGGTAGCATCACTATAAATTCTGTTGCGTGAAAGGTTTGAGGGAGTTTGAGATTCCCTATGTAGGGCTTAAAGTTGGTATTCATAAATTTGAATACGACATTGATGGGAAGTTTTTTCAGCATTTTGAAGATGCGCCCATCCATGACTGCAAGGTGAAGGTGAAGCTGGAATTTGAGAAGAAGGAGACGTTCTTTATTTTGAACTTTTACATTGACGGGGCCGTTCGTACGGAATGTGACCGTTGCCTGGTGCCTTTTGATAAGGAGATTTTCGGGGATTATACCTGTTACATCAAATTTTCGGAAAACGCCGCCAGCCTGGCTGATGAGGATGAAGTTATCTTTATAAGCCGCGATGAAACAATCATTGATGTATCGCAGTTGATTTACGAATACATAGTGCTTTGTTTGCCCATGCAGCGTTGGGGTTGTAAAAAGCCCGGCGAAGAACCGCAGTGTAACAAGGAGGTGCTTAAATACCTGGATGGACAAAAGAAAGCCGATGACGGTGAAATTGATCCACGCTGGGCAGCACTTAAAAAAATAAAGGACCAATAGCTTAAAACAATAAACAAACAATAATTAAAATTTAGCGTCATGCCACATCCTAAACATAGAATCTCGAAAGCAAGAAGAGATAAGAGAAGAACACACTACAAGGCAGTAGCGCCTACAACAGGTGTAGACCAAACTACGGGCGAAGCTCACCAACTTCACCGCGCACACGAAAGCGAAGGAAAGCTTTACTACCGCGGCAAAGTACTGGTAGATAAAACGCAGAAATAACAAGCAATAGCTTTAAATATATTTCGCCCGTTTGGCCCAAGCCTTACGGGCTTTTTTGTTTGCCTTAATGCCGATGCCTGCATGGAGCAGGTATACCGGATTAAAGCCGTGATTTAATCATAGTAAAGACTAAAACCAATGTTCAGCAATACCTACAAACAGAAAGCAGCACAGGCTATAAGCCTTGCCTTGCCTATGATGGCCGGCCAACTGGGCCAGGTATTAATGGGCGTTTTTGATAATGTACAAATAGGCGGCCTTGGCGCCGATTATATAGCTGCCTGCGGCTTTGGCAACAATGTGTACTGGGTAATAAACCTATTGGGAATGGGCGTACTGTTTTCGGTAGCGCCTTTGGTTAGCGAAGCTTTTGGCGAAAAGAACGGCTGGAAAGCCATTGGTGTGCTACGCTCGGCTGTAAAGGTTAGCCTGGTGGTAGCGGTGCTGTTTACTGCCATAACCTACGGCGCCATTTTTCATTTAGACATCTTTCAACAGGATAAAGTGGTGCAGGATCATGCTTTTAAATATCTGCGCCTGCTGAACCTGGGCACCATAGCGCTTATTTTTTATACCTGCGGCAAGCAGTTTACTGACGGCATGAAGAAAACTAAAGTAGGCATGGTGCTTAGCCTGGGCGGCCTGTTGCTGAACATCTTCTTGAACTTTCTGCTTATTAACGGCAACTGGGGTTTCCCAAGGCTGGGGCTTGAGGGCGCTGCTATTGCAACCGCTTCATCGCGCTTTGCTATGGCAGGCTGTATGTTCTTATATATATGGTGGGATAAAGACATACGCAGGCTGCGCAGGGAATACAATGAAATGGGCGATAAGAGCCGCAGTTTTGCCCCTGAGATAATAAAGCTGGGGGTGCCTGCCGGCCTTATGAGTTTTTTTGAAGTAGCGGCATTTTGCTTTACACAAATTATGAGCGGTTGGCTTAGCGTAAACAGCTTGGCCTCGCACCAGATTGTTATTGGCCTGGCCAGTGCTACTTTTATGGTGGCTAACGGCCTAAGCGGTGCAGGCACTATTATGACCGGTTATGCCTTTGGTGCGCGCGATAAAGAGGATGTGCGCTTAAGCGGTCGTGTAGTTTTTCAGTTAACTATAGGCATTATGAGCGTGTTTCTGCTGCTGTTTGTTGCCCTGCATAAGGTGTTGCCGTTATTGTTTACTACAGACCCAGAAGTGATTCGCATCTCTGCAACGCTATTCATTTTTGCGGCCCTGTTTCAGCTAAGCGATGGCCTGCAGGTAGCAGCGGGTGGTGCTTTGCGCGGTGTGCAGGATGTTACTTTTCCTTCCATACTTTCCCTTATTACGTATTGGGTTATTATGGTGCCCTTGGGGTATTTTCTGGCGTTTAATACAAGCCTGGGCGTAAACGGTTTTTGGCTTGCCTTTATTATAGGTTTAAGCCTGTCGGCTACTTTATTACTGCTGCGTTTCCGTTGGAAGGTGCGCCGCCTTAAGTTTACGGAACTATAAGCCGCTAACACTGCAAGCGCGGCCCTTTGTAAAATAAGTTTTACTACACACCTTATTTTTCTGATAATTGTTGGTGCTTTTCATAACCGCACCATAGATGTATGAAACTTATAGCCCGGGTAATTTATTGGTTTTTTGGCTGGAAGACGGAAGGCCGGATACCACCCATTAAAAAGTTTGTAGCTATAGGTGTACCGCACACCAGCGGATGGGATGTTGTGTTTGGCCTTAGCGCAATACTATTGTGGGATTTGAAAATTACCTTTTTCGGTAAAATGGAATTGTTCAGGTTTCCGTTGGGTAATTTACTAAGGTATTTAGGCGGTGTACCTGTGGACCGCTTCAGTAGCCACAATATGGTTGACCAGGCAGTACAGCTTTTTAAGGAAAGAGATGAAATGATACTGGCCCTTGCACCGGAAGGCACGCGCGCCTATGTAGAAAAATGGCGTACCGGTTTCTACTACATTGCTTTAAAAGCACAGGTGCCCATTGTGTTGGGCTATATTGATTTTGAACGCAAGGTAGTAGGCATAGGCCCAACCTTTTACCCTACCGGCGATATAGATAAAGATATGGCGGAAATGAAAAACTATTACCGCCAGTTTAAAGGCAAGCATCCCGAAAAGGGAGTGCGTTAACTTCTGCGCAGGTATTGGTTAGTTTACGCGGTGCAATTCGATCTTACTGCTTGGCGCAATACGAATCGGTACAGTTTCCTCTTCTACGTTGGTTAACTCAAGTCCGAAATCTTCGGCTGTAGAAAGCGAGATACTCTTAATGAAACGGTAGCCCTTAACTACAAATTGCTCATAAGGGGTAAGGGCATCGTCAATGGCTACACGGGTGTTCAGCAGTATAAACTTAAAGTCGGCCGGCATGGCGTGTTGACGCAATGAGGGGTAGTGAGATAATTCATCCACCTCTCCGCTCTTAACCATGTCCTCTACAATTTTGTTGAACATCAGGTTAACCTTATGTTCAACCTTAAAACCGAAGTTTAAACGGATGAAGAAAATACGGCGTGGTACGATAGTATCTACTGCATAGGTAACACCAAAGGGTTCATTGGAAATATCTACGTGTACAAACCAGTATATATCTGCACGCTTTGGCCTTTTGCGGAAGATGGAATAAATAATGTTGCTGTCGATATGGCTTTTATCATTAGCCATACTCATATACACCAGGTTGTTTGCCTCTTTGGGTATAGTTTCGTCATGCATCAAATCCTTTATAGGAGCGATGTAGTCTTTAATTTCAACAAACTCAATGTGCTTTTTACGTAAAAGTCGTGCCTGGTAGAAAATCCACATACCGAAGAAAAGGCAGGCGGCAATAAGCACGGTAAACCAACCGCCATTGGTAAACTTAAACAGGTTAGAAACGAAGAACGTGCCTTCAATAGTTAAAAACACCAGCGGAATGCCCCAAACGATAAGCGGGTTGCGGCGCTGAACAAACATTAAGTACGTAAGCAGCAAGGTGGTCATCAGCATATTAATAGTGATAGCTAAACCGTAGGCCGCTTCCATATTTCTTGATTCGTGAAACATGAGCACTACTGCAATACAGCCAAAAAACAGGAACCAGTTAATGCCCGGGATGTACATTTGGCCCTGGTGAGTGGTTGGGTAAATTACTTTAAGGTTTGGCCACAGGCGTAGTTTCATGGCCTCGTTTACCAGTGTAAAACAGCCTGTAATTAATGCCTGCGATGCAATGATTGTTGCCAATGTTGCTATGGCTATGCCAAAAGGCAACCACCAATCGGGCATTAGGGAGTAGAAGGCTGATTTACCTTCAGGCCAATGGGCGCCGTTCCAGTTTTTAAGCAAGTAGGCAGCCTGACCAAAATAGCAAAGCATAAGCATAATAAGCACAAAACTCCAGCTTACTCTAATGTTGCTTTTGCCACAGTGGCCAAGGTCGGAATAAAGCGCCTCTCCCCCTGTAGTGCAAAGGAACACCGCGCCTAACAGCCAAAAACCGCCGGGATATTTGGCCAACAGGTTAAAAGCATACACAGGGTTTACAGCCTTAAGTACTTCGGGGAAGGCGAATATCTGGTTAGCACCCAGTATGCCTATCATTATAAACCATATGGTCATTACAGGCCCGAAAATGCCGCCTACTATACGGGTACCGAACTGTTGAAACACAAATAGCAGTGTAAGAATGCCTATCACACATAACTCCACTTGTCTGCCTGTAATATCAGGGTTAATTATCCGCAAACCCTCAACGGCAGATGAGATGGAGATAGGAGGGGTAATGAATCCATCAGCTATAAGCGAAGCGCAACCGATAACGGCGGGGAAAATGGTCCAGGTTACTTTGTAGCGGCGTACCAAAGCATACAGGGCAAATATTCCACCCTCGCCTTTGTTATCAGCATTTAAAGCCAGAAAAACATACTTTACGGTAGTTATAATAAGCAGGGTCCAAAACACACAGCTTAACCCGCCTAAAATTAAATCGGGGGTTACGTTGTGGCTGCTTATTATCGCATTCATCACGTAGATGGGTGAAGTTCCGATATCACCGAAAATGATGCCCAAGGTTATCAATACACCAGCGGCCGACAATGGCAAGCCATGGCCGCGTTTATCATTACCCATTAGTTACAAAAGTTAGTTGGTGAGAGAAAGGGAAGAGGAAGTTACTTGTGCTACAGTCGCCTTTGCAGGTAGAATTCATAGAAATGTTAACGAATGCAAAGGTAAAGGGAAAAGAATGGTATTACCAATTTTTTTTAACCACCGGGCGCCACATAATTTGGGTAGAAATTAATTTCTGAAACGGCACATTTTGCGCACCTTAGTTGCCTGACAGATGAAGCCGGATTTATTTAAATTATCTATAGAAGAGTTGGAGGCGCTATTGGCGGGCTCCACGGGCAAGGCTAAAATTGATTTGTTAAATCAGCTCTCCGTCAAAATCGTTGATTCTGATAAAGCGAGATCGCTAAAGCTGGCACAGGAAGCCGCTGCAGAAGCACAGGCGTTGGGCTATTGGTTTGGTAAGGCCAAGGCCCTTTTAACCATTGGAGCCAACCACGAAAAAGACTTTGATAAAGCGATTATTGGCATACAGGAAGCATTGGCTATTTTTAAAGATAACAATGCCAACACCGAAGTTGCCACAGCTTTAAGGCATTTATCACTGTTATACCGCCGCATAAGCGATTTGGATGGCGCAGAGGGATACGCCCGCCGTTTAATTGATTGGTGCGAGCAGTATGACGTGCAGGATAAGTTGGGCGGCGCTTACAGCATTTTGGCCACTAACCTTATTACCAAGGGCCAGTACGCCCCTGCATTACAGGTTATGCAAAAAGCTCTAAGCATTTTGGAGCAAAGGAATGACCCTGCCGAGACGGCCATGGCAAGCAGTAACCTCAGCGCCCTTTACTTTAATCTTGAAAACACCGAAAAGGCCCTGGAGTATGCTAATAAAACTGCAGCTAATTATAAGTTGGCGAATCTGCCGGCGCCATATGCAGACTCCTTGCTGATACTGGGCCAGGTGTACGGGAAAATGAATAAGCAGGAGGAGTCGTTAGCCAGCTTTGAAGCCGCACTTGAATTGGCGGAAGAAATGGGCTATAAAGAATTGGAGGCAGAGATTTTTCCGAACCTGGGATCATTACACTTACAAAGAAACAAGTACCAGGCAGCAGAAACCTATTTGAACAAGGGGCTTGAGCTATGCGAGAAGTTTAACCTGGTGCAGCCGCATGTGTTTGCCCTGCTGACACTTGGTAACCTTTTTAAAGCAGAAGATTTTAACAGGAGAGATTATCACAAGGCAGAAAGCTTTTACCTGCAGGGTTTAGGTATTGCTGAAAAAAATGGTTTGCTATGGGAAGCCCGCGAAATCTACCAGGCGCTTTGTACGCTGAATGAAACAATGGCAAAGTGGGAAGCAGCCTATAAATTCCAGAAGCGATATGTGCAATTGGATAAAGAGATCAGTAATCATGAATCTCATAACAAGATTGCAAGTTTTGAGGCGGAAAAGGAGTTGGCCATAACCGTGCGCGAAAAGGAGGTAACCGATAGGATACTGCACAACATTTTACCGAGACAAATTGCTGACCGCATACGTAAAGGGGATGAGGATATAATAGAACGTTATGACAGTGTAACTGTATTGTTTGCTGATATAGTTGGCTTTACCAGTTGGAGTAAAGGTATGCCCGTGCAGGAACTTGCTAAACATCTTAACCGTTTGTTTCAATTGTTTGATGAATTAGCGATTAATTACGGCGTAGAAAAGATTAAAACGATTGGCGATGCTTATATGTGTGTAGCGGGTTTGCCCGAGCCCTGTGCCGACCATGCTGAACGCATAGCTAACATGGCCTTAGCTATGAATGAGAAGATAAGAGAAGCGTATCCGGCCGGTGAGATAAGGCTGCGCATAGGATTGCACAGCGGGGAAGTAGTAGCCGGAGTGCTTGGAAAAAATAAATATGTATACGACCTTTGGGGAGACACGGTGAACACAGCCAGCCGCATGGAGAGCCACAGTATACCGGATAGGATACAAATTACAGAAGAGGTAAAGAATTTACTGGGCCCTGCTTTTAGCTTTGAAGAAAGGGAGATTGAAGTGAAAGGGAAGGGTAATATGAAGGTTTATTTCCTTAAGGGGTAAAACCACAATTAATTATATTGCCTTATAAAGCACCCCGTATGAAAAAATACCTGAGCGAATACCTGGGCACTTTTATCTTGCTTTTTGTAGGTACAGGCTGTGTAGTAGTTAATCAGCAATATGGAGGGCCATTGGGCCTGGGTGGTATTGCCACAGTTTGGGGGCTGGTAATTATTGCTACCGTTTATTCCTTCGGCGATATATCGGGCAATCATTTGAACCCCGCAGTTACGCTGGCATTTGCAGTTGACAAACGGTTTGAATGGAAAGAAGTGCTGCCCTACCTGCTGGCGCAATTTCTTGGTGCTATCTCAGCCAGTATTTTGTTGCATTTTCTTTTTCCGGAGAATAAAACCCTGGGGTTAACTCAACCTGCAGGCTCAGAGCTACAATCGTTTATCCTGGAAGGTATAATGACCTTTATTTTAATGATGGTGATTTTACGTGTTTCAACGGGTGCAAAGGAAAAAGGGATAACTGCCGGTATAGTAATTGGCGCAACAGTTTGGCTGCTGGTACTTTTTGGCGGCCCTGTGAGCAATACAGGCCTCAACCCCACACGCTCAATAGCACCGGCCCTGGTAACCATGAATTTTCAGCATTTATGGATTTATGTTACTGCCCCTTTTATTGGAGCCCTGGCGGCTGTTGGAGCGCATAGTATGCTCCATTCCGAAAATTAATTCCTCTCGTTTTCAAGCCATTAAACTAATCCGCTTGGATTTTTGATCTTATTTATCGTATATTTGCGATAAAGGATAAAGCCAATGGCAGTAAACAAAAAAGACCAGTTTGAAGCGGAAGAGGTGGAACTTGCCGATTTAGCGAAGGCTATAAGCCATCCGGCCCGCATAGCTATTTTAAAAACACTTGCGCAAAAGAATATGTGCATCTGTGGAGAGATAGTGGAAGTGTTGCCATTAGCCCAGTCCAGTGTTTCGCAACACTTGCGGGAACTGCTGGCCGCGGGGCTGATACAAGGAACCATTGATGGGTCAAAGTCGTGCTACTGCATTAACTGGAAGGCTTTTGAGAAGGTAGAGAAGATATTCAATCTCTTTTTTAGCAAAACAAAAAGTTATGAGGAGAAACGTACCTGCTGTTAATTATTAAACTAATACATAAACTATTAAAGATGGAAACTGCTGAAGAGCTAAAAAGAATTGTAAAAGAGAAATATACCGAAATTGCTTTGCAGGATAAGGAAACCAACCAATCCTCTTGTTGTGGGTCGGGATGTTGTTCTACGGATGTAGTGAATATTATGACTGATGACTACACCAAAGTAGCAGGGTATAAACCCGAAGCTGACCTGGGCCTTGGTTGCGGTTTGCCAACGCAATTTGCACGTATTAAAAAGGGCGATGTGGTGATTGATTTGGGTAGCGGAGCAGGTAATGATTGCTTTGTTGCCCGCCACGAGGCAGGCGAAACCGGTAAAGTGATAGGCGTGGACTTTACAGAGGCTATGATTACCAAAGCAAGGGCAAATGCAGAAAAGTTGGGTTACAACAACGTGGAGTTTCGTTTTGGGGAAATTGAAAAGCTGCCGGTTAGCGCTAATGTTGCAGATGTGGTGGTTAGCAATTGTGTGCTGAACCTGGTACCCGATAAGGAAGCTGCCTTCAAAGAAATTTACCGCGTATTAAAGCCAGGCGGCCGCTTTAGCATAAGCGATGTGGTAATTGTGGGCGACTTGCCAAAGGATATTATTAAGAACGCGGAGATGTATGCCGGCTGTGTTGCGGGAGCTATTGAAAGAAGCAAGTACTTGTCTATAGTACATAATACCGGCTTTACAAACATAACTGTGCAAAAGGATAAGCCAATTGAAATACCGGATGATATTTTAATACAGTACATACCTATGGAAACAATAAAAGCTTACCGCGAGAGCGGCAAGGGTATATACAGCATAACGGTGTATGCTGAAAAACCAAAAGAAAACTGTTGCGCACCAGGCTGTTGCTCATGAAAAACATACTAGTACTTTGCACAGGCAACTCCTGCCGTTCGCAAATGGCGCATGCTTATCTGCAATTATTTGCCGGTAAGCGTGCGGCTGTTTACAGTGCAGGGGTAGAAGTACACGGCGTAAACCCCAAGGCCGTTGAAACCCTGAAAGAGGATGGAGTGGATATAAGCTCTCATACATCAAACCACGTTGACGAATACGCAGGTGTACCCTTCGATTTTATAATTACGGTTTGCGATAACGCTAAAGAACGCTGCCCTTATTTTCCTTCTACGGCTTTACGGTTTCATCACAACTTTAGCGACCCCTCAAAATTGAAGGGTTCAGCAGGGGAGGTAAATTCAGCATTCAGGAAAACACGGGAGGAGATCAAGGCCTGGTGCAAAGAATGGGTGGATAATAACCTTTAATAGCACTGGCGATGCCTGTTTTTTAGGTGGTTTATCTATTTTCGCCGCACAATTTTTAAAGATGAATCGTTATCTTAATCCTTTCATGTTAACTCTGTTCCTGTTAACCGCCGTTTTGCCCTCCTGCAAATATCCTACTGAATACAAGGCTGTAAATGTTGAGAACAAGTTTTCTATGAATGTTCCGCCATGGGTAAAGGAGGAGGATGACTTGGAACCCGGCGCTGAACTACAGTACGCCAACCGCTTCCGCAATTTCTATATCATCTGCCAAAGCTTTAACAAGGCCGATATTAAACGTGCCCCTGCAGATATGATGCACGATAACCTTAACCGCTTACGCACGGCTCTTAAAAATCCATTGGTTACCGATTCGGCTGATGTAGACATTAATGGTGTTAGCGGTTTGCGTGCCGAAATTTTCGGGAAAATGGGTAAAACAGATGCGGAGGAGAATATTTATTACAGCGAAGTAGTATTAGAGGGCAAAGAACGGTTCTACCACATTAGCGTTTGGACCCGTGGTGAAGACCGCAAACTACGCTATAAGGATGATATCAATAAAACCATCTCTTCTTTTAAAGAGCTTTAAGCACCAATATTAAGACGAAGGCTACCCCTTTTGTTGAAAACAAGAGTCTTAAGGGCTATTGTGCCATTAAAATTTATCGGTAATTCGGCCAAGGCTTATAACAGCCAACGGCATGAACAATAACTCCACCAAAACATCTTCGCTAGCTGCGCTTATATCCGTATTTTTTTTCTGGGGCTTTGTAGCTGCCAGTAATTCTGTTCTCCTTTCACTTTTTAAAGAGCATTTTGATTTAAAGCAATGGCAAAGCCAGTTAGTGGAGTTTGCCTTTTATATCTCCTATACCGTTGGCGCTTTGGTGTATTTTGGTATATCTGTAACATCGGGAGACCCGCTGAATAAAATAGGGTATAAGAAGGGTTTAATTATTGGTTTGTGTGTTTCGGCAGTGGGGGCGCTTGGCTTTATACCGGCTACTATGTTTGAGTCGTATGCCTTAATGCTGACCGCCTTGTTTGTGGTGGGCCTGGGCTTTGCACTTCAACAAATTGTTGCTAACCCGTATATGATAGCGCTTGGCAACCCATCTACCGGCGCGCACAGAGTAAGCCTTGCCGGTGGCGTTAATTCTTTAGGCACTACAATCGGTCCTTTGCTTTTAGCTATTGCCTTGTATGGTGGTCTTAAAGAAGTAAAGGTGGATTTAGCGGTAGTAAAAATGCCGTATATGGTTTTGGCAGGTATGCTTATGTTGTGCGCTTTGATCCTGGGCCTTTCGAAACTGCCGCCGGTTACCAATAGCGAAAAGATGGAGCACGGCTTTAAGGCTTTTGAGTACCCCCAACTTATATGGGGCATGGTGGCCATTTTTATTTACGTAGGTGTTGAGGTAACCATCCAAAGCAATCTTCCCGCTTTAATGGAGAAGCCTTCCATATTGGGGATAGACCACAAACAAACCGTGCATTTTATTTCCTTGTATTGGGGTAGCCTAATGATAGGCAGATGGGTTGGTGCCCTTACTGTTTTCAATTTATCAAAGGCTATGCGCCAGTTGCTTACGGTTATTGTACCTTTTATTGCCTTTGCAGTGGTAGTAGGTGCCAATTATGCCAAGTTAAGTGCTGAAGGTAAGCCTGAGCGTATTTACGATTTGCTTTACTATGCTCCTTTAGTTTTGGTTCTTGTTATCGGGTTTTTTATGGCTGATGAAAAGCCGGCCAGAACTATGATTCTGTTTGGCAGCATGGCAGCAATAATGATGTTGGTGGGGCTGTTTACAACAGGCAGAATTGCTCTGTATGCCTTTATTAGCGGGGGGCTTTTCTGTTCAGTAATGTGGCCTTGTATTTTCTCCCTGTCTATTGCAGGTTTGGGTAAGTATACTGCTCAGGCTTCGTCGCTATTAATTATGATGATTGCCGGTGGTGCAGCTATACCGCCACTTCAAGGCCTGGTTTGCGATATGGATAAAACCAGTCCCGGTGGTATTGCCGGCCTTTCGTGGACCCACTTTTCCTATATCATTCCGGTATTTTGTTTTGGCTACCTTGCCTTTTTTGGTTGGAAAGTTAAAAGCATACTTAAAAGCCAGGGAATTGATTACGATGCCCAAACGGGTAGCGCTCATTAGGATAGCTTTCCCGCTTTCGCCCAAACTTTTATTTTAGCCTTCCCAATTACCATTTTATCAGTTAACTAATTCACCAATTATGGGTCGCGCGTTTGAATACCGGAAAGAAAGAAAGTTTAAAAGATGGGGTGCAATGGCTAAAGCCTTTACCCGTATAGGAAGAGAGATAGCCATATCAGTAAAAGAGGGTGGCCCAAACCCTGAAACCAATGCCCGATTACGCGCTGCCATACAAAACAGTAAGGCGGCTAACATGCCTAAGGATAGGGTAGAGGCTGCTATTAAACGTGCATCGAGCAAAGAGGAAAAAGCGTACGAGGAAATGACTTATGAAGGTTACGGCCCCCACGGCGTAGCTATTGTAATTGATACCCAAACCGATAACCCAACCCGCACTATCGCCAACCTGCGTTTGGCGTTTACCAAACTTGGCGGCGCTATTGGCACCCAGGGTTCTGTTGAATATATGTTTAAGAAAAAGGCGGTGTTCAAATTCAATAAGGGTTCTTTAAACCTTGAGGAACTTGAGTTTGAACTAATAGACCACGGCTTAAGTGAACTGCAGAGCGAAGGTGATAATGTGATAGCTTATGCGGAGTTTGTGGACTTTGGCAGGCTGGCTAAAGCGCTTGAAGCAAAGGGTATAGAAGTAACAGAATCGACCTACGATAAAATACCTGACTTTTATAAAGAGGGGTTATCAGATTCAGAAGCAGAAGATGTGATTAAGCTGATTGAGCGCCTTGAAGATGATGATGACGTAAGCCATGTGTTTACGAATATGAAGTAGGTCGGCAGTTTAAGGCTTGTTTAGTTAGCGGCTGTTACATTATACATTCAGTTAAACATTTACGATTGCCTGAATCGAAAAACCGGATTTCTGTAGTTAAAATCAAGAACCTGTTTTGTGGTTGGGCATTTATCGGCCTGCTTGCCTTTAAGTTGGAAGCGCAGGAAGCTGTTTTTAAGGAAGAACAACTTAAGCGCGACATAGCTTACCTTAAAAACAAGCTGGAGGAAAAGCACCCCACCCTTTACTTGTATACCCCGAAACGGCAACTGGATTTCTTTTTTGATAGCCTCAGCAATGCCATTAAAGGCCCATTGACGGAGTTGAAGTTTTACGCCATGCTTTCCACCATAAGCTCGCAGATAAATGACGGGCACACTGTTATTTTGCCAGGTGAAGGGGTAACCGCTTACCACAATAAGAATAGCGTGTTCCTGCCTTTTCATTTTACTATACTAAACGGCAGGCTTTACGTGGATATGGTTTGTGCCGATAGTTTACCTATTAAGGAAGGAGATGAAATTTTGGAAATCAATGGCAGGCCTTCAACTGAAATTGTAGCGCAATTATTAAAAAGGCAGGTCAGAGACGGATACAATGAAAGCTATTCCTATTGGATTTTAAATAACTACCTGCGCGAGTTTTTCAGTTACGTTTTTGGGCACGACCAGGTGTTTGATATAAAGTTCAAAAGTGCCTTAGGAGAGAGTATGACAAGAGTGCACGGCATGCAAAAGGAGAATATATATAAAGTTGCAGGCGCTAAATACGCTGATAGAATTGCACATAATAATGAAAGGGGCGGCCTTTACCTTCAATTTATAAACCATGATAGCTGTGCCATTATGCATATCGGCGATTTTCATAATGAGGCGTTGCGAAGGGATTTTAAACAGAACTTTAAGAATGTTGTAGGTGAATTCTTTTTAGAAATACAGAAGAAAAAACCAATTGTTTTAATACTTGACTTAAGAGACAACCAGGGCGGGGATATACCTAATGGTGTATTTCTGCTTTCGCATTTAATAAGCGAACCATTTAAAGTGCTGGATGCTTATTATAAAGTTGGTAGCACTAATAAAGGGGAACGTTTACAGAAAACCGGTGGGCAATGTACCGGAACATTTAACCCGGCCCAAAGTCTTTTTAAAGGAAGCCTGTATGTGCTTATTAATGGAGGTAGTTTTTCCAACTCTGGAATAGTGGCAGCTTGCCTGAAGCGCTATACGGATGCTGTTTTTATAGGAGAGGAGACGGGAGGCGGTAACCAGACTTTAGCCGGATACACCATTAGCTGCGTATTACCCGAAACGAAAATCAGGGTGGATATTCCAACCAGGCAGTTTGTGCTAACTGATGAAACGCCGGTGCGTGGCAGAGGCACGGTTCCTGATTACATAGTTCCACCGGATTTGCACAGTATAATAAATAATGAAGATTCAGTTATGCGGTTTGCCTTGCAGTTGATAGCTAAGTAACCCTGATTATTAAATGAGATACGCGAAGGCTTAATAGCCTATATTTGACAGTAGTGAATACCATTGCCCACATTATTAACCCCTTTAAAGCACCGGCGGATTCTCCTTTTGTAAAAGCGCAGGAGGTTACGCTTGAGAGCATGAGGGTGGCAAAAAGCTTTGCTGCAGGCAAGGTTGAGGTGGAGTTAATCGCCACAACTTTTCCGGAAGATACTGCGGTTGTTCCTGCTGATTTTAAGGTTTGCAATCAGTTGACTGATTCGGTTTTAAATCATGGTCAATTTAGCCGCCAGCGTAAGTTGCCTTTAATAAGAGAAATTTTGGCGAATGCATTAAGCTGCAGCAATGCCCCATATTTAGTATATACCAATATGGATATAGCCCTAATGCCGCAGTTTTACGTTGCCGTAGATGCTTTACTAAAGCAGGGGCATGATGCTTTACTTATAAACCGCCGGGGGATAGCTACCGATTATAATGGCGTTGAGGATTTGCCTTTGATGTATAGTGATTACGGCAAGCCTCATCCGGGTTTTGATTGTTTTGTTTTAAAGCGAAGCCTAGTGCAGCAACTGTTGCTTGAGAATATTTGTATAGGCGTGCCTTTTCTGGAAGTTTGCCTGGTGCATAATATGATTGCCTATGCTGAAAAGCTTAAACTGGTAGATGATTTGCACCTGACCTTTCATTTGGGTATGGAAGTAATGCCGCCGGTAGATGAGGACTATTACCTTTTTAACCGTGAAGAATATGAGCAAAAAATTTATCCTAAACTAAAGCCCCTGTTGGACATAGGTAAATTTCCGTATGCCACATTGCCCTTTTATAAAAGAATGATGAAGTGGGCCTTGAATCCTGTATTTCGCACCCACCAGGTAAGTGAAATGGAGGGCAAAAATTTTATACGGCGTATGAAGTTTAAGCTGGATGGCTTGCGTTTTTCGTTAATGGATAAGATAAAGTAGCCGGACTAGCTAACCTTTACTTCCAATTCAAGGCTGCGGTAGTTTTCTTTAGGCGTCTGATTAAGCCTGTTTAAAATCCATTTATCTACCACATTATTTTGGCTTAGCTGCAACACGGTATGGTTGCCTTTTAGGCGCAACGCCGCATTACGCAGTTCCTTGGTTTCTAAAAGGTAAATTTCTTTTTGTAGCATGTATTCATCACCAAGGCCCATTTCAATTTTTTTGGTGCGTGCAAATCCCAGCGAGGAGTTGTAACGGTGCGCCACCGGGTTATCGCCTTTTACCTTTGCATATACCAGTTGAATGTCGAACAGAAGAAAAAACACATCCAGCATGGCCAGCGATGCCATTACCGGCACGTCTGTACCTAATAGCTTGTCTTCATAAATAAACAGGCCGCTGTATGCAGTTTTATTCTCCCAATCAATTGATGATATGTTGATGAGGCCAACGGGGGCATCTTTATAATGGATAATGAAAAAGAAATTCTGCTCGTTGTTAACTGAGGCAAACCACTCCTGCTGCATTTCACTTGTAATTTGCCCTTTGTAAAACATAAAACGCGAAATTTTGGAATCATTCCTCCATTGGCGCAGCATCTCTATCTGCTCTTCGCGGGTTCTTTCAAGGGTTATACCGTAACGGGTAATCTTCATTTACGAAGCAATTTGCACAAAGTAGGCAACACTGAAAAATCAGCGCAGCACTTCCTGTATTAAGTAGGCAGGTTTGCGGTGTTGTAATGCGAATAAGCGGTTGAGGTATTCGCCAATTATACCAAGGCTGAAAAGAATAAGCCCTGTTGACATAAAAATGGAAATAATAAGCGCTGTAAAACCCAATGGTGAACCGTAGGTAAAACGCATATAAATAAAGTAAATAACCAACCCCAGGCAGATAAGAAAAGAAGTAAAACCAAACCAGGTCATAAACCGTAGGGGCACGGTAGTGTACGAAAAGATAAGGTTCATGGAAAGCAATATCAGTTTAGGGAGGCTGTAGCCGGATTCACCTTCGCGACGTGGCGCGTGGCGTACCTGCTGCCATTCTATTTTGGTGGTATGCCAAGATAAAATTTCATCAATGAAAGTGAACGAGTGGCTGTAGTGTTTTATCTTTTCGATAACACTGCAGTGAATTATTTTAAAGCTGGAACCCTGGCCAACTGTATTGCCGAATTTTTCGAAAATGTAACCTACAATGTTGCTTCCTAACTTGCGAACCTGGCTGTGCTGTCTTTCCTCGCCGTAAATTCCGTATACCAAATCGGCAGAGGTTGCGTGCATTTTGTTTGCCATCAGGTCTATATCCTCCGGATAGAACTGAAGGTCATCGTCCATAGTAATGATGTACTCTCCGCGGGCAAACTGAAAGCCGCATAGCAGTGCTTTGTGTTGCCCGAAGTTGCGGCGCAGATGGATGGCTATTAGCCTGGGCCCATATTGCTGCTTTAAATTCCTAATAACATTCCAACTGCCGTCCGAACTAAAATCGTTCACCAGCACAATCTCAAAATCACTGCCCATTTTTTGGAATGTGGTTTGTATGCGGGAACACAATTCCTGAAGGGTTTTCTCGCTATTGAAAACCGGCACAACTACGGAGTATTGCGGGTGTACAGAAGACATCAAATTTCTATCAATTCGGGACAAACCAAATTTTCGGTTTCAAGATATACACTTCCCCAAGATAAGCCAACCCCGAAGCCACATAAGATAAAACTGAGTTTTGAGCTTGTCAACCGGCTGCGCAGGTTTACCAGCATAGTAAGCGGTATGGTGGCCGAACTGGTATTGCCGTAGTTGTAAAGGCTGTAAGGAACTTTCTCCGGTTCCAGTTGCAGTTTTTTGCGAACGCTCTCCAGCATCAGCAAATTGGCCTGGTGAAATACGAAGTAGTTGATATCGCTTTTATCCTTCCTGGTTTCTGCCATTAAGCTATTGATGTTCGGCGCTATTTCGCGCAGTGCAAAATTGAAGATCTTCAATCCGTCCAGTTTCATATGAAGATTGCTGCGCACTACACCTTTACCGTGTTCAACCATCTCCGCTGAAGCAGGCGTGTAAAAATTACGATAGCCGCCATCCGGTATTATAATGTCATCAAATTCTTTACCATCGGTTTGCAGGTTAAAGTGCATGTTATGGTTAAGGTGGAATTCAAGCGCAGTGGCTGAACCGGCATCGCTGAATAGGGGAGCCGTACTTTTATCCTGTTGCGAAACTGTGGCGGTAGATATATCGCCCACTAAAAGCAGGCCTTTAGCTCCGGGCATATTTTGCAGCAGGCCCGCTATTATAGATAAGCCGTAAGTATATCCTGAGCAGCCCAGGTTAACATCGAATACAAGGCAGCTTTTAGGCAGCCCCAGCTTATGCTGTAAAACAGAAGAGGTGTTGGGTATAAGGTAATCCGGTGTTTGAGTTATAAAAACCAAAACGGCTACTTCATCTCTGCTCCACTTTAAATCATCCAACAACTTATCAGCCGCAGCATAGCAAAGATCGGAGGCCGTAGTGCCCTGTTCTGCCACGCGCCTGTACCGTATACCAACGGTGCGGATA
>JBDHYB010000039.1:0-21205 GCA_039811145.1 Chitinophagales bacterium | reverse complement strand
GTTTCCAACCCGCTACGAGTTGGACAAACTGTTTCCGAACCGGCCTGTTTTTTTACTGCGCATTGATGGACACGCAGCCATCGCTAATCGCACCGCTTTAAAACTGGCAGGCATAACCGCAGATACCAAAGTAGGCGGTGGAGAAATACGTTTTGATTTTGTGCCCGGCGAAGATGAATGGACCTCGGCTGACATGAAAAAGGAAATAGCGCATATGGGTTATCCTTACCCTGCACCAACAGGTCTACTTATTGATAATGCTATGGAACTGGTGCGTAAGATTATTCCGCAAATCAATACTGAAACAGCCAGCGCCCTGCTTAAACAAGCTCAGCAAAATTGCTTTGCAGTAGGCTTAACTACAGTTAGCGATGCGGGACTTACCAAAGAGGAAATCTTTTTATTGGATACCCTGCAGAAACAAGGCAAACTGCAAATGCGTGTATATGCAATGGTGGCTGACTCCACCCCATCAAAAGAATACTTCTATCAGCACGGCAAATACAAAACCGATTTTTTAAACGTATGCAGCTTTAAGTATTATGCCGACGGCGCTTTAGGCTCGCGCGGTGCAAAATTAAAACAGCCATACAGCGATGCAGCCACCTCCGGCTTTTTGCTGAGCAGTGAAGATTACTTTTTAGGAGAAGCGAAAAAATGTTTTGCCCACGGCTTCCAAATGAACACTCACTGCATTGGAGATTCAGTAAATGCACTTATGCTCAAAATTTACGGGCAGGTGTTAAAAACAAAAAACGACAAGCGGTGGCGTATTGAACATTGCCAGGTAGTAGATACTTCCGATATTTCTCTGTTCGGCAAATTTTCAATAGTGCCCTCCATTCAACCTACGCACGCCACCAGTGATATGTATTGGGCGGCAGACCGCTTGGGCACGCAACGCATGGCGGGCGCCTATGCTTATAAAGATTTGGTGATGCAAAACGGATTGGCAAGTTGCGGTAGCGATTTTCCGGTAGAGAGCATCAATCCACTATTTGGTTTTTATGCGGCGGTAGCCCGTAAGGATCAAAAGAATTTTCCGGAAAACGGTTTTCAAAAAGAAAACGCGCTAAGCCGCGAACAGGCCTTACGCGGCATGACCATTTGGGCCGCCTACGCCAACTTTGAGGAAAAAGAAAAGGGCAGTATTGAACCCGGCAAGTTTGCAGATTTTGTTGTGCTTGAGCAGGACCTGATGACCGCCCCCGAAGCAGAGCTGTTCAAAATTAAAGTGCTGCAAACCTGGCTTAACGGTAAGCAGGTTTACAAGGCTGAATAGAGCGCTGATTCTGCTTCAAAATTACTTCATCTCTTCCGCCGAAATTCTCCATCTTTAAATTCCAAAATCAAACAACTATGTCTAACATTCAGGCAAACCTGCTGGCCGATACTTATGAATTTTCATATGGGCTTATTCGTTTTTACATGAGCAAATTAAAGGAAGCGGACCCTTATAAAGTGTGGGAGGTAAATGGAGCTAAATTGAATAGTGTAGCCTGGATGGCCGCCCATTTATGCTGGAGCGAAAACTTTTTGCTGCTGGTTGGTACAGGTGGCCCGGCAGTAAACATAGAATGGCTGAATCATTACCGTTTAGGTAGTGATGGTACTTTCCATCAACCGGAAGTAGACATCAAAACGTTTTTAGACCAGCGCAAAGTAATTCACGAAGCAGCTATGGCGCATATACGCGCTATTAGCGATGAGGAGTTAATGAAAGAAAACTTAATAGGTGCTGATTTTGGAACAGGTAATACCATTAAAGTAGTTATACAGCACGCCATCCGTCACGAAGCAACCCACGCCGGCCAGTTAGGCTGGCTTTGTAAAATAAATGCCACAAAAACTGTTTAAGTAAATCAGCCTCAGCCTACATGAAAAAATTGATTATCCCCGTTATTCTGTTGTCCATTGCTGCCTGCAATAACATGAAAACAAAAAAAACATATACACCGGAAGAGATTGCCGCCGAATCGAAAAAGGTGAACGAATTCCTGGATAAAAAATTTGATGAGCAGGTGGCGCGCCATCCGGAGTCGGCCTCCAGCCTGGGATTAAAAACGGGATACGATAGTTGGGACGACCGCAGTGATGCTGCCGCCGACCGCGAACTGGCATTCGCAAAAGCCGACCTAGACTCACTAAAGCAAAACTTTAATCTTGATGCCGTTGATGAACAAACAGCCTTGAGCATAAAAATGCTGGAGGAAGATGTAAAGCGTGCCGAAGAAGGATTAAAATGGCGTCACTACGCCTATGAAATTACGCAGTTGCAAGGCGTGCATAACGATTTACCTGCCTTTTTAATCAACGTACACAAAATTGATTCGCTATCCGATGCTGAGGCATACATCAGCCGTTTGCAAAAATTAGAGGGCGTCTTTAACCAAACCCTGGATGACCTTAAGAAAAGTGAGGAGCTGGGCGCTATCCCTCCGTATTTTACCTTCCATTATGTAACGGACGATTTAAAAAACTTTATTGCAGGCCTGGATAAAAAAGATGCATCTAACATACTGCTGGATGATTTCAGCAATAAAGTGGAAGCACTAAGTATTGACAAAACACAAAAAGACAGCCTTAAAGCCACTGCTGCAAACGTTTTAAAAACAACGGTTAAAGCATCTTATCAAAAATTGTTGGACTACTGGCTGCAGCTTGAACCCAAGGCCAAGGAAAGAGGTAGCAACGGAGTTTGGGGTTTAAAGAATGGTGATGCTTATTACGCTTACACCTTGCAATGGCACACTACAACTGCTATGACGCCAGATGAAGTTTTTAAAACAGGGGAGGCAGAGGTAGCGCGCATACAAAACGAAATGCGAGCGATAATGAAAAAAGTGAACTACAAGAACGATTCGCTGTTAGACTTCTTTGAATTTGTGCGCAACGATCCACAGTTTAAATACACCAACGATGATAAGGGCAGAAAAGAAATTGTGGATGATGCCAACCGCTATATTGATAGTATGCGGGTCAAGCTGCCTGAGTTGTTCGGCACTTTACCAAAGGCGCCTTTAGTAGTAAAGCTGGTTGAGCCTTTCCGCGAGAAAAGTGCTGGTGGCGCTTTCTATGAAGATGCCAGTGAGGACGGTAGCCGCCCTGGCCGTTATTACGTAAATACCTATAACATGGATGATGAGCCAAAGTATCAAATGGAAGCGCTGGCCTATCACGAAGCCATACCGGGCCACCACATGCAAATATCCATTGCACAGGAGTTAAAGAATGTGCCCAAGTTCCGCCGCCACGAATTTTTTACGGCTTATGTTGAAGGATGGGGCTTATATGCTGAGCAACTGGGTAAAGATGTGGGCAAATACGAAGACCCCTATTCCGACTTCGGAAGATTATCTATGGAAATTTTCCGCGCGGCACGCTTAGTGGTGGATGTAGGTATACATCAAAAACACTGGACGCGCGAACAGGCCATTGAATACTTTACCAAAAATACCGCCAATGCCAAGGGCGATATTGAAAAAGAAATTGAGCGTTATTTCCTTTGGCCGGGCCAGGCTACCGGTTATAAAATAGGGATGCTTAAAATACTGGAGCTGCGCCACCGTGCGGAAAAAGAGTTAGGAAGCAAGTTCGATATCCGCGGCTTTCATGATGTGGTGCTAACCAACGGCGCTGTTTCATTAACTACGCTTGAAGAGCTTGTGAACAGGTGGATTACGAAAGTGAAAAAAGGAAAGTAGAACCGCCGGTTGATAAATATCACAACACGTATTATAGCCGCCGTTATACATTTAAGGCTTGCACATGAAAAAGGTTGCCTTCATTATACATGGTAAACTGCGCTCCAAGGAAAAACTGCAACAGGAGGTATTGCAGCATTTCTCCGAGCGTTATAAGGTGCAGTTCCTTATTACCCGCCATGCGGGCCACTCTATGCAGTTGGCCAAACAGGCTGTATTAGAAGGGTACAGCTATATCATTTGCTGCGGCGGCGATGGAAGCCTGAACGAATGTGCCAACGGTATTATGCAAAGTGGCCTTGCCGATAAGGAAGAAATTAAACTAGGCCTTCTTCCTAACGGCTCTGGTAACGATTTTATTAAAACTATCAAGTCCGCTTCAACGGTAGCTGAACTAAAAAAGGCTATTGAAAACAACAAGAGCAAACGAATTGACCTTGGCCTGGCGCGTTTTACTTCTACCGATGGCAAGGACACCAGCCGCTACTATATTAATATAACCGACGTAGGCATGGGTGGCGTGGCGGTAGAGCGCCTAAACCGTACCACCAAAATGTTCGGGGCTATGGCGGCCTATCAGTATGCTATAGTTACCAGCCTTATAGGTTATGAAAAGCACCCCATTACCGTTACCTCGGAATCATTTACCTGCGAAGGTAGAATGATGAATTTTTTTGCGGCCAACGGCAGTTGGCTAGGCAGTGGCCTTGGCGTTAGCCCCGACTCAAGCCTTGATGATGGCCTGCTAAACGCCGTTGCTATAGGCGATGTAAGTGTTCTTGACTATCTTAAATACCTGCCCGATATCCGTAAAGGCAAAAAAATTACCCACCCCCAGGTTCATTATTACACCTGTAAAGAGCTTCATATTCAATCTTCTGCGGGCCCCTTGCCTATTGATATGGACGGCGAATTCGTGGGTTATTCACCTATGAAAGTTAAAGTTGTTCCCGCTGCTATAAATTTTATCGTTTAGTTCTTATTTTTCCACATACCGCTCTCGAAAACGAAATTTTCGCAGAAAGTTTCATCTTTGACCTCGGCTGCGGAAGCAATTACTAACGAAAATGTGATGAATGAGTTTATTCGATAAATGTTATAACTGGAACGATGCCGACATAACCAAGGAGAAAGGGGTTTACCCTTACTTCAGGCCAATTGAGGAGAGCGAAGGCCCGACCGTTATGATGGAAGGCCGCAAAGTGGTGATGGCAGGTTCTAACAATTATCTGGGCTTAACCGCCCACCCAAAAGTTAAGGAGGCGGCTATAAATGCCCTCAAAAAGTACGGCACCAGCTGCTCAGGCTCCCGTTTTCTTACAGGAACCATTGACCTGCACATACAACTGGAAAACAAGATTGCCAAATTTATGGGCAAGGAATCAGCCTTGTTATTCAGCACCGGTTACCAGGCTGGTCAGGGGGTTATCTTTCCTTTGATAAGCAAAGGCGATTACGTACTTAGCGATAAGGACAACCACGCCAGTATAGTTGCAGGTAACCTTATGAGCGCCTCCCTGCACGCCCATATCGTACGTTACAAGCATAACGATATGCAGGACCTTGAGCGCAGGTTAGAGAAGATTCCTGCCGATGCCAACAAACTGATTGTTACCGATGGGGTTTTCAGCGCCCACGGCCTGGTTGTTAATATGACCGGCCTGGTAGAACTTGCTAAAAAATACGGTGCACAGGTTTTAGTTGACGATGCCCACGGCTTTGGCGTTTTAGGCCCGCTGGGTAAAGGCACCGTTCACCATTTTGGGGCCGAAAAAGATGTGGACCTTATTGTATGCACCTTCAGCAAAACACTTGCCTCCATAGGCGGTTTTGTAGTTGGTGAGGAGCGTGTTATAAACTACCTGAAGCATAAATCGCCGGCCCTTATTTTCTCGGCCTCTCCTACCCCGGCATCAGTTGCCGCTGCGGATGCTGCGCTGGATATACTAATAGAACAGCCCGAACTGGCCGACCGCGTTCGTAAAAATGCTGAGCGCGTTCGTAAAGGCCTGCGCGACTCAGGCTTTACCGTAATTGACGGTGAGGCAGCTATCGTACCCGTGATTATAGGCGACGACCAAAAGACATTTGCCATCTGGAAGATGCTGTACGAAGAAGGCGTATTTGTAAACGCTTTCATATCACCTGCCACGCCTCCGGGTATGCAAATGCTGCGCACCAGTTATATGGCTACGCATGAAGATCACCACCTTGATTATATCGTGGATAAATTCCAGAAAATAGGTAAGAAACTGGATCTGCTTAACCGCGATATTGTAATTCATCATTAAGCCAACACTTCAACCCTGATACTTTCATGAAACAACGTCACTACTATTATATAGAAGGAAAAGATCCGGCTAACCCTTCGCAGTTAAAATATACTCGCCGGCAAATTGAATGCGATGATGCGTTTGACGGAGAGTTGGTAATGCTCTCCTTCCCCATTAGCTTATTGAGTGAGATCAGTGCGGTGCTTTCCCACTTTCACCTGCGTGATGATGCCGAATATTTTTATAGTGAGTGCAGGGAGGTAGTAAGCGTACCAGAGAAGCATATGAACGAAAAAGGAGAAGGTAAATTAACCTTCCAGAGTTACTTCCATAAGTTTCCCGATTCGGTTAACAGCTTCTTTGATGATGCAAAAGTTGTGGTAATACTGCATCCGCAAACATCAACAGACAGCAACAAGCGCGATTACAACATGATTGGTTATATACATGCCAATCACATCGATTTTACTTCGCCCGACGGGCAATTACATAAGGGCTACTACTACAACGTACTGCGCCTTAGCGAACAAACGGTGGATGGCAAAGCTATTTACCGCCGCAAGCGCATTTTTACAACCATGTTCAGCATACTTCTGGATATAGTAACCTTAGAGGACATCCATTTTGTATATGCCAGCATGGGGCGCGAAAACCAAGCTATTAATGATGCGCTGAAAATGAATAGCCAACGGCACGGTAAGTACTTCGAAACTTTCCCTATGCGCACCAACACTCATATCAACATGATATTTGGAAGTAAAAGCGCTTCCCAAAAACTGGTTGATATTTCAGATAACAAAGAGGCGCTTCGCGAGTACTATAGCCGTATTAAGGACATTCGGAACAATTTCGTTTTTAACCAGATACATACTGAAGAGAACTTTTTCAATATGCTGAACCGCATTTTCGGTTCATCGCCTACCAGCCGTGTTTATATGATACCCGATAAGGCCGGCAATATGGATGCTGCGGGATTTATAATAAACTGGGGCGATTATATGCACCTTAAGCTTCAGAACCCCAAGGGCTTCTTTAAGTTTATCGATGCCCTTAAAATAACAGATAAGATTCTTTACCCTACGCTGTTGGTAGGCTCCCAGGATAGCGTTAAGCAATTACTTAAAGGCGCTGCTCATAAATACCGTAAGGAGCATGGCGTGCAGGTTAGTTTATTAGCAGGCTATGAGGGCGACCCTTACTTTGATATTAAAAAGAGTATTGTTTACGACCCCTACCTTTTCTTCGTTATATACGACAGGCCCGAGCAATACAACGACATGAAACATCACAGCAAGGATGCTACAGGACAGGTTCGTATATATATCGAGTCGCCAATGCTGTAATACAACAGCACGTTTTATAAAGCTTAACTAACCAAACTTTAATTAATAATAAGTAGCCCATTATGAAAACGAAGCATCTCGCCGGCCTTGCGCCCATCCTTATGTTCTGTTTAATACTATGCGCCTGTGTAAAAAAGAACAAGTTCGATGCAGACTCCGCTAACTCGTACTCCACTTCCGACAATCTGTTTAAAGATGTAAGCAAAGTAATTAACGATGCTGCAGATGAGAATAGCCTAAGCGGTAAAACCGATGGAGCCAGCGGCACCCAAGCCCTTTGCGCTACCGTTACCCTTAACCCTAACGACTTTGTTACCTTTCCGAAAACCGTAACAGTTGATTTCGGCACGCTGGGTTGTACCGATCAATATGGTGTTAACCGCCGCGGTAAAGTTATAGCAGTGTTTACTGATTACCTGCATAATCCCGGCGCGCATGTGCAGGTTGCTTTTGATAATTATTACGTTAACACCGTAAAGTTGGAAGGCACCTACAACCTGGCCAACACCAGCCCCAACGCTAACTCAAGAACTTTTGCCGATACTATTACTAACGGCAAAGCCACTACGGTTGATGGTAAAACCTGCACCTGGAATGCTATCCGCAGTTCCAGCCAAACCGGTGGATTTGGTACGTTGGCAATACTGGATGATGAGTACACCGGCCAGGGTAATAGCTCGGGCATAGGATTTAACGGAAAGAACTTTACTGCTCAGTCAGATAATATTGTCTGGAAATTGGCTTGCCGTTACCTGGTTAGCGGTGTGGTAACCATCCACAGCAATAACGACCCAACACCGGTTATAGTTGATTTTGGTAATGGCGCCTGCGATAACAAATACCATGCGTCTTACGATATCTATAATGCCGATTTAACTTTTTGGTATTAGTCTTTCATAAACTTAGCGAACAGGCGCTGCATGTTTTTACTGATTTCTACTATATATAGGCCGGCACCTAATCTCCCGGTATTTAACTTTTGCCCATCCAACCTTGTGCGCATCACCTCTGCGCCATGTGTATTGTAAATGGTAACATAGGAATCTATGTCCGCATCGCGGATAACCAACAACTCACCGGCGGGGTTGGGGTATAGATGCATTATTTGTTTGGTGTCGGTAAAAGTTATCCCAGTTGGTGTTTTAATCCAGGTAAACCTTTTTAATCCCTGCCAATCGCTGAAGTACGGCACAAATGAATTGATGTAATGTGCAAAAACCTCCTGCCCGTGTATAGTAATACCCCATACCGCTTGTGTGTTAGTTGGTGCATAAATGCCCGCCTGCCTTGGCTGCCCTGCATCACTAACATCTATTACCAGCACCTCGCTGGCCCCGGCGGAAGCAAACAATAGTTGGTGAACACTATCGTACTTGATCTCGTTTATATGCCCTGCACTGTTAGTCCATACATTTGCTGCACTTTCACAATTGTAAGGGTTCCACCATGCTAACTGCACAATCTGGTTAGTATCCGAAATGTCTAGTACCTCTACACCGCAGTAGTCCACACCGGCAAATGCAGTATCGCCTTTCAGGTATACATAATTAAAGGCCTGCTGCTTGTTGGTAGCACCCGGATTTATGTAGTGCGAAATCTCGTACGGATGCTGCTTATCTGCTACGTTTATCACACGAATACCACCCGCATCGTAGCAGAGATAAAGTAAATCGCCCCTTACAGCCATTCCTCTTGCGTTAGGGGTTTCAACAGCGCTGGGGTTATTTTTAGGCCAATTAGGGTCGGGTAAATACTCTGCTTCTAAAAAGATGTTGGCCGTATCTGAAATATTTAAGATGTAAATACCTTTACTCATCCCGCTCAGGTAGGCGTAATTACCTTCTACTGCAACATAAGTCGTTCCTTTTTGAACACTGCCATAATCCCAAATGCCGGCTAGTGTAGCTGTGGCAGGGTTACTTACATTAACTATGGCAAGACCCGGTGCCTGCACCGCATTTCCAAAGAAGTTTCCCAAAGCCAGAAAAAGGTAGTTCCCCCTTTGGCATACATTCATCACCTCCAGGTTATTGAAAACTGAGGTGGGTAATGTTTTTACAACAATGCCGGTATCAGGCGAGGAAACATCAAACACCTGTAGCCCTCCGTTTCTGGAAGCCACATATAAATAAGGCCTGTCATAACTATCGTAAACTGAACTTAAGGCAGGCACCAGGGCGCTTTGCTTTTGCCATTCCAGATTAAACAATACAGAATCGCTTTGGCAATAGGCATGAACACCTGAAAGAAACGCAGCAAGAAAAAAGTACAACCTTTTCATATCTCTGCTTTACTTTACAAGATACTGAAAAATTTTCCGCTGAAAATCAATTCTTTCTGCCTAACTGTCACCTTTACATCGCTATTAAATGACAAATTGTTGCCTTACTTGTTTTGGAAAGCATTTTGCCGCATTTGCAGCATTAAGTAGTTAGTTCTACAACTAATAGGCTTAACTTAAACACAGTACTTAATACCATCAAAATATGAACGCAAATAATTTTACAACCAAAGCTCTTGAAGCGCTTAGCAATGCGCAGCAGGAAGCTTTTAACAACGGTCATCCTCAGTTAGAAACCATCCATATGCTTAAAGGCATGTTGGATGCCGATACTGATTCACTTCCTTTCCTGTTAGAGAAAGCGGGAGTTAACCGCAATATACTTTTAGGCAAGGTAGAAGAGCGCTTAAAGAAGATGCCTAAAATTTCAGGGCAGGCTTCTGACCTTGTTCCTTCCCAGGCCTTTGGCAAACTGTTACTGCAAGCCAACAAACTGATTAAAGAGTTTGATGACAACTATGTGAGTGTAGAAGTGCTTTTACTGGCTATGCTTACCATTGGTGATGATTCCGCAAAACTACTGAAGGAAACCGGCCTTGAAGAAAAGAAACTGCGCCAGGCTATGTTAGAATTACGACGTGGCACGAAAGTAAACGAGCAGAGTGCTGATGCGCGTTACAATGCATTAGATAAATACGCCATCAATTTAAATGCACAAGCCAAAAGCGGAAAGCTGGACCCTGTAATCGGGCGCGATGAAGAGATACGCCGTGTAATGCACATCCTCTCCCGCAAAACGAAAAACAATCCTTTGTTGGTGGGCGAACCGGGTGTAGGTAAAACCGCCATTGCGGAGGGCATTGCACACCGTATAGTTAAAGGCGATGTGCCGGAGAACCTGAAAAACAAAGTGA
Organism: Chitinophagales bacterium; assembly: GCA_039811145.1. Classification (GTDB taxonomy): domain Bacteria; phylum Bacteroidota; class Bacteroidia; order Chitinophagales; family LD1; genus Bog-950. Next base: position 10,690 of record JBDHYB010000039.1, on the reverse strand, counting down.
TTTACACCCTGGATATGGGCGCGCTTATGGCCGGTGCCAAATACCGCGGCGATTTTGAAGAACGGCTTAAAGCCGTTGTTAAAGAAGTTAAGGAAAGCGATGGCCGCATTATACTGTTTATTGACGAGATACATACATTGGTAGGTGCCGGTGCTACAGAAGGCGCTATGGACGCTGCCAACATTATTAAGCCCGAACTGGCCCGTGGCGAGCTACGTGCTATCGGCGCCACTACATTAAATGAATACCAAAAGTATTTTGAGAAGGATAAAGCGCTGGAGCGCCGGTTCCAAAAAGTAATGGTAGAAGAGCCAAGTCCTGAAGATGCTATCTCCATTCTTCGTGGTTTAAAGGAGCGTTATGAAAACCACCATAAAGTAAAGGTGAAAGACGATGCTATTATAGCTGCCGTTACCTTAAGCGACCGCTACATAACAGAACGCTTCTTACCGGACAAAGCCATTGACTTAATTGATGAAGCTGCGGCTAAGTTGCGTTTGGAGATGGATTCTTTGCCTGAAGAGTTGGACGAAATTGAGCGCCGCATTATGCAGATCGAAATTGAGATTGAAGCAATCAAGCGCGAGAACGATGAGAAAAAGCTGCGCGAGTTGAACGAAGAACTGGCTAACCTGAAAGAGAACCGCAACCAGTTTAAAGCTAAGTGGCAAAGCGAAAAGGAAATAGTAGATAAGATTACTGCCCGCCGCCGCGATATAGAAAACATGAAACAGGATGCCGAGCGTTTGGAGCGCGAAGGCGATTATGGCAAGGTAGCAGAAATACGTTACGGCAAAATTAAGGAAGCCGAAACCGATATAAAGGAACTGGACAAGAAGCTGGCTGAGATTTCACCGGAGAAGCGTTTGTTGCAGGAGGAAGTTACCGCCGAGGATATTGCGGCCATAGTAGCCAAGTGGACCGGCATACCGGTTACCCGTATGCTGGAAGGTGAAAAAGAGAAACTGTTGCACCTTGAAGACCGCTTACGCGAACGTGTGAAAGGCCAGGACGAAGCTATTGAAGCCGTTGCTGATGCTATACGTCGCAGCCGCGCAGGACTGCAGGATGAACGCAAGCCCATCGGGTCCTTCCTGTTCCTGGGCACAACCGGCGTTGGTAAAACGGAGCTTAGCAAAGCACTGAGCTACATCCTGTTTAACGATGAGCACGCCATGGTGCGTATTGATATGAGTGAATACCAGGAGAAACATGCAGTAAGCCGCCTGGTTGGCTCTCCTCCGGGATATGTAGGTTACGATGAAGGCGGCCAGTTAACCGAAGCCGTTCGCCGCCGCCCTTACAGCGTAATTCTGTTTGATGAAATTGAGAAGGCTCATCCTGATGTATTCAACATACTGTTACAGGTATTGGATGATGGCCGCTTAACGGATAACAAAGGCCGCACCGTAAACTTTAAGAATACGGTAATCATTATGACCAGCAACATCGGTTCTGATATTATACAACGCAATTTCGAGCATGTAAAAGATGAAAACCTGTTCGCTGTATTGGAAACTACGAAGCTGGAAGTGGTAGAACGATTGAAGCAAATGGTTCGCCCCGAGTTTTTGAACCGCATTGATGAAATCGTAATGTTCCGCCCGCTGATGAAAAAACAGATTCGCGAGATTGTGGACCTACAATTACACAACCTGCAGGATTTACTTCATCAAAAAGAAATGCAGCTTGAAATTACCGGCGCCGCATTGGATTGGTTAGGCGAACAGGGCTTCGACCCGCAATATGGTGCACGTCCGCTTAAGCGCACTATTCAAAAAGAAATCGTGAACCGCATATCTAAAATGATATTAAGCGGCGAAGCGCAAAAAGGCGATACCATCATTGTGGATTCATCCGGAGCCGAGTTGACCTTTACAGCAAGCCGAAATAAGCAGGCCGCAGCATAATATTAACTATAGGACTCAACGCCACCCCATTGCGGGTGGCTTTTTTATGCCGTAAATCCAAAGCAAAAGCAATTACTTTTGCACAAAAATCAGGAGTAGCAAATGACCGATTATCTTATCAAAGGAGCACGGGTAATAAACGAAGGCAAAATAATTGATGCCGATATTTTGGTGCGCGGTCAGCGTATTGAGCGCATTGATAAAGGCTTCAGCGTAAAGTTTAAGGTAACCGAGATAAATGCCGAAGGCCTGCATCTTATGCCCGGTATTATTGATGACCAGGTGCATTTCCGTGAACCCGGCTTAACACATAAAGCCACTATTTATACTGAGGCACGCGCAGGTGTTGCCGGCGGGGTTACCTCCTTTATGGAAATGCCCAACGTAAATCCGCCAAGCGTTACTATTCCTTTATTGGAAGATAAATACAAAATCGCATCGCAAAGCTCACTGGCTAATTATTCTTTTTACATGGGCACCAACCACGATAACCTTGGCGAGTTACTAAAGGTGGACGGTAAAAACATTTGCGGCATTAAAATATTCATGGGCTCTTCTACCGGCGATATGCTGGTGGATGATCCTATTCTGCTTGAAAAGATTTTTCGCGAACGTTCCGACATACTTATTGCCACCCACTGCGAAGACGACAAGCTGGTTAAACAACGTACGGAAGAATATAAGGCACGCTATGGCGAAAACATTCCTTTTGAGTGCCATCCTGAGATACGCAACGAAGAAGTTTGCCTTAACTCTTCAACTCTTGCGGTTCAATTGGCTAAAAAGTATAACAGCCGCCTGCATATACTTCATATTTCAACTGCCGATGAAATATCGCTCTTCACTAACGAAATACCGTTAGAGAAAAAGCGCATCACTTCTGAAGTGTGTGTTCACCACCTTTGGTTTGATAAAAGTGATTACGCCCGTTTGGGCAGCAAAATAAAATGCAACCCGGCTATTAAAGATTCGCACCACAAGCCATTGTTGTTTGAGGCTATGCTGAACGATACCATTGATGTAATTGCCACCGACCACGCCCCGCATACAATTGACGAGAAGAACCAAACCTATTTAAAAGCGCCTGCAGGTTTACCGCTTTTACAACACTCCATTAATGTAATGCTGGAGTTTTATCACCGTGGCCAAATTTCTTTAGAAAAGATGGTGGACAAGATGTGCCACAAACCGGCAGTGTGTTTTCAAATAGCGGAGCGCGGTTACCTGCGCGAAGGTTACTTTGCCGATATGGCATTAGTAGATATAAACAAAAAGTGGACGGTAACGAAAGAGAATATTCTTTACAAGTGCGGATGGAGCCCCTTTGAGAATTATGAATTTACCGGTGCCGTAAATAAAACCTTTGTAAGCGGCCACTTAGTGTTTAACAATGGTACTTTCGATGAATCAGTAAAAGGCCTGCGCCTTGCATTCAATCGCTAAACTGTTATGAATATTCTGCTGATTGAACCTTTCCTTACCGGCTCGCACAAAAAGTGGGCCGAGGAGTTAAAGCAATTCAGCAGTCACCATATCGAAATTTTATCACTGCCCGGTTACCACTGGAAATGGCGCATGCACGGTGGCGCTGTTACGCTGGCACAAATAGCCAATAGCAAAACCGAATACCATAAGTACGATTTGATACTGTCAACCGACATGCTTGATCTTAATCTTTTCATGTCTTTAACAGCCTCCTGGTCTGCTAAAATTCCTGTGGCGCTTTACTTTCACGAAAACCAACTAACCTACCCCTGGAGCCCAACGGATGAGGACGTAAAACTTAAACGCGATAACCACTATGCCTTTATAAACTACACCTCCGCCCTACGTGCGGATGCTGTATTCTTTAATTCTGCTTATCATCAACAGTCCTTCTTAAATAATCTTCCGCTTTTTTTAAAAGCCTTTCCTGATTATAACAACACCGAAACTATCGAGGCCATCCGGCAAAAAAGTTCGGTGCTGCATTTAGGTATGCATTTAAAAAAGCTGGAACAGTTTAAACCTGCAGTAGTAGAGAAACCCATGCGTGCGCTTATACTTTGGAACCACCGATGGGAGTATGACAAAAACCCGGAGCAGTTTTTTAATGCGCTGGTTGAAATTGCCGAGCGTGGAATAGATTTCAGGTTAGTGGTACTGGGTGAACGTTATGAAAAATATCCGCCGGTTTTTGACTTTGCTAAAGAAAAGCTGGCCGATAAAATTTTGCACTTCGGTTATGCCGATAGCTTTGCTGAATATGCCAAATGGCTTTGGACTGCGGATATTCTGCCGGTTACCTCCTTCCAGGATTTTTTTGGCGGCAGTGTTGTAGAAGCCATGTATTGTAATTGCGTGCCTTTCCTGCCCAGGCGCCTGGCCTATCCTGAACATCTTCCGGCCGAATACCATTCCACCTATTTCTATGATAATGAGGACTTCGTTAACAAGCTGCAACGCCGCATTTGGGATGTTAAATACATACGCGTAATGGATACGCAGCAATATGCAGCTAAGTACGATTGGGGAAACCTCATAACCACTTATGACAGCGCTTTTAGCGCTCTCACCACTCAACCCCTTTTGGGTGGCCTTACACACCTCAGCAAATCCTAACAAAAATCATTGTAAAAAGCTCGACGAACCTTTTACATTCGCACGCTGTTTAGAATTAGTCTAAACTTGATTTTAACAAATCGCTTTGCGCAGGATACACATTTTAGCATTGTTTCTCCTCCTGGGGGTTAGCGCCTATGCCAATAAAGGCGAGGCTTCCCGTATTTTGGTTCATACCCTTAACTACCTGGGCCAGGACTATAAAAATGCCGTTAAGGACGGCAAAGTGGTAAATGAGGATGAGTACGAGGAGATGGAAGAGTTTTGCGAGCATGGCGAAAGATATTTCCAGGAGTTCTCCTCCGATTGGAGCGATGCCGACTCTGCCGCAGTAGGCAGCCTTATTGAAGAACTGGTTACCCTGGTTAAGAATAAGGCAAGCTACGAATTGGTTGCTAAAAAATCCGCCGAGGCCAAGCTTAAAATTATAGCCATCACCGGCCTTAAAACTTTCCCCTCCAGCTATCCTAACCTGGAAGCCGGCAAAAAGCTATACTTAACTGAATGTGCTAAATGCCACGGTCCCGAAGGTTTCGGCGATGGCCCTGATGGATTAGTGCTTGACCCAAAGCCCCGCAACTTTCACGATAACGAAAGACTGAAATTCATTTCGCCTTCGCATGCTTTCAACACTATCCGTTTAGGGGTTGAGGGCACCGGTATGCGCTCGCACGTTGGTTTGGAAGATGAAGAGGTGTGGAACCTGGCCTTCTACGTTATATCGCTACGCTATAAAAATGCTGAGCCCGAAAAAGACAAAGAGTTGCTGCAAAAAATACCTCTCGAAAAAATTGCGGTCCTTTCAGATGTAGAGTTAAGCAAGGAGTTCAACCTCAACAATCAGCAGTTGGCTGATATTCGGCTGAATCAACCTCATGCCGGTAACGACCTGTTTTTGAAAACTGCCGTAGAATACCTTGACCGCGCCAACCTGTATTACACCAATGCCCGCGCCGATGATGCACTTCAATCGGCCTCATTGGCTTACCTGCAGGGTATTGAACCAATAGAATTGCAACTAAAGGCTACTGACCCCGAGCTTAGCGAAAAACTGGAAAAACAAATACAGCGCATACGTAAACTCATTAATGAAAACCGCCCCATTGCGGAGGTTAACGATTCCATTAACGCAGCCAAGCAAACCATCAGCGAGGTGGGCGCCGTGCTTGAAAAGAAAGAATATTCCTTTTGGCTTTCCTTTTTCATGAGCATCTCCATATTGCTGCGCGAAGGCCTGGAAGCATTCTTGGTAATCATGGTTATCTTATCCGTACTTAAAGCAGCTAATATCCCTAATGCGCCGCGCTGGGTACATGCCGGTTGGGTAACAGCCGTACTGTGCGGTATTATCATCTGGTTCCTAGGCTCAAAGCTTATGCCCGTTGGCAGCAGTATGGAACTTATTGAAGCTATTATTTCTCTAGTGGCCGTAGCCATGCTGTTGTATGTGGGTTTTTGGCTTCACGGCAAAAGCGAGGCCGGTAAATGGAAAGAGTATGTAAGCCGACTGGTTAAAAATGCAGTTAGCGAAGGTAGCCTTTGGGGCCTGGCTTCATTATCCTTCTTTGTCGTTTTCCGCGAGGTATTCGAATCCGTAGTGTTTCTCTCTTCCTTAAACATTGAATCGGGCGGCAAACAGTCCGAAGCTATTGTGCTGGGTGTAATCATTGCATTCCTGCTTGTGTTTACACTTGCCTTTGTTGTACTGCGATTTTCAACAAAGCTGCCTATACCGCAGCTTTTCAAAATATCGTCCATAGTTATGGCGGTGCTGGCTGTAGTGTTGGCCGGCAAGGGTGTTCACTCCTTACAGGAAATCGGTCATATGCCAATACACGGGCTAACCATAACGCGTATTGAATTGCTTGGCTTGTTCCCAACTTTAGAAACCTGCCTGGCCCAGTTATTTGTGCTGGTGCTTGTAATAATAGTTTGGAACCTGGCAGGCAAAAAAACTACTGCGAAGCCTGCTGCTTAAGGTGGTGCTCCAACAAACGGTAAACAGGGTTGCGGTCCACAATTCCCAACTCGCAACCAAACGAATCAGCCACCGCTTTTAAATCCTCTTTAAAGAAGTAAGCAATAGAGCCTACAAAATGCACAGGGTATTTCTTGTAATCTTTATAGCACCGTACGTGGTGCTGAAAAAACTCAGTAAATCCTTCCCGGGCCAGTTGGCGCATAAAGTCGCGGTCGGGCGTATCAGTCATTAACTTAGCAAAGGAAGCCAGGTAAATATTGGCATGTGGCTTCTTATATACGTTCTCAATAATTATCTCTTTCTCTAAACCGTATTGCTCTCTCATAACGGCCATAGTAGCAGCCGGCAATTCATTATACAAATAAAGGCTTAGTAGCTTTTTACCGAAGTAGGCGCCGCTTCCTTCATCGCCCAAAACATAGCCTAAGCCCGGGGCGCCCTCCTGGTGTATTTCTTTGCCGTCATAAAAGCAGGCGTTGGAACCCGTGCCTAATATGCAGGCTATACCCGGCTTACCGGTGTAAGTAGCGATAGCCGCGGCGTTCATGTCATGGTCAACCTCAATCAACGAAGCCTTATCAAAAAAACGCAACAGGGCATCTTTCACCGTTTTATTGCGGTCGTCGCTGCTGCAACTGGCCCCGTAAAAAAACACGCTGCTGAACTTATCCTTCAGCGCACTCAACTGCTCGTGCTTTACCAATACATTGTATATGGAATCGCTGGTATGAAACAACGGGTTAAGCCCAATGGTTTCATACAGTTTTCCGTCCTCAGCTAACCAGTTTGTTTTGGTGGAACCGCTCTCTGCAATTATTATCATTTCACTATGTATTTGTTAATTAACCGCATCTAAAATAATCCTATTTCAAAATCCTCTCTTTCATTTTACATTTAGCCACCCAAAACCCCAGGTATGAAAAAAACCTTACTCCTGTTTTTTACGCTAGCCGTTAGCTTGTTGCACGCTCAAAACGATCATCTGTCCCCTTCCCGCTCTCTGTTGGACGGTGCCCTTGCGCCTTTTTATCATGGCGTTGCTTCCGGCGACCCCTTAGCCGACCGTGTAATACTTTGGACCCGCGTTACCACTACCGATGTATCGGCCAGTGTGGATTGGCAAGTGGCTACTGATACTGCCTTCACTAATGTAGTAAGCTCAGGTAATGTAACCGTGGATAGCAGTACAGACTTTTGTGTAAAGGTGGATGCTACGGGCTTACAGTCGGATAGCTGGTATTACTACCGTTTTAAAACCAATAACATTTATTCCTGCATTGGCAGAACGCGCACTGCACCTATTGGCAACAACACTAACCTGCGTTTTGCGGTAGTGGCCTGCTCCAATTATCAGGATGGCTACTTTAACGCCTATAAGGATATAGCAGTAAAGAATGATGTAGATGCCGTAATACACCTGGGCGATTACTATTACGAATATGGTATTGATGATTTTACACCGGGGGTGGATTCATCGCGTTTGCATGAACCGCAAACAGAAATTATGACGCTGGCCGATTACCGCATGCGTCACTCACAATACAAGCTTGACCCCGATTTAAGATATGTACACCAGATGTATCCTTTTATTACCGTGTGGGACGACCATGAAACCGCTAACGATAGCTGGAGCGGCGGCGCCCAAAACCATACCGATAGTGTAGAAGGTTACTGGACCGACCGTAAAGAATATGCCCGTAAAGCCTATTTCGAGTGGATGCCCATCCGCAACGTGCACAATAGCGTTGACACTATCCACCGTGTAATTCCGCTGGGTAACCTGGCCGATTTAATTCTGATTGACTCGCGCCTTGAAGGGCGCCAGCAGCAAATTGGCACCACCGGCTCTGCCGTTACTGATACAAACCGCACGATGTTGGGCGCTACGCAGTTGGATTGGTTCAAACAACAACTTTCTAACTCTACTGCTAAATGGAAGTTGATAGGCAACCAGGTAATGATGTCTCCGCTTAAAATTTTGGGCCAGGCCGTTAACCAGGACCAATGGGACGGATACCCTGCCGAACGAAACAAAATATTCACGCATATATCCGGCAACAACATTAACAATGTAGTGGTTTTAACCGGCGATATACATACTTCGTGGGCTAACGACTTACCGCTGGACCTCGGCAACTACAACTCTTCAACAGGTGCAGGTTCAATTGCGGTAGAATATGTTTGCACCAGTGTTACCAGCGGTAGCTTTATAACCTTTACCGTACCGGTAGCAGCAATACAGGCTTTTAACCCCAACGTTAAATATGCTGACCTTTCAAAAAGAGGTTACCTGTTGCTTGACGTTACTGATGCGCGCGTTCAGGGTGATTGGATACACATGAGCACCATTACCAACAAAAGTTATACGGCTTCAGTTAGCGCCAGTTGGTGCGATGCCGACCAGGCAAACCACTTAACCCAATGTGGCGGACCATTAACACCGCGCACCGGTATGCCGATTCAGCCACCATTTATAAGCGCTGTAAAAGAAATTAAGAACGACCTTATAGTTGTAGGCTGCTACCCTAACCCGGCAGAAAACGAGGTAAAAGTGCAGTATTACATTTCGCAACCGGCTAAAGTGCAACTGCAGATTACAGACGTTAATGGCAGAGTATTATATAAGGATATCAGTAACCAAACACAGTATGGCCTTTACAATGCCGAAGCTGATATTTCAACTTTTTCCGCAGGCACTTATTTTGTAAGTATTAATGCCGGAGGCAAAGTTTATACAAAGCAGTTCGTTAAGGTAAGGTAAGCTGGCCTATAAGAGTTAAACCGAAGAAATTGACAGGCAATTATTAGCCTGCTAAGCGGTATTACTTGTTGCAGGGTGTGCTTAAAGCACACTGGCCAGTGCCTTGTGGGCGCCATCGCAAATCGGCATTTTCTGGCTCATGCCGCAGCGGCAAATGGAAAGCTTTTCGCGTTTTTCCATAACGGTGCCATCTTCAAGTATAACTTCAAAATTACCCGTAATGGTAACCGGTCCCCGCGGTTTTAATTGTATTGTAGCGTAGTCTTTCTTCTCAACCTCTAACTCTTCCATAAAGTATCTTTAGTGCAAAGTTAAGCATTTACAACTTCTGCCACCGCAGGCGCAAACTGTTGCTAACCACACTAACCGAGCTTAGGGCCATGGCTGCTCCCGCAATTGCAGGGCTAAGCATAAAACCAAAGAAGGGATAAAGCACACCCGCGGCAATAGGTATACCAATCAGGTTGTAGATAAATGCCCAAAACAGGTTCTGCCGAATGGTGTTAACCGTCATTTTAGATAAACGAAGCGCTTGAGGTATTTTCAAAAGGTCGCTTGATACGATGGTCATGCGCGCAACATCAATGGCAATATCGCTTCCCTTGCCCATAGCAATACTTACATCGGCCTGCGCCAATGCCTGTGTATCATTAATACCGTCGCCTACCATGGCCACCCTTTTGCCTTGTTGCTGCAACTCTTTAATAAATCGGTATTTATCCGCAGGCAACATTTCGGCTTTATAGTTTTTTATTCCGGCCTGCAGGGCAATGGCTTCTGCTGCTGCGGCATTATCGCCGGTAAGCATATAAACGCTAATGCCGCTGTCCTGCAATTGGGTAATTGCTCGTTTAGAGGTTTCCTTTATTCTATCCGCTACAAAAATAGTAGCCAGCAAACGGCTTTCATCCGCAAAATAAAATACACTCTCGCCCGAAGAGGCTTCAGTTACAGGCAACGCATTGATATTAATTCCTCTCTCGGCAAGCAGTTGCCTGTTGCCTACGTAATATACCTGCGCATTCACCTTCGCTACCACACCTTTGCCGGTAATACTTTGCAAATCTGTTGTAGTGGCGTTATCATTCGTTATCCTGGTTTTAAGGTAGTGAACTACGGCCTCCGCCAGGGGATGTTCACTTCGCTTCTCAATAGCCAGCAACACTTTTTCAAATGTACCGCCGTCGTTTACATGCCATTCAATACCGGTAAGTACGGGCTTACCTTCGGTTATCGTTCCTGTTTTATCCAGCACAATGGCATTTACACTCTTCGCCAACTCCAGGCTTTCAGCATCTTTAACCAATATGCCGGCTTCTGCCGCTTTGCCCACACCTACCATTATGGCTGTTGGGGTGGCAAGGCCAAGCGCGCATGGGCAGGCAATTACCAACACAGTTATCATAGCTAATAAAGCGTGTGCAAAAGCGCTCTGGC
>JBDHYB010000038.1:0-22391 GCA_039811145.1 Chitinophagales bacterium | reverse complement strand
AATCCGTTTTTTTCGCACCAGTCGGCAATTTCCTTTTCGTGTATATCAATTTCGGTGTACACCTTTTCGCCCCAGTTTTGCCAGGCCCATTGCATAGGCTCGCGCAGGTATTTATCAAAGCGCAATTCGGCAATGCGCTCTTTGGTAAATTGCGCTTTAAGGCGTTTGGGTCTTTCAATTGTTACTTTATAATATCCAAAGTCGGCATTATCAAACACCTTTGCGGCTATACCCTCGTCTTCTTTGGTTTGCTCGTTTACTTTGCGCTCAACCGTTTGCAGACCCTTATAGGTCGCTACAATTTCGCGTATGTTTTCGGGCGTAAACTCGCAGTTTTTATTGCCCAGGTTTTTGCGCAGCTTACGGAACAAAAGGCTGGCTTCAATTAACTGCACTTTGCCTTTGCGCTGGTTGCTTTTGTTGTTGCTAAGCACCCATATATAGGTAGTAATGCCGGTGTTGTAAAACAGGTTGTTGGGCATTTGTATAATAGCTTCCAGCCAATCGTTTTCAATAATGTAGCGGCGTATGTTGCTTTCGCCCCCGCCTGCATCGCCGGTAAACAGGCTGCTGCCGTTGTGCACTGAGGCTATACGCGTGCCCAACATGCTTTGGCTAAGGGGCTTCATTTTGTTTACCATTTCCATTAAAAACAAAAGCTGGCCATCGCTGCTGCGCGGGGTGGCATCCACCTGCTCCTCATTCCCCCAATAATCTTTAAGCACCACTTTAAAACGTGGGTCAATAACTTCTTTACCGTCTTTAATATACTTCTGGTCGCTGGCCCAGCTTTTTCCGTAGGGCGGGTTGCTTAGCATAAAGTCGAACTTAGTGCCCGCAAACTCATCGGTAGCAAGAGTTGAGCCTACACGTATGTTTTCGGGGTTGTTACCCTTAATCATCATATCGCTTTTGCAAATGGCGTAGGTTTCGTCGTTTATCTCCTTGCCGTATAAATACACATCGCCTTTGGCGCGTATTTCGCCTTCTTCGTCCTTAATAAAGTTCTGGCTTTCGGTTAACATACCTCCACTGCCGCAGGCGGGGTCGTAAATGGTAATAACCGGTGGCAATTTTTCTTTAACCGGTTCAAAAATGATGTGGGTCATAAGGTCAATTACCTCTCTCGGGGTAAAGTGCTCACCGGCCTCTTCATTATTATCTTCATTAAAGCGGCGTATCAGTTCTTCAAACACATAGCCCATGCCCAGGTTGCTAAGAGCGGGCAGTTTGCGCCCTTCCGGGTCGCTCTTATCAAAAGGTGTAAGGTTTATATACTTACTGGTAAATTTCTCAAGCACGTTCAGCAGCACATCTTTTTGGGCCATGTGCCTTACCTGGCTTTTAAGCTTAAACTTTTCAATTATCTCTTTTACGTTATCGCTAAAACCGTTCAGGTAGTCTTCAAAATTGGCCTGGAGTATTTGCTGGTTGTTGGTAGCAGTGTCATGCAGACGTTGCAAAGTCCATTCGCTGGTATTGTAAAATACATAGCCACTGGCCTGGCGCAGGCCGTTTTCATCCCATACTGTAAACTTTGCTTCGTTTTTTTGAAAGGCCAGCTCGTCCATTACCTTTTGTTTAGTGGGTTCAAGCAAGGCGTCAAGTCGGCGCAATACCACCATGGGGAGTATTACATCGCGATACTTGCCGCGCACATAAACATCGCGCAGGCAGTCATCAGCTATTGACCATATAAAGGAGACTAGTTTATTGTGAACGGTGGTATTCATATCAATGTCTTATTTCAAGTTGATAATTAAAAGGGAAGGCCAAATTGGTAATTTTATTTAGCCCAGGAAAGTAAAATTAAGGGGTGGTAGAAAATTGCCGTTCCGGTTTTAGAAAACATAGGGAAGGATATAGCCGGGGGTATCAGATTCGCCAGAAAAAAGCAAGAACCTATCTGCCATCCCGTTTCAAACTGGCTCTTACTTTGTATGTAAAATCATTTTTTCAGTAACCTTCCAGAAGGTCTACTGCTTTTTCCCATATATCAAATGCTCGTGGTGATTGCAATTTACCAAGGACATTCGCTTAATCCAAATTATTCCGCAGCAGTATTCCTGTTCGATAGAATGGACAGAGTTAGCGTCTATTCGCATCCCTAAAATCCTTATAAGCATTCATGGTAAAGGCACCAACTTTAAAAGCAGCTGCCATAAACATCATAAATCCTAATAAGCCTGCTGCAGCAAGTCCTACTTTGCCGAGAGGAGTATTCCAAAGTGCCTCAAGTGTTGTTTTCGACTCCTTCTTGCTGGTCTTGTCTTCATCTGATAATTGCTGCATAGTTATGGTTTCGGCTTGTTTTAAATCGTTAAAGGCAGCTTGTGGGCGGCCGATGTAATACAGGGATTTCACTTAGGTTCCTGAATAAGACTTTTTATGAGAGCGCTTTGCTTTTCCAGCGCAGCTATGTGGGACTGATTCAGTTTTTCTGAATGCTCAACCCAAAGTTTCATTTGATTTTTGTTTGCTTGAGTAATAATGACGGCGAACAAAACGACAGAAGTAAGAGCAATACCACTATATAAAGCCATCGTGGACCAATTTATTTGCGCTGGATTCTGTGGTCCTCCGCCAGTATTTCCATAAAGTTCCGGCAAGGAATAGTCTCTGAATTCGCTCATTTTGTTTGCTTTTTATGGATTATGAAGTAATTGGCGTCCTTTGGATGCAGTTCCGTGCCAAATTTGTAGAACCATTTAACTTTCCCCCCAGTTCTAGGATTTTGCTGCTCGGTGACTAATAAAGCAACGTTAATTTGCTCATAGTTAAAAATACCCTTCCATACTACACAGTATCCATCTTTATCTACAAACGCTTTGTAAATTTTTGCAAGGCGCTTATCAAATTCACGCAAGTTTTTTTCGTTTTTGAAAATGGTTGCGTTGTCATTATGTTTTTGGTCGTTATGAAAGTTAATTCTGCATTGTTCAATGCAAAATTTTTGCCGCCTATCATGAGGAATAAATCGTTGTTCAAATCCGCAGTTGGGGTTTTCGCAATCTCGCTCCGGGTAGGTTCGCTTAGATCGGTGCTTCTTTTCCATGGTCACTTTTTGTTTTTCCCTTCCAGAAAATCAATAATTGATTGTCGGCTGTAAAAAATCCGATTCCCCATTTTCTTAAACTTTAGCTTATGGGTCTTTCTTAGTCCCCACAAAGAGGTGGCTCCGCGGTGAAGCAACTCGCGGGTTTGGAGCTCATCTAGCCAATCGCCCAAGTTGGTATGGTGTGTTGTCGGTAGCTGGCTAACAATAGAATTAAGTCTATCTATCTTCTGATTGAGCTTTTGGAATTCGGCGAATATTTGTTCTTGCAGACTCATAACTGCAAAGCAAACTCACCCTCGTGTCAGTACAAAATTCAACGCCTTATAAATCCGGAAAGAAATAGGGTGGGGCCTTTAAACTATTCCGGATTTTGCTTTAGGAGATTTTGCCTTCCACAAAATTTTTCATACGCTCAACCACTACCTTATTAAAGGTTTCAGCATTTACCCGTTTACCGCTATACATGGGGAATTGGTGTGGAGCAAGCCATTGGAAAAAGGGAAATAATAACATGTAGTTGTAAGAAATCGAAAATCCATCCTTGTACGGCTTTCTTACGGGCAAATCGGTATCGATATCTAACAAAATCAGCTTTTGCCAGAAGGCCATATCAAATTCTAATAATTTCATGATAATGCCCTTGCCATCTTCTCGCTCAGGAAGTTTCGCACCAATCAGGGCAGCGCTCAATTCGATTTTTAGTTCCTCTTTATGAACTATCTCATACATGTTTATCTCTTCCTCAAACTTATTTAATATCGAAGAGAATTGTTGAAACACTTTAAAATCGCCAGGAAATTTTTGGCTGTAGTTGACTGTTACACTTTTTATCTTATCGCGGTTGGCCTTATAATAACTCAAAAACATGCCCAGCAGAAGCTTTTCTATAAGAGAGTTGGCTAAAAGGGCGTTTTCTGCCGGAAAATTTACACTTACAATGTTTTTAAGCGTTGTTATTATTTTTAAAAGTACAAACCGCTTCGGTATCCATTCAAGATCCCACAAATAACTGAAGTTGATAGTGCTCTGCTTTCCCCTTTCTTTTTCATCCTTAATTTCTGAAAGCTTTTTAACTAATATATAAGGGGAGTAGTGTATTTTGCCTTTAACAGACTCACAATATTTTGACTTGGTAAATTTAGCTGCATGAATTACATGCATACATCCGTACGCCATGTTAATGAAAAAATCAGGAGCTAAATTTCTGCGATCTTTGGAGAGTTTAATCCAATCGGAAATCATTTCATATCCCGGTTCAGGTGGCGAAACAGTTAAACCGAAAATGCTTTCTTCAGTAAGAAGCTTAAATTTCGCATGGTTGGGCAAACAGATTTGCTTACCCGAAAATTCCGCTTCAACATGGGTCTTGGATAATCCCTTTTCATAATTGACAATATAAAAGGTTTTTCCGTTTAGCCTCGAAACATCCCAAACAAATACAGGAATATCAAGCTCGTTGCTATCTTTTTTCTTCAATAATGTTCCAACCTCTAGCACTCCTAAAGTATCTTGTTTAACTTGATTGCGGCCTCTTGTAACATTAGGTTAGTCACCTTAGCATAAATCTGCGTAGATTTTATACTTCGGTGTCCCAAAAGTTTTCCTGTGGTTTCTAAAGATATGCCATTCTGCATAAATATTGTAGTTGCCGCCGTGTGGCGTGCTACGTGGTGGGATAGGTGTTTTTTGATTCCTGCTAATTCGGCTACAACCTTTAAATAGGCATTTAGCTTCTGGTTGCTAAGGCGGGGAAGGACAAATCCGGTAACTAGCCGCTCTGCTTTATACTTATTATATATCTCGATTGCCCTTTTTAGCATAGGTATGCGATTATAATCGCCCGTTTTCTGTTGGGTGTAACAAATCCAATATTCCTTCCCTTGAACCTCTATGTTATTTTGCGTAAGCGAGCTGGCATCGCTATGACGCAGGCCGGTATAAACAGAAAAGAGAAAGATGTCCCGAACCCGCTCAAGGCTTGTATTATTTCCCAGCGAGTGCTTCTCGAGACTTTCCAACTCCGCAGAAGTTAAATAAGTAAGCTTGCCCGGTTGCGACTTAAACTTAAATTCCATGTATGGATTTTTGTCCATCATTTTGTTGTCAGCAGCCTTAAACAGCATTGCCTTAAAATTAATGTGGTACTTATTTGCAGAGTTTTTGTTCACTCCTTTCTTTTCGTTTATGCTACGGGTTTGCAGGTAAGTATCGAATTCCTTTAAAAACACCAAGTCAACTTCGGCGACCCTTATTCCGTTCCTTTTTGTTTTGTTCAGAAAGTTCTTGAGGTGCATTACTGTGGTCCGGTAAGTCTTTTGAGTAGCTAGGGCATAATCGGGACTGTTATTGACGTAATTGGCCAAATAATCATCGACGTAGTCTATTAGTTTTGGTCGATCTTGCCCCGCACCGGTACCCTTCAATTGTTTACGAAGGGCATAAGCCGTTAAAGGACGATTGTGGTATTTTAAGTAGTCAAAAGCCTCTGACACCTTATACTCGATTTCGGAAAGCTCCTTGTTGATTGGTGATTTCGGGATTTTAACCCTTTGGGTAACCTCATCCCATTCTTTAAGGGTGGAAATTACTTGTCTTGAAGAAAAGTCGAATTTCTCCCGATTCAGGATTACCCTTACGTAAATGGGTATTTTCTTGTCCTCCCTAATGAAATCCGTCCTTGGGAAGAACTTAACTGTAGCTTTTGTAACCATTGTGAAACATCGGTTTTGGTGTGTGAAACATTTTGTGAAACATTTCGCGTGTAAAACTGAAGCTTTACGAATGGACTTAAAACAGCAAACCCGCTCTGGTAGCGGGTTTGAAGAAACTTGAAAAAACTTGAAACTTGTCTTAGTGGTGTGGGAGGGAATCGAACCCCCGACACAAGGATTTTCAGTCCTTTGCTCTACCAACTGAGCTACCGCACCATTGATTTTGGGAGGGCAAAAGTAAAATTTAATGGCATATCGCCAAACCTTTAGTTGATATTCAGAATTTTGATTTCGTACCGCTTCTTATCCTTATTGGTCAGCTTAGCATCGCGCAGCCAGGGGTTAAGTATTTTAATGTGCTTGTACTTAAGGTTGTATTGGGCGGCAAAATCGGCTATGCTACCTATAGCGGTATCAACTGTAACGGTTTTATAGCTGTAAGGCTGGTATAAATCCTCTGTTTTTACGTAAAAACCGGCTTTTTCTGGGTTACTGAAGATGATTTTCATGGCAATCATACGGGGCAGGTAACGGCTGGTTTCCTGGTTAAAGAACATCTCGTAGTAGTCCTTCGTCTTTTGGTCGGCACAGCGGTCCTTCATACCGGCTAGGCCCAAATTATAGCTGGCAGCGGCAATGGTCCAGTTGCCTAACTCATTTTTAGCCTGGTTAAGGTATTTGCAGGCGGCTACGGTGCTTTTCTGGTAGTCGTATCGCTCATCTACCTCAGCATCCACCTGCAGGCCGTAAATCTTGGCAGTTTCCTTAAGCAACTGCCAAAAGCCAACAGCGCCTGCCGGGCTGGTTTCGTTGCGCAGGTTGCTTTCAATTAAAGCCAGATATTTAAAGTCCGATGGCACACCGTTATCGGCTAATATCTTTTCAATATCGCCAAAGTAGCGGTTGGCCATCTTCATATTCATTAAGGTATTGCTGTGCCAGTAAACGGCTATCTGCAGTTCCCTTTCAATACGCTCGCGCACATCCTGGTCTTCCAAAGGTACACGCTCGCCGGCAAAATACAGGTCGCCCTCTACTGCTACGGCGTAAGCCACATCGGTGCTATCTACCGGTACCGACCATCTTACTCCCGGGCATTCATTGCCTGTGGCAGTAAAAATGTTTACCTGCTTATCGTAATAATGCCGGTAACGCTCCACCACTTTGGCTGAGATAAAGCCTATAGCAAGGCACACCACCACAATAAGCGGCAACCAATATTTTCTTTCCACCCTAATCAATTGCTTTTTTAAATACCGGCACCATGCTACATGGCTCGCCATACATAATAACGCGCGCTATGCCCGTTAACTGGGCTGTTAGCTGCACATAAGCTGCTTCAGGCACCTTGCGGTCGCCACAACCCTTAACAACTATACGCTGGCCCTTAAACTGCTCCATATCCAATTTGGCAAGGTTGCGGTAAAGGAAAATTTCAGTAGCGTGTTCAGGCGTGCTGCAGGCTACATCCTTGGCATAAACGCTTACCTCAGCACTTAACACCATATAGGCCCACATAGGCACAATGGCATTAGCGCTGCAATAGATAACCACGTACTTACCGGCGTAAGTTGTCCAATCAGTATTCTTAACCGTTTCCCTAAAATCAGCCTCCTTAAGTATAAGGCCCTTAAACAGGTAATCCTTTAAGTCAATAACGGCTAGCTCTTCCTGCTTCGGAAAGTAATCTTCCAAATCAAGGCTTATGATAGCTTTTTGCGCTACACGGTTTACTATAGGCTTAACGTCCATTAGGGTAAAGATACGGTTTATAAAAAATCAGCCCCGGACTTTAGTTCAAATCCGGGGCCGAAACAATCTCTTTTAAACTTTTTTATTATTGAAACTCCAGGCGGTCGTCTTCAATTTTGGCAATCTTACGGTGCACATCGCTTGCGCCTTGTGCCTTACCCATAAAACGCTGCTTTAACTGGAAGGTGGCCATCATTAAATCAGTTGGCTTGGCAGGCTCAGTAACTGCAATGGTTTGCACCACAAACGCACCGCTACGGCCCTGCACCGGTTTAGAAAGTTTGCCCTGGCCGCTAACTAAAGCCATAGCCACTACTGAAGGTTCGTAAGCGCCGTTAACAGCAGGGTTGCCGAAAGACGCCTGTTGAGCCACCATTGAAGGCTTACCAACTTTAGCCGCTAAATCATCAATTGATGATGCCTTGGCATCGGCAATTTTCTTCGATAGCATTTCGAATTTCTTTTCTGCTAATACTTCCGGCTTAACCGCATCGCGCACTGCATCAACATCAGGGGTGCCTTTAGCACGCACTACTTCAAGTAAAGCAACAACATGTTTATCGTTAAGTACGATAGGGGTTGATACTTCGCCCTTCTTGGCTTCAAACGCCCACTTAACCAGTTTGCGTGCGCTGCCAAGGCCATAAATGCTGTAATCTTCCTTACGCACGTTTTCAGCTACACGTAAAGGCAGGTTCTGCTTTTTAGCAGCCGCTAAAAATTTATCGGCGCCCTGGTTGTTGCTGGCAAAGTTGCTGGCTGCCGAAGCAATATCCTGTTGCGTTTGCTCGCCTACGCCAATTTCTTCGCTAAGGTAAGTGGTAAGTACGCCGGTTTTGCTGGTTTTTACATCCGTAATAGTGGCAATTATCCAGGCATTCTGCTGCTCGTCAACAAAACGTAAAGGGCGGCCTCTTTCTGAACGGTAGAAGATAACATCGTTAGCCATTTTAGGCTTCTCATCCAAACGCACCCAACCGGCATCGCCGCCGGTCATTTTGCCTAAGGTGTCATCGCTAAACAGCATAACAGCGCTGTTAAAGTCAATTTTGTTAGAGTCAAGCATTTTGAAGATGCTATCCATGTAACGCATGCGGGCATATTGTTGCTCCTGCGTGGTAACGTTGTTGAATGAAAAACGGATTTCGCGCAGGCGAACTGAGTCGGCTATCTGCTTGCGGTCGCTTATTTTGGCAATCTTATACATGTTGCCTTCAAGATAAGGGCCTACTAACGTGCCCACCGGCTGCGTAAACAAGGTGTCCTTAATAGGCGAAATCAACTTATCGGCACTGTAATACACTTCATCAAAAGCAGTTTGAGAATACAGCTTTACAAAAACTGAATCTTCTGAAACTGTTTTTTGAGCAGCAAACTCAGCACGGCGGTCTTCCAGGTCCTTAATGGTTTTTGCAGTATCAGCTGCTGAAGGTACGATGTTGAAGGTTACATACTGCACCTTGCGGGTTTCTTCTTCCTGCTTGTATTTGTTAGGGTGGTCAGTAATGTATTTCTTTAAATCTTCATCTGTAATTTTAACGTCATTGTCGTTAATCTCGTTGTAAGGCAGTTGCACATATTGAAAGTCAACCGTGCGGGCCTGGTCGTAGTAGCTGGCTTCCACCATCCAGCTTGGGGTGTAAAGGCCTTTGCTTATTAAGGCAGCGTATTTTGCTTTGTATTGCTCCTGTTTTAACTGCTTTTCGAAGTTGTTCCACTCGCGCTTGATAGTGCCGGGCTCAACACCTTCAGGGTCCTGGTCTAAACGGCTAAGGTACATTTGCACCATGGCCTTATCAAACTGGCCTGTTTGCGGGTTACGGAAAGCCTGTGCGCCTGATATTTGCGGCGATACGTTATCGCCTGATACCAGCTCTACCATTTCATCGGTAGTAACGTTAATGCCTACTTTGTTGTAAACCTCGCCCATTACCAGGTCTTCAACCATATCGTTCCAGGTACGCATGCGTAAACCTTCGCGCATGTCATCAGTAAGTGTTGCACCACGCAGTTGGGCTTCGTAAGCTTTCTCGTTATCAGCAACCTTCTTTTCAAAGTCGTTATACTGAATTTTCTCTCCGTTTACTTTGCCGATATAGTCTTTACGGCCGCGTAACACGCTAAATTGCGAGTTGGTGGCATCCATAATCAGGAAGCCTACAATTGAGGCGCCGATTACAAAAATCAGTAAACCGGTGTATTGACGAATTTTTCCAATAACTGCCATATAAAAGGTTAAGTTTTAACTTCATGGGCCTACCCAAATACGGGCACACCCCTCCCTAAAAAGGGACGGCAAATAAAAAGAATTAGAGCGTAAAATGAAATAGACAGGCAAAATACCCTGAAAATAGGCTGTTTCGGAACCTTAATAGCTATCAAAATGCTGTTTATCAACTACTTATGTATGTTCTACCGCTGATATTTAAGCCCGTTTTAAGCGGTAACGGGCAACTGCAGTGCGTTTTTTAGCGTTTGGCCAATAAAAAAGGGGGCTTTAGCCCCCTCTGTATAGTCTATCAGTTTCTCTTCTATTGCTTGGCGAAACGGCTGCGGCTTTGTTGGCTGCCTTGTGTGGCTTCTACCACATACATACCGCTGCTAAGGGTGCTTACATCCAGTTTAAGGTAGTTATCGCCAATGTCTGATACACGCTTAACGCTCATTACTTCCTTACCGTTAAGGTCGTAAATGCGCACTATGGTTTCAGCATTGCTTTGGGTGTTATAATCAATGTTTAAAACAGCGGTTGTTGGGCTTGGGTAAGCAGCAAATGCAAAAGCGTTTTTAACTTCAGCAATAGCGCTTGGTGCATTGTAAAGTTCGTAGTAGTAAAACTCGCGGTCGTCATTATCCCATGCACCGGCGTTCCAGGTGTAGCCTATCAAATAATCAACATTGCCATAGGTATTATTGTCGTAATCTGTTTTGCTGTTGTTTTCCCATGCACCGCCAACCCAGCTTTGGTAGGTTTGCACATCAGAGAAACCGTTTACATCATAGGTATAGGTATAGCGGTAGCTGTTTTCCCATGTACCTGCATTCCATATCTGCCCCACATACTCCGTACTTTGATTATTAGCATTGTACGTGTTAGTGTAGCGGTATTGCTCAAGCCAGGCGCCGCCAATCCAGTCGTAAGTAGTAGTGGTTAAATTATAACCGGCTGTGTTGTAAGTGTACGAATAGCGGTAGTCGTTTTCCCATGCACCGGCGTTCCATGTTTCGCCGGTGTAAAGGGTTTGATGATGAGTGGCATCAAAAACGCCGGTTCCGCGCGAGCTGTTTTCCCAGGCGCCGGCAACCCAGGTTTGGTAAAGTGTTACGGTGTTATCGCCGTTGGCATCGTACGTATAGGTGTATAGCGAGTTGTTTTCAAGCGCGGTGCCGTTATCGCTTTCGTAAAGGCCTGTTAAGGTGTGGCCTGCGGCATCGTAAGTGTAGGTGTAACGGCTGTAATTTTTCCAGCTTCCGCTGTTCCAGGTTTGATACAACTGCGTAAGCATAAGGTTATTGCTGTTGTAGGTATACACGTAACGGTAATCTTCTACCCAGGCGCCGGCTGTCCAGTTATAACGGGTATAGGTTAAGTTGTTGCCGTTGGCATCGTAGGTGTAAGCATTGCGGGTGTAGTTTTCCCAGGCACCGGCATTCCAGGTTTGCTGGGTATTTGTAAGTATGTGGCCGGCACCGTCGTATGTTTTTTGCTGACGCTGGTTGTTTTCCCATGCGCCGGCATTCCATGCTTCAGTAAGGTATTCTGTTTCATTGCCATTGCCATCGCGGGTACGGGTGGTGCGGTATTCGTTATTTACATTGGTGCCATCCCAGTTATAGTCAATCTTAACATCAAACTCGCTGTTATACAGGTAAGGGCTGCCATGGCTGCCGCTATAAGTCATGGTTGCCGAGTCGCCAAACTCCCATGAGCCGGCATTCACGTTATCATCGCGCCAACCTATAAGGCGCTGCGCCATTGCATCGGTTTTGTTGCTGTTACGCGGGCCGCTGCTTATAAAGCGGGTAAAGGCATCAATCCTTTGTTGTTTATCAGGCGCGTTAGCTACCTGGCTTTTAAAACGGTCAACTAAATGCTGGTTAACATTATCGCCATTACCTGCATAGGATACGGCAGATAGCAACAGCATAGCAAAGGGTAGTACAAGTTTTCTCATGTCAATTGATTTAAATGCAAATATAAGAAACGTATGCCACCATTTTGTTTCCGTACCGGGCAATAAAAAGGGGGCCTTAGCCCCCTCCTGAATTCATATCGTTAAAAAGCTTTATTGCTTTGCAAAACGGCTGCGGCTTTGTTGTGCGCCTTGTGTGGCTTCTACCACATACATGCCGCTGCTAAGGGTGCTTACATCCAGTTTAAGGTAATTATCACCAATGTCTGATACACGCTTAACGCTCATTACTTCCTTACCGTTAAGGTCGTAAATGCGCACTACGGTTTCAGCATTGCTTTGGGTGTTGTAATCAATATTTAAAACAGCGGTTGTTGGGCTTGGGTAAGCAGCAAATGCAAAAGCGTTTTTAACTTCAGCAATAGCGCTTGGTGCATTGTAAAGTTCGTAGTAGTACAACTCGCGGTCGCTGTTATCCCATGCGCCGGCGTTCCAGCTGTATCTTATAATATAATCGTAGTTGCTGTAGCTGTTATAATCATAATCTGTTTTATTAACGTTTTGCCAGGTGCCGGCAGTCCATGTTTGATACATAAAAACATCCGCATTGCCGTTTACATCATAGGTATAGGTATAGCGGTAGTCGTTTTCCCAGGCACCGGCGTTCCATATCTGGCCGGCATATTCAAGTGTGCGGTTATTGGCGTCATAAGTATAGGTATAACGGTTTTGCTCAACCCAGGCGCCGGCATTCCAATCGTAATAAATAGTGGTTAGGTTATAACCGGCTGCATTGTAGGTGTAGGCGTAGCGGGCGTCGTTTTCCCAGGCACCGGCATTCCAGCTTTCGCTGGTGTTAAGGGTTTGGTTATGGTTAGCATCGTAATTACGGGTGTAGCGCGTAGCGTTAACCCAGGCACCCGCAAGCCAGCTTTCGCCAAGCGTTAAGGTGTTATCGCCATTGGCATCGTAGGTATAAGTTGTGCGCGAGCTATTTTCAAGACCGCTTCCGCCGTTGTATTCGTAAAGGAAGGTTAAGGTGTGCCCCGCAGCATCGTAGGTATAGGTGTAACGGTTGTAATCTTCCCAGCTTCCGCTGTTCCAGGTTTGGTAAAGCGAAGTAAGCATAAGGTTATTGCTGTTGTAGGTTCTTACATAGCGGTTTTGCTCAACCCAGGCGCCGCCTACCCAATCGTACCGGGTGTAAGTTAAACTGTTGCCGTTAGCATCGTAGCTGCTGGCATAGCGGCGTACGTTTTCCCAGGTGCCGGCGTTCCAGGTTTGCTCAGTGCTTGTAAGCTGATGTCCTGCCGCATCAAAGGTTCTAAGATAACGGGTGTTGTTTTCCCAGGCACCGGCGTTCCAAACTTCTGTTGTATTCTCGGTTATAAAATCATTTGCATCGCGGGTTTGGGTAAAACGGTTTTGGTTAACTACATTGGTGCCGTCCCATTGGTAATCCAGCTTAACTGAAAAATCGCCATTATACAGGTATGAATCGCCATGGTTGCCGGTATAGCTCAGGCTTATTGAATCATTCAGCTCCCACGTGCCGGCGTTAAAGTTATCTGTGCGCCAGCCAATAATGCGCTGCGCCATAGCATCTGTTTTATTGCTGTTTTGCTTACCGCTGCTTATAAAGCGCATAAAGGCTTGCAGCCTTTGTTCTTTATCAGGTGTATTAGCCACCTCGCTTTTAAAACGGTCAACCAAATGCTGGTCAACATTATTTCCGTTGCCGGCAAATGCGTTTGCCACAAACAACAGCATTGTAAAGGGTAGTACAAGTTTTCTCATGTCAATTGATTTAAATGTAAATGTAAAAATACGGCATTTCAGAATAAAACCGGGTGTTACTTCACCTCTTCTGCCTTCAGCTTAATATTAACAAGCTCAATGCGGGTTTCGGTACCGCGCAGTATCTTAATTATAAAGCCGTCTTCTTCAAACTGCTTGCCGGGCTCGGGTATATCTTCAAAACGGTTAATGATGTAACCACTTAGCGTAGTGTAATCGCCTTCGGGTATGTTCAGTTCAAACTCGCGGTTCAGGTAATCAATCTCAAGGCGGCCGCTAAAAACAAACTCGCCGTCGTCCACCCGCTTCTGCACCATTTCCTCTTCATCGTGTTCATCCTGTATCTCGCCAAAAATCTGCTCCATCAAATCCTCCAGCGTAATAATGCCGGCAGTGCCGCCGTACTCATCCACCACCCAGGCAATGTTTTTACGCTCGCGTATAAACTGCAGCAGCAGGTCGCGGGCGGTCATAGTAGCCGGTATAACGGGTATTGGGCGTATAACATCCTTAAGCTGCTTAGGGTTTTTAAGCATATCAAAGTGGTGTACGTAGCCCGTTATTTTATCAATGCTTTCGCTGTACACCAGTATGCGGCTAAGCTTGCTTTCCACAAACTTTTTGCGCAGGGTATCCATATCCTCGGCGGCATCCACAGCCTGTATCTCCGGCCGCGGCACCATGCAGTTGCGTACCTTTACATCCTTTAAGTAAAGGGCTTTTTCAAATATCTCGCTGTTAAGGTGGTCGCTTTCATCCTGGCCGTCCTCATCGCTAACAGCGGTTTCCTTTACCAGGTATTCAAGGTCCTCCTTGGTAAACGATGGGCTGCCTTCATGAAAATCGCGGCGCGTTACCAGCTTTATCAATATGCGCGACAGGCGGTGAAACACATTAGCCAGGGGCGATAGCAACCAATAGAAAAGCTGTATTACATAGCTGAACACCAGCAGGGTTTGATCGCTGTTTACACGGAAAAGGATTTTAGGCACCAGCTCGCCAAAAATGAGAATGATGAAGGTGGTAAACAGGGTTTGGATGATAAGCAGGCTTACCTCATGATCGCTACTGGGCAAAAAAGAAAAATTCTTCTGCACAAAGTAGTTGGTGGTAATACTGCCGAACAACACCAGCGAGATGTTGAGGCCTATTAACATACTGCTGATAAACTTGCCGGGGTTGCTGTTAAAGTTAGAGATGATGCGGGCGCGGCTGCTGCCTTTTTCCTTCAGCAGTTCCACACGCAGTTTATTGGCCGATACAAAGGCAATTTCAATACCTGCAAAAAACGCTACCAGCAACAGGGCCACCGCCAATCCAAAAATTTCCATACCGGTGCCGAAGTTAGCAAATCTAAAATTGAGGGGGCTGAGGGGGTTAACGGCCTAAGGGCCGACTGCAAAATTTTTACCCCTTGTTAATCAGGCTGCTGTACGCTTAAACGGCAAAATCAGGCCGAATATTTAATTCCCATCTTGATTAGCCTACTCTTTTTGATTATATTTGCTTCATTAAGGGAACAGCCGTTTAACGGCGGTATTTTTAAGCAAAACAGTATATGCAGGGGTTTAAAAGCAATCAAAACGGGCATAAAAGCAAGGGTAGCAGCGGGGTACTGCGGCTGGCCATATGGCAGGCGGCACACCTTAACGAAACCCAACGTCTTAGTACACTGTTGCAGCACAAAAGCCTGCGCCTGCGCAGCCTTAAGGCCTGCGACCCCCACAGCCTGCCCGCAGAAGAAGCCATGCGCCTGAACACCGAGCGGCAAATGCTGGAGGAGGACCTGAGCGTTGCCTTTGGCTACCAATTGCATACCGAGGGGCTTGAGGAGGCATACAGCTACAGCCTTGAGCAGCTAAGGCTGCACTTTGAACAAAGCCACCAACAGCAGCAGCAGGAAATAGAGAAGCTGAAGGAGGAAGTAAACTTTTACCACCGCGCCTATTTGGCTGAGGCCGAAAGCCACCGCCTTACGCTTGAACTGTGGGAGAAGTACTGCGGAGGCAACTGAAATTTCCCCCTCCCACTTAAAACCTAAAACTTAATACTTAACACCTATCACTTATAACCTAATACTTAAAACCAACAACCAACATGGAAGCTGAAGAATACTACCTGCAACGCCTGGCGCAACAAAACGGCGAATTTTTTATTACCAAAACCGCAAACGAGTGGATGCAGGAGGCGCGGCACATGCCCGTACCCCGCAAGCTTTTCGGCGATTTTTGGATTGAAGGCGAAATATGTTTTCTGTTTGCCGGCACCAACGTGGGCAAAAGTATACTGGCCGTACAAATAGCCGATGCCATAAGCACGGGCGAATACACCGGCGAGTTTGCCGTGGACTGCGCCCCACAAAAGGTATTGTATTTTGATTTTGAGCTAAGCAAAAAGCAGTTTGAAAACCGCTACAGCAACAACTACCAGCAGCCCTACCAATTCAGCGAAAACTTTATGCGGCTGGAGATGAACCCCAACAAGGTGCTTACCCTGCCTTTTGAAACCGCCCTTATGTGCGCGCTGGAGGAACAGCTGAACCGCCACCGGGCACGCGTTATAATTATTGATAATTTAACCTACCTTAAAACGCAAAGCCTTGAAGTAGCCAAGGAGGTGCTGCCGCTTATGAACAGCCTTATTGAGCTAAAGCGCAAATACAACCTTAGCATGATGCTGCTGGCCCACACGCCCAAGCGCGACCAAAGCCGCCCGCTTGAAGTAACCGATATGGCAGGCAGCATGCAACTGGGCAACCTGGCCGATAGTATTTTTGCCATTGGCCGCAGCACCCGTGGCGGCAATGTGCGCTACTTAAAGCAGCTAAAAGCGCGCGATGGCGAAAAGAAATACGAGGCCGATAATGTAATGGTGTGCGAGCTTAGCAAGGAGCACAACTTTATACGCTTTAAACAAACCGGCTGCGATACCGAATACACCCACCTTAAACAAAGCACCGAAAAAGAACTAAGCGAACTTGACCGCAACATCCTTGAACTGCACAGGGGAAATCCGGGGATGAGTTTCAGGGAGATTGCGAGGCAGTTGGGGTGCCACCATTTTAAAGTTTCCAGACTGCTTAAAAAGGGTCGGGAGGAAAATGAAGAGTAGGCGGCACATGGCACAATGGTATAGGAGGATGCTTAATCTGTGCCGGTGTGCCGGATCAGATAAACAGCCACTTAAAGTAACCTTAATTATTAAGTTTCGTCAACAGTTAGCAATAAATTATTGCTTTTGTCATTTTGGTTAATACATTTACCTTAAGTTCAATTCATGGCTAATACGAGATTTCTAAAAAATCCACCTATAAAGGAAGCCTATTTGTCGGTATCATTCAAAAATACCGTAGAAGTAGAGCGACTAAAGGCTTTTTGTGAAAATGATTTTATTAAAGAAAATTTCCCGGAAATAAGAAGCATAATGGCTATGGGCATAAGGCTAGAAGCGCAAAAAAAGCCTAGTAGTCAGTCAAGCCAACACGGTTTTGTGCTAATTTCTAAAGATAAAAAAACAACTATCAACATTCGAATCGGACAGTTAAGCCTCCACAACACCAACGAGTATTTAGGATGGGAGGTTTTGTTCCAGAATTTTAAAAATATCTGGACCGCTTTTTGCAAAACTATTGGTCCAATGGATTTAGTTCAAATTTCAACGCGCTATATAAATGAGCTTGACTTAAACCTTGACAAACAAGGCTTCAGCTCATATTTGCATTTTATCCCTTATATGCCGGATAATCTTACTACTACAGTCCACAATTTCTTCATGCAGGTGACTTTGCCGTCTAAAAAAGATGACAAAATCGTAGGAGTCCTAACCGAAACGGTCGGAGCTTCAGAAAAGCAAGGGCACATGAAGTTGATATTAGACACTAATGTTTTCATAGAAGAAAACTTTGTTTGTAATAGTGATGAAATGTGGGAAGCGTTTAAAAATATTCGTAATTTTAAAAATGAGTTGTTTTTTAGTTGTGTAACAGATAAAGCCCTTCAGCCATATGAATAACATATCAATTACTACTACCTACAATGAAAAGAACCTGGACTTTCAGGAGTTGCGGCAATCGGAGTTATTATCTGACATTTATTTGAAGATTGCAGACCAAATAAAAGGGTCGCTAACTCAGACATATATCTACGATGCAGATGAGATCTTTGGTAGGGCTTACACCGAACTTGCGCCTAGTGCTGCACAGCTTGATATTCTTGGTAGTTTTCAGGTGGTTTTCAACTATATTGAAAAGCAAATCGATCCTCTCCGACAAAAATTCACCATCACAAAAACTGTGGATGACGAAATTTGTATCAATCGTAAGGCCTCCTCAGGTGGAAAGGTTAAGATTATTATTAATGAAGATGGGATAATAACACTCTCCTTTATTCCTGATAAAGAACTAGGGAGAAGTAATTTTTTGGAATTTTACGATGAATTGGTCGACTTTGAAATGCTATCTTTTAAGTTTTTTGAGTTTTAAAAAAGCCGACAAAGTTGTCTTGTACTGTTCCTTATATACCTGCTAGATTACATGCTGGAGATCGTCCAGATCTGCCTCAGTTCAGAATTGGGGAGCTTTTGTATCGGCGGTGTATAGATGTTGATGAGCCTTTTGACAAGATATCCTTGCAAGAACTTTCTGTTAATCGACAAGGCCCAAAAGAAGCCCCGTTCTGCGAACAAGCTGATGTTTTATTCAATCTTCACCCTGAAAACGATAAGGGCGAAATTCTTGATGAAAATATTGTTGCGCTTGAAATCAAAGAGCTTGATGCAACTCAAACTTATTCCAAAACCTTAGAGCAGCCAGAAGAAGGTTTAGAGCAGCCACCGAAGGTATATAGATGCCGTATAGTGCTATTGCACGATAAGCTACCTTGTAATTATGCGCATTGCATTTTTAGATTATACTTTGACGAGACGATAGTAACCTCAGAAAATTACAAGCAAACCATTGGACATAAAAAAAGTGCTATTTATAAACTAAAAGTTAAGGTGAAGTTGGAATTTGCTACTATGATACACCACAGAGAAGTAAGAATTCATCATCAATAACATCTTGATAACCTCATTGACGGCACAGTGGCACGTGTGATAATTGCCCCTCCTAGTTTCGTGCCATGTGCCAGCCAGCAGCATAGCTATCGCGTCTGTGAGGACACAGACGCCGGCGGTCGCAAGCCTCGTCATGCTGTCCCGAATTACTCTGGATTGATTCAGTAGCTTATCAGATTCCGGGTCAAGCCCGGAATGACGGGTTTGGGGTATTCAACCACCTCTACTTTGAAACTGCTCCGCACTTCAAATTCTTCTCCTCCTTAAACAAAGAGGAGAATCCTAAAACATCAGCCCTTCCTAAAAATTCCCCTCATTGGTTAAGGAGGGGAAAAGACAAGATGCATGTAATGCAGATTGGCTCGGGGTGGTTGGTTAGTTCAGTCACGCTACATTGAATGAGTAGCCCCTCTGCCATTATTCATCGGATGAATACACGTGCTTAGCAGCACCTTAACCTTAAGCAACGGTATTACCCCAAAAATTCATCCGATGAATGGGTGCCACCATAACCCAGCTAAAGTTCTCCAGTATGCTATCGCGTCTGTGCGGACACAGACGCCGGCGGTAGCAAGCCTCGTTATGCTGTCCCGAATTGCCCGGGCTTGATTCAGCATCCTGTCAGATTCCGGGTCTCCCGATAGTTATCGGGACGGAATGACGATGGGGGTATTCAACCACCTCTACTTTGAAACTGCTCGGCACTTTCAAATTCTTCTCCTCCTTAAAAAAGGAGGAGAATCTTAAAGCATTAGCCCCTACCGGTGTTTCGGAGGCAAGGCAAAATGTTATTACAAGTTGTGTCTATAGGCAGTTAAGAAAAAATACTTTATCACACCTTAAGGGACTACATTAAATTCAAGGGCTGATATAAATGCTGTAAAAGTATTTCCCACTTGTGGGCTGGTGCTTGTGTTTTTAGCATACAATTTTACAGTATAACTACCAGAAGGAAGCCAAAGAGGAAAGCCCGTATGTCCGTGGCCGTTATTGGAAAAGTGATAAATCACACTTTCGTTCAACATAAGTATGCCGCCATCTCCGGGAAGATTGCCAACACCTCCTCCGCCATTATCATCAGTTGCACCGCAATCCTCAATTTTCCAGGTTTTACCTGCGGGAACAATCAGTTGCACTGTCGTAAAATCTATTGATGTACTCGAAGTTTGAGTTACAGTAAGGGTAAGAAATTTTACTTCATTGAACTGCAGGTTGCCTTGTGCCAACATGTTATCGCTTATGCTGAGCAGGAAAACCGCTAGTAGAATTAGTCGTATGCGCATGTTTACTGGTTTTAAAATCCTCTGGTTGTATAAATAAGGGTTGCTGCATTTGAGCCATTTCCTGTTCCAGTATTTATGGCAGGTCCCGTTGCACCTGTAGCGCCACTTGGTCCTGTGGCCCCTGTTAAGCCAGCCATTCCCGTAGCTCCTGCAGGACCTGTTGAGCCCGTTGGGCCGGTATTGCCTTGTAAGCCGGCAACGCCGGCAGGTCCAGTAGCACCCGTTGTCCCGGGTAAACCTTGTGGGCCTGTTGGCCCTGTAGCACTATTACCTGCATATAAAGCATAAGGAACACTAAGCAATTGTGTGGTTCCCATATTCACAAACGTTCCTGTGTTTCCAATATCGGCGCGCACTTCCAGAAACTTATTGCCGTTACCCCAAACAACTGTTGAAAGATTTCCGTTAGTACCAATTTCTACGTTTACAAGCCCAAGGGCGTTAGTAACAGCATTGATTGTTTCATTATAAACTGTTGGCCCGTTAGCGGTAGTATTATGAATGATGAAGCTAAGCGTAACCGAAGTATTAGGGGGTACTGAGAAGCCGGCTGCATCTCTTACAACTGCCTGATAATTCATTTTTTGCGGTGCTTGCGCCTGAAGCGCAACATGCACTATATATAAGCAAAGAAGTAGGCAGTGTTTCATGGCAACCATTTTTGGCTTTCTCAATGTATAAAGTATTATTGAGACAAATAATTATTATTTAAACTAAAAGTTGATGTGTTAAAACCTCTGCAACGATCTGAAGCATCTTTTACTGTTGTATTTGTCTAGCACTTTGCACACCTACCACCTCTACTTTGAAACTGCTCCGCACTTTCAAATTCTTCTCCTCCTTAAATAAGGAGGAGAATCCCTAAAGGCATCACCCCTTCCTAAAAATCCCCCTCATTGTCCCGAAACTTCTGGAAAGGAGGGCGAAGACAAAACGAAGCAGGGCGCAGTCCCGAAACTTCGGGAGGCTCGGGGAGGTTGGTTAGTTCAGTCACGCTACATTGAATAAGTAGCCCTTCTGCCATTATTCATCGGATGAATCCTCTCACATAATTTCTCTTTTGCCTTAAGTGGCCGCTTTACCCCAAAAATTCATCCGATGAATGGGTGCCGCATACCTTTCCCCAAAACCCATCTTCCGTAGCCGGGCTTATGAGGGGTATTTACAAATCCCGCCCACCATTTCCTTTGGTTGCTTACTTTAGCGCCCGCATGAAGAACCACATTCTGCTTATAGTAGCCGCCATAGCCCTGCTAAGCGCCTGCAACAACAAAAACAACGAGGCCAAAAACGATAAGGAATACGAAAAGTACCTGGAGTATAAGGACATCTTTAATGCCTATGGTACCGTGCCTGCCGATACTACCCGCGTTAAGCTGGAGGATTTTTTAAAGCACTTTCCGGAGAATGCCCCTGCATGGGTGTTTTATGCGCGTGTAATGTATGATGCCAACCAACTGCCGCAAAGCACCGAGGCTTACCGCAAGGCTATTGCCGCTAACCCGCGCTACAGCGCCGGCTACAGCGGCCTTGGCACCCTTTACCGCATAATGGGCCAAACCGATAGCGCACAGTATTACCTGCAGCAGGCGCTGGCGTTAAAAGATTCTTCGGCCTTTACCTATGTAAACCTTTCGGCCGTTTACCTGTTACAAAACCAAACACCGCTTTGCTTAACTTATGCTGATACAGCCCTGCTTAAGGCTGATAGCAGTGCGGCTATAGTATCGGGCGTAAGTTTTATTTATGCCAAAGCAGGTAAGCCGCAAATTAGCGATAGCCTCTTCCGCCTGGCATTAAGCATGGGCCTGCGCGATAGTGCGGGCTTCTGCAAGGTGCTTAGCGGCGAAACAAAGCTGGAAGATTACTACCGGACTAATAAATACTGATTACGTGAAAGAGAATGTTTTACAAATTGTGCGCGAGGGCCTGTGGCTTATAATTACAGCAGCCTTATCGTTTGCAGTGCTTTACCCCATTACTGAAAAGCTGGACCCCTTTATTTACTACAACACTACCTTTGCCTTTGTGTTTGTTACCATCACGTACTTCCGCTGGAGTATGATGATTAAAAGCCTGCCGTTTTTCAGGCCGGGGGTTGTGCGCTTTTTGCTGTTTACCATCAACCTTAGCCTGTTCATTTTCTTTGCCTCGCGCCTGCAAAAATACCTGGGCTTAATGGATAACTTTTATACCGAAGACTTCGGCTTCCCCAAGGTTATTTTGTTTGATGAAGACAAGATTGTGCTGATGAAATACATCTACAACGTAATGGTGTTTTTTGGCGTTGGCAGCCTTATTATGATTGTTGCCCTTAACCTGCGCATTATTATAGCCTGGTGGCAGTTTTACAAGTACAAGGCCAACATGCTTATGGATGATTGAGGTAGTTACCCAATTATAACTACCCCCTCCGTCGTCAACTTCACTTCGTTACGTTGTCAGGTACTATCTACCCCCTCCGTCCTTAGCTGCGTTTCACTTCGCTAATTCCTCGTCCCCCTTTCAGGGGGACAGTTGTTCTAACTCGTACTGCTAGCACTAAGTTTATAAGCTGGGGTATGTCCCCCTAACAGGGGGACGAGGGCGAGCTTGCCTCGCC
>JBDHYB010000037.1:0-23304 GCA_039811145.1 Chitinophagales bacterium | reverse complement strand
TATAACCGGCCCCACAGGCCCTACAGGTGCAGGCGGCGGTGCCACAGGTGCTACCGGCGATACAGGTCCCCAGGGGCCAGCCGGGGCTAATGGTGTAACGGGTGCCACGGGTGCAAACGGTGTTACAGGCCCTCAAGGTGCGACAGGTGCAAACGGTTTAGATGGAGCTACGGGCCCACAAGGCCTTCAAGGTATAACTGGCCCTACCGGCCCAACTGGTGCAGGTGGCGGTGCCACAGGGGCTACGGGTGATACAGGTCCTCAGGGCCCGGCAGGAACTAATGGTGCAACAGGCGCCACAGGTGCAAATGGGTCTGATGGAGCAACCGGCCCACAAGGCCCAACCGGCGCAAATGGTTTAGATGGAGCTACTGGTCCGCAGGGCCTGCAAGGTGTAACAGGTGCTACAGGAGCTAATGGCGCTGACGGTGCAACAGGCCCACAAGGCCTTCAAGGTATAACCGGCCCCACAGGCCCTACAGGTGCAGGCGGCGGTGCCACAGGTGCTACCGGCGATACAGGTCCCCAGGGGCCAGCCGGGGCTAATGGTGTAACGGGTGCCACGGGTGCAAACGGTATTACAGGCCCTCAAGGTGCGACAGGTGCAAACGGTTTAGATGGAGCTACGGGCCCACAAGGCCTT
This sequence comes from Chitinophagales bacterium, assembly GCA_039811145.1. Taxonomy (GTDB): domain Bacteria; phylum Bacteroidota; class Bacteroidia; order Chitinophagales; family LD1; genus Bog-950. Next base: position 22,661 of record JBDHYB010000037.1, on the reverse strand, counting down.
CAAGGTATAACTGGCCCTACCGGCCCAACTGGTGCAGGTGGCGGTGCCACAGGTGCCACCGGGGATACAGGTCCGCAAGGTTTACAAGGGCCAACAGGTCCGGCTGGTGCTACCGGTGTAGGAGTTACTGGTCCAACTGGTAACAATGGCTTGGATGGAGCTACTGGTCCGCAGGGCTTACAAGGTGTAACAGGTGCTACAGGAGCTAATGGCGCTGACGGTGCAACAGGCCCACAAGGCCTTCAAGGTATAACCGGCCCCACCGGCCCTACGGGAGCGGGAGGCGGTGCCACAGGTGCAACCGGCGATACAGGTCCCCAGGGGCCAGCCGGGGCTAATGGTGTAACGGGTGCCACGGGTGCAAACGGTGTTACAGGCCCTCAAGGTGCGACAGGTGCAAACGGTTTAGATGGAGCTACGGGCCCACAAGGCCTTCAAGGTATAACTGGCCCTACCGGCCCAACCGGTGCAGGTGGCGGTGCCACAGGTGCCACCGGGGATACAGGTCCGCAAGGTTTACAAGGGCCAACAGGTTCGACAGGTGCTACAGGTGCCAATGGAGCTGATGGGCCAACCGGTCCTCAAGGCCCAACCGGAGCAAACGGCTTAGATGGCGCAACAGGACCACAGGGTGCAACAGGTTCTAGTGGCTTAAATGGTGCAACAGGTCCTCAAGGTATAACAGGTCCAACGGGGCCTACCGGCGCAGGCGGTGGTGCCACCGGTGCCACAGGCGATACAGGCCCTCAGGGTCCGGCAGGCGCGAACGGAGCGACAGGTGCAACAGGAGTAACGGGTGCAAATGGTGCTACCGGCCCTCAGGGAGCAACAGGAGCAAATGGATTGGACGGCGCAACCGGGCCACAAGGTGCTGCCGGCGTAACCGGCCCAACCGGAGCTCAAGGTATTCAAGGCTTACAAGGAGATACAGGACCACAGGGCTTGCAAGGTATCACTGGCCCTACTGGTCCAACCGGTGCAGGTGGTGGGGCAACAGGCCCAACAGGTGCAACAGGAAACAACGGTGCTGATGGCGCTACGGGTCCACAAGGCCCTGCCGGTGCTAATGGATTAAACGGTGCAACAGGTCCTCAAGGCCCTGCGGGTATTGATGGTGTAACCGGCCCACAAGGCGCAACCGGCCCTGCCGGTGCCACAGGTGCAGGTGTTACGGGCCCAACAGGTGCAACGGGAAGCAACGGTGCTGATGGCGCTACGGGTCCACAAGGCCCTGCCGGTGCAACAGGCGCTAATGGATTAAACGGTGCAACAGGTCCGCAAGGCCCTGCCGGTGTCGATGGCGTAACCGGTCCACAAGGCGCAACCGGCCCTGCCGGTGCCACAGGTGCAGGTGTTACAGGCCCAACAGGTGCAACGGGAAATAACGGGGCTGATGGCGCTACAGGTCCACAAGGCCCTGCCGGTGCAACCGGAGCGACAGGTGCTAATGGATTGAATGGTGCGACAGGTCCTCAAGGCCCTGCAGGTGTTGATGGCGTAACCGGTCCACAAGGCGCAACCGGCCCTGCCGGTGCAACAGGCGCTACAGGTGCTAATGGATTAAACGGTGCAACAGGTCCTCAAGGCCCTGCGGGTATTGATGGTGTAACCGGCCCACAAGGCGCAACCGGCCCTGCCGGTGCCACAGGTGCAGGTGTTACGGGCCCAACAGGTGCAACGGGAAGCAACGGTGCTGATGGCGCTACGGGTCCACAAGGCCCTGCCGGTGCAACAGGCGCTAATGGATTAAACGGTGCAACAGGTCCGCAAGGCCCTGCCGGTGTCGATGGCGTAACCGGTCCACAAGGCGCAACCGGCCCTGCCGGTGCCACAGGTGCAGGTGTTACAGGCCCAACAGGTGCAACGGGAAATAACGGGGCTGATGGCGCTACAGGTCCACAAGGCCCTGCCGGTGCAACAGGCGCTACAGGTGCTAATGGATTGAATGGTGCCACAGGTGCGACGGGCGCGACAGGAAATAACGGTGCTGATGGCGCTACAGGTCCACAAGGCCCTGCCGGTGCAACCGGAGCGACAGGTGCTAATGGATTAAACGGTGCTACAGGTCCTCAAGGCCCTGCAGGTGTTGATGGCGTAACCGGCCCCCAAGGCGCAACCGGCCCTGCCGGCGCTACAGGTGCAGGTGTTACGGGCCCAACCGGTGCAACAGGAAATAACGGTGCTGATGGCGCTACGGGCCCACAAGGCCCTGCTGGTGCAACAGGCGCTACAGGTGCTAATGGATTGAATGGTGCCACAGGTGCGACGGGCGCGACAGGAAATAACGGTGCTGATGGCGCTACAGGTCCACAAGGCCCTGCTGGTGCAACAGGCGCTACAGGTGCTAATGGATTGAATGGTGCCACAGGTGCGACGGGCGCTACAGGAAATAACGGTGCTGATGGCGCTACAGGTCCACAAGGCCCTGCCGGTGCAACCGGAGCGACAGGTGCTAATGGATTGAATGGTGCGACTGGATCAACCGGTGCAACTGGTTCAACGGGCTCCACAGGAGCAACAGGCTCCACGGGAAATACTGGTGCTACCGGCGCAACCGGTGATACAGGGGCTCAAGGTGTAACCGGTGCTACTGGTTCCACTGGGGTTACGGGTGTTACAGGAAGTACTGGTGCAACTGGTTCTACAGGAAGTACCGGTGTCACAGGCGCAACTGGTGATACAGGGGCTACAGGCTCAACTGGTTCAACTGGAGCCACAGGCGCAACGGGAAGTACTGGTGCAACTGGTTTAACGGGCGCTACAGGAAATACTGGTGCTACCGGCGCAACCGGTGATACAGGGGCCACAGGCTCAACCGGCGCTACTGGAAGTACTGGTGCCACAGGCGCAACGGGTTCAACTGGTGCAACTGGTTCCACCGGAAGTACGGGCGCAACCGGACCTAAAGGTGATACCGGTGTTACCGGACCTACCGGTCCGTTAGGTATTGCAGGCGGCGATTTACAAGGCACTTACCCTAATCCGTTGGTAGATGGTATATTAGGGGATTCTATAATAGGTTCAGCCACGGCGGGTCAAACGTTGGTATTTGACGGTACATATTGGACCTTTAAAGATACCACTGCAGGTAATGATTGGCATTTGACCGGCAATATTGGAACAACTGCACCTACCAGTGCTATTGCTACAGCTATCAATAACAACTTTATCGGCACTACTGACAATAAGGACTTTGTATTAGCTGCCAATAGTATGGAGCGAATGCGTTTTAAAGGCCAAAACTATGCTTTAGGCATTGGCGAAGTAGCACCGGCTTACGCGGTTGATTTAAGAATAAATCCTGATGCTGTTTTCCCATGTGGAAGAAATGGTATACGTATTAACACTCCAACCAGCTCAGTTGCCTGCGATAATGGTTTATTTTGGGGATACGACGCGGGTGGTTCTCCGGGCACAGGTGGAAGTTTCTGGAATTTAACTAACAACAGCTACCTGGCTTTTGGTATCGGTAGTTTACCGGCCGGCGAAGTAGCCCGTATTACCCCTAACGGCATTGGCGTATTTGTAACTACACCAAACGCTGCCATTCATGTTCGCCAAAGTACAGGCATACGTAACGGTATGTTGGTTTCAAGCCCTGTATTGGCACCGGGTACGGATGGTGCCTTCTTTGGTTTAGACATAAGCAGTGCTGCGGGAAGCGATGCTTTGATAATGAACTACCAGGCATCTCCGATAAGATTTGGAACAAACAGCGGAGAAAGAATGCGTATAGCCCCTGATGGCAAGGTGGCCATAAATAATATTGCCCCGGCTTCTTACCTTGATATTGAAGGAGACCTTGCCTTACGGGCCAAAGCGTTAAGTCTTTCTAATGGTGCTAATAACAACGTAAGCATAACCACCAACCCGGTTTCTTTCTACAGAGTTACCGGCCCTACCGCTAACTTTACTATAAGCGGTTTAAATGGAGGTGTTGACGGACGTATAGTAACTATATTTAATCCTACTGCTTACACTATGACCATTCAAAATGTAAGTGGCACTTCCCTTGCAGCAAATCAGATTATGACAGGCAACGGTAGTTTGATTTTGAATGACAGTTCTTCAGTTACCTTACAATACAGCGCCACCGACAGTAAATGGATTGTAACCGGGTTTGCTAATGGAGATTATGCTTCTACCAGCGGACAAGATTGGCTTTTACTTGGAAATTCGGGAACTATTGACGGCACCAACTTTATAGGTACAACAGATAACGTTCCGTTTAATATTAGAGTAAACAATCAACGTTCCGGCCGTATAGATAATACCAACCTTAATACCAACATGGGTTACTTAAGTGCCAATCTGTTGAGTGGCGTAAACAACACTCAGTTTGGCGCGTATTCATTAGGCTCACTTGGTGCGGGTTCAACAGGCAACTCTAACACATCTATGGGTGTTTACTCCATGGCTTATAACGTTAGCGGTTATCAAAACACAGCGGTGGGTGAATACACAATGGGTGGTAATACCACCGGTTACCTGAATGCAGCTATTGGCGCAGGGGCAATGGACCAGGCTTCGGGAAGTATAGGTAACGTAGCTGCAGGATTTTGGGCGCTGCGTGGTGTACCGGGTGCGGCCAGTCAATACAACGTAGCCTTAGGTTTTGCCAGCGCTTACAGCATGAATACCGGTACTCGTAACGTGGCCGTTGGCTTACACGCATTGTATAGCATGAGCAACGGAAATTACAACGTTGCCGTGGGCGATTCAGCATTGTATAATTATACGGCCACCAACTACATGAACACAGCAATAGGTCATGCGGCTTTGTTTGCATCTAATACAGGCTATGCTAATACGGCTGTAGGTTCATACGCTATGGTAGCTAATACAACAGGCTTTAATAACACTGCTGTGGGTAACGCCACCTTACAATACTCGCAAACCATGATAAATAACACCGCCATGGGTAATGGTGCTATGCAGAATGGTAAGCTGGTAACGGCTTCAACCGCGTTGGGCTCGGAAGTAATGCAGTTTGACAGCGTTGGTGATATGAACGTTGCAGTGGGCTGGCGCGCTATGCGCAATAGTAAAGTGGCTTATGAAAATACTGCTGTAGGTGTTGGCGCCCTTGAAAGCGCCACAACTACACGTTACAATACTGCCATTGGCCGCTTTGCTTTACAGCAAATTAAAACTGATTTAAATACAGCTTTAGGTTACCAGGCTGCTTTGTATGCTGACTCGTCAGTAGGAGCTGTTTATGTTGGTACCCAGGCCGGTTACTATAATGAAGCAAGTTTCAATGTTTGGATCGGGTACCAGGCCGGTGTAGGCAATACCAATCCGTTTAAAATTACAGGTAATGAAAACGTTGGTATAGGATGCCAGACCCAGTACTACGCTACAACTTCGCGTAGTAATACGAGCCTGGGGTATGGGGCTATGTTTTATGGTTATACCGGAAGTTACAACACCGCTATAGGTGTTCGTTCTTTACACGGCACCGGTTCGGGAGTTTTAGGTAGTTACAATGTTTCAATTGGCGATAGCGCACAGTTCAATAACTCCTTTGGCAATCATGTGCTGGCCATAGGCAATTATGCCAGCTACAGCAATGTCAATCAAGGCGATTTTATAGCTATTGGCGATAGTGCCCTTTATCTTAATACCACTAGCGAAAACTGGGCTATTGGTCATCGTGCGGGGCGCAATACTACTACAGGTTTCCGTAACTTTATTGTTGGTAATGATGCGGGATACTCTAACTCCACAGGTAATTACAACTTTTTTATAGGTGCTTATGCCGGCCAATTCAACACTACGGCTAACGATAACTTTGCGATAGGCCGCGGAGCTTTACAGCAAAACCAGACCGGGTATGGCAACATGGCCATCGGCCGTTTGGCGGGTCAGTATACCAAAGGGTCGTATGAAACCTTTGTAGGTAACTACGCCGGCAACTATGATTCCTTAGGTAATTACGATGTAGGTATTGGTTATGGCGCTTTAAATCGCGGCAGTGGTGGTTATAACACCGTAACAGGCTCTTTTGCTGCATATAATATGACCAGCGGTTATTACAATAACGCCTATGGTTACGTAGCGTTAAATGCTGATACCAGTGGTGTAGGAAACAATGCATTTGGTTATGCAGCCTTACAGGATAACACCAACGGTAGCTGGAACAATGCCTTCGGCCATTTAACTTTAGCCAATAATACTATTGGTGTAGAAAACGTGGCTATAGGCGGCAGTAGCATGGTAGCTAATACTTCAGGCAGCTGGAACGTAATAATAGGTGATGAGGCGGGCCAGGCCGGTACAGCCGTTAATGGGGCCACTGCAGTGGGTATAAGGGCACTTTATGCTAATACGGCAAACTATTCAGTTGCAATAGGCGACTCCGCCATGTTGCGCAACACCAGCGGTGCGGCTAACGTGGCGGTAGGTGCCAAGGCCTTACTTGCCAATACCACCGGCGGCAGCAATACGGCTATTGGCGATAGCGCCCTCTACTTAAACACAACTAATAATTGGAATACCGCACTTGGTGCCTCTGCCCTGCGTAACAATACCGCATTCAGCAACGTAGGTATTGGTTATGATGCCTTGTATCAAAACACTACGGGTTACAGAAATACCGCTGTTGGTACTGATGCAATGCATTCTAATACCGGCGGTATAGAAAACACCAATGTAGGTTACTTCTCAGGCTATGGTTCAACAACGGGTAGCTATAACTCTATGGTGGGTGCCTTTACCGGCTACTTAATGACAACCGGCACACAAAACGCGGCCCTGGGTTACCAGGCATTACGCGGCACAGCAGCAGGCAGTTCATCGGCATCGTTTAACGTAGCTATGGGTTATAATGCACTTACCCTGGTTACAACCGCCAGCCAAAACGTAGGTATTGGCCATTATGCCCTTTATCAAACCACTACAGGTATCAGAAACATTGCAATTGGCGCAGGCACCATGGATCAGTTAACAACTGGCGAACGCAACATTGGTATTGGAGCTTATGCTAACAGATGGTTGGTGGATGGAGATAACAACACCGCCATTGGTCACCAGGCTTTATATTTAAATGCCAATGCCAAACAAAACCTGGCTATAGGCGATTCTGCTTTATACAGCTTTAATCCGGGCTCAAACACAGAGTACTGGAACGTGGCAGTTGGTCCATGGTCGCAATCCGGTTCAACTGCCGGTTATGGCAATACAAGCCTTGGCGCTTTAAGCATGGTGCCAATAGGTATTGGCTCGTACAACACTAGTACAGGATATTTATCTATGCGTAACTCTGCCGGGGCATACTATAACACTGCAAACGGTTATACCGCGCTTTACAACCTTACAAATGGCACCGGCAATACTGCGGTTGGTATGTATGCGGGTTATAACGTAACTACCGAAAATTATAATGCTGCCTTAGGTTACAGCGCTGGCGATAATTACGGTATAACACAGGGAACGTTTGTAGGCGCCTTCGCTTACCCTAACGCTGCCGGCTATACAAACATTGGTGGTTTTGGTTACAATGCCCGCCCTACAGCCAGTAACATGATAAGAGTGGGCAATACAACCGTAACCTCTATTAACGGTGCTGTAGCATTTACTGTAGTTTCTGATGGCCGATTTAAAACCCACGTGGCTGAAGACGTGCATGGCCTTGACTTTATTATGAAGTTAAGACCGGTTACTTACAACTATGATGTTAAAGGTATGGACCGTTTTATTGAGGGCGGCGAGCGTAAAGACCATGATGGTAAAGTAATACCTTACACTGCCCAGGAATTGGCTTCTATTAAGCAGAAGGAGCAGGTTAAATACACCGGCTTTATAGCGCAGGAAGTAGAGGCTGTGGCTGATTCAGTAGGCTACGATTTTAGCGGTGTAGACAAGCCGGATAATGACAAGGACCCCTATGGCTTGCGTTACAGCGATTTTGTTGTGCCTCTTGTTAAAGCCGTACAGGAGCAGCAAAAGATGATTGACGATCTTAAGAAGAAGATAGAATTACAACAAAAAGAAATTGAAAACTTAAAGGGTAACCGCTAAGCGAAAATTTCTTTATAAATTTTGCGAACCCCGAAGGCCTCTTCGGGGTTTTTTATTGACCAATGGTAGGAAAAACCAACGGGCCTTATATATTTACAGTTCTCTTAAAACCCTGATACAATGAAAGAGTTTACACGTCTTTTCGACACCATCTATTACCAACAGGCAAAATTTAAACAAGCGGATGCTTTTGCCGCAAAAGAAAACGGAAGCTGGAACCGGTATTCAACGGACGAGATAATTGATAAGGCCAATAAGGTGAGTCTTGCCTTGTTAAAGCTGGGCGTAACCCAGGATGACAAAATTGCAATTATCAGCAATAACCGACCTGAGTGGAATATGGTAGATATCGGAATATTGCAGATAGGAGCGGTTAATGTGCCTATTTATCCTACCATTAGCGAAGGCGAGTACAAATTTATTTTTAATGATGCCGAGATTAAGTACGCTTTTGTAAGCGATGCAAAACTTTTTGCAAAAATAAATTCTATAAAAGATCAGGTGCCTTCTTTAAAGGGTATTTACAGTTTTGATATGGTAAGCGGCTGTAAAAACTTTAATGAGTTTTTGGCTTTGGCTGAAGGCGGTAACATGCAGGAAGTGGAAGATCTTAAAGGGCGCATTAAGGAAGAGGCACTGGCCACTATCATCTATACATCGGGAACAACAGGGAACCCAAAAGGTGTAATGTTATCTCACCATAATGTTGTAAGCAATATTAAAGCGGTAATGGATATACTGCCTTTAAATGAAACCAAACGTGTACTCAGCTTTTTGCCCTTGTGCCATATTTTCGAACGCATGGTTATTTATGTATATATAGTAACAGGCGTTTCAGTTTACTATGCTGAAAGCATGGAAACCATTGCAGAGAACCTGAAGGAAGTTAAGCCTAACTTTTTTACCACTGTGCCGCGCTTATTGGAGAAAGTGTTTATTAAGCTGGAATCTGCCGGAAATGCGCTGGAAGGCTGGAAAAAGAACTTATATGCCAATGCCCTGGACTTTGCCAAAAATTTTGACCTGGAGAAAAATTATGGCATGATGGATAGCATCCGCAAGGCATTGTATGACAAACTTATTTATAAGAAATGGCGAGAGGCGCTGGGCGGAAACTGCGAAGGTATTTGTACCGGTGCAGCAGCCCTTAACCCGCTGTTAGGCCGCGTTTTTACCTGTGCCGGTATACCTATTATTGAGGGCTATGGCCAAACTGAATCCAGCCCGGTTATTTCTGTTAACTCGTTCGACCTTTCCAAACTCAAAATGGGCACCGTGGGAATGGTAATAAAAGGAGTGGAAGTTAAATTGGACCAGCGCGATGGTATGAGTGAGGGCGAGGGTGAAATTTTATGCAAAGGCCCTAACGTAATGGTTGGCTATTACAAGCGCCCGGACCTTACCGCGGATACCGTTGTTGGCGGCTGGTTAAAAACCGGTGATGTGGGCCGGTGGATTGAATACCGTGGCAACAAGTATTTGAAAATTACTGACCGCGTGAAGGAGTTATTCAAAACATCGGGTGGTAAGTATATCGCTCCGCAACAGATTGAAAACAAAATGAAGGAAATACCGTACGTGGAACAAATAATGGCGGTAGGTGAAAACCGTAATTACGTTACAGCTTTAATTGTTCCTAACTTCATGAACCTTACAGAGTGGGCCACTAAAAACGGTATTGTGGCAAAAAGCCCCGAAGACTTAGTTAAAAACCCTGATGTAATTAAGCTTTTCAAGGATTATATAGAGGACAAGAACAAGAATTTTGGACAGTGGGAAACTGTGAAAAAATTTGAACTAATGCCTAAAGAATGGAGTATTGAGGGCGGCGAACTTACGCCAACTATGAAAGTGAAGCGTAAAGTAGTGAATGAGAAGTATAAAGATGTTATCGAAAAACTGTATTCATAAGAAGAATAAAAAACTCCCGGAAATCCGGGAGTTTTTTGTTTAAGGCTTTTTATAAGGTTGTATTTGATTAAATATTACCTTTATACGAGAGCGATATATATGGATACGGGAGTAATTGCAAAGCTAAAGCTGAAAGCCAAAACCGGTAAGCCTGTTGAACGGCTTGAGGCTCAACTGGAATTAAGTTTACATTATAACCAACTTAAGCGCCGCGAAGCCTTTACCTGTGCAAAGGAGGTGCTTGAAAAGGCAATTAAATCCGGGAATAAGGTACTGGTAGCCCGGGCCCATCTGCAATTGGCCATTTATTTTTGCCGCACACGGATAAATACTTTCTCCAGTTTAAACCATTGCAGCAAAGCGCTTAGCATGCGCGAGTTTTTTACACTGAGGCGCGAAGTGGCAGAAATCTATAAAACAGTTGGTGTTAACTATTACTACCTGGGCGAAATGCAAAAGGCCCAGGAGAATTATAAAAACGCTTTGGATATACTGCTGGGGATACGCAAGAAAACGGAATTTGAGGTAAAGGACATTGCCGATATCTATTATAATCTTGCCATCTTAAACCGAAGCGCTGAGAGCCTTCATCTGCGCAAGGAATATCTTGAGCAGGCTCAGAATTTTTATGAACAGATTGGCTACCAAAATGGTATAGCCAGGTGTTACGATGGTATGGGGGTTTACCACTTCTACCTTAACAACAAACGGAAGTCGTTTGAGTTTTTACAGAAGGCTCTCCATAAAATGGAGGAGCTAAAGGATGCGGATGGTGTAAACCTGGTTTGCAATAACATAGGCACTTTAAAAATACAGCAGGGCGACTACCGGGAAGGGTTTGAATTTCTGTTCCGCAGCCTGGAGTTACGAAAGAGGTCCGGCAATAAAGTGTCTACGGCAGTTTGTTACATCAATATAGGTAACGCCTATGTGCAGCAAAAGAAATACAAGGAGGCGCTAAGGCACTTAATGGAAGCTGAGAAACTGTTGCGCGCCTCAAAAAGTAAAGTAGAACTTAGTTCTGTGGTGTATTCACTTGCTGCGTGCTACAGGGCCTTAAACGATTTTAAAAAAGCTTGCGACTACCAGGATGAGTATATAGCACTGCGTGAGGAACTGCATAACTACGAGTTGGAAAAGGCTTATGATGATACCAGCGCCCGTTTTAGCATGGAACTAACCGAAAAGGATGCCTTGATTGACAGACTGCAGAATTTTGAGATTGCTAATTACATCCATCGCTTAGAGATGTCGAACGATGAGTTACGACAATTTGCTCACGCCGCTTCTCACGATTTAAAGGAGCCTCTGCGTACCATAACCAGTTTTGTTAATCTTTTGGAAAGGCACTGCGAAAGCAAGATTGATGATACCGGTAGAGAATACCTGGAGTATATCGTATCAGCCACTAAAAGAATGGATGGACTGGTTAAGGATATACTGGACCTTTCGCGGGTTAACAGAGATGAATACGAACCCCAGGAGGTTAACCTAAACGAGACATTGAAAGAGGTGCGAAAGGATTTAAACAAGGTTTTGAGCGACAGAAAGGTGCATGTTACAGCAGGTAAAATGCCAACATTAATGGCTGACCGCTCGCAGATGTTTCAGTTATTTCTAAACCTGATAAGCAACGCCGTTAAGTACAACGAAAGCAAGGAGCCTGAGTTGATTGTTAAGGCCCGGCGCAATGGCGCTAATTATATTATGTCTTTTGCCGATAACGGAATAGGTATTGCTGAGGAGTATCGCGAAAAAGTATTCGAAATATTTCAGCGGTTGCACCCGCGTGAAAAATACAGCGGTACAGGTATTGGCTTAACCCTTTGTAAGCGCATAGTTGAAAGGCACAAGGGTAAAATATGGGTAGAGAAAAACGGTTCCAAAGGCTCTGTTTTTTATGTATCCCTGCCGGCTTAGTTTCTCTCCAATGACCTGGATCATTATTCAACTGTTTGTTGATTGTAATCTTTGCTGTATGAAAAGGCCTTTTGTGTTTTTTTTGCTGCCAGTGTTGTTGCTGTTTCAGGCAATTGGTGCACTTTATGGTGGCATCAGTTTAATGCTTAAGCCGGATGGCAGTATTATGCAAATGCCCTTAAGTTGGTTGCAGCCAAGTCCGTTTGCCAACTACTTTATACCCGGTTTAATATTAGCGGTTGTTTTAGGTTGTTTTCCTGTGTTTATAGTTTACGGGCTGCTGTTTATGCCTAAATGGAATTTCGGATATTTAAACATTTACCCTAAGCGTCATTGGTCGCTTACTTTTGCTTTGTACCTGGGGATAATGCTTGTTTGCTGGATCAACGTTCAGTTACTGATGGTACAACAGTATTTCTGGCTACAGCCAATTATGGCCTTAACGGGCTTATTGATAATAGTAACAAGCCTTGCTCCCCGTCTTATAGCTTATTACGGGCAGCCATAAATTTTACTGGTATTGCATAGTAGGGTTCAGTACATCAATGCCGGGGCCGAAAAAATTCTGTTTAGGAACGCAGGCTGTTCCTGCATTTGGTATTACTATCGAATCGTTTGGGGCAATTGTGGCTGAGGTGATGGGGTAATCAATAAAACTGAGCGGAAAGGAAGAATAGCTGATGCGCACGGTGCCGCTCAATATCATAGTAGATGGAGTAAGGTTAAAAAGTGTAAGGCTGTTGCGGGTATCGATGCAGCCGGCATTATTATCTACCAGCCCGTATGCTGCGCAGCCATTACCGTTATACTCCGGTTGTATCAGGTTTGCCGTTACCTGCAACACGGTAGATTGAAAGTAGGGGCTTCCGGGTTGCCCATCCCATATAGAAGTAAAGTTGAAGAATTTTTTAACCTGTTGACTATCGCAGTACATACAAGAGCCGTCATCTTCCTTAGCGCCTGCAGTGGGGTTAAGGGCGCTACTATCCGTGCATCCTCTTTTGCAGGCATTTAGCGCAACCAAAAGAATCAGGGAGATAACTATAATAGATGTGGCTTTTCTACTCATTTAGGAATTGCTACTGATATTGAAGTGAATAGTTTGTGGTTGTAATTGAAACAGAAAAGAAGGTGCCCTGATCCAGGCAATTGGCACCCACATTCCCCAATGCCAGCGAATCGCCCGCCGGTATTAATACATTGTTTATGGTGTAATTATTGGTGGCAGTAAATCCGAATGAGCTTGAAACGCTAACCGTTAAATCGCAGCTTAAACGAATGTTACTGGATACCAAATTGTATAGGGTAACATAGTTGCACCCCTGCGGGCAAATTTGGTCTCCCTGTATGCCAAGAGCTCTGCATCCGTTGCCGGTAAAGTTGGCTTTTGAATAGTGGTCTTCAATTGCTACTACGTATGAAAACTGATAAGGGCTGCCGGCGTTTCCATCGTAGATATAGGTTTGGCCTGTGGATAGTATTTCCAACGAACTGTCGCAATACATACAACTGCCATCATCCTGCTGTGCGCCGGAGTTATAATTAAATGCTTTACTATCCGTACACCCTTGTTTACAGGATGAAAGAAGGTGAGTTGCGCAAACCAGCACAACGGCGATAAAGGCAACCTTTTGCTTATTCATGCCTTTATTTAAAAGGGTCTGAATACATAGGGTTAGTAGTTACCGAGTGGTCGGTTAAGGTTTTCAGGAATGCAATCAGGTCAGCCTTATCCGCTGCGCTCAGGTTCAATTTTACAGGCACAACCGGCACTGCAACTGAAGCAGAGTCGCCACCTGCCGTTAATACAGGGTCAAGGTTTACGTTGGGTTGTATTCCGTTATTGTAGTGCTCTATAACCTCCTCCAGTGTTTGAAAACGGCCATCGTGCATGTAAGGGCCGGTTAATTCCACATTACGTAAAGAAGGAATAATGAATAACCCGCTTTGTGCAGGCTTGTTGCTAAGCGCGCCAATGCCTGCATCAGCATATTCCATATCCAAACCAATGTTAGATGAGTTAACAGGGGCATCGGTTTGGCCGCCGTAAGGAGTAGTAATAGGCGCACCACCAAAATTATCGGTACGGTGGCAGGTGCTGCAATGGCCGGTGGTGAAGAAGATATTCGCACCGCGGTTTTCTGATTCCGTTAACCCACCCCAACCTACTACATCAAACTTACTTTGGTTACTAACAATACTGCGCATAAACTGGGCAAGTGCCATAGCTATTTTATCGCTGGTTACTTCTTTGCTGCCAAATGCTGCCTGAAATAAATCGGGATAGAAAGAAGTTTGCGCCAATTTGGTTTGTAACACATCAAAGTTCTCAAGCCCCATTTCAATATGGTTTTTAACCGGCATAAGCGTTTGTTGCTCCATGGTAGTAGCGCGGCCATCCCAAAAGAAACTTGACTTGCAGAAGGTATTGATAATTGCCATTGAGTTACGGCTTGTTGTTTTGCCGGCAAAGCCCTGGCTAAAAGCGACATCATCGGCAAATGCAAGGTTTTGTTTGTGGCAGCTTGCGCAGGCAATAGAGTTGTTTACTGACATACGTTTGTCGTAAAACAATACGCGCCCAAGCGTAGCTCCGGCATTGGTAACCTGGTTGTTTACAGGTGTATTATCTCCCAAAGAGAATTTAAGGCTGTTGTTTTGGGTGGCTTCATAATTATATAGCTGCGATGGCAAGTGCGGAACAGAAGTGCCCAGGCTTGGTTCCTTAATGCAGCCATTAAGGGCTACTAAAGCAACAGCTACAGGAGCTACAAGTAAGGTTAAATAATATCGTTTCATAAGTATGGTTTTTAAAATTTGAATACAAAGTATATTGAAGTGGGTAATAAGAACTGTCCGGTTTGGTTAACGCTGGGCCTGCTTCCCGTATTTAACTCCGGGAAAGCAACGGAGGTCAATTCCGTTTTAGACCTGCCGTAACTGTAATAAAAGGCGGTTTCAGTAAACAGGGAAATATGTTTGTGTACGTTGATCTGTATGCCCACAACCGGCCCTGCACCCAACGACCATGCATTTGTTTTTGTTGTAACAATATCGCTGCTGTTATTAATGCGTAGAAAAGAAGGGGAGTAGTTGCCTACAACATCGGCACCGCAAAAGAAGGTCCAGAACTTTCCGAAAGTGTAGCGGTATTCATAACCCGCTCTGAAATCTGCTGAACCTGAACGTTGAATTCTTACGAAGGTTGAATCGGGATATTCCTTCTTGTTTGTAAAACTGCCGCCAACTGAAATGCGAAAGCCGTGATGCTTAGAGGGGAAGCATTTGTACCCAACTATATAAGGGCTAACCGCAATATTGGCATTTGAAAAGCTCAGGATTTGTTTGATGAAGAAGGTGGTATTTAAAAAAACCTGGTGTTCCGTTTTTATGGCGGAGGCGGTGTCAGCTACCGATGCATGTACTGATGCGGCCATAAAAAAGGATATAAACAGAGGAAACAGAAACTTCATCTTCACAGGTTTAATTTCTAAGATAAGTGTTTTTACTGATTTGCCAACTCCACTCTGCGGCAGTAAACGGAGGTTGTGAAAAGATATTTTGCTCTTATTCAACCGGCCGAAATGCTGCTTTACGGTAGTATGACGTATGAAAGTAAGAAAGGGATGCCCGCCTTACCAAATTAATTGAAAGCTTGTTGCAATCTATCTTACATGCCAAGGGAATAAAAGTGGTAAAGGGAAGTAAGAGTTTCGCAGGATACATGGTTGGCATCGCCCCTATTGTTGCCGGTGGAAAGTACTTACCATCCCAAGCCATTTATTCTATATTCGCTGCTGCAAAAACAAAACTACCATCCATGAATTTTGATTTAACTGAAGAGCATTTGATGATACGCCAGGCGGCGCGCGATTTTGCCCAAAATGAATGTAAGCCGGGTGTAATTGAGAGGGATACAAATATGACTTTCCCTAAAGACCTGGTAAAGCGCATGGGCGAACTGGGTTTTTTAGGAATGATGGTTAGCCCCGAATACGGCGGCGGAGGAATGGATACCCTTAGCTACGTAATAGCTATGGAAGAGATAAGCAAGGTAGATGCAAGCTGCTCGGTAATTATGAGCGTAAATAACAGCCTTGTTTGTTGGGGGCTTGAGGAGTTTGGAACAGAAGAACAGAAGAGAAAGTACCTTGCCCCACTGGCCAAAGGCGAAAAAATTGGCGCCTTTTGTTTAAGCGAGCCCGAGGCCGGCAGCGATGCCACCAGCCAGCGCACTACTGCTGTTGACATGGGTGATTATTACCTGCTTAACGGCACAAAAAACTGGATTACCAATGGCGGCAGTGCCAGCACTTACCTGGTAATAGCCCAAACCAATCCTGAAAAGGGACACCGCGGAATTAACGTGCTGATAGTAGAAAAAGGCATGGAAGGCTTTGTGGTTGCTAAAAAAGAGGATAAACTGGGCATACGAGCCAGCGATACCCATACCCTGTTGTTTAACGATGTTAAAGTGCCCAAAGCCAACCGTATAGGCGAAGATGGCTTCGGTTTTAAGTTTGCCATGAAAACCCTTAGTGGCGGCCGCATAGGCATAGCTGCACAGGCCCTGGGCATAGCTGCGGGCGCTTACGAGTTGGCGGCTGAATACAGCAAACAGCGTAAAGCATTTGGCAAAGAGATAATAAACCACCAGGCCATTGCCTTTAAACTTGCTGACATGGCTACAGAAATTGAAGCCGCGCGTTTATTGGTTTATAAGGCTGCACGTATAAAAGATGCTCATGGTAATTACGACCAGGCCAGCGCTATGGCTAAAGTTTTTGCCAGCGAAACAGCCATGAAAGTAGCCACCGAAGCCGTACAGGTACATGGCGGCTACGGTTTTGTAAAGGAGTACCATGTAGAGCGCCTGATGCGTGATGCAAAGATTACCCAGATATACGAAGGCACCAGCGAAGTGCAGCGTATAGTAATCAGCAGGGGAGTGTTAGGCTAGGGGAGATATTAACTGAACTTGATTTAATGGCAGGCCTTGGTCAGCCATTTTTTTTGCCTCTGCGGGCACTAGGAAAGCGTGTACTTTAATGGCAGCCATACTTTAAAAATACTTCCGGTGGGTTCCTTACGGCGCTGGTAAGTGATTTTACCACCAAGCAACTCAGCAATTTTTTTGCAGGTTGCCAATCCAATGCCCGTGCCATCAAATTCTTCCAGGGAATGGGCCCGGCCGAAAAGTGAGAATATCTTTTCAGCGTATTGGTCATCAATTCCTATTCCATTATCAGCAAATATTACATACAGAAATTCGCCATTGGCTTGTGAGCTTATTTCCAGATGCGGAGGATTGTGAGTATGGGTGTATTTAATGGCGTTATGAATAATGTTGGCAAACATTTGATAAAGTAAAGTGCGCGGCACGTTTAAAACAGGTAAAGGGTTTTTAACCTCCACTTTGCCTTTTCTGTCTTTAATAAACGAACCCTGGTCGCGGCATATCTGAGTCACCAGGTCGTTCATATCAACCTGTTCAGGGGCAACAGCTTGTTGGTCAACCTTAGCGTAGGCCAAAAGGCCGTTAATCAATTGGGTTAGGTGCGAAGCATTTTGTATGGAGTAATCAATATACTCCATTGCTGAATCGGGCAATCCTGCGCCATGATTTTTTTTCAGGAGAGAAAGAAAGTTTACAATGGTGCGCAAGGGCGATTTCATATCATGCGAGGCCACTGTTGCAAAATGTTCCAGTTCGGTGTTGCTTCGCGTAAGTTTACTATTAGCATCGCGTAGTTGCTTTTCAGTTTCTAACCTTTCGCGTGTTTGCAGGCATAGCGAAACACTGTCTGAAAGGGATAGCATAAACTGCACATCTTCTAACTGCCAACGCATCTTAAGGCCAACCTGCTCAGCACAAATTATTCCGTACAACCTGCCATTATGCCAAACCGGCACATCCAGTAACGATTTAAGATTTTGAGGTTTAGAGTAGCTTTCGTAAAAGTTTTTGGTTGCAGGGTGGGTGGCAATGTCGTCGGCTAAAACAAAAGCATATTCCTTATTGATGTATTCGAAATAGGCTTCGGCCTCATTTTTATGCAGTTCAATAATCCCCTTGTCATCAGCATACTTACCGGCACTTTTCAGGTATAGTTTATAGCAGCGTATGCAATCCTGCTGTTCGTTTACCAGCCAAAAGCTTAAGCGCTCGCAGTTTAAAATTTCAGCGGCAGATTGCAGGATTACGAATAGCGCAGCATTAAAGTCTGTTTTATCCAGCATGCAAATGGATAACAGCCTGCTTTTTATTTCCATCATTTTAATGCGCGAGGAAACCTGTAGCTGATACATGGCCTCAATTTCTGCTTCGCTTTGGCCATTGCAAACAAAATACGGCCCTTGCCGAGTAACATGAAAATGAAGAACATTACCCCTTACCAGTGCAGAAAAGATATACTCTTCTTTTTGAGTGGTTTGAATATGCTCACGAAGGCTTTCGGACAGGCGGTGGTCCTGGATAATATCAAAAACGGAAACAGGTAACTTACCTTCTGAAGCCAGCACTTTTTTCGCGGCCGAATTCAAGAATATTACCCGGCCATCCGCATCAATAACCAGCACAACATTGCGCAGGGCGTTAAGCAGTCCAAAATTAGCGTCCGTTTCGGCCTCCTGACTCATATTGCAAGATAATGAAATTATAAGCTTAGTTCTGCTATTTTTGTTATATGAAAACTGGGGAATATGGCCATTGGGAGTAGTCCGACAGCCTCAAATTAAGTCATCTTAGGATTACTGTTTGGATATCAGGTAGTTAGATGATTTAATTTTCCTCTGCCCTATGTTTTTATTTTTACGATAGAATCCTATATTTGCCGTCCCAAATTCTAAGACAGCTTCCAATTTGTCTTACGAAAGGCGGGAAAACAGGCCAAAACCTGTATAAAAACGGCGGTTGTGAGCCCCGGTTTTTAACAAGGTGCAAGCCACATGGTATAACAAAAAAAAACGAAATAACATGGCAGATTTGAAAGCCCTAGCTGACCAACTGGTTAACCTGACTGTAAAAGACGTTCAGGAATTAGCAAACATTTTAAAAGCTGACTACGGTATTGAACCAGCTGCTGCTGCAGTTGCTGTAGCTGCTGCCCCAGCCGGCGGCGGTGCAGGTGCTGCTGCTGAAAAAACTGAGTTCGACGTAATTCTGAAAAGCGCAGGCGCTCAGAAGTTGAACGTAGTTAAAGTGGTTAAAGACGTTACAGGCCTTGGCTTGAAAGAAGCAAAAGACCTGGTTGACGGCGCTCCAAAACCAGTTAAAGAAAAATTAGACAAAGCTTCTGCTGAAGACCTGAAAAAGAAACTGGAAGAAGCAGGTGCTGAAGTTGAAATCAAGTAATTGATTTTACCGTCCAGCAAGATAAAAAGGCTGTCGCGTTTGCGATGGCCTTTTTTATTTTTGAACCTACATTATGGCTACTCAACATTTCTGCATATTCGGGCGTAAGCCTGTTATAGAGGCAATAACTGCCGGCAAACGATTCGACAAAATATTAATGCTAAAAGGCGCCACCGGCGATGAGATAAAAACGATTCAGAATTTAGCCCGCCAAACGGAAACGCCGGTGCAAAGCGTGCCCAAGGAAAAGCTGGAAAGCGTTGTCCGCAAATATTCTAAATATAAGGAAGCCAACCACCAGGGGGTTCTGGGCTTTCTTTCCATGGTTGATTACTACAGTATTGACGACGTTATGAATAATGCCTTGTCAAAGGGTAAAAATCCCTTATTTGTGGTGTTGGATGGTGTTACAGATGTAGGGAACTTTGGTGCTATTGCCCGCAGCGCAGAATGTTTGGGTGCTGATGCGGTAGTTATACCTGCACAAGGAGCAGCCCAGATAAATGCGGAAGCGATGAAAGCCAGCGCCGGAGCCCTGAACAAAATTTTTGTTTGCCGCGAAAAGAGCCTGTTTACTGCACTTAAATTTTTAAAGGCAAGTGGCGTTAAAATATATGGTGCCGATATGAAAGGGCAGGCTGTTTCGCAGGTGGATTGGAATGTGCCGGCTGCAATTGTACTGGGCAGCGAAGGTTATGGTATTTCAGCCGAGTTGCTGAAAATTTGCGATGACAGGATAAGTATACCTATGAGCGGTAGTATTGAAAGCCTGAACGTGAGTGTAAGCGCAGGTATAATTTTATACGAAGCTGCCCGTAACAGAAAGTAGTGCCCGATGTTTTTTCTTACTGAAGTAACTTCACCGCAACACAAACACGACTTCCTTCAGCTTCCCTTTGCCATCTATGATAAGGATAGTAATTGGATTCCTCCTTTACGGCAGGATATTGAGAAAGCATTCGACCCCCGGAAGAATAATTTTTTCAAACACGGCGAATGTGTTCGCTGGATATTACAAGATGAAAACCAAAGAGTGATAGGCCGCATTGCCGCCTTCATAAACAACAATACAGCAAGTAGTGAAGAGCAACCTACAGGAGGCTGTGGTTTCTTTGAATGTATTGATAGCCATGAGGCGGCGTTTACCTTGTTTGAAGCTGCAAAGAATTGGTTAGCGCTACGTGGTATGCAAGCAATGGACGGCCCCATAAACTTTGGGGAACGTAATGCATGGTGGGGTTTGCTGATAGAAGGTTTTACGGCACCCACGTACCAAATGAATTATAATCCGCCTTACTATAAAACGTTGTTTGAAGCATATGGCTTTCGGGATTATTTTCAGCAATACAGCTATTCCTTAAATGTGCATGACCAGCGGCCGGAACGTTACCGGGCTATTGTAGAGCGGTTAAACAAAAACGGCGATTACACCTATCAACATGCTACTAAAAGGGATTGGAAAAAGTATGCTGAGGACTTCCGCAGTGTATACAACCGTACCTGGAAGTTTTTGCCAAATTTCAAGGAGATGAGCAGTGCCCAGTCCATAGCTATGTTCAAATCCTTTAAGCCTGTGATGATCGATTACCTGGCATGGTTCGCTTATCACAAGAATGAGCCCATTGCGATTTTTATTATGCTGCCTGAATTGAATGGCTGGTTCAGGCATGTAAACGGCAACTTGAATTTATGGGGGGGGCTTAAGTTTCTTTGGTTAAAGACCTTTGATACCGGCAACCGAAAAATTTTCGGAATAGTGTTTGGCGTAGTGCCTGAGTTTCAGAAAAAGGGAGTGGAGGCTTCCTTGGTATTGGCAGCCGATAAGGTGGTGCGCAGCAAAAAACGGTGGGATGAAATAGAATTAACCTGGGTGGGCGATTTTAATATACCCATGACCCGTACCTGCGAGGCCTTGGGGGGCAAAATTGTTAAACGGCATGTTACCTATCGAAAGCTTTTTAACGAAGACGCCATTTTTAAACGGCATCCCGTCATAGAATAGGCTGAACTTGGTTTTTTTAAGGATCGAAACAATAGGCGCAGCTACCATAGGTTTTTAAATATTTGGCTTTCAAAGATTTATTTGTGCAGAAAGTCAATGCTACTGAAAAAAGCTCCGGCTTATTCATTTTTTACACAATGCGCCGCTGGCTTTTATCGTCAATATATTGCTCGTGCTCTTCCTTTCACCGCTACGGTTGGTAGTGGACACGAAAAAGATACATTTGCCATCTGCAATTATTTAAACAGCGATGATAAAATTTGAACAACATACACTTGCTAACGGCTTAAAGGTGATTGTGCACGAAGACCACACTACATCAATGGGCGCCGTTAATATTCTTTACAAAGTAGGTTCGCGCGACGAATCGCCGGAGCAAACCGGTTTTGCCCACCTCTTCGAGCATTTTATGTTTGAAGGTTCCGTAAACATACCGGAGTTTGATACCCCTCTGCAAAACGCGGGTGGCGAAAACAATGCATTCACTTCCAGCGATATTACCAACTACTACGATATTCTGCCTGCTGCCAACCTGGAAACAGCTTTTTGGCTTGAAAGCGACAGAATGATGTCCTTAGCTTTTGAAGATGACAGCCTGAATACGCAGAAGAATGTGGTAATGGAGGAGTTTAAAGAGCACTACATAAACCAACCTTATGGCGATGTATGGCATAAAATGACATCACTGGCTTATAAGGTGCACCCTTACCAATGGCCGGTAATAGGTAAAGACCTTACGCATATTGAGCGCGTGCAAATGCAAAGCGCAAAGGATTTCTTTTTTAAATACTACCGCCCCAATAATGCGGTATTGGTAGTGGCCGGTGACGTAAAGGCTGCTGATGTTTTTCAATTAGCCGAAAAGTGGTTTGGCGAAATACCTGCGGGGCCTAAATTTGAACGCAATATCCCGCAGGAGCCCCTTCAGCAAGAGGCCCGCGTGCTTGATGTTCACGCTAAAGTACCGGTAAATGCCTTGTATAAGGCGTATAAAATGAGCGATCGTACCGACCCGAACTACTACGCTGCCGATTTAATCCGCGATATATTGAGTACCGGCGATTCGTCGAGATTGTATCATGAACTGGTGAAAGAAAAGAAGCTGTTCAGCAGTATAAGCGCTTATTCAACCGAAACAGTTGATGCAGGCCTGTTTATGGTTGACGGTAAACTGAACCCCGGTGTAAGTATGGATGATGCAGATAAGGCGGTTAAAGAGGTTCTTCAAAAAATGGTTGAAGAAAAAGTAAGCAGCGAGGAGTTAGAGAAGGTAAAGAATAAAATTGAGTCGTATTTATTGTTTGGCGAAACTAACATATTGAACAGGGCAATGAACCTGGCTTACTTTGAAATGCTTGGCGATGCGGCCGGAGTAAACCGTGAAGTAGAACGCTATTTAAATGTTACGCCTGAGCAAATGCAGCAGGCGGCTGCCGCTATTTTCCGCGATGA
>JBDHYB010000036.1:0-25187 GCA_039811145.1 Chitinophagales bacterium | reverse complement strand
GTATGGGTTGAATCGCAAGCGGGTAGCCGCGCTTTTGCTCAGGACAACGATTACCTTAAAGTTAGTGCCCAGGTTAAAAGCCGTGCCGAAATTTTATCCGGTGCTGATTTAGTATTGACCATTCATTTATTAAGCGATGATGAATTAAAGGAGTTAAAACCCTCAGCAGTATTGCTGGGTGTTTACCAGCCGCTGTTCAACTTTGCCAAAATGAAGGAGTGGGCTGCCAAAGGCCTCACCTCTTTTTCATTGGATATGATACCGCGCACTACGCGGGCACAAAGTATGGATGTGCTTAGTTCGCAAGCCAGTGTGGCAGGATACAAGGCAGTTGTGCTTGCTGCTTCAAATTTTTCAAGGTACTTTCCTATGCTCACCACTTCCGCCGGTAGTATACCGCCGGCTAAGGTGTTGGTGTTGGGCGCAGGCGTGGCCGGCTTGCAGGCTATTGCTACGGCAAAGCGTTTAGGCGCTGTGGTAGAGGTGTTTGATACGCGCCCTGCCGCCAAGGAAGAGGTAATGAGCCTTGGTGCAAAATTTATTGAAGTAGAAGGTGCTGCCGATGCTTCTAAAGCAGGTGGCTACGCTGTTGAACAAACCGAGGAATATAAGGCCAAACAAAAGCAACGCATTTCCGATGCTATTGCCAAGGCTGATATAGTTATAAGCACGGCGCAAATACCGGGTAAAAAGGCGCCGGTGTTGATTACACGCGAAATGGTAGAACGTATGAAAGGTGGAGCCATGATTGTGGACCTTGCAGCATCCACAGGGGGCAATTGCGAGCTTACCCAAAACAATACTACTACCACGCATAACAATGTTTCAATAGTAGGCAATTCAAACCTGCCTTCATCGGTACCGGCTGATGCCAGTAAAATGTATGGCAAAAACATTCTGAATTTTTTAAAACTGATTATAGACGATAAAGGTGGCCTTAACCTCAACTTTGAGGATGATTTGGTAAAAGGCACCTGCATTACTTATAACGGGCAAATAGTAAATGATAGAGTAAAACAATTGGCAGAGGGGTAACCACTTCTGCCAATTTTCGTTTAATACAAGGCTATTATATGGAAGACATCCACAGCTACATTAACATGCAGACACTTTATATAGTGTTGCTGATGATATTTCTGGGTATAGAAGTTATATCGCACGTACCCAGCATACTGCATACGCCTTTAATGAGTGGCGCTAATGCCATACACGGTGTGGTTATTATAGGTGCAATTATTGTTATGGGCCATACCCGGCCCGATGATTACCTGATGCTGGTAATGGGTTTTCTTGCTGTTTTTTTAGGAACCCTTAATGTGGTGGGGGGCTTTGTAGTAACCGACCGTATGTTGGAAATGTTTAAACGTAAATAAAAGGAGAGAACCGCATGAGTGCATCTGATATTTTGAGTTACGTTCTTCCTGCCAGTTATTTAATTGGTTCGGTTACGTTTATTCTCGGTTTAAAAATGTTAGGCCATCCTGATACAGCGCGCCGCGGTAATCTGATTGCCGCCGGTGGTATGTTTGTGGCAATACTCGGCACCATCTTTTTTCACCCTGAGGTTATCCGCAACTACATCTGGATTTTTGGTGGTATTGCTTTAGGCGCATTAGTAGGTACGTATGCGGCCCGTAAGGTGCAAATGACGCAAATGCCCGAAATGGTTTCGCTGTTCAACGGCATGGGAGGTGCCTGCGCGGCACTTATAGGATTGGTGGAAAGCACCAAGACTACTGATAGCGATACAGTGCGCATGCTAACCATTATTGCGGGACTGGTTATAGGCAGTATATCTTTTGCAGGCTCAATAATTGCATGGGGCAAACTTAATGGCCGCATTAAGGATGTAACCTTCGGCGGACAGCAGTTTCTCAACCTTTCGCTGCTTACGGTAATAATACTGGATGTAATACTGTTGGCAGCAGGTGTATTGCCTATCAATACCTTTATTTATGTGGAGCTGGCCCTGTGTATTGTTTACGGTGTGTTGTTTGTTTTGCCAATTGGCGGTGCCGATATGCCCGTGGTAATTTCCTTGCTTAATTCATTTACCGGTGTTGCAGCAGCCTGCGGCGGTTTCCTGTATGATAATAAGGTTATGCTTACCGGCGGTATACTGGTAGGTTCTGCGGGTACTATTCTAACTATATTAATGTGTAAGGCCATGAACCGTTCTCTACTGAATGTGGTAATCGGTTCCTTTGGCGCTTCATCAAACGATAACGCAGGCCCTGCTGAAGCAAAAGACCAGGGCCCTATCAAAGAAGTATCGTTAAGCGATGCAGCTATGATGATGAGCTACGCTAAGAAAGTAATGATTGTGCCGGGCTATGGCTTAGCAGTTGCCCAGGCGCAGCATACCTGCCACGAGTTGGAAATGGCCTTAGAAGAAAAAGGAGTGGAGGTAAAATATGCCATACACCCCGTAGCCGGGCGCATGCCGGGCCACATGAACGTATTGCTGGCCGAAGCAGATGTGGAATATCCCAAGCTGTTGGAAATGGAAGAAGCCAACTCTGAGTTCAATAGTGCAGATGTAGTAATGGTGCTTGGCGCTAACGATGTGGTAAACCCTGCGGCTAAAACCGATAAGTCATCCCCTATATATGGCATGCCGGTGTTAGAAGTAGAAAACGCCAAAACCGTTATAGTAAACAAGCGCAGTATGAAACCCGGTTATGCCGGTATTGATAACGACCTCTTCTACCAGCCTAAAACCTCTATGCTGTTTGGCGATGCCAAAAAAGTGTTGCAGCAGTTAATTATGGAGGTAAAAGCGAACTAAATTTTAGTTCTCTTTTTATCTTGTGGTTAGTATGTCCACAAAGCCAATTACCGTTCCCGAGTATTTAAAGACTGTTCCTACAGACCAGCGCAAAGCCCTTGAGCAATTGCGGAAAACGATCAAAACGGTTGCCCCTGATGCAGAGGAATTGATAAGTTATGGTATGCCCGCCTTTAAACATGTCGGCAAATTATTGGTTGCTTATGCTGCCTTTAAAGAGCATTGCAGCTTCTTTCTCTGCAGTGGCAGCTTTCTGAATAACTATAAAGAAGAAGTTGCCAGATACGGCGGCACCAAAAGCTGCCTGCACTTTACCCCCGAAAAACCGTTACCAATTACATTGGTAAAAAAAATGGTAAAAGAAAGAATGAAGGAAAATGAGTTGAAGGTGAAAAAGAAGAAGGCCTCTTAAACTCATCGGATGACTTTGAGTCATCCGATGAATCGGTGGGCGGCAAGCTCAGCCATCGTCATTGTCTTCACAGACGGACCTTTATAAGGTATTTTGTCGGTGTTGTTTGCTGTCAGTGGTGACACTGACAGCGGCAAAGACCTAATTTGACTCTTTTCATTGTATATATTAAATTTATAATGGAATTCTATTTATTTCTTTTTGCTGAGCTTACTTTATTAGGTATTTGCCTGTGTGCATCTCATATTCGTTTTGCAACTCGTGAACATATTTTACCCATTTTTGTTTTCCCGATTGATATGAAATACGCCATCCATTTTCGGCTTCTGCTAGCACTACAAAATCTTCGTGAGTGAATATACCAGCATTTAAGGGGACAAATGAGAGAGCAGCCAACCATTCTTCATCTATGAAAACAGGATGAAGCTCTAAATTGTTTTGAGGATGATTCTTATAAAATCGACCAGATGGGAATGCAATAGATTCTGTATTTTCGGTAATACTTGCTACAGAAATAAATTCGCTATTCAGATCTGTAACTATGCAAGTTTCATCATACTCACCAGTAAAGATTCTTAGATAGTTATTCTTACGTATAGAGCCATAGTTTAAGTTTGGAATATTCATTTTTTCAGTGTTTTAACCGCCCAAACTAAACACTAAGCGTGCCATATGACAGTTTAAGACAAAATGTCTTATGTTTAGAATGAAGACTAACTATACCTAAACTCCCCGTGCTCACTCTTTACCACTACTTCATTGGTTTCAGCAGCTTCAACATGGCCGATAACGTGGGCGTCTATACCAAAGCCTAAAGCAACATCAATTACCAGGCTGGCGTATTGCGGCTCAACGTAAACTTCTAGGCGCGTACCGCAGTTCAACACCTTAAACATTTCTTTCCAGTCGGTGCCGCTTTCCTTTTGTATCAATTGAAAGATAGGAGGGATGGGAAGCAGTTTATCTTTTACTATGCGTAAGTTATCGATGTAGTGGAGCACCTTGGTGTGCGCGCCGCCCGTGCAATTCACAAGGCCATGCACCTTACCGGGTATTTCGTTCAGTATCTTTTTTATTACCGGTGTATAGGTACGGGTAGGAGAGAGCAGCGCCTGCCCTATGTTCAGTGGTGTTCCTTCCAGCGCATCGGTCAGTTTTTTGCTACCGCTGTAAACAAGGCTGCTATCTACTGCCGCATCAAACGTTTCAGGGTATTTCTCTGCATATACTTTGCTCAACACATCATGGCGCGCACTGGTTAAGCCATTGCTGCTTATGCCGCTGTTGTATTGGTCTTCGTACGTTGCTTTGCCATAACTGGCTAAGCCAACAATAACATCGCCGGGCTTTATGTTTTGGGTAAGCACCAGCTTGTCTTTCTTCATGCGTACGGTCATGGTGGCATCTACTGTAGTAGTGCGCACACAATCGCCAAGGTCAGCAGTTTCGCCACCCATCAGGTGTACGTTCACACCAAAATCGCGCAGGCGGTCCATAAACTCCTTACCGCCTTTAATTATCTCGGCAATCACCTCGCCGGTAATCAAATGTTTGTTGCGGTTGATGATGGAGGTGTATAAAAAGTTATCGGTAGCGCCAACGCAAAGCAGGTCGTCCAGGTTCATTACCATAGCATCTACAGCAATGCCTTTCCAAACACTTATATCGCCCGTTTCTTTCCAGTATAAATACGCCAGTATCGATTTTGTGCCGCTACCGTCACTGCTCATTACATTGCAGTAACTGTCATCGTTGCCCAGGTAATCGGGGTATATTTTGCAAAACGCTTTAGGAAACAATCCGTGGTAAAGGTGCTTTACAGCTGCGTGTACTTCTTCTTTGCCTGCGCTAACGCCGCGCTTTTCGTATTTCTCCATTTTACTGCAGGGGGCTCTTCAATCGGTTAAACTATCTTATATCCTACCGCATCTGCTACCTTCTTAAGGCTGCTATGCAGTGCACGGAATTCATTAAAATTCAATTGCTGGTCGGCATCGCTTAAGGCCACTTTAGGGTTAGGGTGCGTTTCAATCAGCACACCATCAATGCCCATAGCTACGCAGGCCCTTGCCAGGTCAGGCACGCCGTAAGCATAACCAATGGCATGGCTGGGGTCGAGTATTATCGGAAGGTTGGTATATTCCTTTAACCAGGCAGCACCGCAAAGGTCCAGCGTAAAACGTGTTTTGGTTTCAAAGGTGCGTATTCCGCGTTCGCATAATATTACATTCGGGTTTCCCCCACTTAAAATAAACTCTGCTGCCTGCACAAACTCCTGCAGCGTGGTTCCAAAGCCGCGCTTCAGCAGTACAGGTTTTTTCGTTTTGCCGCACTTGTTTAAAATGCCGTGGTCGTACATGCTCTTAGCGCCTATCTGTATTATGTCCGCATACTCAATAACTTCATCTGCATGCGTGCTGTCGCGCACTTCCGTAATAATTTGCAGGCCATATTTATCACGCATTTTAGCCAGTAGCTTCAAACCTTCTAATCCTAAACCTCTAAACGTATAAGGCGAAGTGCGCGGCTTGTAAGCCCCTGCACGAAGGATGGTTACACCTAGCTCCACACACAGTTTAGCGGCAGCTTCAATCTGCTCTTCGCTCTCCACGCTGCAGGGGCCGGTAATGGCAACGCAATTATTGGTGCTGCCGCCTATATTTACTTTACCCAAATTTACTTCGCGCTTGGTTTTTAGATATTGCTTACCGGCTAATTGTATGTCGGTATCGGTAACAAAAACCTGCTCAGCATGCTTTTGTAACTCTTCGTCAGCAGCTTTTAGTTTGCTTGGCGTAACCATTACCAAACTGCCGTTTTCAAACAGGGCCGATTTATATTTCGCAGCTAACTTCTCTGCTTCTTCAAAACTCACTGATTTCTTAAGATGAACTATCATTATACGCGCGTTAATTGATTGAGCAGCACCGCACCTTTTAAATGGTTTTCGGCATCTACTACAGGCAAAAATAATACAATAAAACTGAGGCTATTGAGCAGCCGTATCATATCGTGCAGGCTGGCGGTTTCGCTTATGCTTACCGGGCTTGCGTTAATAATATCTTTTGATTGCACAGCGTTCATATCACCTGCGTTTTTAAGCAGGCCACGGCGCACATCGGCATTGCTTACTACACCCTTTAACTCCCCTTTGGCATCACTTACCAAAGCGAACCCCTGGTCATACTTCTCTATAGTTTCAAGCACCTGCAAAAAGCTGCTTTCACCATCTTTTATAATGGGCAGGTATTTTAGGGGCGTAGCAAAGTCAGCCACTACAAATGGGTGTGCCTTATCGGTGCCGGGCGCCTTATGCAGGCTAAGCATACCAATACCCAGCGATTCATGGTTCATCAGGTAACTGCCCGAAACTATAGCATGCGCACCCAACAAACGTAGGATAAAAGCTATCTCGGCATTCACCCCTCCGTCCACATGTATCTGCTTTTTTGGGTAGCGGTTTTTAAACTCAATTATCTTCTGGAAATTCTCATGCTGAAAGGTGCCTCCGCTTTGCCCCGGCACAGTGGCCATCATCAACACAAAATCATAATCGCCATTGGTTTTTTGAAATGCATCCAGCGATGTAGGGGAGCATATAGCCAAACCAAACTTGGTTGAGGTGCCCTTGGGCAACTTCGGCAGTGCTTTTAAATTCTCGTATTGAAAGCTCACATACTCTATACCTAGTTCCTGAATGGTGGGCAAATACTTTTCAGGTTCTGCAGCTATGATGTGCAGGTCAATAGGCGTGGTGGAAACAGCCCTTATGCGCTTTATGTCGTCAAACACTTTCGCATCATCGGCACAATCCACATGAAACATATCAATATCGTGGGCATCCAGTTCCTGAATGTTTTGTTCAAGCCCTTTAGACTTATTGGAATATATGGATGCCGATATCTTCATTTCATGTCACCCTCCCGGCCTATGGCCTTTAAGGAGAGTTAGAGGCTGCTAATCTAATTCGTATTGCAGACGAAGCAAATTGCTGTAAATACCGTTCTCCAACTCTGATAGCTCGTCGTGGGTGCCGGTTTCAACAATTTTGCCCTTATTAATTACCAAAATAACATCTGCCTCGCGTATGGTTGAAAGGCGGTGGGCAATAATAAAGGTGGTACGGTTTACCATCAGTTTGCTTAAGGCATCCTTAACCAGGCGTTCGCTTTCGCTGTCCAGCGCACTGGTGGCCTCGTCAAGTATCAAAATTTTGGGGTCGCGCAAAATGGCACGGGCAATAGCCACGCGTTGTTTTTGTCCGCCGCTAACTTTTACACCGCGTTCGCCAACTACAGTATCTAAACCATCAGGAAAACTTTGGATAAAATCCCAGGCATTGGCACGTTTTGCAGCCTCAATAATTTCTTCGTCTGTTGCTCCGGGTTTTCCGTAAGCAATGTTCTCGCGTATAGTGCCGCCAAACAAAATGGTTTCCTGCGGTACGGTGCCAAAGTTTTTGCGCAGGGCAGTAATGTTGTAATCGCTAATGGGCTTACCGTCAATTAAAATCTGGCCACCCGCAAAAGGATACAGCCCTGCCAATAGTTTTACAATAGTGCTTTTGCCCGAACCGCTTGGCCCCACCAGTGCAATTTTTTGCCCTGCTTTTACTTCGAACGATAACCCCTGGAACAATTGCACATCAGGCCTTGAAGGGTAGGCAAAGTTTACATCGCGGAACTGCACATGGCCCTGTATAGGTGCCGTTAGATTTTCATCGGCCACTTTGGTTTCGTCCTGTTCGTCTAATATCTCATTAATGCGCTCCGATGCACCAATGGTTTTTTGCAGCACCGTATAACTTTCGCTAAGGCCTGCCAGCGAGCTGCCTATAAATATGGTAAGCAGAAAGAACTGGATAAGGTCGCCGGGTTTCATGCTTCCGTTGGCTAATTCAAGAGCTCCGGCATATACCAATCCTACTATGGCGCCAAACATTACAAAAATGATGAAGGACACAAAGGCCGCGCGGTATTTAGCCGCATTTAAACCTATAGCCGCTACGTTACGGTTTATTACCCCATAACGGCGCGTTTCATACGCCTCATTGGTAAAAGCTTTTACTACATCAATTGATTGAAAGGTTTCTTCTACAATAGTGTTACTCTCGGCTAACTGGTCCTGTGCCTTACGCGAAACTTTGCGGATGTAACGCCCAAAAGCTACAGCAGAAATAATCATGAGCGGTAGTGCGGCAAGGATGATGAGCGAAAGTTTGGGCGATACCGCTATCATTAAAGGAATACAAACAATGGGCAGCACCAATTGCCGCACAAAAAAGGCCAGTTGATTGGATAGGGAATCCTGCAGTTGGCTTACATCTGAAGATATGCGGCTGGTGAGGTTGCCCACACGGTTTTCTTCAAAAAAGCGGATAGGCAGGGTAATGATCTTTTCGTACAAGGTGCGGCGTATGGCAGCCATGGCATTTTGGCTTACATACTCAAACAGGTAGATGCGGAAGAAGGAGAGAACTGCCTGTAAAAGAAGTATGCCCCCTAACAACATTCCTATCCTCTTTAACTCCTCGGGGTGTATGCCTTCTTTAAAAGCTTTAACCAGGGCCTGTGCCTGCGATAGCTTTTGGTCGGCCGGTGCGTCTGATTCCAGTACTTTGCCTATTTTTTCAATGGCATCTTTTGCCGGCAAAGCGGCGTCTATAAGATTGCCAAAACCGCCGGGTATGAAGGAAACCACGCCCGAGGATACCACCAGGAAAACCATCCCGATAATGAAATGCCATTTATAAGGCAGTATAAACCGGTAAATGCGAAGCGTGTTGGAAATCTGTTTCCCGGTTATTCTTTTACTCTTTAACTCTTCTTTCTCATCCGCCATGGGGCGCAAAAATAGGATTACAACAAACTACTTAAGCCTAAAAGTGTTAAGGCTGCTTATATGTCGGATGAATGGGCAAAATATTGGCAGCCGGCGCAACTATTTACTAATTAGGCAGTTGCAGCCACCCCAGGGCATCGGTAGCCTGCCGGTGGTGGCAGGGGGGGCCTGTACATCGAAAACTGCCAATTTTGGAGGGGGTTATGAAGGTTTTTCAGCAGTTTCTGCCAAAAAATCAGTCAATTAGGCCTTGGCATAATGTCTGTTATATTCGCGCCCGAAACCCTGCTACTGCAGTGGTTCATTATTCATCTTAAAATTAAAACCTTAATAATTATGGCAGACGTAAAATTAACTCCACTCGCGGACAGAGTGCTGGTAAAACCGGCTGAAGCGGAAACCAAAACCGCCGGCGGTATCATTATCCCTGACTCAGCTAAAGAAAAACCACAACGTGGTACTGTAATAGCTGTTGGCCCGGGCAAAAAAGACGAACCTACCACAGTTAAAAAAGGCGATACCGTACTTTACGGCAAGTATAGCGGTACCGAAATTCAGGTGGATGGTGTTGACTACCTTATCATGAAAGAGAGCGACATTTTTGCAATCGTTT
The DNA here is from genome assembly GCA_039811145.1 of Chitinophagales bacterium. Classification (GTDB taxonomy): domain Bacteria; phylum Bacteroidota; class Bacteroidia; order Chitinophagales; family LD1; genus Bog-950. The sequence continues at coordinate 15,533 of JBDHYB010000036.1, read as the reverse complement.
AATTGCGCCCTTTAAACTCTAAACTCATAATTAAAAACTCAAAATTAAGTTGATATGGCTAAAATGATATTATTCGAAAAAGACGCCCGCGATAAACTGAAGAGTGGCGTTGACAAACTGGCTAATGCCGTAAAAGTTACTCTGGGCCCTAAAGGCCGTAACGTTATCATCGATAAAAAATTCGGTGCTCCATCTGTTACTAAGGACGGTGTAAGCGTTGCAAAAGAAATTGAACTGGAAGACCCTATTGAAAACATGGGCGCCCAAATGACCAAAGAGGTTGCCAGCAAAACGGCCGACCAGGCAGGCGACGGTACTACTACTGCTACTGTATTGGCACAAGCTATTGTAGGCCCCGGCTTAAAGGCCCTTGCCAGCGGTGCAAACCCAATGGATCTTAAGCGTGGTATAGACAAAGCCGTTCGCGCTATTGTTGAGAACCTGAAAAAACAAAGCGAAAACGTTGGTAAAGATTTCGGCAAGATCGAGCAGGTAGCTTCTATCTCTGCTAACAACGATAACGAAATCGGTAAAATGATTGCCGACGCTATGAAAAAAGTAGGCACCGAAGGGGTTATTACTGTTGAAGAAGCAAAAGGTACTGAAACGGAAGTAAAGACCGTGGAAGGTATGCAGTTTGACCGTGGTTACCTTTCTCCGTACTTTGTTACTAACCCTGAAAGCATGGAAGCTGAATTAGAAGGCGCCCTGCTTTTAATTTACGATAAGAAGATAAGCAACATGCGCGAGCTGTTGCCCATACTGGAGAAAGTAGCACAAAGCGGCCGTCCTTTAGTAATTATTGCTGAAGAAGTAGAGGGCGAAGCTTTAGCAACGCTGGTAGTAAATAAACTGCGCGGCACCATTAAAGTGGCTGCTGTTAAAGCGCCGGGCTTTGGCGACCGTCGCAAAGAAATGTTGAAGGACATCGCCATCCTTACCGGTGGTATTGCCATCAGCGAAGAAATGGGTTACAAACTGGAGAATGCTGACTTCAGCTACCTTGGCCAGGCTGAGAAAGTAGTAGTTGATAAAGACAACACTACAATCGTAAACGGTAAAGGCGATAAGGAGCAAATTAAAGCCCGCGTTGAAGAAATTAAAGCGCAAATTGAAAAAACAACTTCTGACTACGACCGCGAGAAACTACAGGAGCGTTTAGCTAAGCTGAGCGGTGGTGTTGCCGTGTTATACATCGGTGCGCCAACTGAGGTTGAAATGAAAGAGAAGAAAGACCGCGTTGATGATGCATTACATGCAACACGCGCAGCGGTTGAAGAAGGTATTGTTGCCGGTGGTGGTGTAGCTTATGTGCGTGCACAGGCTGCATTGGAAAAACTGAAAGGCGAGAATGACGACGAAACAACCGGTATTGCTATCGTGCGCCGTGCTATTGAAGAGCCTCTGCGCCAGATTGTGGTAAACAGCGGTTTAGAAGGTTCTATCGTGGTACAAAAAGTACGCGAAGGCAAAGATGACTTTGGTTACAATGCCCGTACTGATGAATACCAAAACCTGAAAAAAGCAGGTGTTATCGACCCTACTAAAGTTAGCCGTATTGCATTAGAAAATGCAGCCTCTATCGCCAGCATGTTACTGACTACTGAAGCAGTAATTGTTGACAAGCCTGAAGAAAAGAAAGCAGGTGGCATGGGAATGCCGGGCGGCGGAATGCCAGACATGGGCGGAATGATGTAATACCTACAGACGTCAGATGCCAGACATCAGACGTTAGACAAATACAAAGCCTCCTGCGAAAGCAAGGGGCTTTTTTTGTTTTGTATTTAACCCTCTCTTTTAGGAGAGGGTGCTGAGCGAAGCGAAGCGGGGGAGGTTGATACAAAGCCTCTCGTGCAAACGGTTTTTTTTGTTTTATATTCATATAATCAAACGATGTTTAACATGATTGTGAGGCCAATTTCACCTACTTCTAAAGAGTTTTTGAAAGACATCCCACCAGTTTTATATAAATACAGAGATTGGCAAAATTTAAATCACCAAGCTCTAATCACTAATGGTGAGGTATATTTTTCTTCATTTGATCAACTTAATGATCCGTTTGAAGGTGCGATACCTTTTAGGTATAAAAAAGAAGAACTGACAATCGGTAACTTAAAGAAAAAGTATTTTCAAAAACGATTATCGGAAAATAAATTCTTAAATATTGATCAAATTGAACATGATTGGCAAACTGATAAACATAAAATAAAGGTTTTTGATAAAAATCACACAAAAGAGATAGAACAAGGTGTTGTCAAAATGCTCAATGCGAAATTCGGGGTGTTTAGCCTTTGCGCCACTAAAAATAATCTTCTTCTGTGGTCCTATTATTCTCAAGCGCACAAAGGCTTTTGTATCGGTTATGACATAAAACAGCTTGTGCTTGAAACTCAAAGTAGCATTGGACCAGTTCGGTATTCAGACACCATCCCTCGGATGGGATTGTTTGAAGAGGCCCCGTCAATCTTTATGAAACTAACACAAACAAAAGCATTACTGTGGAAACATGAAGAGGAATACCGTCTCCGAAATATTTATCATATTAGGTGTGCTGTTAAAATTTCGCCCGAAATTGTTTGCGAAGTAATTTTTGGTTCCAAGATATCAGAAAAAGATAAAAGCGAAATTACAACTGCTGCTTCAGCTCTTAATAAAAACATTAAATTTTTTCAAGCAAGTATAAATGAGGATGAGTTTAAGGTTGATGTAATGCCTTTATAATCTGCTCTCCTGTTGTTGCACCTGACCAGCCACAAATTTGCTCCCTACTCTGCATAGCGTGCACTTACATCATACAAACATTTAAACTCTAACACCAAACCAGAAACCTTAAACTAACCTGTTTTTGCATTCTACCCTTCGTTTTCCTATCTTCAATCATCTTGCAAAACGATACTGAAAAACTAACAGCCGATTCGCGTGATTAAGGAAAAGTAGGCGGCTTGGTTTCAAGCCGGTGTTGTAAATCATCAAGCACCATTTTTTTCCAGGTTTGGCTGTCGTGCGGTGCATCAAAAAGGTTTTTGTAGTCTTCAATCTCGAAAACCTCAATATCCATTTTAATGGTTTTAAAAAGTTTAGGGAAACCCTCACCGGGCGCCTGTATATGGTGCAAACCACCGCTATAAGCCAAAATAAGCTGACCTTTATCAAGGCCCGCAAGTATATCTACCACGCCGGGTTTAACTGTCATTTTTTTTCCGTGCGAATCCAAACCGGTTCGCCTTTTCATACGCCCTTCGGCTGCAATTACAATTACTGAGTCGTCGTAAATGCCCTCTACAAATTGTTTCCAGCTATCGTCGCGTTTACGGGTTATGCTGCGCATGCCGGGGTTAAACAGCCTTAGTATGGTGCCCACAAAAGGGCGTTGCAGGGTTTTATCTGCCACAGGCGCTACCATGCGTTTAGAAAGTGTGCGCAGGAAGGAAACAGGTAAAAAGCCTACATAAACGATTTCGAAAAGTGAGGTGTGGTTTAAAAAAATAATCAACCGGATGTTGTTCCAGTTTATTTCCTTTTTAGGCCAGCCAATTTTAAAGCGATAGAATATATTGGATAAGGCCTTTATAAAAAGAAGCGTTATGAAGCTTACTATGCTTTTCATGTTGGGTATTAGGCAAAAGCAAGGCTTTAAAACCTAGGCTTGTGCACAGTGAAGTTAAAGGAATACTTTAAGGCAGGGCGGCAAAGTATTAAAAAACGTATCCGTAACCTTCCAGGTATTTTTGCAGCAACATGTAGGTGGCCAAACCTACAAGGCTTATTACTGCTGCAGTAAGGTAAACCGGCGTTTTGCTTTGCTCTTTCTCTACAACAAAAAAGCGGGCAAACTGTGTTCCGGAAATCAGAAAAACCAGGCCAAGCAACAGGCTGAATACCGTCATAAAAACGCCGCCCATTGAAATGCTAACATCCGGCGCGTGTTGTTGGGCTGCCTTAACTGGCAGCAAGATGCTAAGGTACCCTAAGCCAAGTCCGCCTATAACAAATGCTGCTCCTATTGGCCGGGGGTAACGCAAAACAAGTTTGGGATTACTCATATATTGCTGATGAAAATAGAAGTGATTTCCATATTACCATGAAAAAAGGAGCTATTGCTATTGGTTTTATTGCAGCTTTTTTGTTTTTGCTTTTAGCCGTTGCAAGGGTTTCGGGCTTGGTGGGATATTACAAGGTAGTTTCGCCGGGGAATGACCCAACATTAAAAGTTGGTGATGTTTTTTTTACGTCGGCGCTTACGAAACCAAAACACAAAGATTTTATCTGCTTTAAGGGAACTATGCCCGGCAGCACGCAGGAGGCCATTTACTGTTTCCGATTGTTTGGTATGGAAGGAGATGAGGTAGAAATCAAAAATGGCTTTTGTTATGTTAACGGGCAATTTGCAGATAGCGGAATCAACTTAGCGCATGCCTTTATAATAGCTGATGATGATTTAGAAGGAATACAGCGGCAGGTTATTGATGTAGAATCTGCTTATGCACCTAGCCCAGATTCCCTTATTGTGAATTTACCCGACCGGGCTGTAACCGACCATAACTTACCGGCCACAAGATTTATTGCTCCGTTTGTGCCTGGTGTTTTTAATCCGAGTAATAAGCATTGGAGTATTAACTTCTTTGGCCCTGTTAAAGTTCCACAGGGCAAGTATTTTGTTTTAGGCGATAACCGCGATAATGCTTATGACTCGCGCTATATAGGTTTTATTGATAACGGTAATTTTAAAGGTACCGTTGTTTATCCTTAAAGCACAAACCCCTCCTCAATTATAGAGAAAGGGCTGCGCACGGTTACAACAAGAGCTTAGTGCATCAGGTTCAAAGCGGGTTGGTATCAGCTTTCATATATCAGTTTAAAGCGCCCTTTCTCCAGCCTAAACTTTTGCCCTTTAATGGTAAATATCTCCCCTTCGTTCACCTTGGCAAGGTCCTCAATGTCCTTTTCAATGGTATGTACCGAGCCTCCCGTTGCACGCGCTATGTTCAGGTAATCTACGTTTATACCTGTGCTTGCCCCGCATAAAATTATGTGGATGGGTTTGGTAACTTTTTCTAAAAAGGCAATGTCCTTAACGTTGGCATAGTTGTCCGCAATCATTATAATTTCTTTACAACCGGGCAGTTTCTCCTGTGTGCGTATCAATGCTTCAATGTTGTTTTCAGGGGCATCGCCACCATTACCTGCATACATGGCTTTCAGTAACAGATGTTCAACAGAATCATACTTTGCTGTTTTGCCAAAGTAAACACCACCGGTGCTGCCAACTACCTTTTTATCATCAGGGGCATTATCGCCATCGTTAAAGAAAGTATAGCTGCAATCGCCTGCGGTTTTGCTATGCAGTTTAAACCAAATCATGGTTTGTAGCATGTAAGGAGTCATACTGCCGGTTACATCACATACTACGGGCATGTCTTTCCATCCCTGTTTTCTGTTCATAACACTCAACACTGCTGAATCACGCAGTTCGGGAAAATTGTTGTTTAGTTTTTCTCGCGCTCCCGGCTTTTTATCTGCCACATCAGCCACCAGCTTTACGTACAAATTAACTTTATCGCTAAAGGTCTTGCCCATATCTGCAGAAAAAGGAATGGAAGGTTCGGGCCTGTAGCTTATTACAAAGCCGTGAAACAGCTTACGGGCCTCTTCTTCATTACTACATTCTGTTTGAGCAATAAACTTCCACTTAGTAAGGCTACTGGCAAAAAGTTCAGGCGCCTGTTCTTTTAAATTATTCAGCCGGTCAATATTTAATTGTGGTTGATCAAAATACTCCGACTTGCGGTAGGCGGTGTAAACCAGCTCCACTTTAAGTATGGAGTAGTCCTTAATTTCGCGGTAGGCGGTCAGGTCTTTTATATCTGCCGAGTTAAAATCCATGGGTATATAAACCTGGTTCGATTTTATTTTGGAGATGAAGTACCTGCCCATGGTATCCTGTTTGAATTTTACCAGGTCATCGGGTTCGTAGCTTTGGGCGTTTGCAACAACAGCCAGTAGTAACAGGCCCGGTATCATTAGGGGGAGTAGCTTTTTCATAGTAGTATTTTTTGTTTTAACCATTGTGCTTTTATAGTTAATACCACTGTTGCGAAAAGGTAACCCTGCAATCGCAAAAAAATGAGGCAATAGGCTATTTTCACTGCATGAATAAGTTTTGTATTGCTATACACGGCGGGGCCGGCACTATACTCCGTACCTCGATGACAGAAGAAAAGGAAGCGAAGTATACGGCAGCCTTGAAGGCTGCTGTACAGGCAGGGTATGCTGTTTTGGAAAATGGAGGTAGCGCTTTAGATGCTGTGGAGGCTGCTGTTGTAAGCTTGGAAGATTGCCCCTTGTTTAATGCCGGTAAGGGTGCCGTATATACTAACGATGGCAGGCACGAGATGGATGCCAGCCTTATGTGGGGTAAGGATTTAAGTGCCGGTGCGGTTTCACTTATTCGTAATGTAAAAAACCCAATTAGCCTTGCACGTGCCGTGATGGAAAAAAGCGAGCATGTGTATTTGTGTGGCGAAGGGGCTGAAGCTTTCGCGCGCACTAATAATATCCGCTTTGAAAGTGACGACTATTTTAATGATGAATTTCGCTACCAACAATGGCAGAAGGCAAAAGAGGAAGACAGCGCTTACCTTGATCATAATGTACAAACAGAAGATAAGAAATTTGGCACCGTAGGCGCAGTAGCGCTGGATATGCAAGGTAACCTGGCGGCAGCCACCAGTACCGGCGGAATGACCAATAAGAAATACGGGCGAATCGGCGACTCTCCTATAATTGGGGCGGGTACCTATGCTAACAATAATACCTGTGCTATATCGTGCACGGGCCATGGCGAGTTATTTATACGCACGGTAACGGCTTACGATGTTAGCTGCCTGATGGAGTACAAAGGTTTATCACTAAAAGATGCATGTAGCGATGTTGTACTAAAAAAGCTGGTAGCCATACATGGTGAAGGAGGCCTTATAGCGGTTGACAGGCAGGGTAATATTGAACTTTGTTTTAACAGCGAAGGTATGTACCGTGCTATGAAATCAAGCAACGGCGAGGAACTTGTAGCTATCTACAAATAGGCTTTATTCAGCCGGCTTTACAACAACTTCTTGTCCCTTAAATTTACGGGTGCGTACGTTATAGCTGTTTCCTTTAGCCATAATATGCACTATTATATTCTCTACGGAAATAGGTTCATCAAATTCTATATCAGCAATGTTGTTGTATTGAATGTTTCTGCCATCAAGCACCATAACGCTGCCTGAGCCAATAGCCTGTAATTCTTCACCTTTACTTACAATAACACCTGTATCTTCACCAAGGCCTATACCTATGGCGCCGGGGTTGGCAGCTACTGCCTGCGCAAGTCTTGAAAAACGACCACGCTTGTTAAAATGCGAATCAATTATTACGCCGTTTATAAAGCCAAGTCCGGTTGTAATTTTCACTTCACCTTTTAAATGGGCGTTGGTAGCATTGCCTTCGTAAATCATGGTGTTGCTCATGGCCATAGCGCCTGCGCTTGTGCCCGCTACTACAAAATCTTCGTTTTCGTATTTATCTCTTATAACATCTAAAAATGGCGTACCGCCAAAAATGGAAGACAGCCTTAACTGGTTACCGCCTGAAAACATTACGGCCTTACATGCCTTTACACGTTCCACATTTTCGGGTAGCAGGGCATCTTCGCGTGTGCGTATGCGTAAATGGCTAACGTTAGTACAGCCTAACTTAGCAAAAGCTGATAAGTAGTTTTCTCCCACCTCATCGGGTATAGAGGAAGCTGTAGTTACTACTTCTATGCGGCTGTCCTTTCCGTTAAGCAAGGTGGTAATGGTTTTTAAAATGCCTAACTCAAAAAAATTAAGATGGCTCCTTTGTATAATACCTGCCTCTAAATCAGTGCCTTTATCCTCTGCGCCCCCTACGGCAATCAGTTTACCCTGTGGTGTCATTCTGCTTGTTAAAGGGGGCTAAATTGCTGAAAGCCGCGTTATTCGGCTACCTTTTTTTCAACACTTGCCAATCAACTTAAAATTCTAAATTGCAATAACCAAATACAGCGTATGAAGATAATAGACATTAAAGTGATGAAAGGCCCCAACTATTGGAGCAACAAAAGGCACAAGTTGATTGTAATGCGACTTGATCTTGAGGACCTTGAACAAAAACCGACCAATAAAATACCGGGCTTTAGCGAACGTATAGAAGCCATGTTTCCTACTATGTACAGCCACCGTTGCAGCGAGGGGCACGAAGGTGGATTCTTTTCAAGGGTAAAAGAAGGCACCTGGATGGGTCATGTTATTGAACATATAGCCCTTGAAACCCAAACACTGGCCGGTATGGATTGCGGCTTTGGCCGCACCCGCGAAACTAACACACCGGGGGTTTACCATGTGGTGTTTTCGTACTATGAAGAAAAGGCAGGCATTTTTGCTGCCAAAAGCGCGGTGGCCATTGCCGAGGCGCTTATAGAAGGAAAGGACTACGACCTTGCGGCAGATATACAAAAGTTGCGCGAGATAAGAGAAGAAGAACGCCTTGGCCCATCAACCGGTTCTATTGTAGATGAGGCCATAAAACGTAACATTCCGTGGATACGCCTCAACCGGCATTCGTTAGTACAATTGGGTTACGGAAAAAATCAGAAGAGGATACAGGCAACAATTGCTTCTACCACTTCTTCTATTGCAGTTGAAATTGCTTGTGATAAAGAAGATACCAAAAACCTGCTGGAAGCAGCAGAGGTTCCTGTACCGCGTGGCTCAGTAGTTTACGATGAGGATGATTTAAAAGCAGCTATAAATAAAATTGGCTACCCCGTTGTAACCAAACCGCTGGATGGTAACCACGGTAAAGGCGCCACCACTAATATACGGAATTGGGAAGATGCCCTTGAAGGCATGGCTGCCGCTAAAAAGTATTCGCGTGCTGTTATTTGCGAAAAGTTTATTACCGGGCGCGACCACCGCGTATTGGTAATCAATTACAAGTTTGTGGCTGCTGCATTGCGTACCCCGGCCGCCGTTATAGGTGATGGCACACATACTATTCAGCAACTTATTGATATAGTAAACAGTGACCCACGCCGTGGTTACGGGCATGAGAAAGTACTTACCGCAATTAAGGTAGATGATTTTACCATGAACATATTGAAGGACAAAAACCTGACGCTGGAATCGGTTTTGAAAAAAGGAGAGGAGCTTTGGTTAAAACCTACCGCTAACCTTTCTACGGGTGGTACTGCTACCGATGTAACAGACCTGGTGCATCCTTCTAACGTAATGATGGCCGAACGCATTGCGCGTATAATAGGCCTTGATATTTGCGGTATAGATATAATGGCGGACGATTTAACCGTGCCTATTACCGAAAACGGCGGCGCGGTTTTAGAAGTAAACGCCGCACCCGGTTTCCGTATGCACCTGGATCCTACTGATGGTATTGGCCGCAACGTGGCAGAACCGGTTATTGATATGCTGTATCCTCCGGGCTCAACAGCACGCATACCAATTATTGCTGTATCCGGCACTAACGGTAAAACCACTACAACCCGTTTAATTGCACACATTGTTAAGCAAATGGGTTATAAGGTTGGCTTTACAACCACTGATGGCGTATATGTGCAAAACCAACTGATGATGCGCGGCGATTGCACCGGCCCGGTAAGCGCAGAATTTGTATTAAAGGACCCTACCGTTGATTTTGCAGTGTTGGAATGCGCCCGCGGCGGAATACTACGCGCCGGTCTTGGTTTCCATAATTGCGATATGGCGGTAGTAACGAATATTGCTGCTGACCATTTGGGCTTGCAGGGCATTGATACCCTGGAGCAATTGGCACGTGTAAAAGCAGTGGTGCCCAAGGCGGTGTTGCCCGGCGGCTATGCTGTGCTTAATGCCGATGATGATTTGGTTTACAAAATGCGTGAAGAACTTCAATGCAAAATTGCCTTGTTCAGCATGAACGAGAACAATCCGCGCATTAAGGAGCATTGTGCCGCTAATGGTATAGCCTGCGTTTACGAAAACGGCTACATCACTATCTTAAAAGGTGGTTGGAAAATACGTGTAGATAAAGTAACCAATGTACCCATAACTTTTGGCGGCAAGGCTGAGTTCAACATACAAAATGCTTTGGGCGCAGTGCTGGCCTGCTATCTGTCTGATTTTAAGATTGAAGATATCAAACAATCACTTGAAACCTTTGTGCCATCACCAGCGCAAACGCCTGGCCGTATGAACATGTTCCGCTTCCGCAATTTTACTGTTTTGATTGACTATGCACACAACGCCCACGGCATGAATGCTATTGGCAAGTTTGTACGTAAAGTAGATGCAGCTAAAAAAGTAGGTATTGTAGCCGGTGTGGGAGATAGGCGTGATGAGGACACCATTCAATTAGGTGAGGAAGCAGCTCGTGTATTTGATGAAATCATCATCCGTCAGGATAAGAACCTACGCGGCCGCACGGAAGATGAGATAATACAACTTATTACCACAGGCATCCGTAATGTGGATGCAAGCAAAAAGATTACCATTCTGAAGCAGGAGGCCGAAGCTATTGACTACGCAATTAAAAATGCGGAGAAGGGCTCCTTTATAACCATTATAAGTGATGTAGTGCCCGACGCACTTGACCAGGTAATGCGCTACAAGGAGGAGGAAGAGAAGGAACTGGTGGTATAGTGCGCCTCTGATAAAGGGCAGTTTTTTGCTTTAAGGATCGCAGGAATTTGAATGTCAGCCTGTTGTAATCTGCGTTTTTAGCCGAACATAGATTTGAAAATTTGAACATTTATTTGCTACTTTTAGCAGATAACCTCAGCGCATGAAAAAGATTTACCTTTTCTGCACGGCTTTATTAGCCTGCTTGATAGTTAACGCTCAAAACGTGGGGATAGGTGAAACTGCTCCCTTAAGTAAACTCGCAATTAAGGGTTCCATGGCCGTAGGTAATGGCTATACCACCACCGCCGCACCAACAGATGGAGCCATAATAAAAGGTACAGTTGGTATAGGCACCACCTCACCTAATGCCAAACTTGAAGTTTCAGGCGCAAGTGTAAGAGTTTCCAATTCGGCAGATGCTAAGTTTGAGTTTTGGGGGTCCTCATCCGACCGCGGCTTTGTTGGTTGGCAGGCCAGTGCACCGGTTGGCGTTTGGCTATTAAATAAGGATAACTCCCCGATTTATTTTGGCACTACCAATGCTGAAAGAATGCGTATTGATGCTGCGGGTAACGTTGGCATAGGAACAACCAGCACGGCCAATAACAGGCTTAGTGTAGTTAGCGGAAACCCTGTACAATCCTCCATTTATACTGATGGGTACGGCGAGGATGTTAGCGGTATAATACAAGGAAACTATGTGCCTGCACACAGTTGGAACATAGGCAGCGGAACTGTAGGCATTTTTGCTGATAATGGTGGTGCCGGAGACAATGTTAGAGAGTGGGGTGTTGGCCCGCACGGCAACAGTGTTACGCTTTGGAAATGCCAGGGCGCAGGTTCTGATGCTGACGGCGGATGGAATACGTCCTTTTTCAAAATTGACCATACCAAAACGTACCGCGTAACAGTGTGGGTTAAACGAACCGGTATTAATGGTACGGGCTCAGCATACCTGGGCTGCGGAGGCAGTGATGTTACTTACCTGAATGGCACGGATGAAACTAATCCTTACTTTTTTTATAGCACTACCTTGCCGCAGTTAGACAGGTGGTATTTGGTAGTGGGTTATATACATGGCAGTGGTGATGCCAGCACCGTTCAAACAGGCGGGGTTTATGATGGCGTAACCGGTCAAAAGGTGTTTAGCTATAATGGAAGTAACGGCAGTACCGATTTTAAATTTAAAACTACGGCCACCACACAACAACAGCGCGCGTATTTTTATTACAACAACAATTCAACTGCAAAGCAGTATTTCTGGGATCCTCAATTTGAAGAAGTGAATGGTAAAGAGTTGCCTCTCTACGCAATGTTGGCTCTTTCTCCTGATAAATCGGGAAGAAGGGATTTCAGGCCTTATGGCACGCCTTCCTTTTATTGGGATGGCAGTACCGGTGCCTGTGCCACTGCCCAAACGTATATGAGTTTAAGAGGTGCTGCCAATTATACCAACGTTGACTACTGCGCATCAACGTGGAATCAAAAAAGGATGTTCCGCGTAACGAACTTGAGTCAAGAAGCGCAGAATAATAATACCCCTCCTGCTAACGGGCTATATTTAACCATTCCGGCAACTCCCGGTGTGCATAATATGTTATTACTATCTTTTATAGATCAGGACCGTTGGTCAAGCGTTTCAGTTTGGCTTTGTAATTCGGCAGGTTCGCCAATAGTTAAACTGGGCCGCATGGGAAATAACGCTAACAACAATACAGGAACAGCTTCTACCTATACGCTTAGCCCTTTAAATACAATGAAGGAAACCGGAGGTCACGCCTGGATGGATTTTCCCGTTACGGCGGACCAGGTTAATACCTACATAAGTGGAGGCAACTTAAAGTTCCTGGTTACCTCAGGTCCGAACAATGGCGAAACTACCCAACTTTGGTTTTCGGGATTTGCTTTGGTGCCAAATCCTTATGGGTTTATGCAGCAACCTGCCCTAAGCCTGCACTGGGCACTAAATGGGCAAACATATCAGGAAATAACCTGGAATAGTGTGTGGAATAATGATGGCTTATGCCAGGTAAATGCCAACTCTACTGCCACTACTTACATAAAGGTGATTGACCCTACCAAGGATTTGCTGGTTACCTTTTATGAGCACAACGGCGGATGGTACGGTGGGTATTTAACTGTTACCGTTGGTGCCGATGCCACGCCTTATTACACAACCCCTGCCATCTCAGGAGGTATGGGTGCCACAATTTACGGTAAAGCGCTTTACATGAGGCCGGAGTGCATAGTTATACCGGCAAGTGTAGTGCAGGCACAACTGCTGGCCACAAATAACAGCGGTACCCCTAATACACTAAAACTTACCCTTAAAAACGTAGGCCAACAGAATTATCACTTCAGAGGAATTGATACAGAGTTCTATTAAATAAAAAAGGGCAGCTAAGTTTAGTTGCCCTTTTTGTTTAAGCGTAAGGCACTATGCCTGTGGTGGTGCCTGTTCCTGTGCGGAGGTTTCTTCTTTTTTACCTCTGAACAGGAAAAAGAGTATTGCCCCACCTATACCGGTAATCACCAAATTAAGCCCATGTGAGTTGGGGGTTTCTTTAACTATATAGATGTAGTTTTTATCTAAACTAAGAGCGTCATCCTGTAACAGGTCTTTATCCTCACTATCTACACTGCCGCGTACCATACCTTCAATAACTACAGTGCCGGTATCAAATTCAAAATTATCAACCTGGCTAACCGGGAAGGAGGTGTCCATTTTTACAATAATTTTTGCCGTTAGCTGGGCATCTTCCAATGTATCAAGGTAATATTCAGTCAGCTTTTCTTCGCTAACTACGGGGTAAATTATATAGGTAACATTGCCTTTTATGCCTAAACGGCTTTTGTACTTGTATACAAAGTTACCCGGAGGAATGGCATTGGTAATTCGTACGTACTTATGATCGCCAAGCCCCTTCTTTTCCACTTCCTCTATACTTACCGTGTAAGGCTCCTTTTCTGAAGTAAAGGTATCGTAAAAGCCTTTGAGGCCCATGCCCACCAGCACTATACCAATAATAAATCCATAAAATTTAAAGCGTCCCATAGTCTTTTTGTTTTGTGCTGCATAATAGGAAAAAAAGCTAAAGCAGTATACAAGGTAAGCGGGAAATGTTTTTGCAAAGTATAGGGCCATGATTGCTGCCATTTTGATATACAAAAGGTGTAGTATATCTTTAAAAGGACTCAGCACGATTTCTTCACTTTAAAATTATTTATATGGGAACTGTTTACGCATTAAGCGCAGCTTGCCGCGCATTTTTATTTGCCGTAATGCTTTCTTTTTTCTGCCTCACCGCTTCGGCTACGGTGCACAACATTACTATCGATAATACCGGCTTTTCGCCCTTTACTACCAATGCCAATGTTGGCGATACCATCTTGTGGACATGGCAGGCGGGCACGCACACCACCACTTCAGGTAATGTGCCTAACGGGGCCGCTACCTGGAATTCTCCCCTAACCAATGCCTCGCCTAATTTTATGTATATCATAACTACGGCGGGGACTTACAACTACTTCTGCTCGGTGCATGTAGGTATGACCGGGATAATTAATGTGGCGGCCAGCGGCGTTGAAAATTTAGATGTGTTGGAAACCGTTACTTTTTACCCCCAACCCTGCAATAAGGAATTGACAGTGGACTTTAGTAAAACAGAAAGCAGTGCCGGAATAAAAACAGTTGAGTTAGTAAACTACTACGGGCAAACGGTTTATTCCGCTACCGTTGACGCAGGAATACAAAGTTTGCGTATAGAGGTAGCGAATCTTCCTTCGGGCATTTACTTTTGCAGCGTAAGCGTAGCTAACAGCAGAAGGGTTATTAAAGTAATGAAGGACCGATAGTTATTTAACGTATGCCAGTTTTAGTTTAGACCAACACTTTGCATCCTGGCTAAGGCTGTTGGTAGTGCCCTGCGTTGGCGGCGCCATAGCGGCGTAGCTGTTATTGTTATATCCTGCCCCGTAACCCTGGTTGCCGAAACTGCTGTTATCGTAACCGGCATTGTTGTATAAACCCTGCGAACTAAGGTTATTGTTGTAACTGCCCATGCCGCTATTGGGCATAGTCATGTTGCTGTAACGGTCGTTGTTTTCGTCATCCTTATTGTCCTTCTTATTTATACCCTCAATGGCGGGCTCTACCAAACCCAATTGCAGGGCAAGTAGCGTATCGTTTGCGCTTATGCTACGGTTTAAAATGCGTTTAAGCGGTATTTGGTATTCAAGGCAAAGTATACCCAGGCTATCCCAACCTAATGCGGCCTGCACTCCATATTTGTTTTTAAGTGGAAGTGTTTCCGCTTCAATATCGGCCATACCATGTGGCACTAAAATGCTTTGCTGCGCCAGTTCTCTTTCTTTTAACTTGTTAATGCCTTTGTTTTGACCCCACATAGGCTGTACCGGTGTTGCGGCATTTTCAGGGTCATCAGGCGTTTCCGTTTTAGGGTGGTTGCGCTTAACCGGGAAGGTAAGGCCAAGGGTTTCCTTCTTTTTGCCTTTAGGATCCAGCCATATGTTTAGCCCTCCGCGGAATATGCGGTGCTGGGCGCCTTCGTCGTTTACTAAAAGGCATAGGTAAAGGTTGGCGGTATCATTGGCTAAGGCAAATTGCAGACGTGTAACGCCGTCGTAATAACGGAAAGGCTGTGGCCATTCAGTGGGTGAGCCGTCCAACACAGGAGGGTTGTTTACCCAATTGCTTTGGGTTTCCTGTGCCTGGGCAAAAGCAAAAAGAGTAATAACACTTAAGAATGAAAGAAGTTTCCTGATCATTACCGGCAATGTTCGCAAATATTCTTTAATGGTAACTGCCTTTTATACTTACGGGCTTTTTTGTTGCAA
>JBDHYB010000035.1:0-29516 GCA_039811145.1 Chitinophagales bacterium | reverse complement strand
AATTTCTACTCTCTGTTTTTTAGCAGTTTCTATAAGTTTTGTTGTAGCCCAACCTTTAAATGATGATTGCCTGAATGCCACCCCAATTGTGATACCGGCTTCGGGAAGTACTTGTATTAACGGCAACAACATTGCGGCTACCTCCACGGCCTGGGGCGCGCCCATATGCGGACAGGCTAACTGGACCAATGACGTGTGGTTTACTTTTGTTACCAACGGAAACATAAATACAATTACTGTTAGGCCTACCGGGTCGCCTGCTGCCCAAACTGTGGGTGTTGCGGTGTTTACAGGCGGTTGCGGTGCCTTAACCGGTAATGGTGCTTACTGCGATATTGGCAGCACTCCCACTGATTCAGCTTTTGTTACCCAATCGTTGCCTACCGGAACGCAGGTTTGGGTAGAGGTAAGTGCCTTTGGCGCAAACGGTAACTTTCAGATCTGTGTAACCTCCAGCACCCCGCCACCGGCGCCGGGCACTACTTGTGCTACGGCAACAAATGTTTGTGATCTTTCAAGCTTTACACTCGGCTCTACTACTGTAAGTGGTGGCTTTACCCCCAATTGCTTTACCGGCACTGCCGGTGCCTCGGTTTGGTACGCCTTTACACCCGGAACCAGCGGAAGCTTACAATGGAGCGCTACACCAAATAACCCCAGTACTGAATTGGATTGGGCGGTTTATAACATAACCGGTGGTTGCGCCGCACCCGTTACCTTATGCTGCAATTACAACTACAACTTTTCCGGTGGTAGTACCATTGGCATGTCACCAACCGGTACCGGGGCTTGCGGAACAACCGCAACAGGCGGAGCCAGTGGTGAAATGTCTCAACCCATAAACGTTACAGCAGGCCAAACCTACGCCATACTTATCGACAACTTTGATGTAAACAACAGTGGATGGAATTTCAGTTGGGCGGGAAGCACTTTTCAAATGGCGCCTACCTCCTCTTTTACGGCATCGCCGGGAACCTTCTGCGGCAATAGTGGTACAACAACTATTGTAAACAACAGTATTGGCGCAACATCATGGTCGTGGAATTTTGGAGACGGAACAACAAGCAATGCTCAGAACCCTGGTACGCATACCTATAACTCTCCCGGTACCTACCTCATCTCACTTACTGTTACTTCAGCAACAGGTTGTACTGATGTAAGTTCGCAGAGCATACAAATTACACCTAACCCAACGCTAACCGTAAACTCGCCGAGCATTTGTGCAGGCGCTACTGCAACATTAACAGCCAATCCTACTCCGTCAGGCGGTACATTTAGCTGGAGCAACGGCTTAGGAAGCAACGCAACTGCCACGGCTTCCCCGGCAAGCACCACTTCTTATACTGTTACCTATACTTCAACTGTTGGTTGCACCGTATCAGCCACTGCAACCGTTACAGTGGCCACTGCAAGTTTTACGGTTGACGCAGGCAACAATGCTACTATTTGCGCTAACCAAACTACAGTATTAAACGGCTCAGTTAACCCGGCGGCAGGTAGTTATACTTATTCATGGTCACCTGCGGGCACACTGTCCGGCGCCAATACGTTAACGCCATCGGCCAATCCATTAACTACAACGGTTTACACATTATCAGTTACTGATGCAGGCGGATGCACGCAACAGGATAATGTGACAGTAACCGTAAGCGGCACAGGCACCCCTGTAACCGCTACCGTTACACCATCGGTAGTTTGCCCGGGCCAACCCGTTCAGTTAGATTTTAATATTACCCCCGTAAACTGCGGCGTTAACCACTACGGCTGCGGTGGCTCTAACCATATCGATTCTGTAGGCACCGGTTATAATGTTCAACTTCCGGGTGTAGCTACAGTAAACTTTTACAGCAACTATTACAAAAGCACCCGTATGCAGATTGTTTACCCTGCATCGGAACTGCAAGCGGTGTACGGCTCAGCGGGTGGTACCATACAGGCCCTTGCGTGGGAGGTGGCTGTGTTTAACAGCAACGCTACCTTGCAGGCGTTTACCATAAAAATGGGTTGCGTACCGGCAGGTACCACCACACTTAGCGCATGGCAACCAGGCTTAACCACCGTTTACGGCCCTAAGGTTTATACACCTATCAGCGGCTGGAACAACCACAACCTAGATTCGCTATATGACTGGGATGGCCAGTCCAGCATCGTAGTTGAAATATGCTTTTATAATGCCAGCACCTTTAACAACGTACAAAACCAGGTTGTTTATACCACTGCCAACAATTCGGTTATCTATTCACGCGCCAATGCCGACCAATGCGGTATAAATGCAGCAGTTACTTCAAGCAACCAAAGGCCTAAGCTACGCATGCGCTTGTGCACACCTAACTTGGCAGCCTACACCATAGCCTGGACACCAAACAGCGGCCCTAATGCCGTTAGCAATCCGGCAATTAAAAACCCTACTGCCAACGTTTGGAGCACTCAAAACTATATGGTTACCGTTTCTGACGGGGTATGCTCCGGAAGCGACATCGTTACCGTTTCAATTGATACCAGCGTAAAAGTAAATGCCGGTGCCGATAAAACTTTTTGTGCTAACACAGCAGTGGCGCTGGGCGCTACGCCTACCGGTTCACCACAACCGGGCAACAGTTTCCAATATACATGGACACAAATGCCTGCAGGCACCGTAGTTGGCAATGCGCAAAACATAAACGTAAACCCTACCGGCAATACCACCTATGTTGTTGCTATGACGGGTGGCCTTTGCACCGTAACCGACACGGTAAATGTTACGTTAGTTAGTATGACCGTTTCGCATACCTCCAATAACGTAAGTTGCAACGGCGGTAATAACGGTAAGATAAAAGAAACAGCGGTAGGCAACCCGCCGTACACCTTTGCGTGGAGCGCTAATGCCGCTACCGGCAATGTGGATTCTGCCGTTAACTTAATTGCAGGTACATACTACGTTACAGTTACTGATGCACTGGGCTGTATTGGCAGAGATACTATAGTAATAACTCAGCCCACTGCGGTAAGCTTTACCAGTTCCGTTACAAACGTACTTTGCAATGGCGGCAACAACGGTAGCATAAGCTTAACACCTGCAGGCGGCACAGGCGCTTACACCTATACCTGGAGCGGCGGTTTACCTGCAACGCAAACGGTATCTAACCTTACTGCGGGCAACTATTCAGTAACCCTTTCTGATGCGCTATCGTGCAGTGCAAGTGGTACCTTCTCTATAACACAGCCTACAGCCTTGGCCTTAAACCCTACGGTGTTTAAGGATATCCGCTGCTTTAATGGTAATGATGGCTTTATTACGGTATCGCCCACAGGCGGCACCGGCCCATACCATTATAGCTGGAGCCACAATGCAGGCCTTAACCAACCTAATGCTACCAATTTAGTCGCAGGCAGTTATACGGTATCAGTTTACGACAACAACAACTGCAGTTTAACCTTTACCCAGGTGCTTACACAACCGGCAAACGGTTTAACTTTTAACGCCCCAACTATTACCAACGTTAGCTGCTTTAACGGCAGCAATGGCAGTGCAACAGTTAACCCTGTAGGTGGCGCTACGCCTTACGTTTACGCATGGAGCAACGGGGCAGGTAACACACCAACTGCTAACAGTCTTACTGCTAACACATACTATGTATCAGTTACTGACGATAGCCTGTGCAGCGCTATTGATACTATTGTTATAACACAACCCGCGCAAATAGGTATTACCGGTGTGGTTACTAACGTTAACTGCAATGGAGGAAGCACCGGTGCTGTGGACATAACGGTTACAAATGCACAGGGTGTACCAAGCTACAGTTGGAACAGCGGCGCTTACACCACCGAGGATTTAACCAATGTGCAGGCCGGTAATTACACTGTAGTTGTTACCGATGGCAGCGGCTGCACGCAAACAAACAGTTTTACAGTAACCGAGCCACCGGTCCTTTCGCTTAATGCGCCAACTATCAATAACGTTAGTTGCTTTGGCGGCAATAATGGAATTATAACTGCCAACCCTACCGGTGGCACACCTTCGTATTCATATAGCTGGAGCCCCGGAATAGGAGCCACACAAACCTATAACAGTTTAACCGCGGGTAATTACGATGTTGTGGTAACCGATAACAAAGGATGTACTGTATCTGCAACCTATGCAGTAACACAACCTGCCAGCCCTGTTGCTATAACTAATGCTGTGGTTACTAACCCCCAATGTTTTGGAGATCCTACCGGCAGTATCACCCTCACCGTATCAGGTGGCACACCCAATTACTCATATGCTTGGGTTTACGATTTAACGAACAACAGTCCTACAATTAGCGGCTTGCCTGCTATCTATAGCCCTTTTATTGTAACTGTTTTTGATGCCAACAACTGCTCCATAAGCGACACCTTCACTATTTCAGAACCGTCGCAAATTGTTTTTGGCGGGGCTAACGTTACAGATGTAAGCTGTGCAAACAATACTGACGGAAGTGCTACTGTAAACTTTGCCGGTGGCACAGGCAGTTTTACTTATACATGGAATGGCGTTGCCGGTGGCGCCACACAAAACAACCTTGCCGCCGCCACTTATACTGTAATTGCAACGGATGCCAATGGCTGCACAGCTTCAGGCAGTGTTGTGGTAAATGCTCCTGCTGCACTTTTAGTAAATCCAACTTCGCAGGATGCACTTTGCTTCGGAGCTGCCAATGGTATGGTAGATGCTAACCCTTCCGGCGGCACACCACCATATACCTTTTTATGGAGTAGTGGTGACGCTACACAGGTAGCCGCATCAGTACCGGCAGGCTTTTATTCCGTTACCGTAACGGATAGCAGAAGTTGCTCGGCCACGGGTGCTACCAATGTAAATGAGCCGACCAATCTTACTGCATTACCTACAACTACCCCGGTTAAATGCCAGGGAGATAAAAACGGAACTATTACAGCTACCATGACCGGCGGTACACCGCCGTATAGCTATTCGGTAACTGCCGATGGGGTGAACTTTGTTTTCCCTGATGTGGATGGCATTGTACACAACCTGGCACCGGGCACCTATACTGTTTTGTTCTCTGATTTTAACGGCTGCACAAAAACCACTACGGCAACAGTGGTGGATGCCGTTCCGGATGTGTTTACCATGACTACTGACAGCACCTCCTGTTACGGGGCCGAATATGCCGATGGCGCTATCCACATCAATGGTTTAACGGTTCAAAACATGCCATATCAGTTTTCGGTTGATGGCGGCCCATTCCAGTATTCAGGCGATTTCTATAACCTTAAAGCGGGGATTCATCAAATTACTACTAAAAACTACTGGGATTGCTTAACCACCGTGCAGGCCATTATACCTGAACCGGCTGAAGGTGTTGCTGACATTTTACCCGGTGATACTACCTTGCAACTGGGTGAAAGTGTGCAGTTTACATCAACATTCAGCCCTTATTCTTCTTCCGTTATCAATTCTTACAACTGGAGCCCTTCAACCGGTTTAAGCTGTATTGACTGCCCTAATCCTATTGTTAATCCTTATAACCGCGTAACGGATTTTGTATTAACCATAACCTATAACGACCATTGTGTGGCTATAGCAACTGTAAGGGTATTGGTTGAAAATAACCTGCCGGTTTACATTCCCAACGCATTTACCCCTAACGGCGATGGCAATAATGATATTTTCCTCATTTACGGAGAAGGCATCAAAACCGTTGATTTAAAGGTGTTTAACCGTTGGGGCGAGCTGGTTTTTGACAGCAATAACCAGTTTAGTGGCTGGGACGGAAGCTATAAGGGAGTGCTGCAAAACAACGCCGTTTACTCCTACGTAGCCAATATAACTTACCTGGATGGCAAGAAGCTGCAGCGTATTGGAAGCATAACTTTGGTCCGCTAGGTTTCGGAACTTATAAAATGTTAATATCAAGGGGGTTGCCGGTGCAACCCCCTTGATATTTTAAGAATCTTTAAAATACTCTTGACAAAGCCTTAATAAGGTATTACATTAGTTCCCGAACAAGCACACATGAACAGATTTTACACCACTTTACTGTTCTTACTACCGTTAATCGGTTCTTATGCCCAAATAACCTGCACCCCTAATGCAAACGCTATGGCACTGGCGCAATTGCTTGCAGGCAATGGCGTAACCGTAAGTAACGCAGTATTAACATGCCCCTCAGGCGCAGCAGGCACCTTTACAACCAACTCCTGCAACCTGCTGATGCAGCAGGGTTTAATTCTTACTACCGGTAACGTTAATACTGTGGCGGGCCCTAACATTGCAGGTTCTTCAGGCATTGACAATAACGGTGCAGGTGATGCCGACCTGGATGGTCTTACCGCAGCTACTACACATAATGCCTGTGTGCTTGAATTCGATATGCAGATATTAAGTGATAGCGTTGAGTTCCGTTACTCTTTCGGGTCAGACGAATACAACGAATATGTTTGTTCGGGCTTCAACGATATTTTTGCCTTCTTCATAAGCGGGCCGGGTATAGCGGGTCAGCAAAACATAGCGCTTATACCGGGCACTAACATTCCGGTTAGTATCAACTCCGTTAACAATGGAAGCGTTGGCATGTACGGTACAGCCGGTAGCTGCACTTCTTTGGCCTATTCTAACTACTTTATTGATAACACCTCAGGCACCTGCCTGGAGTACGATGGCGTAACTAAAGTTTTAACCGCCAAGAAAAAGAACCTCCAGCCTTGTGCAACTTACCACCTGAAACTGGCAGTTGCTGACTGTACTGACGGTGTGTTTGATTCAGGTGTTTTTCTGGAAGCAAACAGCTTAACCTCAAACGCAGTAGATATTGACGATGCCACCACTAACATCCCTAACGTTTCAAACGCTATGGAAGGTTGTGTGAATGGTTCTGTTCGTTTTCACTTACAAACCCCTGTTCCGTACCCAACCACTGTAAACTTTACAGTTGGCGGTACTGCAACAAACGGTGTGGACTATACCAACATTGGCAGTTCATTAACCATACCTGCCGGCGATACCGTTACTTACCTAACCATCCACCCAATAGCTGATGGTTTAGTAGAAGGCAACGAAACGGTTACTATTTACTTAAGCAACGCATGCAGCGCTGTGCCTTACGATAGTGCAGTTTTAGTAATTGTAGATTCTTTACCATCGCTTATCGGTCCTGATACCGCCATTTGCTTAGGCAGTTCAGTGCAAATGGTTGCTTCACTGGCCTCTACTTATACCTGGAGCCCTGCTGCCAGCTTAAACCTTACAAACGTATATAACCCTATAGCTACTCCTACAGCTACCACCATGTATTACTGCACTATCACCATAGGGCAGTGCGTTAATTTAGATTCTGCGCTTGTTACAATAATGCCGGCTCCGTTCTCCGTAAATGCCGGACCTGATTTAGCCAGTTGCTCAGGTGGTGTAAATATTTCACCCGTTGTTACCGGCAACCCTATAAACGGCTATCCATATCAATATACATGGTCGCCTGGGCAAGGCCTTAGCAGCACTAATACCTTAAACACCACTGCCAATCCTGCAGTTGCTACTACTTATGTAATTAAAGTGCAAAGCTCAACCTGTTTTGCTACCGATACTATTGACGTTAACATCGGCAGTATTCAAATTGCAGCCAGCTCTACCGATGAAGTATGTTATGGCGCCAATGATGCTACCGGAACCGTAAACGTAATAACAGGCACCTTGCCTTATCAATTTGCATGGAGCGACGGGCAAACAACGCAAAACGTTACCGGCCTTGCGGGCAACGCCACCTACTTTGTTACTGTAACTGATGCCAACGGCTGCACAGCAGTTGATGATATCAGCCCATTTGCTGCATTACCTATTTACTTTAATCAACCAAGCATAACTGATGCAAAATGTTTCGGCAGCGCCGATGGAAGTATTACAGTAACCGCTAATGGTGGTTCAGGCAACTTTAACTATACCTGGAATATTGGCGGGGCAGGCTCAACCGCTAACGGCCTTGCAAGTAACAGTTATACCGTTACTGCAATGGATCAATCAGGCTGCACTGCAGATACAACTATGACGGTTGGCCAACCTCCGGTTTTTGTGGTCAATGCAACTTCAACCGGCGAAACCTGCTCAGGCTCTTTCGATGGCACAGCAACTGTTTCCGCTGTTAACGGCACAGGCCCTTATCAATATGGCTGGAGCACCGGCAGCACCAATCAAAATATCACAGGCCTTACTTCAGGCACTTATTACGTAACTGTTACTGATAACAACACCTGCCAGGCTTTAGACACCGTAACCGTAACTACTACTAATCCTATCGTATTTAATAACACCGTTATACAACCCGTTAAGTGCTTTGGCGGTAACGACGGCAGCATTACTGTAACCGTAAGTGGTGGCACAGGTGGCTATAAGCTAAACTGGAGCGGCGGATTCTGCGGTACAACCTACAGCGGTTTAAGTGCAGGCAGCTACACCGTAACAGTTAACGACCAATCAGGCTGCCATGCTGATACAGCTTATATTGTAACTGAACCTGCCCAGCTTGTAGTTAACGCCACCCATACCGATGCCATTTGTAATGGCCAGGCAAGCGGCACTGCAACTGCAGTAGTTACCGGCGGCACACCTTCATATATTTATCTATGGAGCAATGGTGATAACAATGCCACGGCAATGGGCCTTGGTGTTCAAACCATTGATGTTGTGGTTACAGACGCCAACCAATGTTCTGCTTCAGCCAGCACCAACATTTCAGAACCGGCCGCACTATCAGTTCAATTAGGCTCAACACCACCTATGTGCGTTGATACATATAACGGCTCTATTAACGCAGCTACGATTAACGGAACATCGCCGTTTAACTATGTGCTTACCTTTAACGGCAATGCTTTACAGAACAA
The DNA here is from genome assembly GCA_039811145.1 of Chitinophagales bacterium. GTDB lineage: Bacteria > Bacteroidota > Bacteroidia > Chitinophagales > LD1 > Bog-950. The sequence goes on along the minus strand of JBDHYB010000035.1, from coordinate 20,681 downwards.
CAACAGCGGTATTTTTGATGGTCTGGTTTCAGGCCAGTACACCGTAAGCTCAACTGACGTTAACGGTTGTACCGCCACCAGCAGCGTAATTTTGAACCCACCTTACCCGGATGAGTTTATAATCACTACCGATTCTACTTCTTGTAACGGTACATCGTATTTAGATGGCGCTATACATGTAACCCCTATATCCGTAGTTAACCAGCCTTACTATTATTCAGTAGATAATGGCGGCAATCAGTTAACCGGAGATTTTATGAACCTTTCAGCCGGTAACCACATACTTATAATGACCAATAAGAATGGTTGCGTTACCGATACCTTTGCTTTTGTTGAACAACCGGCATTAGGCACTATTGCGGTTACCCCGGGCGACACTACAATGCAATTGGGTGAAAGCCTGCAATTAGCAGTAAACATTAGCCCATATACCTCATCGGATATTACAGCTTACAACTGGAGCCAGATACAGGGTATTAGCTGTGCAGATTGCGCCGCGCCTGTAGTAAGCGCATACGAAACAGGAGAATATACCGTATCAGTTACCTATGGTAAAGGCTGCGTGGCAACATCATCAGTAAAAGTAGTGGTTGAAGGTCAGCCGCCGGTATTTATACCTAATGCATTCTCCCCTAATGGCGATGGCAATAACGACCTCTTTATGGTGTACGGTGATGCTATCAGTAAAGTAGAACTAAGTATCTTCAACCGTTGGGGCGAAGAGATTTTCAGATCTACTGACCGTTTAGCAGGCTGGGATGGCACTTATAAGGGCCAACTCCAAAACCCTACCGTTTACACTTATGTTGCCGCTATTACATATTTAGACGGCAAACAAATTCAGAAGAAAGGAACTGTTACTATTTTACGCTAGGCGTTTAAAAAGGTTACACTGTTTGGAACATATTTTGAAGAAAAAAAAGGGGGCCTAAAGCCCCCTTTTTTTGTTCTCTAACGTGGCCATCTTCCTACTCTTCCACCCATCAATTATTATCACAATCAGCCCGGTAAATCACTATACCATCCTAAACCAAGGCTTCGTGTTTTCAACCTGACAGGCTTTAAAAAAAAAGGCCGGAATTTCTTCCGGCCTAAACTGCGCTTTTGGTTAGCAACAACTTATGCTTTAGGCGTAGTTTCATCTTTATTAAGCCCGCGGCTGAAATACATTAAAACCGCCAGGGTAAGGAATAAACCAATTGAACCGATAAGCAGCGACAAGTCCTCTAAACGGAGTGTGGTATATAAGAAGATATACAACAGCACCTGCACCAGCGCCGCCACAGCCGAGTAAAACTTATTGCGCAATACGCTTATAGAAAACAGAGCGATAAGCCCAGTTACTGCCGCAGCCGAAATAAAGTAGGCTTTATCAAAACCCAGCCATTCGCTTAGTGACAATAACAAGAGGTAGAAAATAGAGATAGCAAGCCCTATAAGCAGGTACTGCACGGGGTGCACCGGTATTCCACTACGCAACTCTATAATAAAAAAGAAGATAAAGGTTAAGGAGATAAAGAGAACGCAATAGCGCACGGAGCGGTGTGTCTTTTGATATTCATCCGCAGCAATCCACATCTTAACGCCAAAGTCTGAGGCGCTTAGGTTGGGGTTCTCCCCTTCCCAATGTTGCAGAAAACTTCTGTTCAGTTCTAAAACTCTCCATTGTGCCGTAAACCCGGTAGGCTTATCCTCGTGCACAGGTAAAAAGGCACCGTCAAAGGATGGTGAAGGCCAGTCAGACTTAAGGTTAACTATGGTATTTTTGCCAACCGGCGTAAAAAACATAGCCTGCGAGCCGGCCAGTTCCAAATCAAATTCAAATGCTCCGCCCTTTGTAAAGTCTATTTTATTTAGTGGGAAGCTGATACCGCTGCCTAAGAGGTTTAAGTTGCCTCCGGGTTGCGCTACAATCTCCAGCGAATCCCACTTCATGGTAACCTTATTGCGTATACCACGCACATCTGAGATACCTACAATTAGTTTAGCTTCCTGCATGTTTGCCGTTGCAGGCAGCGCCGGCAACACATTGGTAAACTGAGGACCGAAATTGCCCTTAACGTGCATTTTACTTTGATACAGTACCGCTTCGTAGATACCGCGGTGGCGTTTTTCCGATTTCATATCACCACCTACTTCTATCTCATCGGGCAGGTAATAGCTGTAATCCGTCTCTGTATATAGTTGTCCGTTAGCATCCTTGCGGGTTACTGTAAATGGAACCATAAGCACCGGGCCGGTAATGCGCTGCTCAAGCCCCCATTTATTGCTTATCTCATTAATAGCCTCATCATGCGTGCTTTGCCGTTCGTACACTAACGATTGTATCATACCCGAAGGAATCAACAGTATTAATACCAGTATGCCGATAAGAAATAACCGCACAGTGGCAGAGGTGCGAACTTTGTTAACCAGCCGTTCGCCTAAGCCGGGGGAAGGAGTTTCCTGTTCCATGGTTGTTTGATTTTGGTTTATAAGGCAAATAAAAAGAAAGCTTTTATTCAAAAAGCACTTTGCGCTACAAAGTTAACAGAAATTTGGAATAAGCAAACACCTCATAAGTTTTCTAAAGACACAAGGAAGGAAAAAACACACGGTTCAGGTTAAGGGTTAACCGCAATAGAACGTCTTGCTTATATTTGGTATTGTTAGTTTAGCATAATAAATCTATACATGAAAAAGTATCTCCCCTTCCTGTTTCTACTACTTGCTTTAGGCAGCCGCGCCTCAACCGGCGATACCATCAGGGTGCTTACGCACGATACTGTGCTTATAACTACCGATCCCGGTGGCTCAGGCCATACGGAGTATCCGCGCTGGGGAGTTTTCCCTTCTTCCGCAACCAAGTACAGCAAAGTATTATTGCGCATGAAGTTTGCCTGCCCTAATGTAGCAGGCCTTACTTGTGGCGAGTGGGATTACCTGAACTGGATTTATGTGCGCCGCACGCATAGCGTAAACGATACTTCAAAAAATGTATCATTGGCAACCTTCATTACCCCATACGGCCACTTTTGGCCAAACACCTGGAATTTTGAATGGGTGATGGACGTTACTGACTACTCACCCCTGTTGCACGACTCCGTTGAAATTGAATACGACCACACCGGTTACGAAGCAAGCAACGACCGTGGCTGGCGCGTTACATTGGAGTTTATTTGTATTGAAGGACAGCCCGGCCTGGAACCCGTTAAAGTGGAGAACCTGTATAACGGTAGCTATTGCTATGGTTGCAATGGTAACTCAATCGAAAACTTTTTAACAGAGAAAACCGTTACCGCAAATGCTGAAGACGGAACCTTACGTTTCCGCATTAACCAAACCGGCCATGGTAGTGACGGTACCGGCTGCGGTGAATTTTGTAATAAGCTGCGCACCATTTATTGGGATAGCACTTTTGTTGAACAAGCCCCCGTTTGGAGATACTGTGGTATTAATCCCCTCTTTCCGCAATACGGTACCTGGTTGTATGACAGGGCGAACTGGTGCCCGGGCGCCCCTGTTAAACCAAGCACTTACGATTTTGTAGTTGCAGGCAACAGCACGCACAAGTTAAATGTGGACATGGAGGATTATACAGATAACGGAGCGGGGGGATATATGTTTACCAGCCAGGTAATACATTTTAAGCCAAACGTATATACCGAAGATGCCGAGTTGTATGATGTTATTGCACCAAGTGATAAAGATGAAATGCTGCGCTTTAACCCTGTTTGCGCCAACCCTAAAGTGGTTATTAAAAACAACGGCAGCAACCCGTTAACAAAGGCTGAAATTAAGTATGGCATACAGGGCGATTACGTTTACACCTATTTCTGGAATGGCTATTTAAAAACCAACGAAAAGGAAGAAGTGGACCTTCCTAATCTTTTCTACAGTCAAACACCTTCGTCTAACACATTTACCGCATGGATAGATTACCCCAATGGTTTACCTGATAATTACAATTACAACGATACTGCGCGCACCTTTGCTGCTATGCCACCGGTGCATGATTCAACGCTTATTGTAGTTATTAAAACCAATAAGAACCCGCAGGAAACCACCTGGAAGATATACGACAGCAACAGCAATGTGGTAGATAGTAACAACGCAACCAACTATGCTAACCTTACCGTTTACCGCGATACCGTACACCTTACCGACGGCTGTTATGAACTGGACATTAACGATGCCGGTGGCGATGGCCTTGATTTTAACTGGGCTAATGGACAAGGGGTTGGCTTTATCCGTTTAACCCGTATCAACAATCAGGTGCTTAAGAGTTTCCCTGCTGATTTTGGCAGCGGTTTACGTTACCAGTTTTATGTTGGCGAACCTTTAGTGGATTTCCCTAATGCGATTAATGAAACAACAGATGTAAGCCTGTTTGAAGTGTACCCTAACCCAACCAGCAAACTATTAAATATTGATGCCGTGCTTACCAAAGCAGAAGATACGGACATTGAAATATACGACCTGCTTGGCCGCCGTTTATTAAATAAACACCTGGAGAAATTCAGCAGCGGTATTACGCAGTACGATTTCAGCGGAGATGGGGCAGGCATCTATTTTGTGCGATTGCACACTGCAGATAAAACGATTGTAAAAAAGGTTGTGGTAAGTAAATAACTTCCTGTTTTGTCCCCCTGACCAACGAAGTTGAGATAGGGGGACGAGGAAACCGAAGCAGCATGCGCAGGTTGCCGGAGGGGGTGTTTGTTTACACCGCTTTCCTTTCAGCAGCCTTCTTCTCTTCATCCAGCTTGTACACATCATTATAAAAGCGCAGCCAGCCGTTTTCATCTACATCGGCAGTAAGGTAAAGTATCAATACAGGAAACTGTTTTTTTAATGCAAAAGATGTGGGCTTTTCATCGCGCAGGCATTGGTTCAGTTTGGCTACAGTGGCAGAGTCCAGGCCATCCTGCAATACGTAGTTCGCTAACTCCATAGGCTTTTCTAAACGCACACAGCCGTGGCTCATAAAGCGATCCTTCTTTGTAAACAAATCACGGCGATTAGTATCGTGCAGGTAAATAAAGTAGGGAGAGTTTAAATCAAACTTCAATACACCAAGGGCATTATCACAACCGGTACTTTGGCGTATGCGGTAAGGGAAACGTGCCGGCGTTAAGGTCTTCCATTTAATCTGCGTAGGGTCCAGTTCCTTGCCACGGTTATCTAACACCTGCAGGTTGTTAGCCTCCAGGTAATCAAGGCTCTTCTGTATTTTAGGCAACATCTCCTTTACGGCAATATCATTAGGCACATTCCAGTAGGGGTAGGTAATAACCTTGGTAATGTAGGCTGTAAACGATGGCGTTTGGGTGCTGGTTTTACCAACTATAACCCGCATGCTTAAATCTTTTGCTGAATCAGGATTTACAATTTGCAAACGCGCAGCCGGTATGTTCACCAAAATAAACTCATGCTCATTAAGGCGGCCCGTCCAGCGCCAGTAGTTAAGGCTCTCTTTCATTTGGCGCATGGCGCTCGCCAATGGACGGTTTAGAGAGGCAGTGGTTTTAGTGTCCAGTTTACCACTGGTATCTATATTCATCATTTTCTGAAAGCCTTTAATGGCTGCGCTCAGGCGCAGGGCATCGCTGCTGTCGCCAACCAGGCTATCGGTAACCAAACCGTAAAAATTCAACTTAACCGAAGCCGCAATAAGGCCCGCTTCGCTATTGCCCACCGTTAGGGTATCAGCCTCGGGAAAATCCTTCAAAAACGCATTCATGCGGTTTAGCTGCGTTTTTAAATAAACGTATTGCGGTATACGTGGTTCAATACTATCCAGCGTTCTCCTCCAGTTTTTATGCAGCATTAAATCGCTGTACATATTCAGTATATGCGCTGTATCAATATTGTATTTAACGCCGTTAAACGAAATGTCAATTTCCTTACCATAGGCCACATCAAACAAAAACGACATAGCTGCATCAGAAAAAATTAACTCGTTCTCTGTTTCAAATTGCTGCAGGTCCACTTTGCCTGCCGTTATCAGCGAATCATACTTTTCAATATAATCCTGGTGGTAGTTTTTGGGGTCAAGGCCAAGGCTATCCGCATAATTCAGCATGCTTATTAGCATAGTGCGGTAAAACTCGCTGCGGTCGCTCCAGGTTTGGGTGTAGCCGTATTGCTTGTAGTATCTTTCCAGCAAGGCGTTGCTGTGCAGGGTTTCTGTATCGCCCTTCACATTCACCTTTTTTTGCAGGTGAAGCACCTCCAGCATACGGTCTTTAGTTTGCGTTAGCCAGGGCTTTTTAAACAACACAAGGCCGGCAGTTAAAGCCAAAGCGGCAATAACCGATACGGCTACAATAACTTTCCTTTTGTAAGTGTTTTGCATAGGGGTTCTCTTCTACTCCACACCAAAGCTTTGCTTTACCAGCTTAAAAAACAGGCGGGTACTTTGTGCGCTTTCTGTCCAGTTATATTTGGGTAGCAAATGTTCATTTATGTATTCCTGCGCAGCCTCATAACTTCCCGCACGGTCAATATTACCTACCACTGTACTAAAGGCCTCCGCATCGCCTTTAAACAATTCATTAACCAGTACAATGCGCTTATTAAGGTCTACCAGGTCCTTCATGGGTTTATGGCTAAGGCTGCGGTGTATTTCCTTAGAGGTAGTTTTAAGCTTCTCGTTTAATCCTCCACCGCTTTTTATAATTTCATTAAGAGCGCCTTTTGCCGGCTTTTCTTCCTTACCCAGGCTTTTCGCTTCCTCCTTAGGTGGTGTTTCTGTTATTACTACCTTCTCTTCTATAGGCTCATTAACTGCGGCAATCAGCAGTTCAGGCTGTATACTCTCCTGTTCCACTTCAGCTTTAGGCGCAACCTCCTGCTTAACAGGCGGGGTTATACTGTGCACCGGCCGGTTTTTGGCATGTTCTGCTTCCTCGTATAAACTGCGCAGGTATTGCTGCAGAAGGTCCAGCTCAATACGCGATAGACCCGTAAGGTTACCGCCTGAAGCAATTGCATTTATTTTTTCCACTAATTCCGATACATTTGAGCGCATAGCAAGGCTTTTTCCGTTTAAACAAACATAGGAAGAAAGTTGAAGTTTAGGGTGTTAGATTACTAGTGTTGCGTTGCTATAAAACGCCGAAGATTAACGGGTATTATGTTTATTGAACCACTTAGCGGTAAGGAGAAAAAAGGCTGGATTGAGGTTGTATGCGGCAGCATGTTCAGCGGTAAAACGGAGGAGTTGATACGTCGCCTTAAACGGGCCCATATTGCCAATAAGAAAGTAGAGATTTTTAAACCCATGGTAGACGTGCGCTACCACGAAACCAACGTAGTTAGCCACGACTCCAACAGCATACGCAGCACGCCGGTAGCCCATTCCGAAAACATATTACTAATGGCCGAAGGCATTGAGGTGGTTGGCATAGATGAAGCCCAGTTCCTGGATATGGAACTGCCCCATGTATGCGAAAAGCTGGCCCAAAAAGGCGTACGGGTAATTATTGCCGGCCTTGATATGGATTTTGAAGGCAAGCCCTTTGGCCCCATGCCCCAACTACTGGCCATTGCCGATTATATTACCAAGGTGCACGCCATTTGTGTGAAGTGCGGCGAGATTGCCCACTTTAGCTACCGTACTACTGCCGATAAACAACGCGTTCTTTTAGGCGAAAAGGACAGCTACCAACCCCGCTGCCGCACTTGCTATTATAAGGGAGAATAGGGCTTTCATAAGTCCACTATCTCCTATTCACCTTCATTACGTAAGCACTTACTTATTTTTCCACAAAGGGATTCACAGTCAGGCCAGCGGCCCGCGCCAGACTTTTAATTTTTGATGCCTCCATTACTCCTTTCCAAACTAATAAAACAGAAAAAAAAGTCTGGTTTTAAATCTATTCTTAACTTTTAATCTCAGAAAGGCCATTTGTCACGCAATTGTCATATTTGTTTTGTAAACACCACTTTTTTGGTTTCATTTGCGTCCCTAACAATAGAAAGGGTTAATTTCACTTTCAATTATTTCTAAACCAAAACATCAAAAAACTAAAAAATCAGCCATGAAAAAGTTTTTTACACTTTTTTGTCTTGTAGCCTCGGTTTTTGCGTTGAATGCGCAAAGCAATTACAGGCCAATGGACGCAGCCTCTGCCGCTAAGGTAAGAGTTGCCCCTCCTGTTACTAAAAAGGCCAACACAATTAGTTCTAGCCGCGCTGCTACAACTAATATCTACCTGGATTATGACAACAATGATGAGACCTACGCTACAAACATGACGTACGACTACACCCGTTACATATGGGAAATCAACCGTCGTTATGGCAACACCGATAACCTGAACATGGACTATGCTGCGGTATATTACGATACATTGCAGTATGTTGACGGCAACAATGCGCTACAGTTTTACCCGCTTGCAAAAAGCACTTTAACTGTTGATAGCTTTGATGTGCTTTTCATACACACCAACACTACCGGCGGTAATGATTCTGTAACATTTACCTTATGGCAAAGTGGTGCTGAAACCGTAACTAACTACGGCGCACCAAACGCTACTTTTACTACTCCTAAACTGTGGGATACCACCATTGTAGTAAACTCCAGCATTCCTTTAAACACTACCAACTACACAGTGTTAACTTTTTACCCTAATGTTACATTACCACAGGGTAAAGGTTTTGGCCTACGTGCTGATTTTGCCGGTGATACTGCTAACAAATTCGAAATGTTAGCCGGCTACCGCGACCAGTGTGCTGCTGCTTGTTTTGCTGAGCCTTCAGTTGCCGGTAACAACAGCGCTTACTACTTAAACCTTACTACTCAAACCGGTTCTAACCTGTCTGGTTACTTTGAGAACATCGGTGCAAGCAACATCTTCTACGATTGCGACGCCAGCGGTGGTTTTACTGTAGGTGGTTGCGAAAACTTCCCTATCCAAAACTGGGTATTCCCTGCATATGTTACAGCCACAATTGATTACGGTGTAATCATTGCAGCTGACTCATTAAAAGGATGCCCCGGCAGCACCTTAACCTTAAATGCTAACGCATTCGGTTCAAATGCTACCCCATACACTTACAGCTGGGCTACTACCAGCGGTAACCTTAGCAGCACCACCGATCCTTCTGTTGATTTAACTATCGGCACAAGCAACGCTACTGTAACCGTAACTGTAACTGATGCTAACAACGTTACTACTTCAGCAACTGCTGTTGTAAGCTCTAAAGGCATCAACATCTCTATCACTAACCCTAACCCGCTTACTATTAACTGTGGCGCTAACGCAACAATTACTACTTCTATAAGCGGTACTACTACCGGCAAAAACTACACATGGAGCACCGGTGCATCAGGCACTACCACTTCATCTGTTCAGGTTCAACAGCCGGGCACTTACTCTGTTACTGTAACTAACAACTCAGGTTGTTCAGCCAGTGCTTCATTATCAGTACAATACCCTGGTGGCTTAAACAACAACGTAAACTTTGCTGTGCCTAACCCACCAAACTGTGCCGGTAAGCCTATCACTTTCGATAACACTTCTCAGCGCGTAAACGGCTGGAACTTTACATGGACTTTCGGCGACAACAACACCGGTTTCTCTGAAGACGGCGTTAACACTTACGCTGCTGCCGGCCAGTTCAACGTTAAGTTAACTATGGATAGCGCAGGCTGTTCATTCTCTTCTGTTACCAAAGCTATCACTATCCTGCCTGCTACTAACGCAGCTTGTTTAGTAGGTGTTGATGATATCACTTTCGGTGGTGGTGTTGCAATCGTTCCTAACCCATCTAACGGTAACGTTCAAATCTCTGTTAACTCAGTAGAAAAGAACCTGACCATCCGCGTTTATAACGTAATTGGTTCAGAAGTTAAATCGTTCAGCACAACTGATGTTGCTTCTACTTTCAACAAGAGCTTCGACTTCAGCGACCTTGCTAACGGTACTTACTTAGTAAAAATTCAAACTGCTGACAAAACTGCTGTTAAGCGTTTAACTATCAGCAAATAATTGGTTTAGATAAATAATTATAGCCCTGCGAGCAATCGCGGGGCTTTTTGTTTTAGGTATTTATCAACTGATTTTTTGTGGAACAATAGGTAGTGCCGGCGCTCATTACTGCGCCATGCACACGCTACTTTGGTTTTCAACTTTCCGCCCACAGTTCGCTAACAGCAAAAGGCCACTAATCAACATACATATAAACAGACACTCTGTTTAAAGGTGGAGAATTACGAGGGGGTATTGTTCCACGCCCAAGTATCTTTGGCGGCATCTATGGCGATTAAATTCACATTTTACGGTCATGCCTGTTTTGGCGCTAATGTTGGCGGCAAAAACCTGCTTTTCGACCCCTTTATCCGCTATAACGAACTTGCTAAAAACGTTGATATACAAGGTATACCTGCGGATTATGTATTTATCAGCCACGGCCACCAGGACCATGTTGCCGATGCGCTGGACATTGCTACCCGTACCGGGGCTACCATCGTATCTAACTTTGAAGTAGTAAGCTGGTTTGAAAAACAAGGGGCGCAAAAAACGCACCCTATGAACCACGGCGGTAAATGGAAGTTTGATTTTGGCACCGCTAAATATGTTTACGCCACCCACAGCAGCGTAATGCCCGATGGCACATACGGCGGCAACCCCGGCGGCTTTGTTATTGAGAGCGCCAACGGCAACTTTTACTACAGCGGCGATACGGCTTTAACAATGGATATGCAGTTAATTCCGTTAACATGCGGAAACTTAAACGTAGCTTTACTGCCCATTGGCGGCAACTTTACTATGGATGTTGCAGAAGCCATACTTGCCTCGGATTTTGTAAAATGTAACAAGGTAATTGGCTTACACTACGATACTTTTGGCTACATAAAAATTGACCACCAGGCCGCCATACAAGCCTTTAAAGCCAAAGGCAAGGAGTTGATATTATTGAACATTGGCGACAGCATTGAGATTTAAACAGAAAAGGAAATATAATGAGCGGTAAAAAGAAGAATGAAGAAAAAACCAGGCTGGGCAAAATAATAACCCTGGCAAACCAAAAAGGCGGCGTAGGTAAAACTACCTCAGCAATAAACATTGCTGCCAGCCTTGCCATTTTGGAATACCGCACCCTGTTGGTTGATGCCGATCCACAGGCTAATGCCACCTCAGGCGTAGGGTTTGACCCCAAGGCCATTAAAACAAGCATATACGAGTGTTTGGTTGGCGAAACCAAGGCTAAGGACATCATTCTTGAAACCGAAACGCCTAACCTGTACCTGCTGCCTTCTCACCTTGACCTTGTAGGTGCCGAAATTGAACTGATAAACCACCCCAACCGCGAAAAGATTTTCAAACAGATACTGGATGAAATACGCGGCGAATATGATTACATTATCATTGATTGCTCTCCATCGCTTGGCTTAATAACCGTTAACGCCCTTACAGCTGCTGATTCGGTATTGATACCCGTGCAGTGCGAATACTTTGCATTAGAAGGTTTAGGCAAGCTGTTAAACACCATTAAAATTGTACAGAGCCGCCTTAACCCTAAATTGGAAATTGAAGGCATTGTGCTTACCATGTTTGACCCTCGCCTACGCCTGGCCAACCAGGTGGTAGAGGAAATACGCCGCCACTTTGAAACCATTGTGTTTGATACAGTAATACATCGTAATACCCGTTTAGGCGAGGCCCCAAGCTTTGGCAAACCGGCTATTATGTATGATGCCGAAAGCAAAGGCAGCATCAATTATATGAACCTGGTGCGCGAAATGCTGCAAAGAAATGACGCCACCAATATTCCTAATAGCCACAAAGAGTTTAATTTAGTGGCTGAAAACGACGATCCGGTTACAGAAAGCTAACCGGAATTTTTTTCACTATATACTAACCTTTCAGGAAGATGACGGAAAAGAAGAAAAGCGTGCTCGGGCGCGGTTTAAGCGCATTGCTCGAAGCAAACGATACCACATCAAAACCCGCTGACAATAAGTTTACCAGCAACCTGGGTACACAATCGGGTGTTGTTATCAATATTCCGTTGGAGCAAATTGAGGTTAACCCCTTTCAGCCCCGTACCACATTTGAAGAAGAGAGCCTGAACGAACTTGCTGATTCTATAAGAATACATGGCGTAATACAGCCTATTACAGTTCGTAAAGCCGAGAATAACAAATACCAGCTAATAGCCGGCGAAAGGCGTTTGCGCGCCAGCAAACTGGCCGGTAAAAAAGAAGTGCCTGCTTACGTGCGCACTGCCAGCGACCAGGAGAGTATTGAGATAGCGCTGATTGAAAACATACAGCGCGAAGACCTTAACCCGCTTGAAATTGCTATTAACTACAAGCGCCTGCAGGATGAGTGCGATTTAACGCAGGAGCAACTGGCCGAGCGGCTCGGTAAAAACCGCAGCACCGTAACTAACTTTTTACGCCTGCTTAAATTGCCACCGGATATTCAGGCAGGGCTGCGCGATAGCAAAATAACTATGGGCCACGCCAAGGCGTTAATGTCTATTGACCATATGCCCACCCTGCTTGCTGCATTCAAAGAAGTGATAGCAAAAGGGATGAGCGTTCGCCAGGTGGAAAGCTACGTACAGGGCCTTACCGAAAAGCCTAAGAAGAATACGCCAGCCGGTTCAAATAAAACGAGCGAACAGCCGTTTATGCTCAAAAAAATGCAGGACCAGCTAATGAGTAGCCTTTCTACCAAGGTTAGCATTATCCGCACTGCTGATGCAAAAGGAGAAATCATTATTAAATTTTATAATGATGATGACCTGGAGCGTTTAGTTGAAACTATTACTGCAGTATAAACCAATACCATTTTGGCAACAAAAAAACATCTTTACCTCTGCTTGCTGTTGCCGTTTCTCCTGTTCTGTTCAGTTAATCTGTTCAGCCAGGATATTGATTCGCTTGGGTTAGATACCACCACCAAAACAATGGTTAAGCCGCGGTTTAACACCGGCGATACTGTTGCTAAGCCTGCTATGGTAATGGATAGCACCAAAGCAAAAGTTGATTCCGCCGTAACAGCCACCGCATCCGTAAAAAAGAAAAGACACAGCCCGTTAAAAGCAGCGCTATTTTCTATGGCATTACCGGGTTTAGGGCAGGGGTACAACAAAAAGTATTGGAAAATACCCATTGTATACGCCGGCCTTGGTGGCCTTGGCTATGCTGTTTATTATACCGCCAGCAACTTTACCACCTACCGTAACGCTTACCGATTGCAAATAGATGAAGACCCTAACACCTATGCCGCAGTAGATGGCATTGACGATGCAGCCACGCTAAAATCATATAGAGATTATTACAAACGTTATCTGGATATATCTGCTATTTGCACCGGTGTTTGGTATGCCTTAAACATCGTCGATGCCGCTGTAGATGCTCACCTGTTTGAGTGGAATATGAAGGACGACCTTAACGTTAGCTGGCGACCGGTTATGATCAATGGCAACTCCAATTACCCTCAGGCAGCTGTTGGGGTAAACATCAGGTTGGGGTTTTAGTCTGATCCAAACAAAAAAGGAGCATGGCCTTCGCCTTACTCCTTTAATTCTACTGCTGAACCTTCTCAGTTCATTGCGCTTCAAATCTAATCTCCTGAATAGACAGGCTTGCCCCGTTTACCTTAGCATATACGTAAGTACGGTAAGTGCCTCCGCTGGTAGTTAAATTACCTACAAAGTATTTAGAACCCTCAGGGCTGGTACCCTCGTGGGCAACGCTAAAGGCCTTAGGTTGGTTTTTGGCAAAGAAATCCTTCAACACAATCTCAGCCTGTGTTTTGCTATAGCTTTGGCTGGCATCCTTAATGGTAATTTCAACATTACCCTGAAAGTTAGCCGCTAAAGCAGAAGCATTACCGCTGCGGATAGCGCCGGCTATGCCGTCAAAGCTTTGCGCCCGGGCAGGCAGGGTAAAAAGGGCTGTTAAAGCAATAAAACCCACTAAAATCAATACATTCTTCGTTTTCATACAGATTAGTGTTCTAATTCTATGCCAATAATGGCCGGCTGCGTTCTTTAACGAATATAAGCATAAAACAGCCTCATTATCAGGCTACTTTTTATACGCCTTCAGGGCCTTTTTAGTCACATAATAGGTATTGGTGGCCTTATCAAACTGAAAAGCCGATAAAGCAACGGCGTTTATCCGGTAAGCCGAGTTCTTTTTATCCGTCAGGCGCACGGTAAACTTCGCAGTTTCTTTGCTGGCATCCAATACCATTAAGGTGAATCCACCGCGGCCGTTGCCCTCCGCTTCATACAACATATTAGCAGTGGCATCTTCAACCTCCACCTTTTTTATGGTAACCTTGGTAAACAGTTTAGGCTTCTTACTGTTTTTACGTACTTCAAGTGTAAAGGTATCTACCTTTCCACAGCCGGGCTCCAGTTTAAAGTCGAAATTAACGCAGCCGCAAGGTGGAATGCGCTTAAACACAAAGTACTTCTTGCCCTCCATTGCAAATATTTCCGGCTTTTGATTGCTTGGCGCCCATTTGGTGCGGCCATTCTCGTCCAGCACCTGGTCCCATAAAATCAGGTTTTCAACTGCACACTGCAGGGGCTCGCGCACAGGCACTAAAATCTCTACGGCTTTAGACGCACTGCAAAGCTCGCGGTTAAAGCAGCATACTAAATTGCTTATAAGCGGCTCGTTACCGGTGGTCATGGTAAGCATATTGTTAGAGCGCATCTCGGTAGTATTGGTAATCAAGGTTACCGGCGATGCTCCACCTCCCCCGTTACTAACATCGGATGCTACCAACCCGGCCTCAACCGTTTTGTTATAGTCGCCTTCAATAAAATTCATTTTAACGCCATTGCTAAACGTTAAGTGAAACTGCTTTGGTGGTGGCGGGGCCTGTGGCTTGGCTATGCTTTCGGTATCAATGAATGCGCTTACAATATCTACCCTGCGGTTAGCCGCCTGATTTTCAGAATTAGTATTGGCTACCCGAGGATCGGACGAGCCGTAAAACTTAACAAACAAAAGAGCAGTATCAATGCCATGTGTTTTTAAATAGTTGTAAACGGAGGCCGCGCGTTTTTCAGAGAGCTTTTGGTTAAACGCATCACTACCCACATTATCGGTATGCCCAGCAACTTTTATGCGGCTTATCTGACCCTTTACCAGCAGTAAGGAGTCTATTGCCTTTATATGCGACGGGGTTAGTTCATACTTGTTGGTGTTAAACATTAATCGCACCGTATCTAACTGGGCCTGTGCATTAAAGGCGCAAACAAGTAACACTATGATGAGCGTCAGGTTCTTCATCTCCGGGGTTTGTATCCAAAAATAAGAAAGTGGAATACATTTGCATTCCATGAACAAGAAAGTTGTCCTCATTATAATGGATGGTTGGGGAAAAGGCGCCAACCCTAAGGCAAGCGCTATAGCCCAGGCTAATGTGCCTTTTATTGAAAGTCTGTATAAGAACTATCCGAACAGCGAACTGATAACCCATAGCGGAGCAGTAGGCCTGCCTGAAGGCCAAATGGGTAACAGCGAAGTGGGGCATTTAAACATTGGCGCAGGCCGAATTGTTTACCAGGAACTGCAACGCGTTAATGTGGCTATTGCCAGCGGCGAACTTAAAGCCAACAAGGTATTGAAGGATACTTTTGCGTATTGCAAAGAAAACAATAAGCCATTGCATCTTATGGGCTTGGTTTCCGATGGTGGGGTGCATTCTCACATTAACCATGTTAAAGCCCTTTGCGATTATGCTAAAGATTATGGATTAAGAAGCGACCAGGTATTTATACACGCCTTTACTGATGGCCGCGATTGTGACCCTAAAAGCGGACTTACCTTCATAAAGGAGCTGGACGAGCACTTAAAAACCAGCGGCGGCCATATAGCCACTATATGCGGGCGCTACTATGCCATGGACCGCGATAAACGTTGGGAGCGCGTTAAACTGGCTTACGACCTGCTTACCAAAGGCGAGGGCAAAAAGACAACTGACGTTATTAAAGCAATTGAAGAAAGCTATGCCGAAAATGTAACGGATGAGTTTATTAAACCTATAGTGCGCACTAATGCTGATGGTATGCCTTATGCGCAGGTGTGGGATGGAGATGCAGTGATTTGTTTCAACTTCCGTACGGACCGCTGCCGCGAGATTACCACCGTGTTAACGCAGACTGAGATGCCGGACTTTGGTATGAAAACCCTTAAGCTGCATTACGTTACCATGACCAACTACGACGAAACGTATAAAAACGTTGGGGTAATTTTTGATAACGATAAAGTAGAGAACACCCTTGGTGAGGTAATAGAGAAGAGTGGCAAGAAACAGATACGCATTGCTGAAACTGAAAAATACCCGCACGTTACCTTCTTTTTTAGCGGTGGCCGCGAAAAGGAGTTTAAAGATGAGAAGCGCATTTTGGTTCCCTCGCCTAAAGTAGCCACCTACGATTTACAGCCCGAAATGAGCGCGCCTGAGGTGACTGATAAAATTGTGGCAGAACTGCAAAGCGGCTGGCCCGATTTTGTATGCCTTAACTACGCCAACCCTGATATGGTTGGCCACACCGGCGTGTTTAAAGCTGCAGTTAAAGCAGTTGAAACTATTGATGCCTGTGTAAAACGTGTGGTTGAAGCCGGCCTTGCAAACGGCTATACCTTTTTAATAACTGCCGACCACGGCAATGCCGATTACCTGGTAAACGAGGATGGCAGCCCCAATACAGCCCACACTAAAAATCCGGTTCCGCTATTTTTAGTGGATAAGGATTACCACCCGCAATTAAAAAATGGTAAGCTGGCCGATATTGCCCCTACCATTTTAGAGTTAATGGGCATTGAGCAGCCTGATGAAATGACCGGCGAAAGTTTATTGCCCTGATACCCTTCCATCTAGTATTAGCGTTTAGCCTTAATACTTTTCTCCTTTATGCTGAAGTCATCATCGCCAACTACCATATAGCGGACGATAACATGGCCGGGCTTATTTTTATCTACGGAAACGGCATCCACCCCGTCCTCCCATTGCGTGCAATGCGTATCAAAAGGATTAACCACATTTATCCATTCGCCCTTACGAAAGGAGAATACATGATACTGATGCCAGCAACTGGTAAACCAACCGGGCAGCATGCCCACATCATCAGCGCCATCCTCATTTAAATCCCCTTCATTCACGGGCGAACCATCAATACAATCTTCCATAGGTATCGGCGGAATGGTTGCATCAGAAAAAGTAATATAACCGGTGCATGGGCCATCGCACTCAAACTGGTCAGTTGCAGAAAGCTTCGGAGGGTTCAGCCACATCCTTTCTTTTTTTCCATCACCGTTAAAGTCCCCTTCAATGGTGTCTGATTCTTCTACCAGCAACACTTTGTCCTGTGTAACAGTATCTTTAACCGCCGGGGCTATGGTATCCATCTTTGCCACAGGCGGCGCGGCCTCTTGTGGTGCAACTTTCCTTTTGCAGGCTACAAATGCTAATAGTAATAAAATGACAACTACCGCCTGGCGCTTCATATTAGTTAATGATCTTCTCTAAAATTTTTCTTTCCCATTCTGTCCAGGTAGCAAGGCTCAATAAGGCCTTGGCTTTATCATGCTGAACAGGATTTTGAAGGAAAGCTTTTAATATACGGGTGCATGGTCCGTTTAAGCGGTTATTGGTGTAAGTAGAAGCGTTCATCAGGTTCAGCAGTACATCTTCATCGCAGTAGTTCATCCTTTCAATTGCTTCAGCCGCCTTAACCCTTGTGCGGAATTCATACCTGTTACTGATATATCCTGTCAACTCCTTTATCTCGGCCTGCGCACCCTGGCCCAGCATATTCGCTTTTAAGGTCAATTCTAACCAGGCAATACGCACATTATTGTTTATGCCTTTAAGGTTGGAAACCTGCGCCAAATACTGCGATTGCTTATCCGGATACGCACGGCATAGCTTACGCAACGCACTTTCAATAGTGTAGTATGAAGTATCAGCCAGTAGTTTTTCAGTAGGTGCCTGAAGCGCCGTGGGTATGTCATCCAGCACTTCAATGGCTTGTTTGCGAACCGTGTGGTCCTCATCAGCCATTGCCTTTTTAAACAGGGCTACAGTTTTCTCGTTACGGTCCTTACCCAGTTGCCTCAGTATTTCATTTTTGTTGTACCCGCTTTTCTCTGTGTTGAACAAGCCAATTAAAAAGTCGCGCTTCTTCTCGGCATCATAGGTTTCCAGCGCAAGCATAGCATCGTAACGGTCCAGCATATGCGTTGCCTTTGCAGCCTGCGCGCACAACTCCTCGTATGTGCGTTGGAAGTATGTAGTTTTCAAAACATTGCTTGAAGGGTCAAACAAGGTAAACTCCACTTCCTTACCGGCAGGCACATCAACTGCTATAGTATCAGCAGGTCCGTTTGTCCAGGCGCGTTTGCTATAGGTGCTTCCATCCTTACAATGCACTTCATATACAATCGGCATTTTAAAGGCAGAAGTCATTTCATCCATTAGGTGTGTTTGAATAACCGTGAAAACAACTTTATCTGCCTGGCGTGTGTAGCTAACATTGTAGTTAGGTATACCTGAGCGGTAAACCCACTGGTCGAAAAACCAATCAAGGTTAATGCCCGCGTAATCCATAAACGCAAATTGCAAGTCGTGGTTCGATACATTGCCATAAGCATGTTCCTTCAGGTAGCTGCTTATTACCCTCCTGTAAACCGAATCGCCAATGGTATAACGAATCATGTCAAGCACAAAGCTGCCCTTGGGATAAACACGCGGGCTACCACCGCGGCTATCCCCGATAGGATACCGGTCGGCACGGTCCGCATTAATAGCCTGCACCGCTTCGCTCCTCTTGTTCCATTCATACCAGTCGTCGCCAAAAGTTTTATGCATAAACTGTTTGGCATAGTAGGTGGCAAAACTTTCGTGCAGCCAATGGTGGGCAGGGCTGTATTCTGTAACATAATCGCCACACCACTGGTGCGTTAACTCGTGGGCGTTGGTGTGCACATAAGGGCGCTCAATACCGGCCCTTGGAGATGTAAGCAAAAAATCGCCATATACCGTTGCAGAGGTATTTTCCATGGCGCCATACATAAAGTCCTGCACCGGCACATTGGCGTATGTTTCCCAAGGGTAAGCCACACCAAATTCGCTGCTTAGCCAATCCATCATTTCAGCACTATAGCGGTAGGTAGGCTCAACGGTCTCCGGCCTGTCGGAGTAATAATACTGGCGGCTTATCATTCCGTTCTTGCTCTTGTAATCTTTGTAAGCATATTTATCAATACCTATCATTACCAGGTAAGGCACCATTGGCTTACTCATAGCATAATGCCAGGTTTGCGTGCCATCCTTATTAGGCTTTTTCGATTTTAAAACTCCGTTAGAAACAACGGTATAGGCGGTATCGAACGTAATTACGGTTTCAGTTATCAGTTTATCATTCACATCATCATAACAAGGGAACCAAAAGCGGTTATCCGTTCCCTGACCTTGCGTCCATATCTGGTGGCGGGTAAAGTATGGGTCGTTCGTTTCGTTTTTCGCGTCAACATTCCAGCCAATAAAGTAAATACCCTTGTGCGGTACAACATCATAGGTAATATCCAGCTTGTATTGCTTATTCCAATCAAGCGATTTTGGAAACAGTATAGTTAAGCCGGGACTATCCACTCTGTATTTTGCTTCCTTACCATCCAACAACACTTTGGTAATGTTTATACCGGGCGCATCCAGAAACAGCGTATCGCACACAAATTGTATCGGCCTGAAATCGTATTTCACGTTGCCTATTACCTTTCCTTCTTTAGCCTTAAACCTTACATCCAGCAGCATGCGTATAAAATCCACGTTATGCTCGCGTATCCTCCCCCCCGCATCGCGCAGGTAGCAAATAGCGGTGTCGGCAAGTGTTTTGGGTTTAGCTACTGGGGCTTCCTGGGCAGATAAACCGTTACAATAAAAGGCAACTGCCATTAGCAATAAACTGGAGAAACGTTTCATAAACGAGGCGCTGATAAGGTGTGCAAAATAAGCAATCAACAGATACCAAGAAACACAAAAAACAGTTCATATAGCCGGTAAGTCCGCGGCTCGCGCTTCAAATTATACGCCTTAACCTTTAACACTGCTTTTCCGTAAAAATCAGCAACTCAGCTTGGTGGTTTTACCCGCCTTATATTAACTTTGAAAAACTCAATGCAGTCCCCATGAAGTCAACAGCGATATTGTATGTAATTCCCTTCTTCTTCCTCTTAATTGGTATAGAGTTGCTTTACGGCTACCTGAAGAAAAAACAGCTATACCGTTTAAACGATTCGCTGAATAATTTAAGTATAGGCATAGGCAACCAGATTTTTAACCTGCTGTTTAAGGCAGGTATCTTTGCCCTCTTTATCTGGATAAAGACCAACTTCGGCATTTTCACTATCCCTAACACATGGTGGTCCTTCATACTGGCCCTTTTACTATTTGACTTTCTGTTTTACTGGGCTCACCGCTGGGGGCACGAAATGAACCTGTTTTGGGGGGCTCACTCAGTACACCACCAAAGCGAGGAGTATAACCTCTCAGTTGCTTTGCGCCAATCATGGTTCCACAACGTATTAGCATTTTTCATATTTCTGCCCATCCCTATTTTGGGTTTTGACCCTATTACCTTTGGCGCAGCAGCGGGTATCCATACCCTGTACCAGTTCTGGATTCACACCAAAGCCATTGGCAAGCTACATCCCT
>JBDHYB010000034.1:0-29892 GCA_039811145.1 Chitinophagales bacterium | reverse complement strand
AAGGTAATCAGCGAGAAATGGGGTGCAACCACCATCTACAGCCGCGAAATGAATAACCTGGATGCGGGCTATGTAATTGTAAGTGTTAAAAACAACACCGGTGTAACCACTAAAAAGGTATTTATAACCGGGTCTAAATAGCAAAAACAGCCCCGTAAATCCCTTTTTGCAGGTATTTACGGGGCTGTTTTTTAAATTGATGTTGGCGTAACTTGTAGATTAAAATTGTTTATTTATATTGCAGCCTCGATTTTCGGGGAAATGGGCAAACATTTTTTTAAGTTTTAAAAATTACCGTAGGTGAAACAAGTTTTTAAGATTGCAGTGGTTCTGTTGCTTATCGTAGTGTCAAGCACAGTTGTGGATGCCCAACCTCTTCCTCCTGGTGGTCCCGGAAATACAACTTCCGTTCCATTAGATCCGGCTTCACTTGGCTTATTGCTGGGTGCAGCGGCTTTACGCCTCAAAGGCCTTCCTGTATGGAAGAAAATAATGGGTTAATAGCTAAGGCGGGTTCCAAAAACAACTTTTCTGACTACTCTTTTCTAGGATGGTTCCTGGCTATTTGGCTATTATGGAAAGTCTGGATTTGGTTAGTAGGCGTTGAAAGTGAACCCCTTGCCACACGTACTATACCGGCATTAAGTGCAGTTTGGGAGAGCCTTAATGAAGCCCTCCGACATATTTTGCTTAGCGCAACTCAAACTTTTTTAAGGATTTTAGGCTACGATGCCCTAATCCGTTCGCCCTATATATGGGTTAAAGGGTATGAACAGGCGGGTAGCCTTGGTGTAGGTAATTACTGCCTAGGGTTTCAGCTTATGTTTTACCACACAGCTTTAACCCTTTTAAGCCGGGTAAACCTGAAGAAAAAGCTGGCCTATATAGCTTTGGGTTTGTTGACCATACAGTTGTTAAATGTGTTAAGGCTTGCCGGCCTAATGCTGGTTAAAATATATTCGCCTTCCCGTTTGTGGCTGGCACACGATTACGTGTTTGTGTTACCGGTGCTGGCGCTGTTGTTATATTTTTATTACCGAACGAATAGAACAGTGCGTGCTTATGAAGTCAATGGATGATTACGGCTATTATTATGCTAACGTAAGTATCGATGAATCGCGCGTTAATGTTTTCCGCAGGGCGGTAAATTCAGCGCTGCTTTTGTTTTTTGCCCTTGTACTTACCACGCTCTGTTACGAATCCATTGAGGCACTTGCCTGCCTTGCCCTTAAGTATTGGGTTAAGTTTCGCTTTAGCGAAGTAAGAACAGTTACTGATCCCGGCCACTGGAGTTTACCGAGAGTATTAGTAGTGTATTCTGCCGGCCCCGTAATTTGCTTTTTGCTGCTGATGATTGCCAACAGCGTTTACCATACCTGGGAAAAGATAGTGCACCAAACCAAGCTGCTTTTTCTTTGGATAACGGTGGCCAGCCTTAACCTTGTTACCGCTAATATGATTGAGGCCCCCATTGGGCTGGAGAGTACCACTTTCCCTTTTTACAGAAGCTTCGCTATACTCGGTGCCTGGCTGCACCTTGGCTCGGCCCCACTAATGGTGGTAATGTTTGCAGGCTTTATTATTAATGTGCTGGCGGGTTATTTCTTTTCATACCGCTTTTTGGAGTATTCGCATTCCAGCAAGTTAATTCACCATCGCTCGGGTAAGGTATACGTATTTATGCAGGTGTTTATCCTGCCTATCCTTATAGTAGCGCCCCTGTATCTATCGTTAGCAGGCAATTTTAATATCCTGCACTTTGCCACGGTGCTGATAAGCCTAATCACCTTCTCTTTGGGCTTTTTTGTACGTAGTATTACCGATATGGGTATTGTAGTTTGCAACAAAAACGATGTGCTGAATAAGGTACCGGTTACAACGGGTATAGCAGCTGTGGTGCTGTGGGTGTTTATCTTCTTCTTTCTAAAATAAGTCTTCTATTCGGCAGCTTCCGGCTCCTGTTTCTTTTTAGGGAAGTGTACGATGTAATACACTGCCACCACTATAAGGCCGGCTATAAAAAACAATTTGGCATAAGGCCGTAAGCCATCATCATAAAAGAACTCGCCGGTCATCCAGGTGCCGTTGGCAGCTATCCAAAGGCATACCGCAATGTTGTGAAATAAATCGCCCATGTTTTTACGGCTGCGCCAGGCAATATGAATAGCCACAATCAAAGTTGGCACAATCATAATCATGCCTGCAATCTTAAACGACATAACCCAGCAGGTGTCTTTTATAAGCCAAAGCGCAATGTGGGTATTTTCGTATTCTCTTATATTCTTAAACATCGCCGGTATTTATTTCACGAAATAAGGAATTGTTTATACAAATAGGCCTTTTAAAATGGGTAAACTTGTAAGGTGAATTGGCTACAGCGTGTTATAACTTTCCCTTTGTACAGCAACCTGTTTATAGGCTTGTGTGCTGTGGCCTTAGTGCTTACCAACCAGCTAACTGCAGGGCAGCATTTATGGTTGGGCTATGTTTCTGCCTTTGTTTTCTCTTCTACTGTGTTTGCTTATTCGGCGCTTAAGTTCCGTACCGGTACGCACGCAGCAACAGCCACCACGCATAATAACTGGGCAGAGCAAAATCCTATAACCGCTAAAGTTATTTTGCTGATTTCGGGCTTAGCTACGGCATTGCTTTTCTTTAAGCTTACCTTAAGGGCGCAGCAGGTAACTTTAGCACTTGGGCTTGTTACCGCCCTGTATGGGTTTGTTAGCCTGCCCTTTACCGGGGGCATGAAGCTGAGAGATTATGGTTTATTGAAAACGGCTTTTGTGGGGTTGGTATGGTCAGTTACTACAGTTGTAATACCGCTTGCCGGCCGGGGCATTGGGACTGAGCTATTGGCTTTTTTGCTGTTAAGGCGTTTTCTTTTTGTAATGGCCCTGACTATGGTTTTCGAGATAAAAGATATAAAGGCTGATAAGGCTTATGGCTTGAAAACACTGCCTATGCGTTTGGGTATTGGCCGCACCAAACTGTTGGCGCAGGCAGTATTGCTTTTATTAATGCTTATTAATATAGCCCAGTACCTTTTCTCTGAAGTTTCTTTGGGCAATATCATAGCAGTAAATATTTCTATTTTGTTATCCATTGCCTGCATACAACCCTTAACTGAGGAAACAGGTGATGTTTGGTATTACCTGGTTTTAGATGGAATGATGTTTATTCAGTTTGTGTTTGTTTTTATAACCAAGATTTTGTTTGCATGAAAAGCCTTGCAGCACGTCTACTCATAAACCTGCTTACCGTTATCGCGGTAATGTTATTGCTGGAAGTTGCCTGCCGTGTAGCGCTGCATTATATGTATAACCGAAGGTTTGATGCTGCGCTGATAGTTGACAATAAATACGGCAACACTGCCGGCCTTAAGGAAAACGCCGAGGGAATTGTATGGGGTAAAAAGTTTACTACCGATGAGTTTGGTTGCCGAAAGAATAAACTGGCTGCTGATAAGAAAAAAAAGAAGTGGCTGTTCATTGGCGATTCCGTAACAGAGGGGGTGGGAGTGGGAGATGAAGAAACATTCGCCAGTCTATGCTCGGAGGAGTTGAAGGAGTATTCCCTATTGAATTGCTCACTCATTGGTTATGCCACGCCTGATTATTATAACCTGCTTCAAAGCTACTTATCCGCGCCCGATTCCTCCGTTGAACTTGTAACGGTTTTCTTTTGCCTCAACGATGTTTATGGAGCGGCTAAAACGGATAACCTTCCGGTAATGGCAAAGCAGGATGACGCGCACCGTATTGCTACGTGGTTGCAACAGCATTATGCTACTTACAAGCTGGTTAAGCTGTTTATATATCGCAATGCTGATAATTACTTTCAATATGATGTTGCCTTTTATAAGCCGGATAACGAACGCTTTAAGGAAAGTATGGCTTACCTGCAGCATTGCGATAGCCTGTGTAAATCCAAAGGTGCTTACTTTAATGTGGTTATGCTGCCCTACCGTTCCCAGCTTGCGGGCAATAACGTTGCTAATAGAACACCCCAGAAAATGGTGGGCGATTTTTGTGATGAAAACGGCATAGAGTTTTCAGATGCAACAGATTTGCTGGCGAAGGAACCTTCCCCTCAAAGTTTATATCTTTTTGCTGACGAAATTCACTTTTCCGCTGCCGGGCATAAGGCTTTGGCTAAGTATTTATTGGAATAGGGTTTAGTGCCTATTCGTCAGTTTGTATTTTATATTTGCGAAAACCGTTGGTTAAAATGGCTGAAGAAATAAGAAACAATTGGACCCTTGACGAGATAAGGGAAATATATAACACCCCGGTGCTGGAACTGATTTACCGTGCATCGGTATTGCACCGTAAGTACCAGGCAACCGGCGAAGTGCAGGTATGCACTTTACTTTCAGTAAAAACAGGAGGGTGTTCTGAAGATTGTGCCTATTGCCCGCAAGCCGCCCGTTATAATACCGGTGTGGACGCACACAAGTTAATGACTTACGAAGAAGTAGTGGAGAAAGCCCTTGATGCTAAAAATGGAGGCTCAACCCGTTTTTGTATGGGCGCTGCCTGGCGGAATGTGCGCGATAACTCGGATTTTGACAAGGTGATTGATATGGTGAAAGGCGTAAATGCGCTTGGCCTTGAAGTGTGCTGTACCCTTGGCATGTTAACTGAAGAACAGGCACAACGCCTGAAGGAAGCAGGCCTGTATGCTTACAACCACAACCTTGATACCAGCGATGAATACTACGGAGATGTTATTAGCACGCGTACGTATGACGACCGCCTTAAAACATTGGATAATGTAGAAAAGGCCGGCCTGAGTGTTTGCTGTGGCGGCATTATAGGTATGGGAGAAACCGATGAAGACCGTATGAAGCTGCTGTACACCCTTGCCACGCGTAAAACGCATCCTGAAAGTGTGCCTGTTAATGCACTGGTAGCTGTAAAAGGCACACCGCTGGAGGGCAAGCAGCGCGTAAAAACATGGGAGATGGTGCGCATGATTGCCACTGCCCGCATACTTATGCCTAAAGCTATGGTACGTTTAAGCGCTGGCCGCAACGAAATGACCTATGAGCAGCAGGCCCTTTGCTTTATGGCCGGCGCCAACTCCATCTTTACAGGTGAGAAGTTACTTACTACACCTAACCCTGATTTTGATGCCGATAAGGAAATGTTTGAGTTGCTTGGCTTAAAGGCCCGCGAATCGTTTAAAGTAGAGAAAACGGAGCTTAGCTCTACCTGATTTTAGGCTCATGTCTTTACCGGTTAACGAATACATTTTAAGGAAGAACGAAGAGCGGAAAAAGGAAAACAATTTTCGTTCGCTTAAACCGGCCTCCTTTCTAATAGATTTTACCTCTAACGATTACCTGGGCTTTGCGCGCGATGTTGAATTGAAAAAGCGCGTTGAAGAGGAACTTAGCCGATACCCTGATTATTTGCTGGGTAGCACGGGCTCCCGCCTGCTTACCGGCAACACCACTTATGCTGAAGAGTTAGAAGGGCAACTGGCGCGCTTTCACAACGCAGAAGCGGCGCTCATTTTTAATTCCGGGTTTACCGCTAATTATGGACTGCTCTCCGGCCTGCCTTACCGTGGCGATACCATAGTATATGATGAGCAGGTACATGCTTCTATACATGATGGTATAAGACATAGCAAAGCGGATAAGGTTTCTTTTAGCCATAATAACCTGCAACAATTGGAAGAAAAATTGCAGTTGGCCAATGGTCTGAAATATGTGGTGGTGGAAAGCTTATACTCCATGGACGGCGATTTTGCACCTTTGAAGGAAATAGCTGCTGTTTGCGAAAAGTATGAAGCCGCCCTTATTGTGGATGAAGCGCATGGTAACGGGCTATACGGTAACAACGGCAGCGGCCTTGCAGGCGCGGCCGGTATTGAGGATAAATGCCTGGCGCGAACCTACACCTTTGGCAAGGCTATAGGCTCATTTGGTGCGGCAGTGGTTTGCGCTGCGCCTTTAAAGGAATTTCTGTTAAACTACTGCAGGCCTTTTATCTTTTCTACGGCCCTGCCTTTTCATAACCTGGTTACCGTTAAATGCGCTTATAACTACCTGCCTTTTGTGAGTAACCGCAGAGAATATCTGCAGAAACTTGCCGTTCAATTTAGAGAGGGATTGAAGGATAAAGCCGGGGTTAATGTTTTGGGCTCAACAGGGCCAATACAATCCGTACTGGTTAAGGGGAATGAAAATGTTAAGGCGCTTGCCGCAAGAATACAACAAAAGGGTTTTGACGTGCGGCCAATACTATATCCTACCGTTGCCAAAGACACAGAGCGTATACGCCTATGCCTGCATAGTTTTAATAAGGAAAGTGAAGTGGATGAATTAGTGAGGGCTTTTGAATGATGAAACCAAAATTTCCGACACAGCTTTTTATCTCCGGTATAGGTACCGGCATAGGCAAAACTATCTCTGCGGCAATTGTTACCGAAGCGCTGTATGCAGATTATTGGAAACCTATACAAAGCGGTAGCAACGATGTTTCGGATTCTGAAACAGTAGCGCTTTTGATTTCAAATACCGAGACAAGGATTTACAAAGAAGCTTACTCGCTTAAACATGCCAGCAGCCCGCACTATGCTGCCAAACTGGAGGGGGTTAACATAGACCTATCTTTATGCGCCCTGCCCACAACCCGCCCGCTGGTAGTGGAAGGTGCAGGTGGTTTAATGGTGCCGCTTACTGAAAAACAATTGCAGATAGAGCTGGTAAAACAACTGGAGTTACCGGTGCTTTTAGTAGTTAAGAATTACCTTGGTAGTATTAATCACACCTTACTTAGCATTGAAGCGCTGCAAAGCAGGGGAATTAAAATAGCGGGCCTTATCTTTAATGGGCCTCCGTTTAATGATAATGAGGAGATAATTCTGAAGTTTTGTGAACTGCCTGTTTTGGGCCGAATTGATATGACAGAAAAACCTGATAAGGATTTTGTGCTGCAGCAGGCCGCTAAATTAAGAGTATCTTTAATGGAGCATTTTGAGCTATGAAGAATACCACCACTGCCCAAAGTGCAGTATGGCACCCTTACACACAAATGCAAACTGCAGGCCGCTTCCCTTTAATAGTAAAAGGAGAGGGGGCGTGGCTTTTTGACGAAGACGGTAATAAATACCTGGATGCGGTTTCAAGCTGGTGGACCAACCTGCATGGCCATGCGCACCCGCGGATAGCTGCCGCTATCGCTGCACAGGCAAAGCAGCTGGAGCATGTGATTTTTGCAGGATTTACCCATCAACCTGCTGAAGAATTAGCACATCGCTTGCTGCAACATATCCCTTATCATACTAAGGTTTTTTACAGCGATAATGGCTCAACTGCTGTGGAGGCTGCTATTAAAATGGCGCTGCAGTACTGGGCTAACCGGGGCGAAAAGCGAAACAAAATAATTGCCTTTCGCGATGCCTACCATGGCGATACGTTTGGCGCTATGAGCGTTAGTGCCAGGGGGGTGTTTACCAACGCCTTCAGTTCGTTGTTGTTTGATGTAGCGTTTATTGATACCCCAAACGGCAGCAATACAGATGAGGTAAGGGGCCAGTTACTGGCAGCGCTTTCCGCTGTTGATGTTGCTGCATTTATTTTTGAGCCTTTGGTGCTGGGCTCTGCAGGTATGCTGATGTACGATGCTGAAGTGTTGAATGCGTTAATAGGCATTTGTAAAGAAAATGGCGTGCTTGCTATTGCCGATGAAGTAATGACCGGCTTTGGCCGCACCGGGAAGTTTTTAGCAACAGACCATTGCACAAATAAGCCGGATATCATCTGCCTTTCGAAAGGTATTACCGGGGGCTTTTTACCGTTTGCCGCTACCACCTGCACCGCTACGGTTTATAACGCCTTTTTATCGGATGATAAAGCAAAAATGCTTTTTCACGGACACAGCTATACCGGCAACCCCTTGGGCTGTGCGGCGGCCCTGGCCAGCTTAACTGTTTTTGAAACGGATAATACGCTTGCCAAGATTGAGCGCATTGCGGAATGCCATGCCGGATTTGCTTTACGGCTGAAGTTGCTGCCCGCTGCCGCCAAAGTGCGCCAACAGGGCACCATACTTGCGCTGGACTTAAAAACAACAGACGAGGGGTATTTGAGCGGAATACGCGATAAGGCTTATAACTATTTTTTAGGCCGCGGCATCATCCTCCGCCCGCTTGGCAATGTTATATACATTTTGCCTCCTTATTGTATTAGTGAGCCCGAATTGGGCCTGGTTTATACCGCTATTGAGGATTTCTGCCGCAGTTTATAGTTTCTGATTGCTGTAATACAACCGGCATTATATTTCCGTAAGTGCTAAATACTGTAAAAATATTTTCCCCGTTTTATTGTTCCATATATTCGTTGCATGAGGTATTTGCTCCGGTTGTTGCCGGCTTTGTTATTTAGCGTTACTGTTTTCGCCCAATCGGATACGGTTACCATTAAAGGCACTATACTCGATTCGTATACCCTGCGGCCACTTTCGTTTGTAAATGTTATCTACTCTAAGGCCAGTATAACCATTGCTTCGGATGCTAAAGGCACCTTTGAAATACGCATGCCCAAGCGCGATACTATATTCCTTTTTTACCCCGGTTACCGCACCATAAAGTTTTCAGTAGCCGACTCCATTTTGCGGCCCGTTTACACCTACAACTTATTGTTGGAGCCGCTAACCACCGGCTTAAGCCAGGCTATTATTATTAAAGCCCCCAAAAGTTTAGAGCAGATTGAAGAGGAGAGAAGAAAGATGGGCATTACCCCGCGTGAACTGGAACGGCCTGAACTAAGCTTTACCAGCCCCATAAGTGCGCTGTATGAATTGCTTAGTAACCGTGCGCAGGAGAGAGAGAAGTTGAAGAAACAGATGAAGGAAGATGAGCGCGCGCGTATCTTTAAAGAGTTGCTGCGTTACTACAACGAAAACGGTTTAATTGACTTACCTGAGGAGTACTTTGATGATTTCGACCGCTATTGTAACCTGCCACCCGACTTCATAAAAACCGCCAGCGATTACGACATTACCAAAACCATTATCGGTTTATACCAAAAGTACAGCCGCCTGAACGGTATAATCAAATAGCTATAAAAAGCTATCCAGGGCCAGCACGTAGCTTTCTAAACCAAAGCCTGCAATTATGCCCTTGCTAACCCCGCTGATAAGTGAGGTGTGCCTGAACTCCTCGCGGCTGTAGGGGTTACTTATATGCACTTCTATAACCGGTGTTTTAATAGCAGCCACAGCATCGCGTATGGCAACGCTGGTATGCGTATAGCCCCCGGCATTTAAAATAATACCGTGATAAGTAAAGCCCACTTCCTGCAATTTATCAATCAATTCGCCTTCAATGTTTGATTGAAAGGCGCTTAACTGCACTTCATCTCCGTACACTTCTTTAATGTCATTAAAGAATTCATCGAAACTCATGTCGCCATAAATATCGGGCTCGCGTTTGCCCAGCAGGTTCAAATTAGGCCCGTTTATAATGATGATTTTCTTTTTGCTCATGCCGTGCAAGATACTAAGGTGCATACTAAAATGGTAATGCCTGTGCAAGGGGTGGGTATTAGGCATGCAAATACCGCCCCCTAAGTCTTAAACTTGCTTTGTGAGTTGGCAGGCCTACGTTAAAGGGTTCAAAAGTTATCTGCAGTTGGAAAAATCGCTTTCTCCCAACTCAGTGGAAGCATACCTGCGCGATGTAAACAAGTTTGTAAACTACCTGGCTGCTGAAAAGCTGCACCTGGGGGTAGATGAAATAAAACTTAGCCACCTTGAGGGTTTTGTAAAGATGATACACGAATTGGGGATGGATGCCCATTCGCAGGCGCGTATTATCTCAGGCCTTCGCGCATTTTACAAATACCTGATGATGGAGGATGTGGTAGCTGCCAATCCAACCGAGTTGCTTTCGGCTCCTAAATTATCGCGTAAACTGCCCGATACCTTATCAGTAGAAGAGGTTAACGCCCTGCTTAATTCCATAGACCTGAGCACCCCTGAAGGGATGCGGAACAGGGCTATGCTGGAGGTGTTGTATGGCTGCGGGCTGCGGGTAAGCGAGCTTGTCAACCTCAAAATTTCCAATCTTTTTCTGGATGTAGAGTTTATAAAGGTGACCGGTAAGGGCGATAAGGAGCGCCTGGTGCCCATTGGTTCGCAGGCTGTTAAATACATAAAAATGTATCGCGATGAGGTGCGTGTGCATGTAGACATTAAAAAAGGGGAAGAGGATATCCTGTTTTTAAACCGCAGGGGCAAGGGCTTAAGCCGCATGTATGTTTTTCTGATAATTAAGGAGTGTGCTGCCTCTATAGGGCTTAAAAAGAGCATTTCGCCCCATACTATGCGCCATTCCTTTGCTACCCACCTTATTGAGGGCGGGGCGGACCTACGGGCTGTTCAGGAAATGCTGGGGCATGCCTCCATTGCCACCACCGAAATTTATACGCATTTAGACCGCGATTACCTTCGGTCCACTATTATGCAATTTCACCCGCGCTATAAGTAACAGCATTGCGCCAAGCCAATTATATTTGTCAGCTTAATTTTAACTAATGTTCAACCTTATAAGAGATTTTCCGGGCCAGATTTTGAAAGCCCTGGTTATTGGAGAAGATGCCGCAATAAGCACCACTTTTTCAGGACCAATTAAAAATGTGGCTATTGTTGGTTTAGGCGGCTCAGGTATAGGTGGCGATCTTTTGGCTGAACTGCTGCGCGATTCTATCGGCGTTCCTATAACCGTAACCAAAGGTTATTTTTTACCTGCCTTTGTTGATAGCTCAACCTTACTTATCCTTTCATCCTATTCAGGCAATACCGAAGAAGTGCTTAGTTGCGCAAACGAAGCAATCAGCAAAGGGCTGAAGCCTATTTGTGTTACCTCCGGAGGTAAGCTGGACCGTTTTGCGCTGGAACATAAACTGGATGTTATACATATACCTGATGGTATGCCGCCCCGTGCCTGTCTGGGTTTTTCTTCCATACAACTGTTTTTCATTCTGCATCGCTTCGGTTTAATATCCAACAGCTTTAAAGAAGCGCTTAAACGGGTGGCTGCCTTTTTAGCAAAGGAGCAGGAGAAGATGATTGAGGACTCAGAGTTTTTGGCGGGTAAGCTGGTGGAAAAAGTAGTTATCATTTACACCGAGGATAAATACGAGAGCGTAGCGTTGCGATTAAAACAACAGCTTAATGAGAATTCTAAAATGTTCAGCTGGTATAATGTAATACCGGAAATGAACCATAATGAGATTGTGGGCTGGAAACAACAACACCCTAACCTTGCTGTACTTATACTGCGCTCAAGCGATGAGTTCCACCGCAACAGTGAGCGTATCCTGTTTAAGAAGGATGTAGTTTCAAGCCTCTCAGAAAATGTTTATGAAATTGAAGCCAAGGGGGCTGATGCATACGAAAAGCATTTCTACCTGATACATTTTGGCGATTGGTTATCATACCACCTTGCTATGCTGCATGGTTACGACCCTGATGAGGTTTACGTTATTGACCGTCTTAAGAACCATCTGAGTACAGTTAAACAGGAAAGCAAGTAATGAAAGATGGGTTGGAAGAAGAAGACTTGGCCTCGGTTGAGGGAGAAGGTTCAGACGATTACGTTGAGGAGGTAAATCTTAAGATAGACCCTAAGCAAACCACTGTTCGGATAGATAAATTTCTATCGGTGCATTTGGGGGCCAATGTAAGCCGCACCAAAATTCAAAGCGCTGCCGATTCGGGCAGCATTACCGTTAACGGCAAGCCTGTTAAGCAAAGTTATAAGATCCGCCCCGGCGATAACATTCGCTTGCTCATTCCACGTCACGCAGAGAACTATGACTTAGTTGCCGAAGATATACCGCTTGATGTTATCTACGAGGACGACGATGTGGTAATAATTAATAAAGATCCTAAAATGGTGGTGCACCCGGGCCTTGGGAATTACAGGGGCACACTTATTAATGCTCTGCTTTGGCACTTTAAAAATCTGCCATCCGGTAGCGAGTTTTTCCGACCGGGTTTGGTACACCGCATTGATAAAGGGACCAGCGGCCTTTTAATTGTGGCCAAAACGGATCTTGCCCTGGCGCATCTTGCCAAACAGTTTTTTGACCGTACCATTGACCGTAAATATGTGGCGCTGGTTTGGGGGGATGTTAAGGAGGACTCGGGCACGGTAACCGGAAACATAGGCCGCCATAACCGCGACCGCCGCCAGTTTGAGGTTTTTCCTGATGGAGATTTCGGTAAGCACGCCGTAACTCATTACAAGGTACTGGAGCGCCTGAACTACGTTACCCTGGTAGAATGTAAGCTTGAAACGGGTAGAACGCACCAAATACGGGTGCATATGAAATACATTGGCCATACGCTCTTTAACGATGAGCGATATGGTGGCAACCGCATTTTAAAGGGAACTGTTTATTCCAAATACAAGCAGTTTATTGAGAACTGTTTTGAGATATTGCCAAGGCAGGCGCTGCATGCAGCCACCTTGGGCTTCATACACCCTACTACAGGCAAAAAGATGTTTTTTGAAGCTCCCTTGCCTAAAGATTTTCAAACCGTAATGGATAAATGGCGGAAATATTGGACCAATCTCAACCATCAATCAGGGGAGTAGCTATCTCATTACATCCCCTTTTTGAAGGAAATTTTGCTATATTCTAAATAGAGGATGCGGCTTTTATTTGTCAGCGCTTGACCCCGCCCTTGTAACCACCAAGGCTTCTGTGAAAAGAACTTTCATTACCTACCCGAATGAAACTTTCTATCACTGTTTGATGAAAACAGTTTTATAAAGAACATCTTATTAAAGTAACAAGGTATGGTAATTGTAGGTTTACTGGTATTAGCAGCAGTATTGGCCGCGTATCAACTTATCTTTAACCGCGACCCGGAGAATTTCGGGAAATATCGCAGGTAGGTAATTACTTAATCCGCTTAAACTTCTTCAGTCCGCCCTTGCGGATCAGTTCATTTATTTCCTCCACTTCATTTTTAAAGCGGCTGCGGTCGCCCAGGTTGTATATTTCCACAAAGGGGTCTTTGTCAATTATAGCTTCGCCCAACTCCTTAAGGGTAGGGGCGTTTTGCAGCTTAGCGTATTCGTCGTAAGTGTATTTTAAAAACACGGTGTTTAGCCCTATGCCCCGGTTATCCAGCAGATAATCCTTCTTTAGCACCGTGGGGTAAGCCAATGCACCTTTGTAGTAAACATCCTTAGGCGAAGGATAAGCTACTATCTCGGTTTTAGCCTCGTTCATGGTAACCGGTACGTTTTTACTGTAATCGGCTTTGGTTTTATAAACTGTAGCCGGTTCGCCGGTGTAGCTTACGTTTTGGCTGCTGGGTGTTTTGCAGCCAAGCACGGCGAACAAAATTGCCGTGCTTGCTGCAAATAGTATGGTCTTCATTATTCAACAATAAATTTAGATTGAAGAACTCCGTTAGCTGTTTTAAGGTGTATGGCATACATGCCGGCCGCTAAATCAGCAACATTGGTAGTAATCAACTCTCCGTTAGCTGAGCCTAAGCTGCTTTTTACCAATTCGCCAACTGCATTATAAATACTAAGTTCATAAGTGCCTTCGGCTTTGCCGGCATCAATAAATAACGTATTGCGTGTTGGGTTAGGGAAAACGCTTAACTTATTTGCTTCTGCTTCTTCAATACCTACATTCTGTCCGCGGGTAATACCCATATCTAACAGGTAGGTGCCGGTTGTGCCTGTAAAGTAATCAGCCACAAAGAAGATTACTGTGCCGCCACCCTGCACGTAAATAGGGCCGGGCAATACATCGTCAAATGCATCGCTCCAGTTGCCGCCATTAACCATGTAACTAAACTGAGCATCGTTGGTGTAGTTGTTACCATTACCGCTGCTGTAGCTATCATGTATACGGGCATTTATGGAGTAGTTAGTTCCTGAAGGCAGGTTCACTTTAAAGTAGTCGTAATCGTTACCTACGTGCATGTTGGTGCCTGCTGTATTAACTACAGCGGTGTTGCCGCTAAAGTTTACGTTAAGCGCGTAGGCAGCAGCCGAAGTATTGTTGTTTTCGTAAACATCAGGAGTAACAGGTATATCTACGATTGTAACCTCAACAGGGTTTGGATAAGATTGGCTGTAAGCCAGTGTCCAGGTATTATGGTCCGGTGAACTAAAGAAGGCAACAAGGTATGTTCCCGGGTCAACATTAAGGCCGTTGGATACGAACTGAACATTGTAATAGTTACCGGCTGCCATGCTAACACTTGCTATTTCTTCGATGTTGGTTACATAGGTGCCATCCAGTTTAAACAAATCGGCGCTTAGCCAACCGGTAAAGGTACTGCCACCGGCATTAGCCATTTGGTTGTCTATTGTAAAAGATTGGCTTTTGGTAAGTGTAGTAGGGTTAAACGTTGTGTTGCTGTACATCTGAATGTTGTTGGCCGGCCCTGTAATGGTTATGCTTATAGGGTTGTTATAGCCGGCCGGATTAATAAGCGAGTAGTTGTTGCTGCCGTTTTTATAGAATATACCTACTATGTAGTTGCCCGGTATAGCGCTTAAACTGTTAGCAGTAAAGGTTACATTGTAATAGAAACCAGCCTGCGCTGTTTGGCCGGTAAACTCCTGAATAAAGTCGACAAATACGCCGTTATTATCAAACAGCGCTGCAGCAAAATCGCCGGTAAAATCAGCCGCGCCTGCATTGGCAATAGTTGCATACACGCTGAAAGAGCTGCCGGTTTGTACCGGGTTAGCGCTTACGGTTGTTTGCGCATAAAGGATTATGCTATCCTGGTTGATGGTGCCGCCGCCGCCGCCTCCACCACCGCCGCCGTTAACCGGCTTAATACCGATTACTGCCTGCTGGTTGCCGTTAAAACCGCCCGTTCCGCCACCTGCACCTAAAGAGGTAGGGTCGAGGTTATCAACTGAGAAGTAGCCATCGCTGTTACCGCCCCAGCCCCAGTTCATGTGGAAGAAATTGTTTTGGTCGTACCCGTCACAAACCCAGGTATGACCGCCACCATTGCCTATGCCTGCGTATTGTATAGGCCTGCTGTTGTCCAACTCCGTTTTTAAAGTGCTTATCCAGTTAGCATCGCTGTAGTTTTGACGAACTATACCCTGAACTGTAGCAGGGTCGTAACCGAAGTATGTTTTGTATGCATACTCCGCACAAGCCTGTACGGGAGATAGGCTGGCTACAACATAGGCAGAACTACCGCCTGTTGCGCCAACACCATAGTGCATATCAACCGCAACACCGCAGTGGTACATCAAGGTAGCAACAGCGCTGTTGGCAGAGCCAAGTACGTTGGGCATTGAAGACCACTGGTAAGTGGTGCTACCAAAGTTGGCGCTTTGTGAACCATAGTTTTGATCGTTGTAAGAATGGAAACCGGTGCCCTGGGTAGGGAAGTTCCAGTATTTCATTACCTGTGCCATGGCAGTTGCTACGCATCCTGTAACGCAACGTTCATTATAGGCATTGTCGTAAGGGCATTGGCCGTTTTCGTTAGGGGACTGGTTCCACTTGGTTTGGCACAAAGGGTTTACAGCCTGTGTACCGCGTGAGCCAACATGCTGAGGTATAAGGTTGTAGTAGTAAGAGTGCCACAACTGTGTAATTACATCAGTTGTTTCAGTAATGTTTTCTTTAACGTAAACAATTTGTTTAGCGTAGTTATCCAACCACTTTACCACAGCAGGGTTTTGGGTTTCTTTGGCAATGTCGCTTTCAAAGCTGTAAGCCAACACCGGCTCCACTAAATCATCGCCGGCTACAATAACGAAGCCGCCTCCGTTAATATTAAAGGCATAGTAAACCGGCTTGCCATCGCTTATACGCCCAACATTAGTGTTGGTGGTAAGGTTGTAAGCAAGTGATAAGGTAAGATTCCCTTCTGTGCGTTCGCTGTTTTGTAAAAGAAAGTTTTTGGCCACCTGCATAGCATAAGCCTGGTCAACATCTTTTGCAAATAGAGAAACGGAACAGAGTAGAAATAAAAACGGTAGATAGAATTTTCTCATGACCTTTATTTTTGGGTTGTTCAAAGATAAGGGTGTAAACGAGGTATGCACATAAATGTAACTCCCCCAATTGGGGGATAATTCACTTCGGATGCCATAGTTTTCATATAGGTAAGGCATAAAAAAAGCGGTGTTTTTGATGCACCGCTTTAACAATGAAATTAAATATTAGCTTATTATCAATGTGTTATGCATAACTTGTGCTGGGTTGCTTTGCCTAAAGCCGTATTTTTTACCCGACATATATATACACCGGCCGGAATGTCCGCCGTACTTATTTCCTGCCTGCGGGTGGTGAATAACTTTTCGGTTATCAACCTGCCATCCGGGGTTAAAATGGCCAGTTCGCAAGGGGCATCGTCCTGCTTAGTAACAATAAACACGGTATTAGCCGGGTTAGGGTACAGGCTCATCCCTAATGTGGCCAACTCATTTATAGCATTTGTAAAGCCAACCGTATCGCAGGCGTTAACCGTGCAGTTAACCGCATCGCTTACCGTAACACAATAGGGCCCCGGTAACACTGCGCTCAGGTTCGCAGCGGCGCTGGTGTTGGTCCACAAATACGTGTAAGGACCGGTGCCGCCTGTAACTGTGGTGCTAACGCCGCCATCTGTGCTAATAGCCCCGGTTGCATCAGTAACAGTTAATGAAACACCAAAGCCTGCGCAATTTGGTGCGTTAACGGTATCGCAGGTAGAAAGAACACAACCAACATTATCAGTTACTGTTACGCAGAATGAACCTGGTGCAAGGTTGCTTATGGTTTGCGTGCTTGATGAAGTGTTCCATAAATACGAATACGGGGTAGCCCCGCCGGACGGTGTAGCAGTAACGGAACCGTTATTGCCCCCAACGGTGGTTTCGTCGGTTGCCGAGGTGGCCAGGCTAAAACCTGCGCACGAAGGTTGGCCTACTGTACCGCAGGCTGAGGCAATACAGGCGCTGGCATCAGTAACGGTAACACAATAAGAGGCGGCTACCAGATTATTGATAGAAGAAGTGGTAGCACCATTGCTCCATAAATAGGTAAATGGCCCTGTGCCGCCGGTATTTATCGCCGAGGCTGTGCCGTCGCTGCCGCCAACGGTAGTAGCATCTACCACAGTAACGGAGGTACTGAAACCCGCACAACTTGGGCTTGATACTATACCGCAGGCTGTTGAAGTGCAGCCTACGTTATCAGTAGCCGTAACGCAGTAGTTGCCTGCGCTAAGGTTAGATATAACGGCGGTTGTTGCTGAGTTGCTCCAATTATAGGAGTAAGGGCCGCTGCCGCCGGTTAGGTTAGCTGTTGCGCTGCCGTCAGTTCCTCCCTGGGTGGTTACGTTAACAGTTGAAACCGACACTGAAAAGTTGTTGCATGGCGGATCATTAACCACATCGCAGGCTGAAACAGTGCAGCCGTTGTTATCAGTAACTGTAACACAGTAATTGCCGGCGCCTATGCTGCTGATGGTAGAAGTTGTTGCGGTATTGTTCCACAAATAGTTGTAAGGGGCTGAACCACCGGTGGGTGTAGCTGTAGCATCACCGTCAGTCCAACCTACATGGGTGGCGTCGTTAGCATTAACACTGGCGCTAAAGCCAGCGCAATCTACAAAGGCTAAATCATCAATGTATAGCACACTTGGCTCAATGGGGTTGTTGGGGTTGCTGCTGAATAAAAGAATACGGCCGGTATCGGGCACATCATTGGTATGGTAGTTTAATGTTATAATAAAACGCGTGTAGCTACTTACGGTAGCTCCGCTACGAAATATACCATCGGCAACTGTAACCTGACTGGTGCCATTATTTTTAAACAGGTAAACTTCAACCTGGCTGGTGTCGCCACTGGCAGGTGTGCCTTTATACCAACCGGTTAATAAAGTAGGGCGGGTGCTAAACGGAAACCCACCGTTAACACTTTGGTTATTGGTGTTAATGGTACCCGTAACGGCCATGCCAGGTGCAGTTGCGCTTGCAAAAGCAATGTAATGGGTAGAAAGTTTCATAGCTGCGGTGCCGCTGTGAATGTTGGCTGCACCTGTGGCTTTTTCAACGGTGTAAACACCAATAATTGCGGTGCTGCTGTTGAGGGTGCCCCAATTGTCGGGTTCGTTATA
The DNA here is from genome assembly GCA_039811145.1 of Chitinophagales bacterium. Lineage (GTDB taxonomy): Bacteria > Bacteroidota > Bacteroidia > Chitinophagales > LD1 > Bog-950. The sequence continues at coordinate 11,761 of JBDHYB010000034.1, read as the reverse complement.
TGACGGGAAGCCTTGTGAGTGCCAGTTTTCAAAACCGGGATTGGGTATTTGCGCAATACCAACACAGGTGGCAAACATCATAAGGGTAAGTAGGCTAAAATTAAGTTTGTAATTGTTCACCATAGTGAGTTAATTTGGTTACCAAGTTAAAATTTAAACCCCACCACTATGCAAAAATTTTACCTGCTGTTATTCACATTTGTATTTTATCAGGCCTTTAGCCAATCTACTTACGACAGGGTATATACTATTTTACAAACCAATTGTGTTTCCACCTGCCATAATACGGCCAACCACTATGGCAATTTAGATTTAAGCGGCACGCAACAGGACGTTTACAATGCTTTGTATAAAGTTACCCCTTATAATACTGCAGCAGCTGCAATGGGCAATAAACTGGTGGACCCCGGCGATGCACTGAATAGCTTTTTGTTTAAAAAGGTACAGCATGGCATGGAAGTTAACCTGACCCTAACCGCCGCTGAAAACCCCAGCACGCACGATACGCTGCCGGCGCTAACCCTGGTTGAGAGGGAGATGGTGCGCCAGTGGGTATTGTTTGGCGCTAAGGATACCGGCACCTTTGTTAGTGAGCAAACCATCAGCACTTTTTACGTTAACCAGGGCGGCCAGCCCCGCATACAGCCTTTAGCGCCCCCAGCCCCGGGTACCGGCGTGCAGTTACACTGGGGCCCTGTGTTTATGGAAAGCGGTTCGGAGTGGGAATACCAGAACAAACACCACGTGCGCAACAACGGCCCTATTGATGTTAACCGTATGAATACAGTGATGAACGATGAATCGCACCACTATGCACTGTTTAAGTTTTGGCCGGGACACGATACCATGCCTATGTTTAGCGGCGGTATGCATAAGGTAAACAGCATAGGAGATGAGGCCATTTTGTTTTACAATACCGATGTGGTGGCACAATGGCCTAATAACATTGATTTAACTTACCCTTTAGGCACTGGCCTTGTTTGGGAAGATAACACCGTTATGAGTTTAAGTTACCACCTGATTAACTACAACGATTCGGTAATTGCGGCTGAAACCTATACTAACATTTATTATGCCCCACATAATGCCGCAACGGTGCCTATACTTACGGCACAAATACGTTATGGTGGCGACCAAGTGGGTGATTTAGTAATACCTAACAGCGGACAAGACACCACTTTTGTAATTAACCAATACGATGCCGACTCAGCATTTTTATGGAATGTAATTTCGATGCAAGCGCACACCCATAAATTAGGAAAGGATTTTAATGTGTGGACACGCACCCTTGCAGGCGCAAAGGATAGCCTGATTTACGACGGAAGCTATGATGCCAGCTATACGTTTGACCAGGGTGTTTACATTTGGAACGATCCACCGTACCGCAGTTTCACACCAGCGCTTCCGGTGGATATGCGCAAGGGCTTTATACATGAAGCCACCTTTAATAATTCCGGGCCCGATACAGTAGGCTTCGGTTTAACCAGCAGCGATGAAATGTATGTAACCTTTATAGTGTATTACAAATCAGATTATACTTCAGTGAATAATGTGTTTGCTGACGGTACGTTGAAATGCTACCCCAACCCGGCTGCCGGGCAGGTGCAAATTGAATTAGCAGAGAATGCCAAATTGGAAAATGCCAGTTTGAAGATCTACGACCTTATGGGTAACCTGGTATCGGAGTTGGGTAACATAAGTGAAAGACGATTTAGTATGAATGTGCAGTCGTTACAAAACGGATGCTACTTATACCGCCTGTATAATGATGGGGCGGTTGCAGGTTCTGGAAAAATTATGGTTCAACAGTAATACATTTGATGGAGAGGATTTTCTTAACCGGAAATCCTCTCTGTTTTTTAAGCCCCTACAATGAGATTGAAGAAAAACCTTGCGCTTATTACCTTTGTAATTTGCAGCTTCGCCCTTGTTACCACGGTTAGCTCCAAAAAACAATTACCCCCTGCCGGTAACGATGGCGACCCTACTACTTTACCCCAAGCGGGGCAAAGTTGCGTGCAGTGCCATTCAGGTTCTACGGCTCAAAATGCTGCCGGTAAGGTCAATATCACCTTTACGGATGCACAAGATAACACAAGCCCGATAGCAGGTTTTATGTACGTGCCCGGCAGGCAGTATAAGGTTAGTTTTCATCCTACGGTTACCGCTGCGCGTTATGGTTTCCAGCTATCTTCATTGCGTGTAGCGGATAATGCAAATGGAGGAGTGTTGGCCGATACATCCGCCAAAACATCGCTTACGCAGGGCCCATCTACCAAGTACATTGGCCATGCTGATGCCGACGCTACCAATAGCTGGGATTTTGTTTGGACTGCCCCTGCAGCTAATGAAGGGGACATTAAATTCTATTATGCATTTGTAGCCTCTAACGCCAGCGATACTGAGTTTGGCGATTCAGTTTATGTAGGCAATAGCGTTTTCAGTGCAGATACTACGGTATCGGGCATTCAACAGCCTGTTATTGAAGACTTACAGGTTTACCCTACTTTAAGCAAGGATGTAGTAATCATTTCCTTTAACGCTGGTAACCATGGTAAGGTACTGATGCAACTTTACACCATCAACGGACAAATGGTAAGGCAGCAACAAGATTTGCATGCCCCTGCTTATTTTTATAGCAGCATTAACGTTAATGATTTGGATGCAGGTATTTACCTGCTGAAGGTTACTGATGGCTTACGAAGTTCCACACGTAAAATCGTAGTGCAGTAGTTAAACGCTAAGGTCTTTCATACGTTGCAAACGGGCGGCTTCGTTTTTAGCGAACCATTCATCTTTACCTAATTCGTTAAAGGCAAAACCAAAATACATTTTGCTTAAATCTTCGCCTTTAGCAAGATAAATCTCTCCCAACTCCTCGTATACATAACCATCGGGTTGGTCGCCTTTTACCATTTCTTCTAATAGCGCCAGCTGAACTTTTAAAGCTTCGTCCAGGCGGTTGAGGGCGCGCAGTGTTCTTGCCACACACCACTTAGCGATAAAAACTTCAGGTGTAGTTTCCTTGCCGGCTTTAGCGGCAGCTTCAATGCGCCATTGCAAAGAGCGTAAAAAAATGCTGAGCGCTTTTTCGTATTGGCCGCTGTCGAAATAGCCCCAGCCCAGGTTATTGTATAAAGGCCCCAACCAGTTTTTGGCTCCCTCGTGTAAAGAACTTTCCGCCAGTAGTAAACCTTCTTCGTTTAGTTTAATAGCCTCGGCGTGAGGGGCTGTAATGGCCAGCATATGCACTGCATCAATGGTGTAAAAATCCTGCTTCAGGGCTTCGCCTGTTTCGCGGGCGGCTAAAAATTCTTTTTTAGCTTCTTCAATTTTGCCGGAGGAGTTATAGGTACGGCCCCGTTCAAGATGATAGCGCACATGCGCTACCGAACTTTTATCACCCAACTTACTTTCTACTTCATCCAGCAATTGATGGGCCTGATCGAACATGCGGCGAAGGCTATAGGTACGCGCAATTTGCGTAAGCAATTCCAGGTGTAAGGGTAAATTGTTTTCTGCGCTGTATTCATTTAACAGCGCACGGAATTTTTCCTCTGTTTCTGCGGGCTTATTGTAGTTCCACAGCTTATCAAAATCTGCCATATTAGTTTGCTTTAATGAATTTAGTGTGGCTAAAGCCTCTCTCTGACTTCACAATAATATTATACATCCCCGGGTTGATGTTGCTGACATTTATCACCGGCTTTCTTTCAGAGGCAATAAACGATTGAACCAACCTCCCTTGCATATCCGTTACAGTTATACTGCGCATGGCGGGCACGGCAAACTCAAGGCTCAGTTCTCCACTTACAGGATTAGGATAAAGCCTTATAACCTCTGCATTTACCTTGCTCATGCCTACAAACGAAAAACACTCCGAAGTGTCCGTGCAGCCGTTGTTGTTCATTACTATGGCATAACAACACTCAGAAGGAATAAGGAAGGCATTGGATGCGCCGTTTTGAACCACTGTATAGTTCGCGCAATCAATTAACTGATAGTTGCTGTAACCCGGTGGCGCAATCAGCGAATCTCCATTAGGGTTAACTACTACGATAGTATCAAATGGTTTGCTGTAATAGTTCAGGGTGATTACAGAATCGCAACCGGCACTGTTGGAAATAGTATCGTTATAAGTACCACTGCTGTTTAACCATTGGCCCCCGAAAAAATATCCGTTATTAGCGCAGGCAGTATCAGCATAAGTAAAATAAGTTTTAGTGCCGGTATCTACATGCATTTTGTAAGGTGCAATAAAGCCCAGCGAAATGGGAGTACCGTTGAAGTTAAAGTTAGCCGTATAGTAAATGGTAAATTGGTAGTTGCCTGTTGGCACGTTTACCAACCCGTATAGGTTTACACAGCCACGCTGTCCCCCATTCATAGTACCGCTGGCTGGGTTGGTAGCATAATGCAGGTCAGCAGGCAAGTCGGGTATTGAATCTAACCGCACATAATTAACCGGATAGGTGCCAAAGGAAACCGTTACATTTTGCGGAGCATATATCTGTATGGTTTCATCATACTGCGAGCCGAAGCAGGCTTGTTTTAGGTATGTGCCCGTATCAGGGTGAAAGCCCGGCATGGTAATAGTAGTATCAATACTGCACTGGCTATAACTTACAGCCACAAAGCATAGCATCATGAAAAAGGGTAGCAATCTCTTCATGCAACAAAGGTAAACTGATAGGGGAGTTTTGGAAACTACCGGGCCTCTACAAAGCCATAATTAAAAGCAATGTTTATTCCTGCATTCCAAAAGCGCATGGAAACGGGAGTCTGATCTGTGCTAATGACTTGAATTTGGGCCATTGGCATTATTTCTAAGCACATAGCTCTATTTATCTCGTAACTAACACCAACACCCAGGTAAGGCGAATAATTTAGAGTGTTAGTATGCTGAAACTTATAACTTGTGTTTTTAAATATTTCTGAGCCGCTTGCCTTTGAACTGAATTTAGATTGTAAGGTGGTGGCTAACAACCATTCAAAATTAATGCCTGTGCGAATGCAGGCTTTTGTCCTTTTACTTCCTAAACGAAAATTAAAGCCCACAGGTATTTGCAGGTAATGATAAGTTGCGCTTCTTCTAAGCGTGTACACTTTCGCCGGGTCAAGAGTACCAACTGAATCATAGCTGGTTCCCATTGTTAAGTTGTGTATTGTGCGCTTATAACCTTTCATGCTGTAGTTTACACCCGTTTCAACTGATAGCCATTTTAAAATATTGACACCAAAAGTGCAACCGGCAGTAAAACCAAATGTTGGTCGCTCTTCCTTCTCACGAGCCTCAAAAAAAACAGCTTTAAACAGCGAATCGGTTAAGGGCGGCTCTAGATTAACAGCTTTGTATGAAAGTAACCTATACGCAATGCCGGGATTAAACGATGCCCCTATATACAGGCGTTTAAAATTTTTAGTAGTTGTGGAGTCACTTGCCGCCAAACTGAATAGAGGAATGGCAATTGCCAGAAGTAATAGGTTTTTCATAGTTCTATAAAATGTTGCCTTAGGTTTTCAGTTGTCTAAATATAAAACAAAAAGGACATCTTTCGATGCCCTTTTTATAATCAAAATTAAAACCAACTATCTTTTAGGTGCTACTCTAATAATCCCTGCACCATTGTAACTATGATATTCTCCATTATACATCGCATCTGCCATTACGGGGCCCATGATGTAGTTACCCGGCGATACCGCCCTAACTGCATAGTAGTATGTCTGCTTGCTTTCGTAAGCATTTACAAACAGGTTAATGCGGTCATCGCGCACATCGCGGTGCGTTGGCTGGTCTTCATCTTTTATCCAATCCATGCCCGGTATTTCTTTAGTGCGCGGGTTTTCAATTTCAAAACCTGCCGGCAGCATGTCAGTAATTACTATGTTCTCAATGGTGCCGCTGTAGGCTTTCTCTAATGTAAGCTTCACAATTACCAAATCGTTTTGCTCAAAGTTGTTACCGGTTAACTGGCGGCCATAGCGGTCATAAAATGTTTTACGAACTTTTAAGTAGCTGTCTTCTTCCTTAACGCTTCCGTCTTTCGAAATGCCCTCCGCTTGCCAGAAGTAATACAACTTACCATTACCGCTGGTAGCAATTTCAACATTGCTGCCGCCCAGTTGCTTGGCGGTTAGTTTTAAGGTGGTGCCATCGTTATTGGCTACCTCCTTACCGTTTACGCGGATTGACGCCTTAACATTAGTAGCATTCGCTTCGCGCGCAATTTTACCCAGCGCTAAGAAGGAGAAGGCCCTTTCCTGTGTGCTCAGGTATTGGCGCTCTTTCAACTGCTGGCTAATGTGTCGCGCCATAGTGCCTATCTGCGGGTTCTGTGGGTCCACCTCTAATATGGCATTCAGCGCAATAGCCTCATCGCGCACGTCGCTGGCAAAAGAACCACCGGTTTCTTTTACTGAAATTTCACCACTAAAGCTTGAAGGCAGCAACTCTTTGTATTTACCGCGATCGCCGGCTATGGCATAAGCAGCGCTAAGTAAGTAGCGGCTATCCAACGTAAGCAGTGCGGCATTTTGTTTATAGTAGTTCATGGTGCTTACCTGCGGTTTACCGGCAAGTGCTAATACGTATAAGGAATAAGCAACTTCACGTGGCGCAATTTTACGCTGCTCCGTAGTGCCGCCGTAAGTGCGGTAATAGTAATAAGGGATGGTTTCCTTATCTTTTAACTTGGCAATGAGGTACGAGTAAATGCTCGGCAACAAACTCTTATCAAATTCAAAGCCGGCCTTCTTGGCTTCAATTAAGAAGTGCGCAGCATAAACAGTGGCCCACCAGTTTTCGCTGCCTTCATTATCCCACAGGGTTATAGCGCCGTTATACAATTGGCGCATCTGTATTTTGCGGATGGCTTCCTGAACATTGTAGTTGGCATTGGCCTTAATATTCTTATCCATGTTCATCAGTTCACTTAGGTCGCCGAAGTATAATTGCGGGAAAGCCTTGCTAACCGTTTGCTCGGTGCATCCATATGGGTAGCCTACAAGATGGTATATCTGGTCAGCAATTTGCACTGCAGGATTCTTGCTAACCACTAATTGATAATTGGTGCTGCCCGGTATAAAGTTCTGCATGCCGAAGTTCACTTTGCCTGTTTGGCCTGCAGTTATTATACCCGCGTCAGTTTGTTTTTGTAAGGAGGCCGGCGGACGTATAGTAATATCCGTTTCATCCAGAAACTTCTCATTAAGGCCGCTTACTTCCACTGTAACTTTAGCAACATCAATTTTAGGGTCAGCCACAATGCGGAACTCCGCACGGCCTTCGCTATTGGCTTTTACTGAAACAGTTTGTGTACTGCTGCCTACCACCCTTAACGGACCGCTCAACTTAACGGTGGCAGTAGCATTAGTAGCAGACTTAGTGGTATTGCTGATAGTAACCGGCATAAGAACAGTGTCCTTAGGGGAAAGGAAACGTGGCAGCGCAGTGCTTATCACCAATGGGTCAGCTACCGTTAAATCCAATTCGTTACTGCCAAAGGTGTTGCCTTTATAGGCTACAGCCATCAAACGCAACTGCCCGCTGAACTGCGGAATATCAAACTCAAAGTTGGCCTCACCGTTTCCGTTAGCATCGGTAATACCGCTCCAGTACGATACCAACTTTACGCGCTTGTTTTGCATAGGGTTGGTGCGCTTGCTCATATCAAAGCCGTCGCCACCTGTTGATGACAGTAGCCCTTTTATCTCAGGGAAAAGCAAAGGATACAAATCAAATGAGTTTACCTCCAAAGCACGCTTGCTGTAGAAGTAGCCGTAAGGGTCAGGCGTTTTGTAGCCGGTAATGGCCAATATACCTTCATCCACAGCGGCCAAAGTAATTTTACAATTAGGGCTGCCTTTTACTTTTACTTTTTGATGGGTGCGCGAACGCACAGTTTTATCTGCTACTATCTGCACATCAATCTTCCTTGACTTTTCTTCAACGCTTATAGATTTAAAACCATGAGCTACCACTAATGGTATTTCGCTTTCCTCATGCGGCTTAATCAGCGTGGCGGTTACATACACGTTGGGTAAATCATTAACGTTAAGGTTTAAGTCCAGGGAGGCAGCGCGTTTCTCTACATTCAGGTAGTGGTATTCCAATACCTTGTCATTTTCTACCGTAACCAGCATTTTACCATTAAACGGAGCTTTAAACAACAACCTGGCTTTTTCGCCGCATAAGTATTTTTCCTTATCCAGTTCAATATCTACGTTGCCCTCGTTGTTTACTTCAAAACTGTTGGCCCAGTTGTTACCCCAGTAACCATAGCTGTAGAAGGTGCGGCTTACATAACTGTTTATGCCGGGCGCACCAATGCGTACTTCATAATTGCCCGGCGTATGCGGCACAAAATTAAATACGCTGCTTTCGCCGCTAACGGTTACCTCTTTATCAATAAGGGTTTTGTCGTCGCGTTGGCTTTCGTAACGGTAATAGCTGTAACCTTTTACCAATACTGTTTTGTAATCGTGCTTAATTACCTGTATGTGCGCTTTGGCAGTAACCGGTTTTTCGTCTTTGTTCAATGCTATAATCGGGAAGTCTATCTGGTCTTCCAGGCGGTGATAGTAATAACCATCTTCACCCAGGCCATAAAATATATCCTGCGTAAAAATGTCTATCTGCGATTTCCTGTTTACCGGCCTACCCGTCTCATCAAACACCGTGGCAAAAAAATCGGCTTGTATTATGCCCCGGTTGGTATATTCAGCTGGGGCCATGTATTCTTCCACCGCATTGCCTTGTTCGTCCGTAGTGCCTTCGCGTACTATGCTTTCATAATAGCTGTTGCGCTCAGCAAGGCTAAAGTCATACTTGCTGTATTTTTCAGGTGAGAAGTATTTTTCCTTCAACTGTATTTCCAATTCGTAATTGCGGTTAGCCGCAGGTGGACCAAAATAATTCATGGCGTTAATGGTCAGTTTGGTGCTTTCGCCGGGACGTAATGCTTTTTTATCTAACGAAGAGGTAACCTTAATTCTATCGGGCATAAACTCCTCCACACTTATACTCTTGCTGGCTAACAGTATATCGTTAGAGGTGTAAACCTCAAACGTATAACTGCCCGTAAGGGCCGATGGTGAAAGCTCAATCTGCGTTTCCAGTGAGCCTTCTTCATTAATCACCTTCTGCAGACTCTTTAACTCTTTACCATTTGGCATCAGGAATTTCATCTTAAGCGGTATATCGCCGGGTATATTCCACTTCCAATCGCGTATAATAACGCTTAAGTTTACCTTTTCGCCGGGGCGGTAAATATCGCGTTCGCTGTAAACAAAGGCGTCCATATTGGTTACATTATTCCGGCGGCCACCTACATCAAAGCGGCTTGTTTCTACACGCGTGGTATTAAATGGCAGGTAGTTAAAGTCGTTACCCACTTTTGCCGTAATAAGCGCCGACTTAAAACCGCTGAACTCACGTTTCTTTAAATCAAATTCTGCTACACCATCGCTATTGGTAACTGCAGTGCCTATTACCTGGTTGTTGGCGCCATAGGCCGAAATGCTAACACCGCTTAGCGCATCAGCGCTCTTAATGGAGTTACAGAACACCATCATTTTATCCTTGCCCTGCTTGGCTATTATGCCAATGTCGGATAAGGCAATAAAACGCGCATCGTTTAGCCAGTAATCCTCGGTACTGCGTATTTTAATATGGTAAATACCTTTAAAGTCCTTCAGCTTATCATCCACATTAAACTTAAACAGGCGGCTGTTTCCGTACCGTGGCAGGTTCTTGGTTTCAATTTCTTTATCGTAAATAACATCGCCCAGTACGGCATCGCTGCCATAATACCCGCCATCATCATAATACTCACCTTCATAATCGCCCTCATAATCCGAATAGTAATCATCGTTGGGGGAGTAGCCATAGCGCTGCGCGGCAAGCAGGTTGCTCTCATATATTTTGGAAATGATAACCCGCACCTTAGGCACCGAGGTCAGGCGCACTTCTATGTTCTTATCACCTTTGGCAGATAGGTAAACACCCTTGTTGTTTACAAAGCTTATAGAGGGCTCTAAACGGCCAAAACCAACGTTAGAGGTATACCCCTCGTTAAGCGTGCCGCCTATTTTGCCTTTCAGGCCCTGGTCAATAGTTAAGGAATAATCCGTTTCTACATTAAACTCTTCGGAGGTAATAATGATACCGTCGTTTGAAGCTTCGGCTTTAAAATTTACGCCTGGATTGAGGTGAATGAAGTTGGCCAGATTTTCAGCCTTGGGAGCCTGGCTGGTAAGAACCTTAACGGTGCCCATGGTGCCATCGTGGTTGGCTTCTACATCCAATACCGAAAGGTTAAACGGCGAGGTAATCACAAACTGGCTTTCTATATCGGCATCCGTTGGGCTGTTGCCATGCTCCGGTAAAAGGCCCTTGGCTATTTTAACTCGGGCGGTAAGGTCTTTATCTAACTGGTTAACGTTAGGTATGCTTATCGATATCTTGTTATCAGCAGTAGTGGTTAGCAGGTTATAGGGGCGCTGTTCCCCCTCTACCGTTAGGGTTAATAGTTCCTTCAACTTATCAGGCGATACCTTGTAATTGAAGTAGAAATCAACCTGCGGAAAGGCACTACCCGCACTGCCGTCGCTAACGTTCCAGGTGCCATAAACGGTATTCAGTTTCAGAAGGGCCGTGTAAAAGGGCTTTATCTCGCATTTACCAATGCTGTACTGCGGAAAATACTTCAGCAGCTTATCAGTAACCGTGGCCTTAAAGGTGGTAGCCGGTGGTAATTCATAGGCAGGGGAGAACACCAGTTCATTGGGGTTATCCCAACGGAAGCGCCCGGCAATGGGCGGGTCGAAGTGAATGAACTCCGTGGAATCCCAACGCTCCAGCAGCGAATCGGGCACCAGGTTTTTGCTGAAGGTGAAGCTTAAATTGCCCAGGGAAGGCACTTCGTCTTTAGCATTGGTTTCAAGCAGGTTTACTTTGTTCTTGTTGTTGCATGCAGCGAGAAAAAGCACTAAAAGCGCTGGCAGCAGAAGGCGATAGATGGTACGCATGGGATGGGTGAGAATTGAATGCCTAACATACGTTACATATGGCTTAAATATTGCGCTTGTTGATAAAAATATTCAGCAGGTGCATAAGTCCGGTTTTTATGAAGGCAGTTGGATGAAGCCTAAAGGCTTTTGTAATAAATCTGTCCCTGCTTATGCCTGTTTCCATCATTTAATCGTTCTATTTGCCACCGGTTATGAGAAGCAGAATATGGAAGGCGTTGAAATGGCTTATGGGTATTAGCCTGGGGCTTTTTTTGCTTTTCCTGTTGCTTAACTTTATCTTCCCCCTGCCCGCCCCGCCGGAGTACAGCACCATTGTGCTGGATAGTAAGGACGAGGTGATACACGCCTTTATTACCGCCGACCAAAAATGGCGGATGAAAACCGAATTGAAGGAGATTTCGCCCCTGCTTAAGCGCACCCTTGTTTACAAGGAGGACAAATACTTTTATTACCACCCGGGCATAAACCCTCTGGCTATGGGCCGCGCACTGGTTATGAATATACTGCATATGAAGCGCACCAGCGGCGCCAGCACTATAACCATGCAGGTGGCCCGTATGATGGAGCCCAAACGCCGCACCTATTTTAATAAGGTGCTGGAGATGTTCCGCGCCCTGCAACTAGAGTGGAAGTATAGCAAAGATGAAATACTGCAACTGTATTTTAACCGCGTGCCTTATGGTGGCAATGTGGAAGGGGTAAAAAGCGCTTCTATCCTTTACTTCAACAA
>JBDHYB010000033.1:0-32089 GCA_039811145.1 Chitinophagales bacterium | reverse complement strand
TTATTGATAATCCTGATGGACAAGGCGCAACGTGTACCTTTTTAGATCATAGCATTGAGCTACCTACATTTATTGGAGGCTTACCGTATTACCCGAACTACCGCTTAGGCCCTTTACTTGGCAGCCCTTGCGATACCCTTGGCTTGGGCATTGCACAAGCCGAAAGAGAAAAACAACTTACTGTTTACCCCAACCCTGCCAGCAATTATATAACTGTTGATTACGGTTATACCAATTGGGTAAAAGGCAATGTTGATTTGGAAATACTGAATGCCTTAGGCCAAATAGTTTATGCGCAAACACTGCCATCCTATTCCGGCTTTCAAAAAGTGGATGTAAGTCATTTGCCACAGGGTTATTATGTGGTACAACTAAAACGCAATGCTGCGGTGGTGGCGGGGAGGCCGTTTGTAAAGGAGTAATCAAACCACCCCGAACCAATCTCTGCATCGCAGAGCCTGGTTCTTCCCCTCCTTATCAAGGAGGGGAGTTTTAGAGAGAAGCAAGAGGCGATTTTGTATTTTGTGTTAAGATCTCGTCCTTATTAAGGAGGAGAAGAATTTGGAAAAGCGAAGCCTTTTCCAAAGTAGAGGTGGTTGATCTATTAAAAATGAAAACACTACAACGCACTTTTATTGTTGGCTTACTTACGGTTTTGTGCTTAAGTGCAAAAGCTCAGAAAAACGATTATATGTGGTTGTCTGGCTATGACAGCGATGTGGGTTATGATTCTGTCACAAATACCTTATATGGTAATTCTGTCTTAGACTTTAATTATTCTCCAAGGCATATTGGCTACGATAGCCTAGGAATGAATTTTTTTGAAACAAATGTCAGCTATTCTGATACAGATGGTAACTTATTGTTTTACTCTAATGGTATTTACGTTGCAAATAGGTTAGATGAACGAATATTAAACAGCGATAGCATTAATTATGGGCCGCTAATAAGTTGGTGGAATCCTATGATTGCAGAGTACGGTTATACAACCCCCCAAGGGATACTTGCTCTTGACCATCCAGGGCTTTATAATAACTATTACTTGGTTCATGCATATATAGATACTGCCCCAGCCCCGTACATACAATTAGTTACTAATATTCTAACCACGACAATTAATCTTGACTTAAATGCGGGGCACGGCGTGGTTTTACTGAAAAATGTTCCGGTAATAACGGATACGTTGGGCTGGGAATTAACCGCAGTACGCCATGGAAATGGGAGAGATTGGTGGATACTTGCTCAAGAGCGAAACTCAAACTGTTATTATAGATTGTTATTGGACAATAATGGCCTGCACGTTATGTCAACAAAAGCATGCGGTGGTTGCAATATTGAGCAAGGTTCCGTTGGCTCTTGTTGCTTTTCGCCGGATGGAACTAAGTTTGTAGAGTATTCTGTAAATGCCCTAACGGTCCCTACAGTAAATATTTTTGATTTTGATCGTTGTACTGGCCTGCTTTCTAACAGTATTCAAATCCCCTTGCCAACGATCGCAGATTCGGGATGGTTTGCAAATGGTGTAGCTATTTCTGCCAATAGTCGCTTTCTATATGTTGGTGCGACATTTCATGTATACCAGTACGATCTTAAGGCACAAGATATAGCTGCATCTATAGATACTGTAGCTATTTACGATGGATTCCAAGCGCCATTTGGTAGCTATTTCAACACTATGCAGATTGGACCCGATGGGAAGATTTATGAAAGTTGCGGCAACGGTGAGAAGGTGTATCATGTTATTGAGAGACCAGATGAAAAAGGAGATTCCTGTGAATTTGTGCAACACGGCATTAGTTTGCCAACCTTCAGCATAGGGATACCTAATTTTCCCAATTATCGATTGGGTGCCTTATTTGGAAGTTCCTGTGATACATTAACTGGTCTAAGCGAAGAGGCCCGAACGGAAAAGGAAAAAATAATTAAGATATACCCCAACCCCGCAAGTGATTATATAACGATTGATTACGGTTATACCAATTGGGTAAAAGGCAATGTTGATTTGGAAATACTGAATGCCTTAGGCCAAATAGTTTATGCGCAAACACTGCCATCCTATTCCGGCTTTCAAAAAGTGGATGTAAGCAATTTGCCGCAGGGTTATTATGTGGTTCAATTAAAACGCAATGCTGCGGTGGTGGCGGAGAGGCCGTTTGTAAAGGAGTAAACTTGCCAGCCTGAGCTTGTCGAAGGCAGGATTAAGTGTCTGGCGGTCATGTTTTTTTATTGCCGTCATTCCGGCGAAAGCCGGAATCTCAGGAAATACCGATGCTGAATCAACCCCGAACTCTCGGGGCAGCATGACGATTTCTTCTGGTTTCCCCCATCTTTCTTACATTCGAAAAAATCTTTTCGTGAATTATGTTGGTTAAATGCTTTGGTAGCGCGGTGTACGGCGTGGATGCTGCTACCACTACAGTAGAGGTAAGTGTAATGAGCGGGCAAAACTATTACATGGTTGGTTTGCCCGATAATGCCGTAAAGGAAAGCTGGCACCGTATGGAAACCGCTATACGCCACAACGGCTTTGAAATGCCCCGGCAAAAAATTGTAATCAATCTTTCGCCGGCTGATATACGTAAAGAAGGAACGGCTTATGATTTACCTATGGCCATTGGCATTTTAGCCGCAAGCGGACAAGTGGAAACTGACCAACTGGAGCAGTATATAATAATGGGGGAGTTACAGTTGGATGGAACCATATTGCCCATTAAGGGGGCATTGCCTATAGCGATACAGGCGCGTAAAGAAAAATTCAAAGGCTTTATTCTGCCCAAGCAAAATGCGCGCGAAGCGGCCATAGTAAACCAACTGGAGGTTATTGGTGTAGAGAGCCTGAAAGAAGTAGTTGACTTTTTAGAGGGTACCACAAAAATTCAGCCGACCGTTATTGATACGCGCGCTGAGTTTAACGACAACCTTTTTAAAAGCGAATTCGACTTTGCCGATGTAAAAGGGCAGGAGAATATTAAGCGTGCATTGGAAATTGCCGCTGCAGGTGGACATAACGTAATTTTGATTGGCCCACCGGGTGCGGGTAAAACGATGTTGGCTAAGCGTATGCCAACCATTTTGCCACCTTTAACTTTACAGGAAGCATTAGAAACAACTAAAATACATTCGGTAGCCGGTAAGCTGGGCAAAAACGGCTCGCTTATTTATATGCGTCCGTTTCGTTCGCCCCACCATACCGTTAGCGATGTGGCATTGGTAGGCTGCGGCAGCTTTCCGCAACCCGGCGAAATTAGCCTGGCGCATAATGGCGTTTTGTTTCTAGATGAACTGCCGGAGTTTAAGCGTACAGTTCTGGAAGTAATGCGCCAGCCTATGGAAGAAAGGCGTGTTACTATATCGCGTTCAAAGTTTTCAATTACCTATCCATCCAGCTTTATGCTGGTGGCAAGTATGAACCCCTGCCCTTGTGGCTATTTTAATCATCCGGAGAAAGAGTGCGTATGCGCCCCTGGCGTGGTTCAGAAATATCTGAATAAAATAAGCGGCCCCTTAATGGACCGTATAGACCTGCATGTGGAAGTAACACCTGTTAGCTTTAATGAATTAAGCAGCGAACGCAAAACCGATAACAGCAGCAGTATACGCGAAAGGGTTATGCGCGCCCGCGAAATACAGGCAAAACGCTTTGAAGGGAAAGAGGGCTTATACGCCAACGCGCAAATGGAAGCGCAAATGGTGCAGGAGATTTGCAAGATTACAGAAGTAGGTAAAAACCTGCTGAGCCGCGCCATGCAAAAGCTAAACCTGAGTGCACGCGCCTACGACCGCATTATAAAAGTAAGCCGGACCATTGCCGACCTTGCCGCCAGCGAGGATATTAAAACGGAACACTTAGCAGAAGCTATTCAGTTCCGCAGCCTGGATAGAGAGGACTGGGGAGCGTAATGAGTGTTTGGTTGGTGAACAAACACCAACCAAGGGGGAACTATGGCATTTGAACCCAAAAATATGGGGAAATTATTCTATGTCCGAGAAGATGGTATATTGGGAAAAATTGAATGGACAGATGCGGATAACCCAGTTTTATGCAATACAAATGTATCTACGGTCAACGACGAGACAGTAGATCATCATATAGCATATAAAACATATACAAAAACTGATGCTGGAAACAATGTTGAAGTCAAGGGTACGATTAAAATCAATGCATACCCCAATCCTTCAGGAGATGAATTTAACATTGATGTAACAGGAGATGATCAAATAAATGAACTTACTATTACCATTTCCGATTTAAGTGGAAGGCTGATTCACAAGGAAAGCAAATCCAGTATAGCTTCTAATTCTAGCTTCCATTTTACATGGCAATCTCAAAATAATCCTGCTGGTTTCTATATCCTAAAAATACTTACACCAGACGGCCAGATCTATTTAGTTAAATTAATCAAAACTTAAAGAATTTCTTAATTATCTTTATATAAATCTGGCAGATGCGTTTAATTATAATGTTTTGTTTAACATGTTGGTCAGTAATGGTTCAAGCCCAGAATTCTTTTTCTAAACAATGGGATAAGAGATTCGGCGGCACAAAAAATGATTTCTTAGAGACATTCATAAAAGTTTCTTCAGGAGGATATTTAGCAGGAGGATACAGTAACTCTCAGTTATCCGGAGACAAAACACAAAACTGCCATAGTAACAGTGAAGATTATTGGATAGTAAGAATTGATGATTCAGGAAATAAAGTGTGGGACAAAAGTTTTGGTAGCAGCTCCCCAGATGTTCTTTTTAGAGCCTTAGAAACCGAAGATAGAGGTTTTATTCTGGCGGGATTTTCTGGCGGAGGTATTAGCGGGGATAAAACAGAACCCTCTCGAGGTGCTGAGGACTTTTGGATTGTGCGCATAGACTCAATAGGTAACAAACTTTGGGATAGGCGATACGGTGGTTCCGGCATAGAATATCTATTAGCCTTAGATTATTGTGAAGATAAAGGATTTATCATGGGAGGGTTTTCATCATCCGGTGTCAGTGGCGATAAAACCCAGGCTAATCATGACCCCACTGGTTTTTATTATGACTATTGGATCATAAAGGTAGATTCTTTAGGTAATAAGCAATGGGATAAAAGCTTCGGTGGAGAGGACGATGATGTGCTAAGAAGTATAATTAAAACAAAAGATCATGGATACTTGCTTTGTGGTGCTACAGATTCTGATAGTACCGGGGATATGACTCAAAAAAGCCGTGGTTATAGAGATTTTTGGATCGTCAAAGTCGATTCAACCGGAAACAAGCAATGGGATAAACGCTACGGAGGAGATGACGGCGATGACCTTTTCTCCGCAAAAGAACTTTCTGATGGATATATTTTGGCCGGGTCTTCAAGTTCATTTATGAGCGGTGATAAAACGAATAACTATGGTGGTTATTGGTTTGTTAGGGTGGATGCAACAGGAAATATCCTCTGGGATAAATCCTGTGCTGATTTAACGGGGGCGCAATTGAAGGAAGTTTATTTAACTGGGGATAATGGTTTCTTGTTATCAGGTTCGTCCGGTTCTCCTATTTACGGCGATAAGTCGGAAGATAGTCAAGGACAAGATCAATTATGGGTTGTTAAGGTAGATTCTTTCGGAACTAAAGAGTGGGACAAAACAATTTTCACCAATCGCTCAACGAAAGGTCTATCTTTACCCTTGAGTGAACACTGCTACATAGCTGCCACTGCTACTACTGCAGGAATTTTAGGTTACAAAATCGAACCTAATTGGGATGCAACACTGAATACATACGATTACTGGTTAATTGAATTCTGTATGGATCCTGTGGGGTTTGAAGATTTAAGAGATGAAATAAGGATAACAACTTACCCCAATCCCTTTTCGTCGGAGGTTTCAATCAATATACAAAAAAAAAGCAACTTACAACAAGCATCTTTTCTTATTATCAATAGCGTTGGTCAGGTGCTTTATAAGCAGCAGGAGCGAAGTTTAAACTCCAACTATACCAAAAATCTGGACTTGAGTTACATGCCTTCTGGCGTTTACTTCTTGGAAGTCATACTCGATACTGAACGTGTAGTCAGAAGAATTATTAAGGAGTAGTGAGTAAGATTGCTTTTGAGGATATAGGGGCAATTTATGCATTCTTTCGCCGTGGTTGGTGTTCTAGTGCCAACAATTAATAAACAGAGCCGCGCCACCAACCACCATTATGCAGCCGCAGCTTTGTTGTTGGAGACGCTTTGCCATCTGCTTTTTTACGGGAAGCTATAACACCAACAATGGCTAAACTGAGCATTTAGCAGAAGCTATGCAGTTCCGCAGCCTGGATAGAGAGGACTGGGGAGCGTAATGAGTGCGGAATTTGGAGTGCAGAGTGTTGAGTTAACTAGCGCTCTTACTTGAGCGTTTATACCAACTTGCACATAAAGAATTCTTTAGTTTTACAGCAAATAGCAATTATGCAGTGGAAAGGAAGACGCGAAAGCGGTAATGTGGAAGACCAAAGAGGTTTTGGCGGAAAAGGTATAGCACTTGGTGGTGTAGGCACAGTTATAGTAATAATTCTGGCTTTGGTAATGGGTAAATCGCCCATGGAGTTGCTGCAGAACGTAAACCAGGGCCAGCCGCAGGCTAACTATCAAACGCAGCCAACAAGCGCAGAAGAAGATGAAGCGGCGGCCTTTGTAAAAGTGGTGCTGGCAGATAACGAAGATGTTTGGCATAAGCTGTTTCAGGAGCGCGGGGATAATTATGTGGAGCCTAAGCTGGTTCTGTTTCGTGATGCGGTGGAAAGCGGTTGCGGACAAGCCTCTGCGGCCGTTGGGCCCTTCTATTGCCCGGCTGACCAAAAGGCGTATATAGATTTAAGCTTCTACGATGAACTGAAGAATCGCTTTAATGCTGCAGGAGATTTTGCCATGGCTTATGTAATAGCGCATGAAATTGGCCACCATGTACAAAACCTGATGGGCACATCAGACAAAGTACACAACATGCGCGATAGGTTAAGCGAGAAGGAATACAATCGGTACTCAGTAGCGTTAGAACTGCAGGCCGATTTTTATGCCGGCGTTTGGGCACATCATGCGCAACAAATGAAAAACATTTTAGAGCCCGGTGATATTGAGGAGGCGCTTAACGCTGCCAATGCCATAGGCGATGATAAATTGCAAATGCAAGGGCAAGGCTATGTAGTGCCCGATGCCTTTACACACGGTACCTCAAAACAACGCATGTACTGGTTTAAAAAGGGTTTTGAAACCGGCGATATAGAACAAGGCAATACCTTTGAGGAACTGGGCTTATAGGGTATTGTGCCCCGACCCGAATAGAGGCTCTTGGGTTGCATGCCAATAAAAAATTATCTGAAAAATAGTTCCGTATTAAGTGCAACCAAATTTGCGCTGCCCTATTCTTGTTATTACCTAAAACCAAACCGATGATTAAGAAATTTACCCTTTCGCTTTTTGCTCTTGTTTCTGCTTTTTGTGGGTATACCCAGGTGTATACTCAGGGGGATGTGACGGTCACTATTGCTCCGGCCGCAATACACGACTCCACCAACTGCGCAAGCATTTCGCAGTTGATGTATAGTATCGAGATTCAGAACTCTTTTATGGGAGACTCTGTTAAAGTTATTGATCCCAGTTGGGGCGCTGTAATGTATGCTGAAGGCAACTCTACAGGACAAAGCCCGTGGACTGTAATGGTTCCTTTTTTTCAGGGGCAAATGGTCTCCGATTTGGATATGTCCGGAGGGTCCGTATTTTTCTTTAACCCCGACACAAAGGTGGTTAGCGGCCCAGATACCGTCTATAATATTGTTAGCTCTTTCCCGTATGTAGTTCCTAACCCTTGCCAAATCAGCCAGTGCAGCGGACGTGTTTATGCTGACAATAACGGTAACTGTAGCTATGACGCCGGAGACCAGGCGCTTGTGGGGTTGATTCCAAATACGCAACCCGTTTATAATACGCCAACCTATATATTGTCCGGGGCTTCAAGTTATGCTTCCAACGCTAATGGTATTTATAGTTCGAATGTTATCAGTTCATGGCTTACTTCGGTTCAGGTCTCAATGCCAAGTAACTACCAGTTTATGTTTCCGCCGTCAGCATGTTCGCCGTTGGTGTATCAGTTCACAAGCCTGCCTCAAAACACTGCTGACTTTGCTTTGCAGTGTAACAACAATCTTGATGTACAGGTGTTAGCCGGCGGGCCGCCCTTTGTAAGGCCGCTTGTGCCGTTCTTCCTAAATACAGGGGTTAGTAATATGGGGTGCACTTCAGTAAACGGAACATTAAGTGTGGTGATTGATCCAAACGTAACTTACAATGCAGGCTTAAGCAGTAACCCGGCAAGCAGTGTTAGCGGCGATACACTTATATGGAATTACTTTAACCTTACCAGCCTCTCCAGCCCGGGCTATTGGAACGCCTTCTTCTCGGGTGTTCATCTTACCCCTTCTAACAATCTTAATATCGGCGACAGCGTTTGCTTCGAAATTTTTACTGCAGCGCCGGCTAATGATATTGATGCATCAAACAACTACGCTTCGTTCTGTATACATGTTGTAAACTCCTTTGACCCCAATGTGAAAGAAGTTAGCCCCAAAGGTGAGGGTGCGCAGGGTTTCATTCCTGCCAATACGCCTGAACTTACCTATACCGTACACTTTCAAAACACCGGAAATGCAGTGGCTTATAACGTAACTGTAATTGATACACTGGATAGCGACCTGCAAGCCGGCGCACTTCAAATTGTTGGTGCCAGCCACACAATGTCACCCGAATGGAAGGCCCCCAACGTAGTAGCCTTTCATTTTTACGGCATAAACCTGCCCGATAGCACTACTAATGAGGCCGCAAGCCACGGGCTTGTTAAGTTCAAGATAAAGCCGCAAGGCAACCTTGCAGCGGGAACACAAATTACCAATAAGGCCTCTATTTACTTTGATAACAACGCGCCTATTGTAACCAATACTGCGCTTAACACCATTGCTGCACCCAATAGCATAAAAGAAGAAACTGCTGTGCTGGGCGTAAATGTTTATCCTAACCCTAATAGCGGAACTGTAACCATTAGTTTTAATGAAGAAGCACATGAAGCGAACATTAAGGTGATGTCTTTAGACGGGAAAATTGTGCTGGAACAGAACAACATTAGCGGTAAGCAACTTGCCATTGATATCAGCGAACATGCAGCCGGTGTTTATTTTGTTGAGTTAAGCAACAAAGGAAAAACAGCCAGAGCTAAATTGATAAAGAACAGATAGCGGCAGGCTTAATTAACCATTGGCTAAGGGCAAAGACGGAGATTCCTCTATCTTTGCCCTTACGTTTTTAGGATAAACACCTAACCAATGCCAATAACTGTTGAACTGAGATTAACGCCTGAAGAGGCGGCCTCGCCCGAAATTATAAAAGAATGCGCTGCCCAGGCGGCCCAACTGGATGCCGCACAAATAACGGAAGTAAAACTACTGCGTAAATCACTGGATGCGCGAAAGCCGCAAATAATTGTTTTACTAAAAGTGGACGTTTACTTACATGGTGAAACCGCAGACCATTCGCTACGCACGTTTAAAGTGCAAGCTGTTTCCGAAAAAAAGACCTGTCACATTATTGGCTTTGGGCCTGCGGGTATTTATGCAGCATTACAGTTGTTAGAGCGTGGTATTAAGCCTATTGTAATTGAAAGAGGTAAAGCGGTTAAAGAAAGACGACGAGACTTAGCTGCTATCAATAAGCAGTTACTGGTAAACCCAGACAGCAACTACTGCTTCGGCGAAGGCGGTGCAGGCACCTACAGCGATGGTAAACTTTATACCCGAAGCAGCAAACGCGGCGATGTAAAGAAGGTGCTGGATGTTTTTATACAACATGGCGCTAATGAGAATATAGGTTACGAAGCGCACCCGCATATAGGCACCAACAAATTGCCTGCTATAATTGAAAACATGCGCCACACCATTTTGAGTAATGGAGGCGAAGTGCATTTTAATAAGAGATTGAGCGGCTTTAAAATTGATGGGAACAAGATAGCACGCCTACTATTTGCAGATGGCGATGAGCAGGAATGCCAGAGCGTGATTTTAGCCACGGGGCACAGCAGTAGAGATGTTTTTGAAATGCTGCATAAACAAGGCCTGTTGATTGAAGCCAAGCCGTTTGCTCTTGGGGTACGTATTGAGCACCAACAAACGCTTATTGACAGCATACAATATAAAAGGAGTGAACGCGGAGAATATTTACCACCCTCCAGCTATAGTCTGGTAACGCAGGCTTGCGGACGGGGAGTGTTTTCGTTTTGTATGTGCCCCGGTGGCATTATTGCGCCTGCCAGCACCGCCCCCGGAGAAACCGTAGTAAATGGTTGGAGCCCCAGCAAGCGCAATGGCAAATATGCCAACAGCGGCATGGTAGTGGCCGTAAACCCGGAAAACTGGAAGCATCTGGAGCAGTATGGCCCTTTGGCTGCGCTGGAGTTTCAGAAGCAGGTGGAGCAGAGGGCGTTTGAGTTAACAGGAAGCATACAGGCGCCGGCTCAACGCATGGAAGATTTTATTCAAAACAAGCAGTCGCAGAATTTACCCCTTTGTTCTTACATACCCGGCATTTTGCCGTTTAAGTTGCAGGATGTTTTACCTGCTTTTATAAGCCAAAGCCTGCGTGAGGGCCTTATTGATTTCGGGAAAAAAATGCGTGGCTATCGCACCAACGAAGCTGTTTTGGTTGGCGTGGAAAGCCGTACCAGTAGCCCGGTGCGCATTCCAAGAGATAAAGTAAGCCTTCAGCACCCGCAGTTAAGTAATTTATACCCTTGTGGCGAAGGGGCGGGTTATGCCGGCGGCATTGTGAGCGCCGCTATGGACGGAATTGCCTGTGCCAATGCTGTAGCCGTCTAGCAGCCCGGTTTTTCATATGTTTAAAGCATAATATATAGCCTGACAAAACTCATTTGGCGGGAAGGCGGCCACCATATGACATTTACTATGTAAAAAACATAGTAGATGGAAACAACAGTATTAAAGGATGATTTGATGACTCCTGAAGTTATCGCAGATCCGCATAGCTATTATCGCCAGTTACGGGAAACGGAAAGGGTGCATTGGAACGAAAAGTGGAAAGGCTGGGTGCTTACCGGCTATAAGGAGTGTGTGGATGTTTTGCGTGATCCTGATCATTTTTCTTCAGACCGCATGGGCTATCTGGCCAATGAGTTGTCGCCAAAAGAGCAAGAGGAAATTGCACCGATTTTTAAGGTGTTGAAATATTGGATGGTGTTTCGTGACCCACCATCACACACGGTGTTGCGCATGCTGCTGAATAAACTGTTTACACCTGTAGCTATTGAACGCTACCGCCCCATGGTGCGTAAAATTGTGCAGAAGACTTTGGACAGGGTTATTGACAAAGGCGAAATGGAAGTGGTGCGCGATTTTGCTTATGATATACCTATGGCTGTAATTCTGGAGCTGATAGGCGCGCCTGACCTGGACAGAGAGAAGATAAAAGAATGGTCGGAAGCAATTGGTGTCTTTTTCTTTATAAAAGCGGATGAGCCCAAGCGCCGTGAAATTGCCTGTGAAGGTATTACTGCTCTTGTAAATTACATTGAGCCCCTTATTGCCCATCGAAGGGAGCATCCGGGTATTGACTTAATAAGCCTGCTTATATCTGCTGAAGAAGCCGGACAGATAACTTATGATGATGTGTTAGGCACTTGTGTACTGCTGATTTTCGGCGGGCATGAAACTACCATGAACCTGATAGCTAACGGAGCTTGGGCTTTTATGAATAATGCTGAGCAGTGGGAGTTGTTGAGTAAAAACCCAGCCTTAATTAAGAAGGCTGTTGAGGAGTTATTGCGCTATGACGGTTCAGTAAAAACAACCGTGCGCTGGGCTAAGGAAGACGTAATGGTAGCAGATAAGCTTATTAAAAAAGGCGAACGCTTATTAGTAAGCCTTTCAGGCGCAAACCGCGATCCGCTTCAGTTTCCGAATCCTGATGTGCTGGATATAACACGCGACCCTAACCTGCATGTTGCATTTGCCCATGGCATACATGTTTGCCTGGGCGCATCACTTGCCCGAATGGAGGCGGAAGAAGCATTTGCCTGCTTAACCAAACGTATAAGTTGCCCTAAGCTTAAAGAAGATGCCTACCTCAATTATTATCCATCAGTAATTCACCGGGCTTTAAAGAACCTGCCCATTACTTTTCAAAAGTTAAACTAAGGGTTATGAGTAAGATAAAAGTTACGGTTAATCATAACCGCTGTGTGGGTTCCCGATTATGTGTGGGCTTTTTGCCTGATGTATTTGACATGAATGAGATGGGCCAGTCTACGGTTATAAAGGTTGAAAGCGCCAGCCCTTTGGAGTTGGTTCAAACTGCGGAGCAGTGCCCCCAATGTGCTATACGCGTAGAAGACACAGAAACGGGAGAGGTGTTGTTTCCTCCTTCGGAGTTAGAAACGTAACATCTTACTGCTTTATAAATGTCATTCCGTAGGGCTGTTCACCGATAACAACTTTTACGTAATACGTACCGGCGGATAAGTCTTTAACGTCAAACTTATAAAGCCGGCAGGCAGAGCAATTTTGTTGCAGTATTAATTTACCTGTGCCGTCAAAAATCTCAGCTTTTGTAATCGGCCCATTAACCGGGCTAATGGTAACTACTTCTTGCGTGGGGTTTGGCGAAACAATGAACGACGCACCTTCTGAGGAGGATATCCCCAAACCTGAAACAGTAAAGACATTGGATGTATTGCTGCAGCCGTTGCTATCTGTAACTGCAACATTATATTGGCCGTTTGAGGTTAATACTATACTCGGCAAAGTATCATCTAATAGTGGGGCTCCGTCAAAATGCCATTGATAATGTAAGGCAGTGGAAGAATACAGTGTATCTGCATTTTGTGAGATTACCGGCACAGCCGGAAGGGGGTACACCTGTATGGTAACAGGCGCTGAACTTGCGGTGCAACTGTTAGCATCGGTGGTGGTAACCATATAAGTGCCGCTTTGGTGGGCATAGATACTGGCAGCGGTTTCACCGCTGCTCCACAAATAACTATTGGCCGCGTTTGCACTAAGCATTACACTGTCTCCTTCGCAAACAGTGGTGGTTCCATTTACAGTAATAACTGCTGCGCTATTGTTTACAGAAAGATAGAGTATAATAAGGCTATCACAACCACTTGTATTAGTAAGGGTGTCGAAGTATATGCCTGCTGCAGCCAACTGTTGCCCATTAAAAACAAAGCCCTGGCCGTTGCAGATGCTTTGTGTAATGGTAGATGTATCGGCACTACATGACACAACGGTTATGCCGGTATAATATCGGGCAAGGGCAATGTCAGAGGATGTTCCGTTAAAAGTGGCACCGGCCACTACGGCTTTGCCATCGGGTTGCAACTGGATGTTGTGGGCTTGATCTTCGCTACTGAAAAAAGCTGTGGTAACAAGCCCTGTGGAGTTGAAGCTGTTATCCAATGTGCCATCAACGTTATATCGCAGTAATATAAAGTCATCGTTTAAAGGATTACGTGCATAACCCGTTGTTAACAGTTTGCCATCAGGTTGAATAACTGCGGAAGTCAAGTGGCCATAGCCTACGCCCACATGAGTAGTTAGACGGCCGTTTACGCCGAAGGAACTATCAGGTAGGCCATTAGCGGTATACCGTGCTATGGCGGGGTCGGTATCACCATTATAGCCCGATGAGCCTACGGCCGTAATTTTGTTACCATGTAAATAAATGGCGCTGATTAAGTCGTCATCATTAAAGCCAAAATCAGTTTCTATAAAACCGTTAATACCAAAGCTGCTATCAGTACTGCCGTTTGGATTTAGCCGTGCTAATGCAAAATTATAACCGCCACCATACATGCGCAGTCCGCCAGTTACATACTTGCCGTCGCTTTGTATTTCAATATCACTACCGTAATCCTCAAAGGGCCCTAAGGGATAAACAAGAACACCATTTACACCAAAGGCGCTGTCTAAACTTCCGGTGCTTGTAAAACGGGCAAGTGTGTTGTTATACCCTTGCATGGCCGAGTAACCAATTACCAGCAGTTTCCCATCGGCCTGTAATGCACCTGCATTAGCACGTTCTACCATAGCTGGGTTAAAGTCCAGCGTAACTGAACCGTTAGTGCCAAAGGTGCTATCGGGAAAACCGGAAGAAGAGTAGCGCGAAACCATCCATTTGCCGTTGCTATTGTTTGCGGTGGTTGTATTTCCAATCAACAGAAATTTTCCATCCGGCTGAATGAGCATTTCCGCCGCCAGTTCGTTATTGCCCAGGTCGGTAAATGTTTTACCGTTAACTCCAAAGGTGCTATCGACCTTGCCTGATGGGGTATAGGCCGCAAGAACTACGTCAAAGGTGCCACCGGGTTTGGCCTGGCCGGCAACCAAAATGCGGCCCGTGCTTAAAATTTTCATGGTATAAGCTAACTCAGCATTTGATGTAAAATCGCTGGTCACTTTTCCGTCCAGGTCAAAGCTTACATCAAGGGTGCCCGGTTGTTGAGCACTTAAAAGCGCAACAAAGCTGCACGCTACGCATAGCAGAATAAAATTTTTCATCGCAGGTAAAATAGTCCGCTATGAATATGAGAAAAATAAGATAAATCATAAAAGCAAAAAAGGCCCTATGGGCCTTTTTTATTGACGGAGATACGAAAAAGATTTTATAGCGAAGCGCTGGTGTTGGGTAGTTTTTCGAAAACGACGGCAGGCACTTCAACTCTAAGGTTTTCAATTTTGCCTTTAATGTTCAGTATTGGTGTGTTGCCATCTGAAGCAAATACTTTTCTCACCTTACAATCAAAATCGGCAGTCATGTTAAAGCTTTTGTGATCGCTGCTCCAGGTAATACTCTTGATATTGAAGTTGGTTTCTTCCGGCAGGTGGTAAAACTTTTGTTTGTTGAACTCGAATTGTAATTTGTTTACAGCTATGTTGCCGATTTTGCCTTCATTAAAAGCAAAGTCAATATCAATGCGCTGCGGGTTCGTTCCGCCATCCTTGGTTTTTGTGTTGTTGCCCCAAAAAGTGAGAGCAGTAGTTATAGTTCCGTTTCTATCGGCAAGGGAAGCAGTTACACTGTTTTTTTCGCGGGCATCAAAACCAAACCCGTCAATACGGATGG
Organism: Chitinophagales bacterium; assembly: GCA_039811145.1. Lineage (GTDB taxonomy): Bacteria > Bacteroidota > Bacteroidia > Chitinophagales > LD1 > Bog-950. Next base: position 16,956 of record JBDHYB010000033.1, on the reverse strand, counting down.
CATATCCGTTTTTTATTTGAAACAGTACGGCCTCATCTGTAATTATTTCTTCTTCTTCGGTAAACGACGACCCAAGAACCAGCGCAAACATCAACAGAAAAGCAAAAGGAAGTTTTTTCATGACATACAGGTTTAAACCGGTAGGAGCCGGGATATAGTTAAACGCGTGTTGACAAAAAAGGTTACAGTAATGAAACCTTTGTGTACCTGTCCCTGCTTTACCTATAAATATTGCAGTATAGAATGCATGTTTTGCGGAAGTACGGAAAACCTTCGGCCTTTTGATTTATTATGTTCATAAGCCGGCCAACAATTTTATTAACCTGCTAAAACTTAATGTTAGAGCGGCATTTACTGTTCAGCATGTTCAGGTTCGGGGTGCTTTCCTGCACGGCTGAAAAACCTTAACCGGGATATTTACCAAACCAACGCTTAATGTGCCTGTGCTTAGTTATCTCATAACTGCTTTTACCTGCCCCACTTCAAAATATTCGCCAAGGAGGTTAACAGGAAGATGTTTTTAACCTTTAGATAACCAATCGCGATTATTTTGGCGGCATAAAACCCTGCTATGGATAAACTGTTATTTACCCCCGGCCCCTTAACTACCAGTAAAACCGTTAAAGAGGCTATGCTTCGTGACCTAGGCTCACGCGATACCTCCTTTGTAAAAGTTGTTGCCGATATAAGAGAGCTATTACTAGAGGCCGGATCTGTTTCGAAGAAGGCAGGTTATGAAACTGTAATTATGCAGGGTTCAGGCACCTTCGGAATAGAAGCAGTTGTTTCATCGGCTGTGCCAAAGGCCGGTAAATTGCTGGTTATTGTAAACGGCGCTTACGGGGAAAGAATAGTAAAGATTGCGGCTGTGCACCGCATACCCTGCGAGGCCCTGGTTTTTAGCGAAAACGAAACTCCTGACATACAAAAAGCAGAGGAGCACATTAAAAAAGGCTCCTTCACCCATTTGGCCATTATACATTGCGAAACCACCAGCGGCATTTTTAATCCTATTGAAGCATTTGGGGAGTTAGCCGCCAAACACAACCTGGTTTACATTGTAGATTCTATGAGCGCTTTTGGCGCTGTGCCGGTAGATATAAGCAAATGCAGAATTGATTTTCTGATATCCTCTTCTAATAAGTGTATTGAGGGCGTGCCGGGTTTTTCATTCGTAATTGCCAGGCGCGAGGAATTGGAGAAATGCAGAGATAATGCCGATACCCTTACTCTGGACTTGTATGCCCAATGGGCAGGGTTGGAGAAGGACGGGCAGTTCAGGTTTACACCGCCAACGCATGCACTATTGGCTTTTTGGCAAGCGTTACAGGAGCTTAAAACGGAAGGAGGCGTAGCGGCGCGCTCGGCCCGGTATCAAAACAACTTTAATGTGCTTTCAGAAGGAATGAAGCAGTTAGGCTTTACTGAATATCTGCCTAAGGAAAAACAGGGCTATATCATTCAATCGTATCTATACCCTGAAAGCAGCAACTTTAACTTCGCCACCTTCTACAATAAACTAAACGACCTTGGGTATGTAATTTACCCGGGCAAGCTTACCAAAGCCAACTGTTTTCGTATAGGCAACATTGGGCAAATTTACTCTGAACAGGTGAGGGGGCTTTTAGCGGCTATAAAAGCGGTGAAAACCGAAATGGGATTTTAAGGAGCAGGCTTAATTATGTTCTGTTGTATTGTTTGCACCGGCCCCGGGCACTCGCGCTTGTGGCAGGTAACACAGGCGCTAACCATAGTGTTAAACATTTCCTTTCTGTCGCCCTTTTCTTCTTTGTAATATTTATCCAGCCCAGTCAAAAATTGTGTGGTGTACTCCGCGTGGTCCACCGAAAGATGTTTGCCTTCTGTAACTTTTGCAGTTGTCATTTTCTTGATAAAATGAGGAAAAGGCTGGCGGCCCTTGCCTTCCTGAATAAGCTCCTTCTCTTTCTTTATAAAGCTAAGCATGTGCTTCATGATTTTGGCAAGTTCGCTATCAGATGAAAGGCTAAAAGATGTATTGCTTAGCAATACAGCCAGCAAAAAACCTGAAAGGATGATTTTGTTACGCATAATTATGGCACGAAAATAGCGATTGTAGTTAAGCCTAAGTACTTATGAAAGATTACTTGTGGCTGCGTTTAAAAAATGCATATCTTGAAATCAATAACACTGTTTTGTATGCTTAAGAAAACTCTCGCCCTTTTGTTGTTGTTGTTTGTTTTGGCTGCGGGTGCGCAAACAGTTGAAGAGGCTGTAATTAAAAATGATACTGCCCTTTTAAAAAAGTTGCTGCTTAAGAAGCCCGACCTGAACAAGGCAGATAAAAATGGGGTTAGCCCCTTAATGACGGCTTGCCGATGGGGTTACTTTGACGTTGTTGCCTTGTTGCTGGAGGCCGGCGCAAAACCTGATAGCCCTAAAAGTCCTAAGGGAAGAACCGCCTTAATGGTTGCCTGTGCTTACTACAGCGATGCGGATGTATGTACTTACTTGATAAAATATGGCGCTGATGTAGATGCTAAAGCTGATGACGGTACTACTGCTTTAATGTTAGCGGCACAGAACGCTAAGGTTGACGTAGTAGAATTGCTTTTAAAAAATAAGGCTGACGTTAAAGCTAAAGACAAACAAGGGCAAACCGCCCTTGACTATGCCCAAACCGCCAATCCCGAAGTTTTAAAGGAGGCATCAAGCGGACAGAATATGAACCTTAGCAAGGATGAGGTTATCTCTTTGCTGGAGAAAGCCCTGTTACCCTCCAAATAGAAATACGGGCAAGCCTCTTTGCGCACCTTGAAGCAACTCTGCGCTGTTTAGCGCTGGATTTGGCCATGCAAGAAGCTTACTTACGTACGTATAGAATTCGCTTGCCGAATATCCTGTGGCGCGCAATGCTTTGAGAGAGCTGCTGCCGGCGGACTTTGATAGTTTTTGCCCTGAACTATCGGTGATTAGTGGATGGTGGTAAAAGCAACAAGCGGTAAAAGCAGTTTTGCTATTAATTGCGGCAAGGTACGTTTGGGCAGCGGTACTGCTTAACAAGTCCTGACCGCGTATGATAAGGTTAACATTGTAAAGCAAGTCATCAGCAAGTGATGAAACCTGGTAGGCAACCATGCCTTCCTTACGCCTAACCACAAAATTATGCATGTCCTTATCTAAAGAAACACTAATTGAACAGGTACCGGCGTCATTTATTATTATCGGACTATCGGGTGTTCGTACGCGCAAAGCCGCCCCGGAGGTGTTTACGGGAATACCTTTGTTAAAACAGTTGCAGGGTTCCTTTTCAAGACTTTTACGCGAACAGTTGCAGGCAAAAACCTTACCGGTGGCAATAAGCTCTTCTAAAAATGAATGGTAGTAATCCTGCCGGTGGGTTTGCGAGAATTTTTGCTGGTGCTCGGCAACTGAGAATGGGCCCTCGTCCCAATCAAGCCCTAACCACTCCAGCGCTTCAAATATATCTTCAAGATATTCAGGCCTTATACGCGGAGCATCCAGGTCATCAATTCTCAACCTTACGCTACCGCCGGCCTTACGTGCCCATAGCCAGGTTAAAACAAAATTTAAAGCATTGCCGATGTGCAAATATCCACTGGGGGTGGGTGCAATACGGGTGCGAACCATAATAGCAATTACCTTAAGCGGTCAAGGCTTTTAACAAGGTCTTCATCCTTGCGGATAAAATAAAAGGCAGCAAGGTTAAAGATGATGGCTGCAAGGCCTGCTAAATTCCAAAAGGTAAGTTTTACATTACACTCTATCACCTTATGGGTTAAAAATTCATCGTAGCGGCACTCCCATGTTTGATAACGGTAGAAGATGTAGCAGAGTGAACAAACCCAGAACAAAATAGAGAACCAGGTAAACAGCATTTGCAACTTGCGGTTTTTGAAAAGAAAGATGCTGATAAGCGCAAAACCACCTGCGGTGCCTGCCAGTATTGCATTAATAAAATACAGGTAGCCTTTATAAAACTCGTGAACCTCCCAGCCGGGGTGAGTGTTGGTTTTGGTACCTTCAACCATAGCGATAAGCGGAAACCACAAATACAAGCCTAAACAAACCAGCACCAATAAAAAAAACACTGTTTGGATTCTTTGAATCATAGATTGCGTTTTGAAAAATTACTTTTGAGCCACAAACCTAAATTAATTTCTAACTGTAAAAACAGTACCGGAAAGGTTCCGGGAAGGAAAATAAAATGGAAGCTTACATAATTGATGCGGTACGCACACCAATAGGAAAATTTAACGGAAGCCTTAGTTATATCCGCCCCGATGACCTGGTGGCAATGATCATTAAAAAGCTGGTTGCAAGAAACGAAAGCTGGTTAGACCCTGCGCTTATTGAGGAAGTAATTTTGGGGGCAGCCAACCAAAGCGGCGAAGACAACCGCAACGTGGCCCGCATGGCAGCTTTGTTAGCCGGTTTGCCCATTAGCGTAGCAGGGGTAACGGTTAACCGCCTTTGTGCCTCGGGCCTGCAGGCTATTGCTGATGCCGGACGCGCTATTAAAGCCGGAGAGGGAGAAATGTTTATTGCCGGTGGTGTTGAAAGCATGAGCAGGGCGCCTTACGTTTTATCGAAAGCCAACGGAGCATTTGACCGCACCCAGCAGTTATTTGATACTACTATAGGCTGGCGTTTTACCAATAAGGCTTTTCCTAAAGATGTAACCTTTAGCATGGGCGAAACAGCAGAGAATGTTGCCAACAGCTGGAAGATAAGCCGCGAAGAGCAGGATAGTTTTGCCGTAAACTCTCAACAAAAATACCAGAACGCCCACTTGCAGGGTAAGTTTAACGATGAGATGATACCCGTTGAGATAGAGAAGGGCAAGGGTGAAAAAATCTTTTTTGAAAAAGATGAGCAACCACGTTTGTCCTCAATGGAAGATTTAGCAAAGTTGAAGCCGGCTTTTGTAGCCAATGGCACAGTTACAGCGGGCAACTCAAGCGGTATTAATGATGGTGCTACCGCGCTTATAATAGTTAGCGAAGAAGTTGTTAAACGCTATAACCTTAAACCAATGGGCCGTATAGTTTCAGTTGGTGCCGCCGGTGTTCAACCATCATGCATGGGTGTAGGCCCGGTGCCCGCTACCCAGAAAGCATTAAAGCGCGCCGGCCTTACAGTAGAGGACCTTGGGCTGGTTGAATTAAATGAGGCATTTGCATCGCAATCTATTGCCTGCATGCGCGATTTAAACCTGAACCCCGAAATAGTAAACGTTAACGGTGGCGCTATAGCCTTGGGGCATCCACTGGGTAGCTCAGGTGCGCGCATCAGCACCACCCTGCTTTATGAAATGAGAAGAAGGGCAAACGTTAAGTACGGTTTGGCTACTATGTGTGTTGGTGTAGGCCAGGGGCTTGCAATAATTTACGAAAAGTGTTGATTGTGCAGCCAGAGGTAAAACAGCGCTATTTTCTTCACCTAGCATTTGACGGCACTAATTATTGTGGCTGGCAGGTGCAGGCTAATGCACCTTCCGTACAGCAAACCATAAACGAAGCTTTGTTTAAGCTGTTAGGGCACGAGATACGTTCCATGGGCTGCGGACGTACAGATAGTGGTGTACATGCCAAGGATTTTTACATGCACTTTGATGCCTACAAGGAAATTAAAGACCTGAAAGATTTTTTGTTCAGGCTGAATTGCGTTTTGCCCGATGATATTTCCATCTATAGCATATTGCCTATGGAGGAAAAAGCCCATGCGCGTTTTGATGCAACTGAACGGACATATGAGTATTATATCTATTTCGATAAATCTCCCTTTGTGCGCCGTTTTGCCTGTTACCAGGGCTTCTACAAAATAGACTGGGGGAAAGTGGTGGAGGCAGCCGAGTTTATAAAAAGCATTGAGGACTTTACCTCTTTATGCCTGCCCAGCGAAGATTTTAAAACCAACCTTTGCTATATCAAGCAATCCCGCTGGGATGTGCTACCTGCCCAGCACCTTATTCATAAATTGTACGACGCACAGGATGTAAGCCCGATTAATGCAAAAACAGGCCCGCTGAAGGGAGAAGTTTTCCGCTTTACCATTACCAGCAACCGTTTTTTAAGAGGTATGGTGCGCCGTATAGTAGGCACCAGCCTTATGGTGGGCAAGGGCAAAATATCGCCGGAGCTGTTTAAAGAAACGGTTAGCGCTAAAAAGGAGTTCAAAGTTCATCACCTTGCCCCCCCTAATGGGCTGTTTCTGTCAAAAATTAAATACCCGTACATTTAAACGTTGAAACACCGATTCAGGAAGCTTATTACTTTTGCGGCGGATGGCAGAAGGACAAAAGCAGGCTTTTTTAGATTTTGGCTTATTAAAACGGATTATTCACCTGGCAGACCCTTATAGAGGAGTTTTCTATTCTTCTATATTTCTTTCGGTGTTGCTGGCGGCTTTGGCGGTGGTTCAACCGCTGATGATAATTTACACTACAGACCATTATATAACGGACGCTCACTTTGATTTTGATGGTTTAAAGCGCATGGCTATCTGGATGGTGTTTGTGCTGATAACTACCGCAGTGCTGCGCTACAGCTTTAACTACATAACGGCCTGGTTGGGGCAAAGTATTGTAAAGGATATGCGGGTTCGGGTTTATGCACATATCATTGGCTCGCGCCTGGGCTATTTTGACCAAACACCAATAGGAACATCCACCACTAGAACTATTACCGATATTGAGGCCATCAACGATACATTTAGCGAAGGCCTTATAAGTATAGTAGCTGATATACTTACCATTGTAAGCGTGTTTGTTACCATGGTGTGGGTTAATTGGAAGGTGGGTTTGGCAAGTATTGCGGTGTTGCCTTTTCTGTTATGGGTAACGCGCTGGTTCCAACAAGGGGTTAAGAAATCATTCCAGGATGAAAGGGCGCAGATTGGCCGGCTGAATGCGTTTTTACAGGAGCACATAACCGGCATGCGCATCATCCAGATTTTTAATGTAGAAGATAAGGAACGCCGGAAATTTGAAGAAATTAACCTGGCGCTGCGCGAAGCAAACGTTAAGGGCATATGGTATTATTCCCTGTTCTTTCCGGCAGTGGAAGTTTGTCTTGCTGTGGCTATAGGTTGCATGGTGTGGATGGCCTCTCACGAAATGTTAGGCGGCGGAACCTTTAATGATAATCCGCTTGACATTAAAGGCGTGGGTATTATTTCGGGTTTCCTGCTGCTGATAAACATGCTGTTCAGGCCACTGCGCTTTATTGCAGATAAGGTGAACGTAATACAACGCGGCATTGTAGCCAGCGAGCGCGTTTTTAAACTGTTAGACAAAGATGAAAGCATAGCCAACCATGGCACACATGCACCGGCCGAAGTGAAAGGCAAATTGACCTTTGAAAATGTATGGTTTGCTTACAGCAACGAGAACTGGGTTTTAAAAGATGTAAGCTTTAGCCTTAATGCCGGTGAAACTTTGGCCGTTGTTGGGGCAACAGGCTCGGGCAAAACCACTACAATTAGCTTGTTGGGCCGTTTTTACGATATAAATAAGGGCTCGATAAAGGTAGATGATGTTGACATACGAGAGTATGAGCTGAGCGCTTTGCGTTCAAAAATGAGCGTAGTGCTTCAGGATGTATTTCTGTTTGCGGGTAGCGTGTATGAAAACATAACCTTACGCAACCCCAACATTGCAAAGGAACAGGTGCTGCACGCCGCTAAGCTGGTTGGGGCGCACAGCTTTATTGCCAAACTGCCCGGCGGTTACGATTACAAGGTAATGGAGCGCGGCGCAACACTTTCCATGGGGCAGCGCCAGTTAATTTCGTTCGTAAGGGCATTGGTGTACAACCCGGGAATACTGATCCTGGATGAGGCTACCTCCTCCATTGACACGGAAAGCGAGGCACTTATCCAACATGCCATTGAGGAGCTGGTTAAAGGAAGAACATCCATAGTAATAGCCCACCGCCTAAGCACCATACGCCATGCGCACAAAATTGCGGTGTTTGACAAAGGCACTCTTAAGGAGTTTGGCCGCCACGAAGAACTGCTGGCGCTTAATGGCTACTACCGCCGGTTATACGACATGCAATTTGTTAAGCAAGATGTGAACGTTTCATCAGACTTAACGTAACAAGGTAATAACCAATGACTTTTGTCTATAACAGGCTGTCTATTTTTATAGATTTGCCTCCAGCGAAAATTCTGAAAACGGTTTGGAATTTGAACTTTTGTTCTTATACTTGTTGTATTGTTAACCAAACACATTATCTCATGAAAAAGGTATTTTTAATGTTAGTTGCTGGTGCTTTCATCAGCATGTCTCTGGTGTCTTGTAGCAAGTGCGGCCACTGCGAAATCAGCGGTGTTTCCGGCACTAAGTACTGCCAAAAAGACGACAAGTCAGCTTATGATGCTTACGAGTCAGCTTGCAAAGCTGCCGGTGGCACATGGAAAAACGACTAATTCCACTAATTGGTTTTGTAAAAGGGTTGCCTGAACCGGCAGCCCTTTTGCTTTTTTAGGGCTATAGGTTGCCCTTTTTTTCAAAATCCTTCATTGCCTCAACCAACACTTCAACGCCCTTCTCAGGCATAGCGTTATAAATGGAAGCGCGCAGGCCGCCAACGTAGCGGTGGCCTTCAATACCAACAATACCGTAATCCGCAGCAAAGGTTGCAAATTTTTTATCGGCTTCCTTATCTCCTGAAGTAAAACAAACGTTCATTAAGGAGCGGTCTTCTTTAGCCACTATGCCCTTAAACATGCTGCTCTCATCTATAGCTGCATATAGCTTTTGCGCCTTTTCATTATTGGCAGCCTCAAGGTTCTTTAGTCCTGCTTTCTTTATCCATTCAAGTGTTAAGTACGAAACGTACACAGCAAATACGGATGGCGTGTTTAGCATACTTCCCTGCTCAATGTGTTTGCGGTAGTCTAACATTTTAGGTATGGCCCTGCTTACCTTACCCAGTATTTCGCGGTTAATTATTACCAGGGTTGTACCGGCAGCACCCGCGTTTTTTTGTGCACCGGCATATATTAAATCAAAGCGGTTAAAGTCCAACGCTCTCGAAAAAATGTCACTGCTCATATCACATACCAGAGGAACACCTGTGTTTAGCGGTAGTTTTGAGCCGTGCAATTGTGTGCCGTAAATGGTGTTGTTTGAAGTGGTATGCAGGTAAGCTGAACCGGGGGCTATGGATAACTCAGCAGGGATATAGGTATAAGAACCCTCTCTTGAAGAGGCGGCTATATGAACATTACCAAAGAGTTTTGCTTCCTCCATAGCGCCATGTGCCCAATAACCGGTATCTAAATAAGAGGCAGTGCCCTGCGCGTCCAATAAATTGAAAGGCACCATATGAAATTGAGAAAGGGCGCCACCGTGCAGGTAGAGTACTTCGTAACGGCTATGCAGTTGAAGTAGTTCCTTAACCAAAGCCCGTGCCTTTTCCATTACTTCCACAAACTGCTTACTGCGGTGCGAAACCTCTAAAATGCTCAACCCCGTACCTTGAAAGTTGCCTATGGCTTCCTGCGACTGTTGTAAAACTTCTGCGGGTAAAATGGCGGGCCCGCTGTAGAAATTTATTTTCTTCATAGGGCAAACATAAGGCTTGCTTAGCACACCCTGTAAAACAAAGTTGTATGGCTAAAGAAATTGAACGTATTGTAAAGCTATTTCAGCGCAATTGGGATGGCCCCATGTGGTATGGTGGCCAGCTTACCGAAAAATTTAAGGACCTTAGTTGGGAGAAAGCTTTTCAAAAGCCGGCCGGCTTTTCGCATAACATTTATGAATACGTACGGCACATGCACTGCTGGCGGGTATTTACCCTGGAGTTGCTAAAAGGCAACCATGATTATAGTGTGGAGATAAACTCAGAAAAAGACTGGGAGAAGGACTACGAGCGATCAGAAATTACCTGGCTTAAAGCACTGGCAGATTTAGAGAACAGCCAACAACAGTTAGCTACGGCGCTGGCGGCTTTCCCCGATGAGCAATTGGATGAATTGGTGCCCGGTAAAAAGTTTAAGTGGTACGCTTTGCTGCATGGCGTAATTCATCATGATATATACCACAGCGCTCAAATTGCCGTGTTGCGGAAATAAAAAAGCCGGAGAAAGATTCCCCCGGCATTGAATATTCCGAACAGTACAACTTTAGTATTTCAGTACCTTAACTTCAGTTCTGCGGTTTTGCTGGTGTTGCTCCTCGGTGCAATCTGATTTTTGATCGCCTTCGCATACGCAGTTATTAACCGGCTTTAATTCGCCGTAACCTGCAGCAATTATTCTCTTTTTACGGATGCCTTTATTGCTCAAGTAGTCCACTGCTGATTTGGCACGCTTTGCTGAAAGTACCATATTGCTTTTTGCTGAGCCGCGGCAATCAGTATGAGAGCTAAGTTCAATTTCAAGCGTTGGGTTTTCTTTCATAATGCGCACTACGTTATCCAACTCCTGGGCGGCATCCTTTCGTATTTCCCATTTATTGAAATCGTAGTAGATGTTGTTGATGATCCAGGTTTGGCCAACGAAAAATTTACATGGTCCCGGTATTTCCTGGCCCGGCTTAAGGTCGTAAGTGCTTATGGTGTCCTTTCTTCCGTTGTGCTCAATAAGGTAAGTGTTGTCCAGGCGAAGGTCCATGCGCAATTCGCCATTGGTGTTAGGCTTAACATCGTAAACCTCACCATTCTTAATGTCGGTAATAGTTACTGCCGATGAAAAACAGTTAGCTGTTAAAGGCACGTTTACAACCAATTCTCCGCGAGGTATAAGATACTCGCGCACTAAAACAGTTGTATTTCTGTCGGCATCTTCGCCTGTAAACTGATCTTTAATTGAGGCGTAATCGCGGCTGCTTAACTTGTATTTGGCAGAAGGCACCGTTGCTTCAAGCACGCCGTTCTCGTTGGTTACGTAGTTCATTTCAGCGCCATCGCCGTTTACAATGGTAATCTCCGCATCGCGAACGGGGTGCTGTGTGTCCTTCTCCTTGATAGAGATTTTAAGCTTGATAACATCAGGCTGAAGGGCAATGGTGATGGTTTTACCTTTGTCAGCCGGTGTTATAGCTGCGCTGTTAATTTTATAGCCGTCCTTTAGAATATCAAGCGAGCATGATTTACCACCTTTAATGGTAAAGGTTTTTTCACCGTTGGCATCGCTCAGTGTGTTTTCCGGGTTCATTGATTTGCAATCCAACGCAAGGGTTGCCTCAGCAATTGGTGTTTGGCTGTCTGCATCAACAAGTTTAACGGTTACTTTATATTCCAGCTTACTCTCATCAAAAGTAAAGTGGTAAATATCATCTTCACCCATGCCGCCTTCGCGGTTAGAGGTAAAGTACCCGCCTTTATTAGAAGGGTCCATAATAAGGCCGTAGTCATCTTTGCTGCTATTGACAGGAGCGCCAAGGTTTTCACCTTTGCTCCAATTGCTTCCGTCGTTTTTAGATTTGTAAACATCTAAACCACCAAGGCCTGCAGGGCTGTTAGAAGCAAAGTAAAGCACACCGTTATCTGCCATAAACGGAAACTTCTCGTCAAAAGCTGTGTTTACGGTGCTGCCCAGGTTTTTAGGCTCACTCCACTTTCCATTGGCATCGCGGGTGCTCATGTAAATATCGCTACCGCCAAAGCCTCCGGGCTTATCGCTGGCGAAGTATAGTGTTTTGCCATCTTTTGAAAAGGCCGGTGTTGAGGTAGAGAATTGCGGGCCATTAAACGCCAACGGCACCTGGCTTGATGCGCTTGAGCCATTAAACACGGAAGAGTACAACTGCATGGCAGGCACATTTTTGCCCCCCTGGTTAACCAATGACTTTTTCTTAAAGCTACTGCGTGCAAAAACCAACTCATCGTTTTGCTTGTTGTAAGCTGCGGTAGCCGTAGCCAGTTTGCCTTTTGCTTTAGAGCTAACTTTATTGGTGGCCATAGTGCTATCCATTGTAGCCACGTAAATGCGGCTAAACCTGTTTATTGACCACTTGTTGTAAACCGCCTTTTTGTTGCTTCGGTTAGAAGAGAAGATGATTTTTCCATCTTTATAAAATGCAGGAGCATAATCTGACTTTGATGTGTTTATGCTGAGCATCTCTACCCGGTAGGCGGGGTTGTCCTTGCTTAATTCTGGTATCTGGCGCATGCCGTCCATTGCATCCTTTACACCCTGGGCTTTGGGGTTGGCCTTTAAATAGGCATCGTAATATTTTTGAGCAGCGCTGTAGTTTTTGTTGGCGCGCAGTACTTCAGCATAGTTAAACTTGCTTTCAGCGCTCATTTTAGGGTTGTCGGCAACTTTTGCATACCACATTTCAGCCGTTTTATAATCGTTTTTCAACTTATATATTTCGGCAATGCGTTGAATTAAATAAACCGTGTCGGCATCCATGCTCATGGCCTTGCCATAAAGCTTTATGGCTTTATCCAGCTTTAATTTGCTGTAAACCTTATCGGCCCTAAGGGTAACACCACTTTTAACGGCTGCCACAACAGGAGCAGCCTTTTGGGTAGAGTCAGGCTTTTGGGCGTAGCCATAGCTGTTTAATGTGGCAATAAGAAGCAGTGCACTTATAGTAGTGTACCTAAAGAAGGAGAATTGGTTCATGTAGTTAAGCATTTAGGGTATTAGCCATTTCAAAAATGCTCTTTTATTGACCCCTAACCGCTTAAAAGGCAAGGCATTTCCCCAAGCTTAACTGTTAAATGTTCATTTTACTTGTCAGCACCGGTTTTCACCAGCTCTTCCCAATACTCCGCCGCACGGCGGGTATGTGGTACTACAATAGAGCCGCCTACCAGGTTGGCGATGGAGAAAACCTCATATATCTCCTCGGTAGTACAGCCCAGCTCGTGGCTTTTACCTAAATGATATTTAATGCAATCATCGCAACGTAGCACCATACTGGCTACCAGGCCGAGCAACTCTTTGGTTTTGGTTGGCAAGGCGCCCTGGGCATAGGCCTGATTGTCAAGGCTCCAAAAGCGTTTAAGCACTAAGTTGTCTTTTGAAAGTATCACATCGTTCATGCGCGAACGGTAATCGTTAAAGTCCTTTATAAGTGTACTCATACAATTTTTGTTTGGCTGTAGCGTCAAAGGTATAAAAGTTGAAGTTTCAACAGTTTGGCTTGCATAAAGGCCGGACGTAAGACCAAGGAAATTTCTACTTTTAAAACTTAAACAAAAACAAGTATGAAAAACGTTTTGAGACTTTTGATTGGTTTGGTGGTTATCTCTTCTCTTTCCAGCTGTGGCTATAACAGCATGGTAGAAAAGCGCGAAGCTGTTAACCAGGCATGGGGCGGTGTGGAGTCATCCTATCAGCGCCGTGCGGACCTTATACCTAACCTGGTAAGCACTGTAAAAGGAGCCGCTAACTTTGAGCAAACAACCCTTGAAAAAGTAGTGGAAGCCCGTGCAAGCGCAACCCAAATCAAACTTGACCCTAACGACCTTACCGAAGAAAACCTGGCTAAGTTTCAACAGGCTCAAAACACACTTTCGCAATCTTTAGGCAGACTATTGGCTGTTTCTGAAAACTACCCTGAGTTAAAGGCAACACAAAACTTCCAGGATTTACAGGCCCAATTAGAAGGCACCGAAAACCGCATTAATAAATCGCGTAACGATTTTAATACGGCAGTGCAGGACTATAACGCGTACATAGCCAAGTTTCCGCAGGTGATGGTTGCCAAAATGTTTGGGTTTACGCCTCGCGCCTACTTTAAGTCTGATCCGGGAAGCGAAAAAGCGCCTGAGGTTAAGTTTTAAAACCTCAGTTCTGCAAAATGTTTAGAAAAGACTTTTTTACTGCCGACCAAAAGAAGGCTATAGTTCAAGCCATTACCGACGCAGAGGCAATGACCTCAGGCGAAATACGCCTGCATGTGGAGCCAAGGTGCAAAGCAGCAGATGCTATTGTAAGGGCTACTGCCTTGTTTACTGAATTAAAGATGGACACTACGGTGCACCAAAACGGCGTGCTTATTTATATAGCCTACGAAGACCGGCTGTTTGCAATAATAGGCGATAAAGGAATTAACCATGTTGTGCCTGCTAACTTTTGGGATGGTATTAAGGAAGTAATGGCGGGCCATTTTAAAAAGGGTGAATTTTTTGAAGGCGTTGTGTTTGCTATTAAAGAGTCGGGAATGCATTTAAAACAATATTTCCCTTTGCACCAGGATGATAAAAACGAGTTGAGCAATGAGATCAGCGAAGGGGAGTAAAATCATTTTTAAACTGCGCAGCGTAACAACAGCAGTTGTGCTTTTGCTGGTATCGGCCAATGCGCTGTTGGCAGTTGATTACCCCGAAAGGCCGAACCCACCCCGTTTGGTAAACGACTTTGCCGACATGCTTTCCGGCGGCGAAGAACAAACGCTGGAAAACAAACTGGTTGCTTACGATGATTCAACCTCAACGCAAATAACTATTGTTACCATTAACACTCTTGACGGAATGGACAAGGGTGAATATGCTATTGAGTTGGCTGATAAATGGGGCATAGGCCGCACGAAAAAAGACAATGGCGTTTTAATATTGGTTGCCTTGCAGGACAGGCAGATGTTTATTGCCACCGGGCGTGGCGTAGAAGAGTTTTTGACAGACCTTGCCACCAAGCATATTGTAGAACAAAAAATGAAACCCCGCTTTAAGGAAGGTAACTACTATGCAGGGCTTAATGATGCGGTAGATGAAATTATAGCAAGGCTAAGCGGCGAGTTTGTAAACGAAGACCCTGATACCAAAGGTGACGGGCTACCTGTTTGGGTTATAATTCTGATCATCGTAATTGTGTTTATAGTGTTGCCTGCCATTTTCAGAGGCGGCGGCGGAGGAGGAACCTACAGCGGCCGCGGATACCGCAGCACCGGTGGCGGATTTTGGGGAGGCGGTGGCTTTAGCGGCGGCGGTAGCAGCAGCGGGGGTGGTTTCGGCGGCTTTGGTGGCGGTAGCTTTGGAGGCGGTGGCGCAGGCGGCTCATGGTAAGTGTTTTCTTTTCAGCTAATGAACGAACATCTTAAATATACATTACACCCCTGGCACGGCATTGAGGTTGGTGAGGCTGCACCCGGTGTTATTACTGCCTTTATTGAAATTACACCTAACGATACCGTTAAGTACGAAATAGATAAAAAGAGCGGTTGGCTTAAAGTAGATCGCCCTCAACTATTCTCTAACATAGTACCGGCCTTATATGGATTTATACCTCAAACACTTTGCGATAAAGAGGTTGGACGCTTTTGCACTTTGAAGACCGGCAAACCCGGCATAAATGGCGACCAAGACCCTATGGATATTTTGGTGTTAAGCGAAAAGAGTTTTCCGAACAGCGGGTTTATAGTACAGGCAATGCCAATTGGGGGCTTGCGCATGATAGATAAGAATGAAGCAGATGATAAGATTATTGCCGTAATGAAAGACGATGCTGTTTATGGCCGCATTACTGATTTAAAGCAACTGGATGAAAAAATAATACGCCGGCTTGAGCATTATTTTTTAACCTATAAGGATTTACCCGGTTCAGGCGAAGAAAAGAAGGTAGAGATAGCCTCCATTTACGGACGTGAGGAAGCGATGGAAGTTATTAAGCACAGCATGCAGGATTACCAAAACCGGTTTGTGTTGAATGAAAAATAAGGGCTTAGTTGTTTTGCTGTTGGTAGTGGGCCTGTTGGCGGGGGGCTATTTCTATAATAAATACCATGTTGCGCCGCGCATTAAATTCAGCACGGTAGATATTACCGATTTAAAGGGCAATAGCGTAAAGCTATCCGACTTTAAAGCCAACAGGATATTCATTAATTTTTTTGGAACGTGGTGCGGGCCCTGCATGGCAGAAATGCCGGCTATAATAAGGGCTTATGAAAAACTGCACGATAAGGGTTTTGTGTTTTTAATTGTATCCGACGAGCCTATAAGCCGTCTGCAATTGTTTGCAAATGCTAATCCCGAACTGCCTTTAGTTCTACTGCACTCTTCAAAACACTTTACTGATTTAGGGATTTACAGTGTGCCGGCCACCTACCTGTTAAATGCTGAAGGAGAAATTCTATACAAAAAATCGGGCACCGAAGAGTGGGACAGCGAAACCGTAATAGCTGAATTACAAAAGGCAAATTAGGAATTACTCTTTTCCTTTGTGAAAGCCAACTTATCCATCCACCACATTAACAGCAGAAAGATAAGGCCGTAGGTGATGATGAGGTATATTTTTTCGTGCGCAACCTTAAAATAATCGTTCTTATAAACCTGAACCAGCGCCAGCGCAACAAAGCGTACTACATTTGTTGCGTAAACAAGCGCCAGCCCTAAAGGAATAAACCATAGCTTGTTTCTGTTGTTGTTGCCAAACACCAGTACGAAGCCGGTGAAAATAACCATGGGTGCAATGCCCAGGCAAAGGTCGGCAATCCAAATACCTGCATGTCCATCAATAGTAACGTTGCGGCCGTAGTGAGTAAGGCTAAAGCCCATTAACTGTAAAACAAATGCAGTTGATGCAGAAAGCGAGTTGCCCATCATGTCCTTGAAGGCCCTCCAACCGCCCCACAAAAAATTTTCATCCGCTTCACCAAAATGCTTGAACAAGCGCCAGCAGGCGTATACCAGCAACATTTTAATTACAAACTCAATGGGACGTTTAAGCCTTTTCGTATCCAAAAGCGCGATTTAGCACCGGCAAATTAGTAATAAGCCGGCAGCTGAAAAAAGAATTAGTTGAACGAGATGTAGAGCCCTTGGCGGGTGATGTAAATAACAGCCATTACCGCGATGAGCAACAACGGGAAAATGATGTTTACCTGCTGCAGCGATTTGTATTTTAAAACATCATCCTTTAGCACTTCGGCGTGTTGCAGCGAGTAGATACCTAATACCATCATAAAAAATATGGTAAGGAAGTATACTAATTGAACAAACATGTCGTGCACTATATCAATATAGTACTTCATAAAAATGATACCACCCG
>JBDHYB010000032.1:0-32445 GCA_039811145.1 Chitinophagales bacterium | reverse complement strand
TGTCTTTAGAATATCCTAAAGTAACACTTTGTTGGCTTCTAAATTCTCTCTCTAATTTATCCTTAGTCATCATTAACACAAGCGCGATGAAGGCGATGTATGCTCCTCAACTTCAATGGTCTATCCGAACTCAGAAGCAAGCAGATAGATGCACTACTGCCGCCGTTGCAAAAATCTTACATACGGACATTATTTGTTTAAATAATATAATTTATGATTTTGGTTAGCTTCTCTTGCGTACTAATATATAATAGATTAATTTCAGATTCATAAGTTCACCAATCAAAAATGAACACTATGAAAAACCATCTATTAACCCTGTGTCTCATTATTCAAGTGAGTTGTTTAAATTCACAATTTGTTTCAATAGGCCCAACAGGGAGTTCAACCTACAACGCAAACAACAGTCATGCAAACGGTACTGGTCAAATACATTGCATTGCTTTTCATCCCAACTTTCCCACCACAAATTTTATTCTCGCAGGATCTCCATTTGGTGGTCTTTGGAAGTCGACTGATGGGGGTAGTACTTGGTCAGTTGTTGATGCCGTTCAGCATTTGGAAACAAATAGTGTAAACGAAATTACCATTTCTTACATAGGAACAACCACAACCATTTATATAGCAACCGGTAGTTCTAACACACATTCTCCTTACATTCCATCTTGCGGTTTATATAAGTCAACGGATTTAGGGAACACATTCACGCCTGTACCAAACTTCAACACATTGGGTACAGGATTTACATTTCACAAGAGAAAGTTAGTTACGAAAGTTGCAGTCCATCCTACCAATCCCGACATCGTTTTTGTTGCAACATCCGATGGTTTATATAAATCGACAAACGCAACCTCTGCCTCTGCCTCATGGCAGCTAGTTTTAACTGAAAATGAACCGCCGGCTAACTGGAGCTCTAATTGGTTAGATCCAGAAGTTCCTGGTATTTGGGCAGTTCAGTTTAGCCCTAACGACCCTAACACTGTTTATGCATCGGGTCAGAATGTTTATCGCTCAACATCAAGTGGCAATAGCGGCACCTTCAGCATTCTAACCAATACCGCTTTTGATAATTTTTTCCCTACGAGTGCCTTTACTGTTCAACAACGCAATATGAATTTTAAGGTGGTAAATAACAGTAGCGTTGATAATATATATTGTACAGCTTTTGCCATTTACAAAGAAGCATACACCTACACGGCTAGTGGGGTGCTAGGACAAAATACCATTACCACAACTACCGCCCCCAATGGGGTGGTTAGTGGTATGAATGTTTCTGGGACAGGTATTGGAGATAATGCTGTTGTGTCATCTGTCTTAGGAAATGTAATCACACTAAGTAAGGTTAATTCAGGTACAGTTTCAGGTACTATCACCTTTTCTCGAAACGTTAGCCACTTTGGAATGTATCTTCACAATAACACCGCCTGGTCTACGATAGCTACGGACAATAACCAATGGAGTGAAACTTGGCATATCCCTACTGTTGATAGACTAAAATTAGATGTTAGACCAGCTAATGTTAGCACTGTAGTCGCTGGCTCAACTCAAGTTTTAAGAAGCACAAACTCAGGTTCCACTTGGAATGCTTTAACACAATATTATAGTTCAGGCCATCCAGATATACATGAACTAAAGTATGAGCCAAACGGGACGTTTCTTTTGATAGGTAATGATGGTGGCATATATAAGTATACCGAAGCGTCAGGACTATTAGAAGAAGTTAATATAGGTTTGAGTGTTAGCACCATAACTGATATGTCAGTGTCTCCTTCAAAGAAGAATTTTCTTGCCATTGGCAAGCAAGACACAAATTATGACTGGTTTAATGGTAATTCCTGGACGCAAGATGGAGAATACTGTGATGGATATGCTCCCGCATGGTGGGATTTAACTCAGGACTCCAAGTTCTATGGCTCGTACAATGGCAATTTAAAAGTTCGTGATGTTGTTGCAAATACAAAATCAACAGTAAATAGCAGCATTGACTGCGGCTACCCGATAGGCCAGTTATACCAGCACCCATTACCCCAATTTGGCGATCGTTTTTTTGCCTTACAAGGAGCTAATCAAAAATTGTATTTCACCAATTCCGCAAATCATTCCACGGGATACGATTTATTAGAAAACACCAATTTCCCTGGGGTACACTCAATAAAGAATTTTAACATTCCTAAATCAGACCCTAATGTTATGTACACCACCACTAATGCTTTTGGGTTTTGGAATGATGCCAAGCTCCTGAAGTTTAGATTAAATGAATTTACATTGTCTCCCGATGCTAACTGTGCTACCGAAATGACGTGTAACAATCCCAATGGATGTTTCACGGAGTTAAAGTATTTAGATGATGCATGCAGGAATTTTTTTCCTGCAACAGCTGTAGCGGTTAGCTCTTCCAATAAAGATAAAATATGGGTTGCAATAGATTGGCAGTTGCGTTATCTAACTGCTTCCCAATACCCTGTAAGTTGCGGCTCCACCCATTATAAAATACGGAAAACGGTAAACGGTGGTGTTAATCCATCGGATTGGGTTGCAGATGATGCTGGCCTGCCTGATTATGGCATTACGAGTTTGGTGTATGTTGACGGCAGTAATGATGCAATGTTTTGTGCAACTGCAAACGGAAGAATCTTTTACAAAAACGCAGGGCTGTCTTCATGGCAGGAGGTTGATGTTAATCTACCTCATACCGCCATTAGTAAGTTAGAAATCAACTATTGTACTAAGCGTCTATACGTGGCTACTTTCGGTAGAGGAGTCTACTATCTTGACCTCAATACATATATTCCTCACACTGCTCAATCATTAGACATTAACTCTAACACTACCTGGAGCAGTGGTTATTACGACATTGGTTCAAATGTAGTTGTAAAATCAGGTAACACTCTAACTATAAACGGAACCACAAATGGAACCATAGTAAATATGTGTAAGAACTGCAAAATAGTGGTTGAGAAAAACGCTCGTCTTTTGGTGACCAATGCGAAGATCACTAACTCCTGCGGCGAGTTATGGGCAGGTATCGAAGTATTAGGCGATAACACGCAAGCTCAAATAGCAATTGATTTACTGGAAAGCAGTCCATACACAAACATCCAAGGTGCTTGCGTTGTAAGGACGTCCACGTTTGAGTTTATGGATTACGGTCTTAAATTAGGAAAGCACGTGTGGCCGGGTAACTACAACGATGCTGGCGGCCAGCTAATCTCTGATGGCTGTTTGTTTAAAAATAACGTACGGTCTATTTCTACCACAGCTTATACACCTCCATCTGACCCTGCAAATCCATTGGGGGCCTACAAATCAAAAATCAAAGACACCGATTTCGATAACACAACCGTTAACCTGTTTAAGCATGTTATCCTTTCTGGCGTACGCGGCTTTAGTATCGAGGGCTGCATTTTCGACAACCATGTCCCAGTGGCTACTCAACCATATAGTAATCGTGGTTACGGAATTCATGCTTTACAAGGTGAGTTTATCGCATTAACCAATGCCCAAAGCCTCAGGAAAAACAATTTCAACAATCTTACATACGGCATCAGAATAGACGTTGGCGGTCTTTCATTTCCACCAGGAAACACCATAGGCACCAAGATAAACGATGCAGTTTTTACGAACAATAAATACGGCATTTACATGGCAAGCGGCACTTATGCTCGTATTACCAACAACACATTCACTGTGCCAGGCTTAGACGATTGCCTTAATGGCGTTGGCGGTGGAGATTGCAAAAGTTATGGGCTTTATCTTGCTGCCTCCACAGCATATAAGGTACAGGAAAACATCTTCAATATTTCGGGTTATACAATGTCTTTTGCCAAAACCTACGGTGTATTGGTAAACAATGCTGCCGCCAACGACGAAAAAATAAGAAGCAACACTCTCACCGGTCTGCGTTACGGGCTTGTAGCGGTAGGTGTAAACAGTAACCAACCTTCGCTAAACGGCTTAGAGTTTCGATGCAACACCCTTAACCAAAGCAAAGCCTACGACACTTGGGTTACTGAAGATGGAACAACTCAAGGTTCCATGAAATTGAATCAGGGAAGTTGCGCCAATGCACAATCTCCTGCTAACAACCTCTTTTATCAGCAATCTGCAACAGTACCCACTTTTCAGCTAGCGCGCAATGCCAATACGCTTTCATATACCTACTACTCCCTAACAAACAGTTCTAATAATACTTTTTATCCTGCTCGTACCCAAACTACTAATACTATCGCTGTTACTGCATGTGGATTTAACTACTCAAATTTCCCCGCTATTTGTCCTGATGAATCTGATGGAGGAGATTACTCTCCGCTTTTAATTAATCAGTGGAACGGACAAATGATTGCGATGAAGAGCAATATTGATGGCGGTAATACTGCTGAGTTGAAAGACATGTTGAATACTGCGACAGCATATAATATTGAAGACGTTTACCAAACGCTTAAAGAAAAAGAGGCCATTAGTGATGAAGTAATGGAAAAAGCAATTGAAAGTCCAGTGGCCGAATACGGATTAGAAGAACTAAAAGAACTAATCATTAAAAACAGCGGCTTAGAAGAAAAGCAAATTGATGATTTGGTAGAAGCCCAACTTCCTTTCTCTGCCAGCGAAATTGCCGAAATGGAAGCAGCCCAAAACCAAATTTCGCCTGAAGATGAAATCAAACAGGCTATAGCGGTGCAGGAAGAAGCCATGAGCGAAAAAATGCTTGAATGGTCGCACCAATATCTAGAAAAGGGTGATGCTGATTCGGCTCTGCTGATGCTGAAAATTTTCGAAAATCAAAGCACCCTCAACCACTTAGCTGCCATAAGTTTGCGCTCTGGCAAAACCACCGAAGCTAAAACCGCTCTACAAAAACTAGGCGATGCAAATATGGTGGACTTTGTAACTATAGTTGAGGAAATGAAAGCGCAGGGTAAAGATTGGAAACAAACCGATGAAACCGTAAAAAATGCTCTTTGGGGCATTTACGCCAAAGGGGGTAGAGCAGCTATCTATGCCTCTTCGGTGTTGGCGGAGGTTGCTGATACTGCCTTATTGCCTTACATACCCGATGAAGAAATTATAAGTGCTAAAACTGAAGAGGTGCCTGTTAATAAATGGAAGCTGATGAAAACAGTAAACAACACTGCATTTTCTGTTTCACCAAATCCGGTATCGCGCAATTTGAATGTTTCTTTTGAATCTAAAGACGCTACGTCCGTAAATGTTACCATTTCAGATATTTCAGGTGCTGTGGTTTATACCGCTATAATACTTGCTACAAAATCCGAAATAGATGTTTCTGCTTGGCAAAGTGGAGTTTACATTATTCGGGGAACGGACGACATTGGGCAGAAATACTTCCGCAAGTTTAATGTCATGCATTAATCACCTCTGCCGTGAAAAAATTTTTTTTCATAACAGGATTTCTTTACCTGTGCACGAGTATCTCTCATGCACAGGTAAACTTTTTCCATCGGGCTAATTTTGACACGCTTAAATACTCGTGGGGTAAGGAAGTAAAATATAGTGAAGGTAAATTCTATGTATTTGGCGGTTATATACGGGAAACAACTGTAGGCAGCTATAAGGTTTATCTTACAAAGCATGATTTAGAAGGAAATCAACTTTTGCTTCAAAAGGCAGACACTTTAGGTGACAGTGTTTCGTACTACCCTGCCTTACCCAACGCAATGCATTTAGGGGTCGATGGAAAGATATACGCAACTGGAAGTAATTCGTACGCCCCTTACATGGCGGCAGGATGCATGTACTCATTTGATACAACGGGTTCATTTAATCTTGCAGTAAACAAGCAAGATTCTTCGGTTTACTATGAAGGCATTACTAAGCAGGGTGATTTTATTTATGTGGTAGGAGAAATTGTAGACTCATTTGCTGACCGTAGTAATTTATTGATTGTAAAATATGATACGGGATTCAACCAAATTTGGGAACGTAAATTCATTACTGCTGAATCTGATTTATGCAGAGGTATATTTTCCACAAGCGATAGCGGAGTAGTTTTTGCTGCAAGCACCGGTCCGGTTTGGCAATGGGCAGGACACATAATGAAAGTGGATAAAGATGGCAACCTAGCCTTTGACCGTTATGATCCATTCTCGTTGGGATTAGGCGAGTTGCACTTAATGGATTACAATTATGAAAAGGGCTACTATTTGTTTAATAAATTCTATTATACAAATAATAATCAAACTCAAACCATGGAAGTTCTGCAAACGGATACAGGACTTCACCTGCAATGGAAAAAATCATGGATAATCTACGACACTTTTGGCCCCACTGACCGATACGGACTTTGGAATAATGTTCGCGTTGCTGATGGTCATGTTTTTTGCGGTAATAAGACATCCGCTTCCGAAGGTTGGGTTTTTAAAATAACTGATACTGGCGATATGATTTGGGAAGCAACCTATAAAGACTTACCCGGGGTTAATTGGCCTGCTGGTCATTCCTTTTACATTTCCGGTATTGATACCATACCCAATGGCGGTTATGTATTAAGCGGTAGCACAGTAGATTCAATCAACCGTCAGGTTGCTTTTATTATGTGTATAGATAGCAACGGCTGCTTTAGTAATGATACCTGTGAAGCGGTTTTCTATAATAGCATAACCTATTACCCACATGCCGTTTCGGTAAAAGTTTTTCCCAATCCCGTTAACGAAATTCTTCAAGTTCAAATTACTAATGCGCAGTTAAACACCGCTTCCATTTTAGTTGCCGATTTACTGGGCAGAAGGGTTGTCGCTCAAAAATTGGAAGGGGAGCTTATAACCATCCCAACAAACTTATGGTCTTCTGGTTTGTATTTTTGGACTATTATAGAAAATGAGCGTATTGTAAAAAGTGGTAAGGTCCTTAAAGAATAAAAAGTATTAAATGAAAATCAGACGTTGATACCACATAACTCTCTTGGGCTAGTATCATTACTTTTTAGCTACTAACAACCAGTAATTCACTTACAAAATTTCGCATCTTAGTTGGTTGTTTTGCGAAATCTGAAGGGGTAATTCCCGCAAACTCCTTAAACTCACGAATAAAATGTGACTGGTCGTAATACCCGGCTTCTAGGCCTATTTGGGTAAGGGAGGAGTCGTGGTTTTGGTGAACCAGTGTCACAGCCTTCTGAAATCGCACCTTGCGAACAAAAGCCCCCATAGATAAGCCAGTACTCTCCAAAAATCTCTGCTCAATTCTTCTTCGTGTTAAACCTATGGACGAGACCACCTCTCTTAGACGCTGTGGTGAAGGCTGCCTCAGAACTGATTGAGCTATATAACACGAATCCAAAGCAAATTGAACACCGCTCAACTTTTTTAGCAGATACGCCTCCATTATCATTAGCTGATCGGCTTCATTCTTAGCCTCAAGTAGTTTTTCCCGCAATCGCAGGCCAGGCTCAATGTTCTGAACCGTCGTAATACTATCTGTAAACTCATTGGCCGGTACATCGAACAGAACCTTTCCCATCCACGGATGTAGGCTTATTCCGATGCACTTGGTTCTCTGGACAAAGCAAAGTGTAAACGGCTTCGTAAACTGGCCGGGAAACAAGCTTTCCGGCTGAATGAACTTCCCTTGTCCTCCTACCATCTCCATTTCTGGAGCATTATGAAGGTTAATAATGAGTTCAAACGAGCCAAAAGGAAAGAGGAGCTGAGAAAAAGGAACGTCCTCTTTATCGACATCAAACAGCCAAAAATTTCTCACGTACGGCCGCAATTCCTCGGAAGGTGTTACTTTTTTAAACCGCATTTCGTTTTCATACAATTTAATTCCACCGAAGGTAAAGAATTTTACCTCTTGTGATCATTCCGGCATCAGGAGAGATAAACGCTCACAGGTACCTAAAAAGTAATGATAGTGTTTCGTATTAAGCATAACCCCGTTGGGGGTTCATGTTTAAGGCAAGCAAGGTCAATCTTGACAAGAGTGCTTTAACTTGCCCCGGAAGCCACTATTTATTAAAATACAGTAAAACACCCCCACCATAGCATGCAATCCTTATTTTCAGCAACAACGCTTCAAAATATTTTACAGCGAATTGAAAGACTAGCCCCTGACACAAAAGCACAGTGGGGTAAAATGACTGTGGCGCAAATGTTGGCACATGCCGCCATTCCTATTGAGGGCGCTTTAGGCGAAAGAAAAATTCCGGGTAAAGGAAGTTTTCTCCTTAAACTGTTTTTCAAATCTGTTCTTTACAGCGACAAACCCTACGGCAAAAGCTCCCCTACAAACAAACACTTTATAGTTTCAGGAGATAAAGATTTTGAAACTGAAAAGGAAAACTTATTGAGTGCCATAGATCGGGCTTACAAACGTGGGGCAAACGGAAATTGGGGAATCCACCCTACCTTTGGAAAGTTGACCAATGAGCAATGGGGGCAAAGTTTTTACAAGCATCTGGACCATCACTTAAAGCAATTTGGAAATTAATCAGCACATGAAAGCAACTCTAAGAATTATCTTGTTCGGCATCCTTATTTGGACCTCGATTTTCATCGGTGCCATGTTCATTTTTAAACTGCATGCCACCGACAGAATTTTTTTTGAAACCCTCATTAGTGTCATATTTGTTTTCTGCGTAATGTTCTATTCTGTTTTATACTTCAAAAAGGTTAAATCTGGTTTTCTCAATGAAGGATTTAAGATCGGGCTTGTTTGGGCAATTGTCAATTTAACGATTGACATGCCTATTTTCACCCTTGCAATGAAACAAACGCTTTGGAGTTATTTCAAAGACATCGGTTTCATGTACCTTGCAATTCCGTTTATCACTATTCCCATTGGTTACTTGTTGGATAAAAAAATAAGCACATGAGCATACTCCTGAAATTAGCATCAGCGTTAAACCGCCGAGACGAAGAACCCAATATTGCTTTGGCTAAATCCATCACCAAATCCAAAGATAGAAAAGCAGTAAAAGAGCTAGTTGATGGTCTCTCCAGCAAAAGCAAGGATATTCAAAATGATTGCATTAAAGTGCTGTATGAAACCGGAGCAACTGCGCCGAACCTTATTGCGGATTATCATAAGGTATTTATTGAGCAGTTGCAGAGCAAAAATAACCGCATGCAATGGGGCGCTATGACAGCTTTACATTCCATTACTTCTGAAATTCCTGAAACCATTTATAAACTACTGCCAAAAATTTTGAACGCTGCCGAAAAGGGCTCAGTAATTACAAAAGATTACGCAGTAAGCATCATTATTGAGCTTGCGAAAAAGGAGAAATACAATCCTAAAGTTTTTCCGTTTTTAAATGAGTTTTTGTTGAAGGCCGCTACCAACCAGTTACCTATGTATGCAGAAAACGCGATGGTTGTTATTAACGATAAAAACAAGGGTCAATTCATCAAGTCACTTCAATTAAGGTTAAACGACTTTGAAAAAGAAACGAAGCGAAAACGAGTTGAAAAAGTGATTGCAAAACTTTCTGCGACAGCATAGTTGTTCTCCTTATGATAGACGTAGTTACACAAATACAAATTAACAAGGCCATTCAAGAAGTTGCTTTATACGCGATGAGCCCTGATAATACTCCGTTGTGGTATGTCAACATCAAATCTGTTGAATGGAAAACACAACCGCCATTGTCTGTTGGCACTCAAATAGCATTCAAAGCAGAGTTTATGGGAAGAGCGCTTGCATATACCTATGAGGTTACCCAGCTAGTTCCTGGAAGCAAACTAGTAATGCAAACTTCCGAAGGCCCATTTCCGATGCAAACCACCTACACCTTTGAAAAAATTTCAGATGATAAAACTAAAATGACCTTGCGCAATGCCGGAAAACCCACGGGCTTCTCGAAATTACTTTCTCCCTTTATGGCCATCATGATGCGTAAGGCAAACAACAATGATTTAATGTTGCTGAAACAAATTTTAGAGGGATAAACCCTGTAACTGAAACAATTGTCCCTTGAAGCTCCAGCTCAGCGTATCATTTTTGTTCCTGGCTTTTCCGCTTTCTGCTTCTGCGCAGCAAAATATAATAACTCAACTTCAAAATAAGCTATGCGGGTTCAAGCACATGTCCACTGAGCTCTACTCCCCATCGAAGCGGGATACGTTTTTTTCTCGTGGTTACTCCAATTTCTCCTCCGACATCGATTCAAAATATATCCGCGAGGATTTTGAGTTTGTGCTAAACGGAAAGAATGTCGCAGGTTCGGCTTATATTACATATTGCGATGCATATCATCGCTTCGAGTTGTTGCAAGTGGATAACATCTCAAAAAGCTCAATCCTCTTAAATGGTGCTTGGGATGACAGTAGCCGTCATTCCATTACATTTTATTCCCCGGCTAACTATGCACAATGGGGATTGCCTGTAAATGTATCACTGCAATGGAAATATCTTTTTGATTCCAGCGGGTCATTCACAAAGGAAATTTGGCTAGCCGATGAAAAATCGGCAACGCTTTCCTCGGTCTACCGGTACACCAACTCTCTTAATAAAATCAATACCGGAGTCGTTGTTTACCATCAATACAGTATCCCGATAACGGGAGGTAGTATTTTCTGCCGGACTATTGGCAGCGGAGAGCCTATAGTGCTAGTAAATGGCGGCCCAGGTTGGTCGTCCGACCATATTATCCCATTAGCTGAAATGCTAAGCCGCAACAATTTTCAGGTAATTATATTCGACCAACGAGGAACCGGCGAGTCAAGACTCTGTTCTCTCGATACAAATTCTATTACATGGAATCAAATGACCGCTGATATTGAAGCTGTTCGCAACTACTTCAAAATAAAATCCTGGATAGTTGTGGGGCACTCCTTAGGGGCGATGCTGGCAATGAACTATTGCACCACCCACCCAGAGACAATTTCAAAGATGATTCTGCTCGCTCCCGGAGGAATGAACCTTGATTTTCTTGAGGAGTACCCTGCTTCTCTCAACTCACGGTTAAGCTTAGAAAACCTTCAGCAAATCAAATTCTGGATGGCGAAGCCCGTGTCCGGTCAGGGCCTAGCCTCCATGAACATAATTTACAACACCCTACCGGCGCTTATCTATAATGATTCTTTAGCAAACTCTTTAATGGATAACATCGACACTACCACCTGGCGTATGCAAACAGCTTCACTCGTTTGGGATAATCTAACGAAAGTGGGTTTTGATATTTCAAAAAGATTAATGCATTTCCATCGGCCAGTATTGATTGTTCAAGGCTGCCAGGATGCCTTAGGTAATCTACTCCCGGTTGAAATCAAGAAGGTTCTCCCCAATGCCCGAATTAGGTTCATCAATAATGCTGCCCACATTCTTTGGGCCGATCAGCCTACCGAGATTGAAAAGGTACTCTCCGATTTCTTGAAATAGGCACTCCAAAGTAATGAATCTCCTGGGTTTTTGTGCATCGCTGAGCGTGCTTTGCGGTGCTTCATAAACGGGAGGTTTGGTGTGCTGCTTAAGGAACTGCCGAATAGCATTTGCTTCCGGGTTAATTTGCGCATCTGGTTCATTACTGAAGAAACTGTCTATTAAAGTTTTGCTAGGCATGTATGGAGGAATGAAAAAAGAGGAGGGGTTACCTCCTCCGGCCATTCCAGCCATATCAGACTATTCCTTCCGAGGTTGCGCTTCCGCAGAGCCTAAGTCCGCTTCGTCTGATGTCTTAATCCGCGGCATATGAAGTTCTAAAAGAGCCGTAACCTCACTATGCCTTGGTTCTCTAGGTTTACTTTTTCCGTTTTCCCAATCTGCAATGGTCGTTGGGTCCACCGTTAAGAGGATTGCCATTTTTCGAAAACTGAACCCAAGGAGCCACCGGCAGGCCCTAACCTTGTCAGCAAAACTATCCCACTTCAGGTCTAAATACGGACTGTAGCCTAGGAAAGCAATGATTTTGGGTACGTGTTTTACTTGCGGTTGACATCTATTGTTTTCCCAGAAGGTAATGCAATCCTCAGACACTTTAATTCGAGCCGCAACGTCCTTTTGGTAAAGGCCCAAATCCATCCTGCGCTTCCGCAAGTGCTCACCTATTGTAGCCGGATTTACTGGATACTTTAGTTTAACTGGTCTTGGAACAACCTTATCCCAGAGCGGAAAAAAGCAACGCAACTCCAAGGGTTCATTTACATTCCTAAGCTAAAGAATGATGGGTGCATGTTATTGCTCAATGAACAATATTTGGCAACTTCTTAATTATTTCTATCTTGCATTTGAAGCGATGGTGCCGGAGGTTCAAGTTGCATCGGCACCAGTCAAAACGTGTTTCACAACTGCTTCACAATGGGTTTTTGAAGCTTGAAAAACTGAAAATCACATAGTATAAGCTGGTTGGGTTCAATTCCCTCCCACACCACAAACAAACCCTGCTTAACGGCGGGGTTTTTTGTTTTTAGGCAGTTGGTAGTTTGTTGCGTTCCTCTTCTGTAAAGCCTTGCTCAAATCCGAAACGCCGTGCCGTTGGATCACTTCGAAAACACATTGACAGCAGCTGCGCAGTCAGGAACTAATGCCCGTTCAATTTCTGTTTAAAGTGTTGCTTGGGGCAGGTTAAAGCTCTATCTTAGGTTCATAATAGGTAATATGATGCGCGCTTTGTTTATTGCGATTTCTGCTGCTGTTTTAGTCCCCGTAGGCGTATACTGCCAGGCCGGGAGTTTAGATAGCGACTTTGATGCAGATGGTACGGTTACAACGGTGTTTGTAAACAGCACATCTTCAAATGCAGCAGCTATTGCCGTTCAGGCAGATGGTAAAATTGTTGTTGCAGGCGCTGCAAATTTTGGTGGAACCGAAAAAAACAACTTTGTAATAACCAGATATAATATTGATGGAACACTGGATAATACTTTTAGCAGCGATGGCAAAGTGAGTATTGATTTTGGCGGACAGGATTATTTAACGGATATCGCAATTCAAACTGATGGTAAAATAGTGCTGGTAGGAAGCACAAGCGGAACCGATGAGAGCTTTGCTATTGCAAGGCTAAAAGCTAATGGAACCATGGATAACTCCTTTAACGGCAATGGTAAGCTGATTTTTGACTTTTCGGGGAACCTGTCTGCCGATTTGATAAGTGCTGTAGCTATACAAAGCGATGGTAAGATTGTGGTGGCCGGAACAGCCAACAGCGCTTTTGCTGTTGCCCGGTTTACAACAAGCGGTGTTGTTGACAGCTCGTTTGGCAATAACGGCAAAGCTACTGCAGGCTTTGGCGTTGGCACTACAAGCAGTTCTTCCGCAATTGCTTTACAGGCAGATGGTAAAATTGTTGTTGGCGGAGCCTGTTACGGCACTAACATTGATTTTGCTCTTTGTCGCTACACTGTAAACGGAAGTTTAGATAATACGTTTAGCCTTGATGGCAAAACGACAACAGATGTTTCGGGTATACCGGAAACAATTAGAGCGGTGGCAATTCAACCGGACGGAAAAATTGTGGCTTGCGGTACATCTAACGGAGCGGACCTTGCTTTGGCCAGGTACCAACCGGATGGGTTTTTAGACCTGAGTTTTAGCGGTGATGGAAAATTGCTTACAGACTTTAATGGAAATAGCGAAACCGGTGAGTGCATGGTTCTTCAACCGGATGGCAAAATCTTAGTTGGAGGTGTACAGAATGGAGGTGCAGCATTGGTGCGCTATAACACTGATGGCTCCCTGGATAACACGTTCGATGGTGACGGATTAACAACAACGTCGCTTATCAATAAGGCGGCTGACCTTGCTTTGCAGGCTGACGGTAGAATTGTGGTTGCAGGATTTAGTGGTGCACCGCAGGTGTTTGCCGCAGCGCGGTTTCTTTCGGGATTAAGCCTGGGCCTTACGGATTTTGTGGACAATCAGGTAAAACTTGTGGTTTATCCCAACCCGGTTGCAGATAATGCTGTAGCGGAATATGAGTTAAATAGTGAGGAACGTATAACTATTAGCTTGCTGGATATTAACGGGCGAGTGGTGCAAACGATTGTTGAGCATGAGTTCCAGAGGCGAGGCAAACATCAAATAGTTCTGCCAATGGCACCGCTAATGGCCGGCACATATTTGTTAAGCATTAGCAATGGCAGCGGAGCGGTTAGCACAAGGTTTGTGAAGTAATTCATTAGGACTGCTTGAAAATCGGACTGAATCTTTGTTTGAATAGCGCCTAACCCTTGCGTTGAACCGGAACAATATTAATCTTTACCTAAACGCTTAGCGAATGGATTCATACGGAAACATACTGTTGGTAGCTATGCCTGTTTTTCTGCTGCTTATTTTAGTTGAAATGTTGTGGGGCTGGTGGAAGAAAGGAGAGCATCAGCCGGTGGTTGATACGGTATCGAGCCTTACCTCGGGCATGACTAACATTTTAAAAAGCACCCTGGGCTTAACCCTGGTAATTGTAAGCTACAGTTGGCTGCAAAGTCATTTGCATTTAATGCAGTGGCCCAAGCAAAGTGTATGGCCCTACATCATTACTTTTTTATTTATGGATTTTACCGGCTATTGGGCGCACCGCTTTCAGCACCGCGTAAATTTTTTCTGGAACCACCATATTGTGCATCACAGCAGCGAGGAGTTTAACCTGCCCTGTGCGCTAAGGCAGGAAATTGCCGTAATAACCAACGTGTACACTCTAATGATGATTCCGCTGGCGTTATTAGGCATTGCCCCGGAGGTGCTGGCTATTGTAGGCCCTATTCACCTCTTCAGCCAGTTTTGGTACCATACCCGTTACATAGGCAAGCTTGGTTTTGTGGAGCATATTCTGGTAACCCCTTCGCACCATAGGGTGCACCATGCTATGAATGACCTTTACATGGATAAAAACTTCAGCCAGGTGTTTATAGTGTGGGACCGGCTTTTTGGTACTTACCAGGAAGAATTGGACAGCGTGCCCTGCGTGTATGGCATGCGTCGCCCTGCGCAGACATGGAATCCTTACATAATAAACTTTAAACATTTGTGGAGCTTGATAACAGATGCCTGGCATACGCAAAGCTGGCGCGATAAGCTGCGTATTTGGTTTATGCCCACAGGTTGGCGCCCTGCTGATGTAATGGAGCGTTACCCGCTGTTTACTATAAACAACATGAGCGAACTGAAAAAGTACGACCCTGTATATAGCAAACTGTTTCGCGCATTTAGCCTTGTGCATTTAAGCGCCATCTTTTTATTGCTGTGCTTTTTGTTTTACAGATTTGGTGAGATAACCGAACGCGAAGCCTTTATAAACGGTGTTTTTCTTTTGACCGCCATATTTGGCTTTACTTCCTTTTTAGATAAGAAGGCCTATGGTTTGATAGCTATGCTTGCTGTTGCCAGTGCAGTGGTTGTTTATTGCCTTTTGAACCGGGAATGGTTTGGCTTGAATTCTTTTATGCCAAAAGGCTCCTTTGTTGTTACCCTATACTTTTTGCTAAGCTCCTTAGGTGCTGTATGGTTTTATGCACGCGAGTTCAGGCCTGCTGAACAAATGGCTGCCGAAGGCAGTGTTATATGATTTTGGTTACATTAACAAATAAGTGCAATTGAATGACTTCGCTCATTCTCCGCATTAATGCACCGCTCTAATTTTGTTTCATCTCTTAATGAACCAAACCCGTGGAGTATGAAACGATTAATGTATTTATCTGCAGCTGCACTGTTGTTTATAGCAGCATGTAACAACCAAAAACCTAAAGACGCTGAAACCCCTGCTGCTACGGCAGTTTCACCTGAAGACAAGGAGTTATTGGAAAATGCCCAGGCTATATTTAAACCGCTGCCCGCTACCGCCGAAAAGGCTGATAACAAACTAACACCCGAAAAAATTGCTTTAGGAAAAATGCTGTATTACGATACACGCTTAAGCAAAACAGGCAATAACAGCTGCAACAGTTGCCATAACCTAAGCACCTTTGGTGTAGACAACCTGCCTACAAGTAAGGGTGATGCCGGAAAACTCGGAGCGCGTAACTCGCCAACAGTTCTAAATGCAGCTACCCATGATTTTCAGTTTTGGGATGGCCGTGCTAAAGATGTGGAAGAGCAAGCCGGCATGCCGGTGTTAAACCCTGTAGAAATGGCTATGCCCAGCAAAGATTTTGTAGTGAAAAAACTGAAGGGCATAACTGAATACCAGGAGTTGTTCAAATCCGCTTTCCCTGATGAAAAAGACGCGCTAACCTATGCCAATATGGAGAAGGCTATAGGCGCTTTTGAAAGAACATTGATTACCCCATCTGCTTTTGATAAATATCTTGGTGGTGATGTGCAGGCCTTAAATGCCGATGAAAGGGCGGGCCTTAAACAGTTTATTACTGTAGGCTGTAACCAATGCCACGTAGGCAGCAATCTTGGTGGCAACATGTTTCAGAAATTCGGCCTTTATACTGATTACCGCCCGCTTACCAATAGCAAGGGAACCGACAATGGAAAGATGGATATTACCAAGCAGGCATCTGATAAGGACATTTTTAAAGTGCCCGGCATGCGCAATGTGGCTAAAACACAACCCTACTTTCATGATGGTAGCGTAACCGACCTGAAAGATGCGGTACGCATTATGGGTAAAACACAGCTAAACAAAGATTTGACGGAAGCGCAGATTAACTCTATAGTTACTTTCCTGAATACACTTACCGCCGATGTGCCGGAGGACGTTAAGAAAGCTCCTGAGTCACTGGCTCAAAAATAAATCTACTTGTGCCCATAGTAGAGCGCCCCTTTTAGGGGCGCTTTTTATTGCTGTAAGGAGTAGAATTTTTACCTTCGGCAAAAATAGTGTTATGAGAAAACTGTATGTATTTGTTTTCATTTTATCAATCCTCGTTTCTTCCTGCAAAAAGGATGAAACTCCACAGGATTGCACGCCTACAGTAGTGGAAGTGAACAATGATATTACCACCCCTACTACCTGGGAGGATTGCCATGTGTATGTAATTGGCGTTAACCAGATAAGTGTTACCAGCACTCTGACCATTCAGCCGGGCGCAATAGTTAAGTTTAAGGACATAGTTACTGATAACTCTATAATAGTTAGCAATTCAGGCCGTATACTGGCCGAAGGGACAGCTTCAAATCCAATTGTGTTTACTTCTTACAAAGACGATACCCACGGTGGAGATAGCAACGGTGATGCCGGAGCTACCGGCGCTGCCAGGGGAGATTGGGGTGGAATTATTATAAACAGTAACAACTGTAAGTTTACATACTGTAACTTTTTATATGGAGGTGAAGGCCCCGGTAGCGGCGCAGGCCAGCCTACTTTGGAATTTTCGTATTACTATGGCAAAATAGACCATTGCACTTTTGCCTATTGCGGTGGCGAAAGTACCTATAACGGATACGGAGTTGTTGATGCTAACGGATGCCATGATGCACAGTTCAGCCTTACAAACAGCACTTTTTATGGCTGTATAAAGCCGGTGTTTATTAACCCGGCCATTAGCATTGATAACAGCAATACTTTTCATAACCCGAACAACAGCGCAGAGAAAAACCAACTGAACGGTATTTTTGTAACCGGCGACCCAAACGAGCCTACTACTGATGTAAGTTGGACTGAAGATGAGGTGCCCTTTGTTGTTACCGGTTCAATTGGTATTGGCGATGGACTGAAGCTGATTTTGGCCTCCAATGTTATTATTAAAGTGGCGGACCTTCCATCGCCGGGCTACAACCGTATTGACATAAAAGAGGGCTTTAGCACTATACAGGGCCACGACCTGCCGGGGGTAGTTTTTACCAGCTATAAGGACGATACTTTTGGTGGCGATACCAATGGCGATGGCAGTGCAAGTGCGCCTTCAGCCGGAGATTGGTATGGAATTCTTGACCTGTCTGCTACAATTACTACAAATAATCACTGCTACAATTGGGGCAATGTTTATTATGCGCAGTATCCATAAGCTTTTTAAAATTAAACCCTATTTAAGCGGGGCTTCTTTAAGCCGTTGCTTTAGTTCTGAAATGTAATCGTCATACGCCTTGCGGTGTTCAATGTCTTCAGGGGCTGCGTTTTCGTAAGCAAGTTTTTTAAGCCGAACGTTTTCACTATCGAAAAAAGCAATTTCCTGGGTGCTAAAGGAGGTTGAAACAGGTTTGGTGACCAACTCATATCCTAATTTGATTAAGGTGCGTCCGGCTACGCGTTCAAATATTTCAATCTCTTCGCTGCTAAGTTCCTTAGGAAATTTGTTGGTGTTGTTTTTAATAACAGGCTTAACAAGGTTGTTCCACATGCTGCCTGCCAGTGAAGTGTTTTGCGCCTCCTCAGATTTGTAGTAATCTAAAATAGCATCAGAATAGCGCAGGCCGGTTTTGTCACAGATTTCTTTCACCACCTCTTGTGGGTTATCTAGAAGTTTGCGATAGTTGAACATGGTGTATTCTTCTTCAGAAAGCCGTTGAACGTAGCTTAACGCTCTTTCTTGTTCTTCAGCCCATTTTACTGCCAGGTGGTAAATATGTTTTTCCCCTATTAAAACACGCTTAAAGGAGCAGGCAACATCTCTTCCATCGCGATAGAGATATATTATGAAGGGGTTAAAGCCGGCTTCAGTAAACAAATGTAAGTGGTTTACAGCTTCAAGGCTTTTACAACACCAGGTGGCCTTTGCATTTTGGCTGGCCTTGTAATTGTGCAAGACAATGAATAGGCTTATCAAAGATCTTTTTTTGCAAGCTGAAGCAATTTCCTTTCTGTCAAAATTTAAATTCCATTGTACGGGGTTGCGCTCAATAAGCGTGCAAACGTCATTAACAAGGACTTTAAAGTTTTCCTGATTATTAAGGTTGCCGTAGAATTTAACAAGCGGGGCAAACACATTAATAATATGAGGCGGATGCGGTGCAATAAGTTCCGGCAATTGATTCAACATAACACGCAAAAGGTTAGAGCCGGACCTCTGCGTACCAATCATTTGTATAGGCTTAAACACTCTGTACAGCTTTAAAAATATATCGCACCAATAAGCCTAAAGGGCCGCTGCATTGCGTTCCACTTTATAAAATCTCTCACGCGCTGTGAAATTACTAACCGGTAAATTAGCAGGCGTCCATTTCCAAACAATTTCTTTGTTGGGGGTTACCTCCATTACATAAACCTCTCCTTCAATAACGTAATTGTTTACTGTAACAAGAATATTGCCATTAGGCAATGGCTGGCAGTAACCTTGTGTAATGCTGAAAAATTTTTCTGAAGGAGCGGCACCATAACTCCATTCGGTTTTACCGGTTAAAGGATTCAAAATTCTTATTTCAGAATGCAGGCTATCATTTTTGTCGTAAACGTCGTTTACAAAATAAATGATTCGGCCATCGCTTAGCATTTGCGGACAGTGCTGCCCTCCATAACTATCCGGCTGAAAGCGAAACCACCTAACATTAAAATTTTCGGGATCAAGAATGGCCATAAAATTGTTCCTGAAATCGCTTACTAAAAGGCCACCTTGCCTAAAGGCGCTATCTTTTTTCTCTAACGGATTTGGGGGGATAATTTGAACATAGTTTATGTGAAAGAACTCCTGATAATAGGATTCTTCGGGAAAATGAAAGCGGCGAACCAGTTGAAGGTTTTTATGAATAACGGAATCCTGCGAGAATGGTAAGTAATCTTCCAGCTGATCAGCCAGGGTTATAAAACTTTGCCTGCGCACTATTTTCCCTTGCAGATTAACAGTGTAAAGCACATCCATGTCTATCTGCGACGTATCCTTATAGCGGCTTTTTTCTTTTGTAAGAAAAAGAATATTGCTGTCTTTATCCATTACAATGGAGTGGTGCGGCTCCATGTTTATGCTCCACAAAACGCTTGAATCGTAAAAACAGGAAATACCACCTTCCTCATTTTTGCCTACGTAACGGTGTTTATCAATGGTTAGGTCTAATGCGCCATTTCGTTGTTTAACCAATTTGCCATTCATATCATAATAAGTGGCGCCTGCAACGCAGTTAACACCATTAAAACTTAATGTTGGTTTGTAAAGGCTTATCTCGGCTGGTTTTGGTTGCTGTGCAATTGCACTTACTGCGGTTAACACGCACAAAAAATGGAGCACATGTTTTGTGCTCAAAAACAGTGTTTTCATCGCGCCCAAAAAAAGGCAAATGCCGCCTTACTGCATAACGATTTTTGTGATTTAACAGGCGTTAACTTTAGTTTTTGTCTTATTACAAGCGGTACATAAACCGCTTAAATGCACTGAACTATTTAAGCGAGTTAAGTAAAATGAGGGCGTCAGAATTTCCCGGCGCAATAGTTAGCGCCTTGTTCAAATAAGCTTTTGCACTATCGCTTTGCTCCATTGTTTTAAACACACGCGCTATATTGATGTAGGCTGCGGCTTCGTTTGGCAATTCTTTGATAGCCGCTTTGTTTACCAATACAGATTCGGCGTATTGGCCTAAGCGGAAATAGACGAAGCTCAGTTTTTCATAACCGGTGTAATCCTTAGGGCTGCCTTTAATAAAAGTTTCAAGCAGGGGCACGGCTTCAACCGGCCGCCCACTGTTGATTAACAGGTTTGATAAGTTAAGATGGATTTGATAATAGGTGTTATTTAGTTGCAGGGCCTTTTGATAAGCAACAATGGCGCTGTCCGGCATATTCAATTGTTCGTACGCTCTGCCTAAATCAAAGGCCACATTAAAGAATTTGGGATAGATATCCAGCGCTTTTCTGAAATGGCTTACGGCATCTAACTGCATTTGACGCTGGCTAATTGAGTTTTTGGGGTCCATGCTTTCCGCCATTAAAACATGCCCAAGAAGGTTGTGTGCCTGTGCAGATTCGTTTAGGCCTTCAATGTCATGTTGCATTAAAGTCAGCTTATCGTACCACTGAAAGTTTCGCGTAAAGGTAATTGTGCTGTAGCAAACCAATGTTACAGCTAAAAAGTACTTTGCAGTGGGGGGCAAAATTGCAAGATTGGTTGTGCTTAAGGCTTTGAATACATATAACATGGCCCAGGCTAACAGAATTGCGAGGCCAATTGAAGGAGCCAGCATGTATCTGTCGCCCATCATGCCCGGAATGGTGAAGAACACATTGGAGAGGGATAAAAGGAAGATAAGTATAAATGAAATGCTAACAGCGAAAACCAACCTTTTATGGGTGATGGAAAGCAATAACAATATTGCCATCAGCACAATAAGCACTGCCCCACAAATAGCTTCTATATCAGCAAATGAGGCCGGGGATATTACGCTGTAGCCATAATAAAAGTATAGAGGATAAGGAAGCAGCAGGCTTTTAATGTAACGTAACGACACCACTGAACCGGTTGCTAAACGTACAGAAAGAGGCGAAAAACTTTGTACAGGGGCTTCAACAAAATCCAGCGGCCGGTCCGTTACACCGGGAGAAATGGTAGGTAGTAATATGGGCGTTGCTGCAACAGTATCGACATTTATTATTACAGGAGTTAAAATTTTGGCAGTATCAACCACAGGGATAGTTGCCACATTTTTTTTGAGGCTGTTATTTTTGGCGTATTCTTCCTGTTCAATTTTGGCCAGCTGCTGGTGCTTATTGTAAACTATTACATCTGAAACAATAACCACACTTACAAGGTAAACAAAGAAACCCCCAACAAACTTCGCATACCATCCTTTTCCAACACTAAATACGTAACCCGCCAGTGCTAACAGCATAAGTAGCATTTCAATATCCGGCCCTTTGCCGTTGACTGTATCGTAAACGTTTATACTAAGGCCTACAGTGGCTGCAATACCCAAAAGTATTTTGTGGTAATTTTTCCGGGGCAAAAAAACAGGCAACATACAAATGGCAGCTACCAAAAGGGCAGGGGCAATATTAGAAGTGGCCATAAGAAATGTTGCCAACGCCGTTTGAACAATGTATAAGGCTGCAAGAAGAAACTGTATTGGTCTTTCAACCCGCCAATACAAAGTAATTAGCAATACAAGGTTAACCACGTAGGGCGCAGTGTTTACATAAGGCGTCAACCGCGGTTCAATGGCCATTAGTACTGCTTCAAAAACAAGCAGCGCAATTATTTGCGGAACCAAAGATTTATTGAATAAAAAGAGGGCTGCTGATATAGTGAGGGTAATTACAAGCAGCCAATCGTGCTTTAGGCCGGTAAGAAAAAAAACAACTACAGGAGCAATAGCAACGATGAATAAAAGGTAAGGCAAGGCCTTTTTTAGCAGTGTCCACACAAATGAAACGAGGGATAGAAAAGCCTTTTTGATTTTGGCAAACAGCAGCGCAATATTGGCAAGTACTGTAGCTCCTACAGTACTTGCTAAAACTCCAAAAAGAAAAACAAGCTTAAGCCTGGTAGAGTAGCCTGACATGAACAATAGAGAGATTAACGACAATACCATCGAAGCCCCGATTGCCATTGCAAATTGAGCATTAACTGCCACCAGCATTAAAGGAATGATTAGCGCGAAAGTAAAAGCGGTGGGCTTGGTTAACAGCGCCAGGGTATAAAAAACTACTGAAAGCAGGCTACTGGTTAGAATACCCTTTAAAGGAGCACGTAATGCCCAGTGCAGCGCTAACACCGAAAAGAGCAAAGACAATATCTCATCGCGGTTTTTAATGCTTGCTACCGCTTCGGTGTGCAAGGGGTGCGCAATAAAAAGTAGTACTGCAATAAATGGCAGTAACGGTAGTTGCGACCTTGCAAAAATGGTTTGCAATAAGCGGAACAATGCCAGGCACAGCAGAAAGTAAATGAGAAGGTTAATAAAGTGCGATACATGCGGATTATCTCCGAAGATTTGGTGCTCAATTGCAAAAGTGACCAAAACTAAAGGGCGGTAGTCGTAGCTATACCCCATTTCATCACTATAATAAGGTGAGGTAAAAATGGTTGGTATGGCCTTTATGCCCTGCGAGGTAAGCTTGTGGTTTTGTGTTACAAGCTCATCATCAAGACTATAATTATTAGGTAGAGTATTGATGTAAAGCCCTGCAGAAAAAAGCAGAATTACAAGTGTATAGAAATGGGTTTGGAGGAAAGAGGATGATGGCGCTTTAACTTTAGCGGTTACCGGTTTTTTTTCAGTCTTACTCATAAGCTCCTTCCTTTTGCAAGGATAAACCTTTGCTTATAATGCTCATAATATATATATGGTGGCAGATTTAAAAGGCTGGGATAAATACCATTAAGCAGGGGGATGTTATAGTAGTACAGAAGTTTACTGATAAATGCAAAAAAGGTTCTTATACGAAAAAGAGGTTGTTTGCTGAACAGCTTTTTCTTAAGCGCTGCCACGTGTAATTGCGATTCGGCTCTGTAGCGCTCGGGCTCCTGCATAGAAAGTTGCCTGCCATGTATGCGAAACCCGCCCAACAATACATTGGTGGTGTATAGTTCGGCGTATTCGAAAAAGCGCGTCCATAATTCCAGGTCGTAGGCTATGGTGTTTTCATTTAATCGGCTGCCTGCTTTTTCCCATAATGTTCTGCGCCAAAAAACACTTTCCTGTTGTATGGCGCTGAAATCACCCATGGCAAAACGCCATTTACTCCATCGTGCAAACTTCATGTGGAAGTTGTCGTTGATATAATTCGGTGAATAGTAGAAGCGGTTGTTCTTGTAATATATCTCGTCAACAAAGTTGCCATCTGGCGTTAGCCAGCTTGGGTAACCCATTATCCAATCAGCCTCCGTAACGGTTTCAAACACATTGGCTATGGCAAAAAGCGATTGGCTGTGTAGTTTATCGTCAGAGTTTAGCCAGCCTAGTATTTCGCCGGTTGAAAGTGCAAACGCTTTGTTTAAAGCATTGGCAGGGCCGGTGTCAGGCTCTGATATTATTATGTTGAATTTATCCCTGTATTTTTCAATTACCTCCAAAGTGCCATCGGTGCTGCCACCATCCACAATAATATACTCCAGGTTAGGGTATTGCTGCCCTATAACAGATGTAATACAGTCTTCAATAAACGATTTGCTGTTGAGGCAAACTGTAACTATGGTTATTTTAGGATACACCTGCATCAGTAATCGCTTAAAAAATAAGACTTGCTTTTATGGTCGTAACGAACAACAGGAGGCAAACAATTTTTTGACTTATAGTACGCCCTAAGGTAGGGCACGTTGTTAACAAACAAAAACTCCTGCAGTTTATTAAACAAGCCATCCTCAACAAGCGTATTGGTATGCCGGGCCTCCGGGATTCGTTCAATATTAAAGTTTCGCGTAGAGGAAAGATATACGTCGCAGGTATAAAGCTCCTGCACCTTAAAAAACGCCAACCAAAGGTCATCAAATAAGCTGTTTATGGAAACAAGGGAAACATGCGGTGCGGCAATATCCCACAGATATTTTTTCCAGAAGGTACTGCCCGGCGAAAGGCTTCGGCCTGCGTTTTTATAAAGATTACGCTCGAAAATGTGTCGGTTCCACCTTCGCATGGGGGTGGTGCCCGTAATAACGTTAAATCCATTGGCGCTGCGCAGGGTTTGGATACCTGTAAGCCAGTTTATATCCGGATACCTGCGGAAGATGCCGTTTACTTCTTTAAAACTATTATCAAAAAACTCATCCCCACTTCTAACCATTACATAATAACAATTCTCCTTCTGCCGTTCCATTACTTTACGGAAATTGCATAACAGGTCTTCCTTGTTTTTTGAAAGCAATACCGAAGTGTTTCCTGCTTCAAACTCAAGCAGTTCATCGCTTTGAGCCAATACAGATATGTGGTATTGCGATTCGGGGTAACTTTGTTTGCGGATGGAGTTAATGGTGTCGGAGGTGTCTTTAACGGAGCTATTGGCTAAAATTATTACTTCGATATTAGGGAACTCGGTGCTTAACTTAAACTGAGCCAGAAACTCATCGCACCATTGCTTCCACGAAGCCCGGGTTTTCTCATAGGCTACTTTATCGGATTCTGACTGTTGAATACGGTGAAAAAGATTGGGGTAAATAGACTTTGCCGAAACGTAATAGTCAATAAGTTCAGGTGTTTGGCTGGTAAACTTCTGCGTTGGGGCTAAACTGTAGAATGACCCGGCAGATCTATACCGGATGTTTTGGACTGCGCTTATGAGGTCGTTACCAAAGGTTGCTATTGGTTCCGCACATTGTTTTGAGGAGAGCAAATAGGGACGACTGATGTCTTCCAGATTCTTAGTGCCGTATAAATCGCATTCAAAATCGTAGGCACTTAACTCCGGTAGAAGGGTTTTTAAAGAATCAGGGGCAATTTCAAAGCTGCAATCGTATATAGATTGTGATTCGCTAAAGCGATTAAAAGTCCATGAGCGTTCGGCATCCGCAAGCTCAACCTGAAACAATCCCCTTTGGACAGAGTTAACGCCGGGCTCGCTAAAATTTGTTGATAGAGAAACACGGGGGTAAACGAAAAACAGATTGTTTTCAATCATGTACTGCACAAAGTGCTTTTTCCATGAGCTTTGTGACCATTGTTGAATATGCTCGGGAAGGTTAGAGGCTGCGCGGTTGTTGTTTTTGGAGTACCATTGATTAAACGTCCGCCACTGCACTTGTGTAAATGCCTGACCCCACGAAGACGGCAACTGCATAAAATACATGTCATTGCCATCGTCAACACAGAAAAACGGCCTGAAGCCATTTTCTGTAACACGATAAGAGTAAAGTGAGATGCCGGCAATCAGGGGGTCGTTTGAATAGTAGCTAAGCGCCCTTGTTGCATAACTATAAAAGTAAGGTGAAACTATGAGGTCGTCTTCCAGTAATATTACAGCGCCATATTTTTCACTAAGCGCTCCGCAGCTAAGCACATGTTTTTTTAGCCCCAACCTTTGCTCATGTAGTATTACCTCTTTGGCCCCGTGTGGCCAGTTAAACTGTTCAGCCACCTCCTTAACGCTGTTGTTGTCGCTTTTGTCTATACTAATAACAAGAGTTATGTTGTTTGTAGGGTAATTCGCACGCGCTAAAGAGGATAGTAAGCGTTGGAGGCAGGCGTCCCTGTTATAGGCAATTACGATAATAGCCGGCTCGGTTTCCATAAAATTTTTTAAGCCTCTTCATAGCTAAACAGCTTGCCATAAAGCTGTTTTAGCTGTGTTATAACAATGGAATTTTCTTTGATATGTACAATTCGCCCTGCCTTTGCCAGTTGAATTGCCAGCGCCAGCTGTTGAGATTCCTCAAGAATTGTTGTTCCTTTTTTATAGGCAACGCTGTCAAAAACTATTTTTTGCGCAGGGTCTGTGTTGTTTAAATAGTGGTTTAACTGAAACTGCAAATGAGCCTTGTTTATTTTATCTGTGGCCTCACTTAATGGTAATTCCATATTCAGCTTTTTAGCAGCCAATATCAGAGCCCGATTATCGCGCGGGAAACAAGGACCCCCAAAACCAAAGCCATAGTTCAGGTATTTGCTTCCAATTCTTGAATCGGCGCCAATGGCTGCCAGAATTTTTTGTTCGTCGGCCCCTGCTGTTTTGGCCATATCACCAATAGAGTTGGCGAAAGATATTTTCATAGTGAGGTAACAGTTGGTAGCCAATTTGCATATTTCGGCACTTAAAGGATCCATTCTGCAAATGGTTGGCGTACTGCGGCAAAGTTTTTTATAAATGCCTTCAATAGTATCTCCTATGGCTTCGTCTGCCTCACCAATTAAAACCTGGTCAGCATACAACTGGTCGCGAATAATGCTGCCTTGGGCTATAAACTCGGGGTTATAGCTTACGGTGTAGTTATAGGGCCTAAGTGTTTCTGCTAATTGAGAGCAGTAGCCGGGCATTACGGTGCACCCAATCACAATGTCAATCCGCTCATCCCTTCTGCCAAAGTTGATAAGGGTGCCGGCAATTCGTTCTATTTGCGAGTGGTCGTAGGATCCATCCGGTTTTGAAGGGGTTGCCACCATTATAAAAAGCAACTTACAGTCGTCTTTTAATACCTCCGCAATATGAGTGGTAGCCGAAAAGTTTTTGCTTTTACCTAATAGGGCAGAAACTTCCGGCTCAGGACTGGTAAATGTTTTATCATTAAGGCTTTTAACGTATTTGTCGGATATATCAACCCCACAAACTTCGTAACCAGCCTGCTCAAGGTTAAGCGAAAAGCAAAGGCCCAAACGGCCCACACCTAATACAGCTATTTTCATGTTAAGATTCCGCGAAATTAACTATTCAGAAAGGATTAAAAACAAACTCGCGGAATTGATGATTGGCAAAGCCCCAGTCGGGCTTATTGAAATCGTAACGCAGTTTCTCTTCTATCAGCTTTTTGCCGGCTTCGTTTACAATATCCCAGCCAATACCAGGGCGGTT
Organism: Chitinophagales bacterium; assembly: GCA_039811145.1. GTDB lineage: Bacteria > Bacteroidota > Bacteroidia > Chitinophagales > LD1 > Bog-950. The sequence continues at coordinate 5,252 of JBDHYB010000032.1, read as the reverse complement.
ATTGATAAAACTAATCTTTTCAATAGCGCTTAACGACTCCCATCCATTATAATGGTCTATATGAAAAGTGCATGCCTCGGTAGGAAACAGGTGTTGTTGGTACCCCCTTGCGGTAGCGGCAATTACCCCCATGCTATCAATGTGAATGGAATAAAGGTCCAGCTCAGGATAACCCTGTATATCCATCCAGGCATCTTTGTGCATCAGGGTAAAATCACCACAGGCGTTGGTGTCTAAGTTCATCATTAACAAATCCACGGGCTTCATGGTGGCTTTTCTCAATCTGCTCATCAGGTAATTCAGCGTTTTTGCTACGGTAGAGAAAAAGTAGATCCAGCCCGGCCAGTTTAAAAGATATAGGTAATCGGGATCACGGCCCAACTGTCTCATAATGCGGGTTCGGGCAAGCGCAAGCTGCTGTTGTGTGTCAAGGGTTTCGTCAATTTGTTCGGGGATGTCGGACCTGTTGGCGCGGTAAAAGCACTTTTTATCAAGGTTTTTGGCCGCCAGAATTTCCATCAACTCGTTAGAGAAAAGGAGGTCTACATTGGAGCAGAGGATAAAATCTGCCGCTGCCCGCCGTATGCCTACATTTTTAGCAATCATTTGATACAGCGGCATGGTATGGGCGAACCTATATTGGGTATGTATTTCGGTGGGCACAACAATGTACCTAAGTGAAAGAAAATCGCCCTCCTTTGGTTGCGGCAATATTTCGTGCAGATAGGGTTTTTCCTGTGGGGGGTTCCACTCCACTACTATCAACTCAATATGTAATTTGTAACGATTAGCCTGGTCAATTAATCCGCGAATAAAAATACGCTGCCGCTTATCCATGTCGCCGCCATGGTTATCGTTTCTTGAACTAACAATTATGCTTAGGTAAGGCTTCATTGGGTAATCTCAATTTCTTCAAATGGTTCATTCGCAAATCCCCAGTTTTCATCGTTGTATATAATGGGCCTACCGTCCTTTTCCATTTTCCGGCTATCATCCTCAAACTGACGAAACATAGCAAATATATCCGGCTGGCTATTATCCGCCACAAATCTTCTTTCATGATCCTGGTGGTATACCGGCGGAAAGAAAACCTGCTCCTTTAAACCGCTGTAAAAGGCCATGGCCACGGCAATGGCATCGGTATGCATGGAGAGGTATGTATTTTGAGGGTGACCGTGCAGGTTAAACCAGGCTTCCTTAGCCATCAGCATAAAATCTCCGCTACAATTGCTGTGGAACTTGAAGGACATGTTATCATAAGTTACAGGAATCAGCTTTTCGTTCGCAAATTTTTCGTTGTCAAGCAGCCAAAATTCGTAATCCAGTTTCTTGCGGTTTTTACGCTCAAGCCACCACAGTTGAATTGGCCAAAAAAAGCCCATTTGTAATGGCCACATGAAGCCTTTCATAAATATCCTGAACACCTTGCTGCGTACTTTTGCCAAATCAGTAGCGGGATTAACCAGCCGCAAATCGTTTTTGTAATCACACCGATTTGCCCTGTAATAGGAATCGCTCTTTAATTTTTTATCGGCTATAAAACGAATAATAGCGGGGTCAATTAAAATATCCGGATTAGCCGACAGAATGAATTTGCCCTTGGCCCTCCGGATGCCGATGTTTTTTGCCACGTACTCATACAAGGGCACCTTCTTTCTGATTGAACCGTCAGAAATTTTTTCGTGAAATTCCACCGGTACCGTAACCAGACGAAAGCGAACAAAGGCTGACTTCGGAAATTTAAGGGTGTCAGCAAGTTGCGCCCGGCCCTCAACAGGATTGTAGTTTACGATAAGAAACTCGACAGGCAGCTTATACTTATCGGCATAAAACGCAAACCAGGTTAAACAGTTCTGAAGTCGCAACTCAAAGTCCCCACCGTAGTTATCGTTACGGGCTGCTACAACCACTGATAAATATGGATTGGATTGTTGCATATTTATTGTACGTGGCACAATTAGGAGGCAAGTATAATTTAAGTGGAGGAGATATTTTAGTAACAATGGTTTAAATCAAACAACGAGTATTCCCTTGCAACAATACCACCTAAATCCTTTTTAGAAGGAGTCGAAACTCAGAGCACATCTATTTTGCTACGAAGCCATCGCGAGTACATTAAGTGTCCGTGATTATTAAAGTGTCCATCCGGATAAGCTGCATACCAATTAGAACTGTCCGGAGCGAATACAACTGGAAGGCCCTCAAACAACTTTTTGGCATTAAACTTTTTGTTCCATGGGTTTGTCTCTTCTTTGTCTGCGATCACTACAAAGAGTATTTTGCAATTCCTTTCTTGAACGAAATCAAAAATCTCTTTTGCCAAAGCCTTGGTTATCTTTTCCGGGTCCTCGGCGTTGAGCTGCGGATTGTAATAGCGCTGCAATTCTATTTCATTTGGATTGACTAGCCCTAAGTTTCTTAGTATAATCCAAAGACGCGTACCTAAGACAGTTTTTGCCAGAAATTTATTCAAGTAGTTACTTTTTTGGTTAGGGACGATATTGCTTAGACGCATAACCTTATTGGCTTCAGCGGGTGGGAGGTAACTTCCAAAAGGGTCCGCTAACACAAACTTGTTATTAATAGGATACATTGCAAATTGATATGGCTTAGATTCCCGCCTATAGTTGAGTATATCGTTACCCATATAAAAGGAGACCACAACTATATCTGGCTTCAATATGCTCATATAAGCTTTTAATATGGCCAAATATTGAACTGGATCGGTAGAGGTGATACCTGTATTGTATACCAACAATCCACCCTGCATTAACAAGTGGTCTGCAAAACTTTCGGTAATTGGATCTGCGCTAAAGCCGTACGTAAAGGAGTCTCCAATCAACAATACTTTTTTTACCTGACTAATTGAAGGTTGGAATGCCACGCTCCTAAAGCCATCTTGGTTAATGGGGGCTTCAACATATTTTCTAAACAATCTAGTCAAGCTATCGGTTTTTGGGGTCTTTCTGATGGAGTCAGCCCATGAGCTAAAGATTGGTGATTTCTCCCTGCTACAATATGCGTATACAAGATCTTCTTTTAAGATTTGTTTTATAGTGTCATTAAAACATAATCGCTGTTGGGTTAAGCTTTCTTTAATGCAATCGTTAATGACTTTTTGGGCCATTGGACTGAACTTCATAATTCCGTTAGAGTCTGCGGTATAACAGGGGTTAAGTTTGAGAGAATCTCCTTCGACAAAATCAGTTTGCGAATTTATGTGTCCCGGCACGTAACCCTGTATTCTCATGAATATTTCCGTGCACAGAAAAATCAAAAAAATCAATAGTGAGGATAAAAGAACCGTAAAAAAAACAATCTTGTTTTTTTTCATTTGTAAAACGTATTTCTCCAATAAAAATAACCGCCAATTACAATATCTGGTAAAATTGCTGCAACGTAAACTGTTAAAGATAGGGCAATTATTGACGGAGAAAAAGAAAGGTGATTCAGGTTAATGGTCTGGCAATAGGTTTCCATGGCAACCACTACACTATAGTTAAAAACACCCAAGCCGGAAGCAGTTGATGGGATAGAGTGCGCAACCGCACTGGCTAGCGTTACCAAAATAGCTGCCGCGGGTGTTGTGAGTGCTTCTGGTAAATTGCAACTATGAAGAAGTAATCCGTACGCAATGGTATTAGAAAGCCAGATAAACAAGGTTGTGCTAACGACACCAACAAATTGATTGCTTGACCTTACAAGATCTGTACCGGCCAGAAAATCGGAGCTGTGTTTGACCACAATGCTCGATTTGATTTTAGCGGAAAACCAGAGCAAAAGCCTGACTCTGTTTTTTATCACAAAAGACAATCCAACCAGGCTTAAAAGCGTTGCCACAAAAAAAGCGATGCCAAAGTTAGCACTTAGGTTTCTTCCTAAGATCAGTCCCCCAAAAGCAAAAAGCAACAAAATAGCAAAGGCGTCTGCCAGTCGCTCAATCAGGGTGGTTGCTAATACTGTGGTATAAGGCAAATTATGTTTACGGGCAAAGTTTAACGGGCGGGCCAATTCGCCGAGCCTTGCCGGTAAAACCAAGTTGAACCAGTGGCCAATAGCTACTGATGAGAAAATGTCCATGAGTTTATATTTGCCCAAAGGCAAAAGAATAAAACGCCACCTAACGGCTTGCATTAAGGCAGACAATACCATTAATAACATCGCAGCAATAAAGTAGAATAGATTGATAGAATACAGAGCATCTTTAACTGCCGGGAAACTCAGCTCTCTTAATTTCAGAAATAGCAGTAACAGAAAAAACAGAGTAATGACTGTACTGAACCATTTTTTCATTTTCCGGTAAAAGGCCTTATTTCGTTGATAATATTCAAATATAGCATTTAGCATGTGTGGTATTGCCGGTATAATTTCTTTAGGCGCTCCAGTTTTATTGGACGACGAGTCGCTTTGCGGCAAAATGGTTAAAACCATTAAGCACAGAGGGCCTAACCTTCAGCAGATAAAGGCATTTGAAAAGTGTATTTTGGGAAGTGCGCGGCTATCTATCATCGACCTTTCGCCTTCTGGCAATATGCCTATGTCAACCTCTGATGGAAGCATATGGATTACATTCAATGGAGAGGTTTCTAACTTTCAGGAATTGAAAGATAGATACCGGCTGGCTGAAAAGTATTCCTTTAGTGGCACTAGCGATACCGAGGTGCTGCTGTATTTGTACAAAGAACTGGGAATAGACTTTATTCATCAGCTCTCTGGTATGTTTGCCTTTTGTATATACGACGCTCAAAAGCAAAAGGCATTTCTGGTGCGAGATTTTTTCGGTATCAACCCCGTGTTTTACACTTTAACCAACGACAAAGTATACTTTGCTTCTGAGATAAAGGCCTTATTAGACGTGCCGGACTTTACGAAGGAAATTGATGAAGTGTCTATCTTTCACTACTTCACTTTAGCATATATCCCACACCGAAGTACGCCATACAAGCAAATAAAAGAGCTACGTTGCGGAGAAATGCTTGAGGTGGATTTGACAAGCGGTAAGCACCACTTTAAGGACTATTATCGAATTAACTACACCCAAAATCACGACATAAATGAGCAAGAGGCAATAGCCAAAGTGCGCGAATTAATGCGCGACTCCGTGCGCCGTAATCTTATAAGTGATGCACCATTAGGCATGACGCTGAGCGGAGGCATAGATACAAGCGCCATGCTTAGCCTGGCTAAGGAGTTGGGCCGGAGCCGGCACATGCACACCTTTAGTATCAAGATGGGCGAGTCAAGCTTTGACG
>JBDHYB010000031.1:0-32781 GCA_039811145.1 Chitinophagales bacterium | reverse complement strand
ATAGCCATTGCATGTGATACAGATGGTAGTTTGTTGTTTTCGACAAATGGAATTTGGGTGTATGACAAAAATTTTAAACAGATGGCAGGATCCGATACCCTAAACCCAGGGCTTTGGAGTGAAGCCACCGCAGATGAGGGATATCCTGTTTCTCAAGGAGCTTTGATTCTTAACCAACCGGATAACAGTAATATATATTTTCTTTTCCATTCCCGTATTCGAGACGATGCAAGATGCGAAGGCGTATATTATACTGTAATTGATATGAATATTCCTGCGGTTACTTCTTTAAGAAACCCGATAGTTAACAATACCGTTTTAGAAAACGGCAAGTTAAGCGCTTGTAGACATGCGAATGGTAGGGATTGGTGGGTCATTTTTTGGAAGTCTGGCACTAACATGTACCGCCGATCCTTGCTGTCTCCAAATGGCCTAAATGATTTGGGTTGGGATACCGTCGGGCTGCCTTTATCACCTGACTTACCCTTGTCACAGAGTTGTTTTTCGCCTGATGGCAGCAAGTACGCAGTGTTTGATGATTACTATTCGTACGTTTTAGATGTTTATGACTTCGACCGCTGCGATGGGCGGCTGAGCAACCAAATTAGGCTAAATGAAAACGATACTTGCTACTCGGGGGGATGTGCTTTTTCCCCGAGTGGAAAATATTTATATGTAGCTTGTTCAAAGGAGATATTTCAATACGATTTATTTTCACCCGATATACAGGCCAGCCGACAGACAGTGGCCACTTGGGATGGATTCATTGATCCCGATTTTGCATTGGGATCCACATATTTTCATCTTTTGGAAGAAACGCCAAATGGAAAAATTATTTGCAATACTCCTAATGGCACAAGGTTTCTTCACTTAATCAATGAACCTGATAGCCTAGGCGTTGCTAGCGATGTTCAACAACACTATATACACTTAAACACCTTTAATGCCCGAAGCATTCCCAATTATCCTAACTTCCGTTTGGGACCTGTTGACGGAAGTGTCTGCGATACCTTGGGTATTGATGTTGGCATAGCTGAACCACCTAAGCAAACATATAACCCACAAGCTGATTTGGAAGTTTACCCAAACCCTGCCGGCAATTATTGCAACATCGGATTTGGCAGCACGCTAAAGCAAGATGGCGTACTAATAGTGCACGATCTTAACGACCACACAATCTTTGAAACACCCATACAAAAAGCTACTATAGGTTACACTCTAAAAACGGAATCATATACACCGGGCATGTATCTCTGCACCGTTTATGAAGGCAGCAAAGCAAAAGGCGGTGTAAGGTTTGTAAAGGAGTAAAGCCACCAAGTCCTAACGTAAAGGGGAGGGGCCATAAATTCCCCTCCTTTTTTAAGGAGGGGCAGATTTAAATAGTATATAATACTTTTTAAATCGGGGTGGTTAAATTACAATTCAACCACCTCTACTTTGAAAATGTCTACGCATTTTCAAATTCTTCTCCTCCTTATCAAGGAGGAGAGTTTTAATACAATCCTCATCTCAACCCTCTCCCTAAAGGGGAGGAGTACCGGTTTCGTCATGCTGTCCCGAATTACTCGGGATTGATTCAGCATCTAGTTCAGATTCCGGATAATCCCGATAGCTATCGGGACGGAATGACGAGCAAATGTTCAAGCACCTCTACTTTGAAAATGGCTACGCATTTTCAAATTCTTCTCCTCCTTATCAAGGAGGAGTGCTTTGATATACCTCACCTGCACCTAAGTGCATGCACGGTAGCACAAAGCATTAATACTTACCTTTACTGCACAATAAATGCTGTATGAAAATAAACTGGAAAGAAGTGGCTAAGTTTCTGTCGGGCGCATTCTTTGTAACCGCCGGCGCCAGTTGGTATTTTGCTTACTACAAGGTAGATGTTCCTTTTATGGGCACAACCATGACGCACCGGTTTTTAGCGGTGCGCGGCTTTCTGCATTTCGCTTTGTTTTTACTAACGTTTTACTACGGTTTCATCCGCAGGTAAAAACCTTATGGTTTAGATAGAAATATCATATATCCGTTCTCCCCGTAAAAGCCGGGGTCAATCTTAAACTCGTAGCTGCTTATAGTTCCTTCAAACGTAACCCTGGCTTTAAATACCCTTAAGCGCTGCCCCGTTAGCACGTCCATTTCCTTTAATGGCACCTCCGTGAGTTTGTTGCTGGTGTTTCCGCGCAGCATAAAACTTATTGGTGCAACAGGGGCAACTATCAGCACAGTAATATCCTGGTACTTCGGGCTCATATTGCCTTGGTACATGTTGCTCCGGCTCCAACCCATGCTGCCATAGCCATCATAGTGGTCTCCGCCGGCCTTGTAAACATCAATCAGCGCAGCCATTAATTCTTCTGCACTGCAGGCAATGTAGTTGTTAAGCGCATACGTACCCCACAGTGCTTGCGCTTTCTGTGCAGGGTCTTCATCCTTTACTATATCCTGCACATTTTTATCGTTGGCGTACTTGCTTTCGGCGGCCAGGTAATCTTTTACGTCTTCCTTCTCATCTGCCTTATACCGTACGGTTAAAACAGGGGTGTTGGCCGGTAAATCAAGTTTTAGCCTCATAAACATATAGGGGAAAACGCGCAGCACCACCTTCCACCCAATTATACCATCCTTATGGTAAAAGCTTTCAAAGCTAACATCGCGGTTGCCAAACAACTGGGGGTGTGTGCTTACTATAGTTCCGTAAATAGTGTTTTTCGTATAATATTTATCTTCTACATAAACGCACAGGGTTACATAGTTGCGCCCAAGCCGGTCAAAGTCGTCCCACTCAAAACCATTATCATACCTTCTTAGGTTTAAATCGGCCTTGCCCCAGGTTTCATCTTGGGGTTGCTTATCTATCCGGTTCAGCAAATTGTAAAGGGGCAGGCTTACCGCCATCAATTCATCGGTTTCCTTCTGTTTCATTTTGCGGTCCAGCACGGCCATGTTGAATGGGTTAGGCACCTTTTTGCCGCTGTAGTTAAAGTCAGGCTCGTAGTTGGGGTAGTCCCATTCGGCGGGCTTTATGGTGGGGGTGGTGTGGGCTTTAAGTGTATATTCTACCTTTGCTATACCGGGTATGTAGGTGGAGTAAAAAAACAACTTAAAGTAATCGGGCTTACCCGGCTCGGTAAAATACGCCTCATCTCCGCCAAAGCCCTCAAAGTGCAGGTTGCCGGGCACGCTTACTTTTCCAAAGCGCGGATTGCCGCTGGTTACCCGCCACGCCACCGCAAATTTTAGGTCGTGCTTTTTGCCGGCCTTCTTGGGGTCCCACGCTAGTATGTATAATTGGTCCTCATCTTTAACATACTTCCATATAACAGTATCGGTTGGGCTGTAATCTTTAAATACGTAGGTATCGTATTCCTGTAACGAGTCATCGCCGCTATCACCGGTTAAAAATCGAAAGGTGGCTCCATCGGGCATACGCTGTACCGATACACCGCTGTGATACTCCAAAACGCCTTGCGCCTTAACACAGTGTGCTAACGTAAGCAACAAACAGGCAAATGAAATAAATTTAATGTTTTTCATATAAGGCAAAGTTAAACACAACACGTTGAGCGCTATTTACTTTTTTGCCCAATTCTTACTAATAAAAAAACTGCCCCCGAAATTTATCAGGAGCAGTCCTCAATTCACCGAAAAAGAGTTTACGCAATTGCGCCGGACGAAAATAGTACAGCCAGTAGCCTCAGCGGTATGAGTATGGTCACTCCGGCCACTGATTTTTGCTTGCTTATATTTTACAGCTATATGATGGAGCAATTAAGGCAGGAGAAGTGGAGCGCTAAGCATAAAAAGCCTCATTTTAACACAAAAACATATGTAAATAGCATATAGTAATGCCAAAACATGAGAATTAAATCAAAAAAGAATTGGTGCTTTGGTTAAAAACCTTAGATTGCCCTTTGCAAAAAATAAAGTTATGGGAAGACCACCAACATTACCCGCCCAGTTACGAGATGGATTTTATATCGATGTGCGCTCTAAAACAGCAGATAAAGGGGTGAAAATTAGGGCTGATTCTGAGGAGGAAATGATGGCTAATGCCAACATCTACAAAAACAGTAAAGAAGTAACCATACTTGGCCAGCTAAAAAAGGGCGTTTGGCTTAATGAAGTAGCCAACTCTGAAAAAAGGGCAAAAGAAAAAGCAGCAGCTAAAGCAGCCGCAAAAGCTAAAGAAGCGCCTGTTAAAGCAAAAGAGGCCCCTGTAAAAAAGGCCGCCGCTAAGCAGCCTGCACCGGTTAAAAAGGCTGCAGCAAAAGCCGCCAAACCTGCTGCTAAAGCAGTTGCTAAAAAGAAGAAGTAGTAGTTGTATTAAACTGCAACCGTTTACTACCCGGTAGCTGCCGGGCCTTTTATCTATTTACATTTTACCTTCCCCGGGGGGGTATACTGACTAATATCATTCGCTGCCGCTATGGCGGTAATCTACTTTTACATTAAAACAGTAAAGTATATGCCGCAATATATTCGCATGGGCAAAGTGCCCGATAAGCGCCACGTTGTTTTCAGGCAGGAGAACGGCGATTTATACCACGAAGAACTTTTTGGAACGGAAGGTTTCTCCGGTTTGTCATCCCTGGTATATCATTTATACCCGCCAACACGCGTTAAAGAAAAGGGCCAGCCCTACAGCGTGCGGCCCAAAGTGGTTATTGAAGATAACCTGCAGGCCCGCAGCTATATGAGTTTTAATGCGGAGCCTAATGAAGATTACCTGGAAAGCCGCAAGGTGCTGTTTGTAAATAATGATATGACCATTGCCGTAGCCTCGCCAATGGATTGCATGAACCACTACTTTTTTAAAAATGCCGATGCCGATGAAATGATTTTTGTGCATCATGGTTCAGGCACATTAAAAACCATGTATGGCAGTATTGATTTTAAATACGGCGACTACCTGGTTATACCGCGCGGCACTGTTTACCAAATGCACTTTGATACCCGCGATAACAAACTGCTGATTGTTGAATCGCACGGGCCTATTGAAACGCCCCAGCGCTACCGCAATAATTACGGGCAGTTTTTGGAGCATTCTCCTTTTTGTGAGCGCGACTTCCGCCTGCCCCAAAACCTTGAAACACATGATGAGTTGGGCGACTTTATGATTAAGATAAAGAAGCGCGGCCTTATCTATCCGTACATTTACGAAACACACCCGTTTGATGTAGTAGGTTGGGATGGCTGTAGCTATCCTTACGCTTTCTCTATTTTCAATTTTGAACCCATTACAGGCCGCATACACATGCCGCCACCCATACACCAAACCTTCCAGGGCAAAAACTTTGTTATCTGCTCCTTTGTGCCGCGCCTGTATGATTACCACCCCGATGCTATACCTGCACCTTACCACCACAGCAATGTAGATAGTGATGAGTTACTGTATTATGTAGATGGCGATTTTATGAGCCGCAACAATATTCAAAAAGGGCAAATAACCCTGCACCCCGGTGGTATACCACATGGCCCGCACCCCGGCGCTATTGAACGCAGCATAGGCAAAAAAGCCACCAACGAAATGGCGGTTATGATTGACCCCTTTAACCCCGTGCAGATAACCGAAGAGGCCTGCAAAATTGAGTTAACTGACTATTACCATTCATGGCTGAGCAAAGCGCCTGCCACTGTTTAATAAACCCAAAAACAATTGCAATGGAAACAAAAGACTTAACCGCCGTTCAAAATTTTGCGTATAGCGAAAAAAAGATATTCGATAAGGCACAGGATTTTTTACCCATTTACGGTACCGATTATGTAGAGCTTTACGTGGGCAATGCCAAACAGGCGGCTCATTATTATAAAACCGCCTTTGGTTTTCAGGATTTAGCCTATGCGGGTTTAGAAACCGGCCAGCGCGAGTTTACTTCCTACGTTTTACAGCAAGGCAAAATACGCCTGGCGCTTACCACACCTTTTAACCCCGAAAGCGAAATGGCAAGGCACCTGCGCATGCATGGCGATGGCGTTAAGGTTATTGCCCTTTGGGTGGATGATGCCTATGATGCTTTTGAGCAAACCACTAAACGCGGCGCCGAGCCTTACATGCTGCCCAAAACAGTTAAGGATGAAAACGGCGAAGTGCGCATGAGCGGCATACATACCTACGGCGATACGGTTCATATTTTTGTAGAACGCAAAAATTATAACGGGGTGTTTTTACCCGGTTACGAAAAACTGATTACTGATTACCAGCCCGGCCACTGCGGCCTTAAGTATATTGACCATATGGTGGGCAATGTAGAGTTGGGAGCCATGAACCGCTGGAGCACTTTTTATGCTGATGTTATGGGCTTTGCCAACCTGGTAACTTTTGATGATAAGGATATAAGCACAGAATACACTGCCCTTATGAGCAAGGTAATGACCAACGGTAACGGCTACATCAAATTCCCGATTAATGAACCGGCCATAGGTAAAAAGAAATCGCAGGTGGAAGAGTACCTGGACTTTTACAAAGGCGCCGGTTGCCAGCACATAGCTGTAGCTACCGATGATATTGTGTTTACCATTAGCGAAATGAAAAAGCGCGGCGTAGAGTTTTTATACGTACCCGGCAGTTATTACGATACCGTACCCAGCCGTGTTGGCGTTATTAAGGAGGACCTTAATGAGCTGAAAAAATGGGGCATAATGGTTGACCGTGACGAGGAAGGATATTTACTACAGATATTTACAAAACCTGTTGAAGACCGGCCTACACTCTTCTTCGAAATTATACAGCGCAAAGGCGCAAAAAGTTTTGGTAAAGGAAATTTCCAGGCGCTGTTCGAATCTATTGAGGCAGAACAGGCCCGCCGCGGTACCCTATAAAGTGAAAGCGTTAACCCTGTTGCTTGTAAGTAGTTGCTGTGTTATGCAGTTAATGGCTTACAGGCAATTTTATGTACAGCCCTTGCAACGGCAAAAAATTAACACACAATTGCCGGTAAAGCTTAAAGCTTACGAAAGCGATTTTGTGCCCATTGCTTACAATACAACCCCGGGCAAAAAATTATGGAGGGCCAACTGTTGGGTGTTTGGCTATAACTTATTGGCAGCATCCTTGCTTATTGCCATACCCGAAGATGCCAGCAAATGGAACAAGCAGGATGTGCGCGCCGTATTGCCGCAGTATAAAAAAACGTTTACCCGTGCACCGGTTATTGACAGGGACATCTGGTACATCAATTATGTAGGGCACCCGTATCAGGGGTCCTGTTATTACAATGCTTTGCGCTCGCAGGGTGCCACCTGGTGGCAAAGTGGCCTGTTTAGCCTGGGCCATAGTTTATTGTGGGAGTATGTGGCCGAAGGCGGTATGGAACAACCCAGCATACAGGATATTATTGTAACCCCGGTGGCAGGCTCATTATTGGGGGAACTGTTTCACTTTAGCACCATACGCATGAGCCGTAATGGCTTTAGGTGGTACGAAAAAGTTTTTGTTTGCGTTTTCAATCCTATGTTTGCATTAAACAACGGATTTAAAACCCGCAAATAATGCAGGAACTCCCCTTTAAAGACCCACAGCTTTTAGCTGAATTGGAAAAAAACGCGCGCCGTAAACAATACGCGCATGATGAAGTGATTATGTGGCCCGGCGATACCATAGTGTTTGCGCCTATAGTTACCAAAGGCAGCATACGCGTAATACGCGAGGGCGAAGAAGGCAGCGAGATTTTTTTATACCACATCTATCCCGGGCAAACCTGTGCCATGTCGTTAAACTGCTGCCAGGCCAATAAAAAGAGTGTGATTAAAGCAGTGGCCGAAGATGATACCGAAGTAACCATGATACCCGCTGCAATGGTTGAGGAGTGGTTTAAGTATAAAGAGTGGAAGGAGTTTGTAAATAACACCTACGCCATCCGCTTTAACGAGTTGCTGCAGGTTATTGACCTTATTGCCTTTAATAATATGGATGCGCAACTGCTGCACTACCTGGAGGAACGCACCCGCGCCCTCAACACCCGCGCCTTATACATCACCCACCAGCAAATTGCTGATGAACTGCGCACCCACCGCGAGGCCATAAGCCGCCTGCTGCGTACTATGGAAACCAAAGGCATTGTTAAACTGGGCCGCAATACTATTGAGTTGCTGGTGTAGCAGCTTATCTGACCTTAATCATATGAATTTCCTGTCCTTATGTGACAAATGTTCCCGAATACCAGGTTCAGCGCTTGTTCCTTTGTTGTAAAATCACACATATGAAAAAGAATATGGGAACAGTAGACAGAATCATCCGTTTGGTGATTGCTGCCGTAATTGTAGCGCTGTATTTTACTAATGTAATAAGCGGCGTACTGGGTATTGTATTAATAGTGCTGGCAGCAGTTTTTGCGCTAACAAGCACTATAAGCTTCTGCCCTTTGTATTTGCCTTTTGGCCTAAGCACCATGGGCAAGAAAAAGTAGGGGCTGTTAAAGAGTTCTTAAAAACGGTGCTTATCCAACAAATGTTCCCTTACAGGAACGTCTACCTAGGCAAATTTGCATCGTGAACTAAGGCAGGCTGAATAAAATGAAACAAGTGTTGAGGTTTGTGGGCCGGTTTAAGCCGGAAATGATTGGCGGAGTGATAGGCGCAGGCGCCGGGTGGTTATATTGGTACTATGTGGGTTGTGCAAGCGGTACCTGCCCTATTACTTCCAGTGCCTTAAACAGCACTTTATATGGCGCTGTTATGGGCGGCCTGCTTTTCAGCATGTTTAAAAAGGAAGAATCAGTAAACCCAAAAGAATAAAAGATGGAAAGCATTGAAACGTTGATTAAGAAAGGAGAAGCAACAATTATTGATGTGCGCAGCCCCGGTGAGTTTATGGGCGGCCATGTAGCAGGCAGCATCAACATACCTTTACAGGAGGTACCTGCGCGTATTGAAGAGTTTAAGAAGATGAAGAACATTGTGCTGTGTTGCGCCTCAGGCAACCGCAGCGGCCAGGCAACCGCCTTTTTAAAGCAGCATGGTGTTGATTGTGTAAACGGCGGCTCATGGTTAGATGTAAACTGCTATTGTTAACTGAAACAGAAGAGAAAAGATGATAGACGCTATTAAAAAATTATTCGGCCTTGGCCCGTCAGTAGATTACGGGCAGTTGATTGAACAGGGAGCTATGATTGTGGATGTGCGCACAAAAGGCGAATATGCCGGCGGGCATGTAAGCGGCTCGTTAAATGTGCCCCTTGATCAGATACAGGCCTTTGCCAAAAAAGTAAAGGATAAAAATCAACCCATATTAACCTGTTGTGCATCGGGCATGCGTAGCGGTTCAGCAAAAAGTATTTTAAAAAGTGCCGGCTTTACCAACGTGCATAACGCCGGCCCGTGGACCAACCTGCGCGCTTACGGTAAATAAAAACAGCATGTTCAGCTACGTTAAAAATCAGCTTTTATCTCCCTGGAGCATCATGCGCGTCTTCCGCACAGTGGTGGGTGGCGCAGTGCTGGTACAGGGTTGGCAGTTAGGCGATATGTGGCTGGCCGGTTTAGGCGGGCTTTTTGCAGCACAGGGTTTGTTAAACGTTGGCTGCTGTGGCACACAGGCCTGCGCAACAGGGCCTGTTAACCCTAAAGCCATTGAAGAAGAAGTGGAATACACAGAAATAAAATAAGAGGTTATGGCACAACAAACATTTGGCGAGCTGATTAAGAGCGAGAAACCCGTATTGGTGGATTTTAGCGCAGAGTGGTGCGGCCCCTGTAAAATGATGGCGCCTATACTGCAGGAGCTGAAAGCCTCAATAGGCGATAATGCCACAATTATAAAAATTGATGTGGACCGCAATCCCCAACTGGCGGCATCCTTTAACATAAGGGGCGTGCCCACACTTATCCTGTTTAAAAACGGCGAAGTGAAGTGGAAGCAGAGTGGTGTAGTGCCTGCAGGCGAATTGAAAAGAATTATTGATAACAACTTATAATATAAGCATATGAGTAACGAACACTATTACGAGGTGGATGTGCAGTGGAATGCAGAGCGTAAAGGAACGATGACCTCGCCTGAGCTGCCCCAAAGCTGGGAAGTAGCCACCCCGCCCCAGTTCCCTAAAGGTATGGAGGGTATTTGGAGCCCCGAGCATTTATTTACCGCAGCGGTAAACAGTTGTTTAATGACCACCTTTCTGGCAATAGCCGAAAACTCTAAACTGGAGTTCAGCAGCTTTAACAGCCGCGCCCTTGGTAAACTTGAAATGGTGGATGGCAAATACATGATGAGCGAGGTGAAGCTTATTCCATCTATTACCATCGGTAATGAAAAGGACAGGGAAAGAGCAGAACGCATTTTACAAAAGTCAGAAGCGGCCTGCCTTATCTCCAATTCTATAAAATCAAAAATTGTTTTCGAGCCAAGTATAATGGTATCGGCAAACTAATGTTCTTAGTGTGTGAAGGTTGAGGCCGTAATCTGCGTTAAGTGGATTACGGCCATTTTCATTTATTTTCCGTTTGAATTATGAAACACCTTACCCTGCTGGCTTTACTGTTTGTAATAGGCTGCCAAACGCACGATAAAAAGCCTGCGGCTCCGCAGGGCCTCTATATCTTCACTGATAATGGAAGAACCAGCGTTACCATACGTAAGGTAGGGCAAACGGTAAACTATGAAATTCCGGAGGCGGAACGCGCCGCCTTTGTAAAGGCATTGAATGAAGCACGGCCCACCGACGCGGTAAAAATAGCTACACAATTTTTTGTAGCGGTAATAGATGAGAACGGCCTGCATGCAGAGTACCGCGCCCATGGTAACATTTTAAACACTTACGACGGGCATACGTTCACCGTTGCGGATACGGCACTGTTCAACAGGGTGTGGCACGCTGCCCGGGCCGATGGGGTTATACTTGCACCTTACCAACCGCTAAAACGAGAAGAGGGTAACTTTAAAACAGATAGCGCCTTGCTAACGGCTGCACACCGGCAACGCCTTATGGCAGTATTGCATTATTACGATGAGATAGCTATAGACAGTGCAGGTGCACTGTATGTAGAACAATTTATGGACCCCACCCTGCGTTGGCAATATACCCGCCGGGCTGAGGATACCGCCTGGCTGAATGCTAACATTAAATAAGCGCAACAGCGGCAGCACAGGCAACCTATGGCTTTTATTTCCGACTACTACCGCATTTTAGAAGTTAAGGAAGGCGCAAGCCCTGCCGAAATTAAGGCGGCCTACAGGCGTAAGGCTAAACTGCTGCACCCCGATAAAAACAAAAGCGCCAATGCGCATGCCGATTTTGTTTTGCTTACGGAAGCATACGAATACCTGATGGATAACCCCGGCGCTAAAAGTGCCGACTATGCTTATACGTATACCAATGAGGCTGAACAAAACAACGCGCAGCAGGAGGCAAGCCGAAGGCGCGCGGCGTACTATGCCAATATGCAGTACCGCGATTTTGTAAAGAGCGATTACTATGGCACTGATGATGCATTGGGAACCATTGCCGGCTATTTCTACCTGGCAACCGTTACTGCGTTTCTGTTACTGTTTTCGTTTTTGCTTACCGTGTATCTTGGTATTATAGGTTTTGCAGTTGGGGCTATTGCAACATTCGTAAGTGTCCGTTTGGCTGTTGCACTTACTAAGGGTAACAGCAATATGGAACTAAGCGCCTTAAAAAAGGCCTTGCAAATTTTTTCTGCTTCGCGCTGGGTGCCGGTAATACTTATAACCCTGTTTAACCTGTTTGCCTTGCTAAAAATAGGTTTTCAAACGCTTATACCCTTAAGCCTGCTGTTGCAACTTTATCTGCTGTTAATGGCCTTACCTTTTGGTTTGCTGCGGGTTTGGATGGTAGGGCATCGGCAATTCAGAAATATCTTTATATCGTTTTGTCTTTCACCACTGTGCTTTAGCTTATTTCTAACCTTTAACTTTGTTTTTAGCCGAAATCCGGTTACAGAAACCTATTCCTATACTTTAGTTCAGGAACACAGCAAACACGGCAGCACATCAACCACCCTGCTCGAATTGCCCGGTGGGGCCTATGAGCCTTATTTTGGTATAAGGGCATTTCTTGACCGTGACCAAATGGTAGGTACTGATGTGGTTACCTACACATTTAAAGATGGATTATTTGGTATACGTGTAATGACGGACTGGAAGTTTGAATACCGTTAAAGGCTTACTTCATTAAGGTAACACTGCCCTTATATAACTGCTGTGGTTTGCCATCGGCAAAGGTGGCTTTCACAAGGTAAACAAACACGGCAGGCATCATGGCTTTGCCTTTAAAGGTGCCATCCCACTTAAAGTGCAGGTCGTTGCTTTCAAACACTTTCTCGCCCCAGCGGTCAAACACTTTAACTTCTAAAAAGCGCAGCGCGTTTAGGTCGCCGAAAATTTCAAAGAAATCGTTGTTGCCATCGCCGTTAGGCGTAAACACATTTGGTATGTACAGCACCGGCCCGTGTACTGATATAGGAACAAAAACCGTATCACTACAACCGTTAGTGTCCACCACAATTACGCGGTAGCGTATATCACCTGCCGGCGAAGCTACCACTGAGGGGCAGTTATTACAATCTAAACCGCTTGGCGGCAACCAGGTGTAACTTACTATCTGCGATGGGCCACCGGTGTAAATGTTGATGCCCACTGTATCGCCCAATAAAATATTGGCATGGTCGGGGTCGGCATAAGCGTTTATATCCTGCAGCACATTAAGGTTAAGGGTAACTACGCTATCGCAACCGCCTTTAGCTTTAAGGGTGTCGGTATAGCTGCCGGGCAACATATAGTATGTGCCGTTAAACCAAAATCCGTAACCGTAGCAAACCGTTTCCTGAAACTGCGAACTGAATCCGTTTACAAAAGATAAGTTGGTGGTCAATACACTATCGCATCCGTTAGGCGCGGTAAGTGTATCAACATAAGCGCCCGCAGTAGTTTGGTAAGCGCCCTGCGTAAAGAAACTATCACCCACGCAAATGCTAACCGGGCGGCTGCCGCTTATCAGGTTGGGCTGGCCAAGCGTAGCGGCATCAGTTGCGGTGCAGTTGTTGCTATCGCTTACCAAAACGGAATAAGTGCCTGCAGGTACGTTTTGCAGGTCCTGCGTATTAAACTGTCCGTTGTTCCAATTGTAACCATAAGGTATAGTGCCGCCTGTAACGGTAAGGTCCACACTGCCATCATTGCCTCCAAAGCAGCTGATATTTTGAGGGTTGATATTAGTAGCAAGTGCAAGCGGTTCTTTAATAATGGAAGTATCTCGCTTAATACAGTTATTGGAATCGGTAACTACAACAATATACTGCCCTGCAGCAAGCCCGTTTATATCCTCCGTTACAAACTGGTTGTTGTTCCAGTTAAATGCGTATGGTTGCACACCACCGTTTACCGTAAGGTTAACTGAGCCATTGCCCGCGCCAAAGCAATTAATATCAGTAACCACCTTGCTTATTTGTATAGCAGCAGGTTCATTTAAAGTAATGGTATCACTTAGCTTACAGCCGTTGCTATCGCGCGCTATTACAATGTAAGTGCCGCCTGCCACACCGTTTAGCCCGGTATTAATAATCGTAGTATCGTGCTGCCAATGGTAGGTATGTGGCAATACTCCTCCGCCGGTAGTAATAGTTATGCTGCCGCTGTTAGCCCCTGCGCATAGTATATCCTGGTGTGTTTCACTTAATGTAAATACAGCAGGGTTATTAAGTGTGGCGCCTGCAGTAGCGGTACACAGTGCGGCATCGGTAACCGTTACGTTATAACTGCCTGCGGGTATGTTTTGTAAATCCTGCGTGGTGAACTGGCCGTTGTTCCAATCATAGCTTAAGTTGCCCTGCCCGCCGTTTACAGTTAAGTCAATAGCGCCGTTACTATCGCCATTGCAAACAATGCCTGTAACCGCCAACGAAGTTTGTATAGCAGCGGGCTCCGTTACCAAAGCGGTATCGGCCAGCAGGCAATTGTTGCTATCAAGAATATTTACAATGTAAGTGCCGGCAGTTACTCCGCTAATATCTTCGGTAGTAAACTGTCCGTTGTTCCAGTTAAAGCCATACGGGGTAATACCACCAGCGGGGGTAATATCAACCGCCCCGTTATTACCACCGTTGCAGGTAACATTGGTAATGCTGTGCGATACAGTTAAAAGCGGCGGTTCTGTAATATCAATGGTATCGCTGCGCAGGCAGAAAATAGAATCGAAACAAATAGCAATGTATTGCCCCGGCCCTATATTGGTAAGCGGAGTATTAACAAGGCTGGTATCATGCAGCCAGTAATAAACGTAAGGCGGCACTCCACCTTGTGGTACCAGGCTTATGGCGCCACTGCTATCGCCATTGCATAGCACATCGTTATGTACGTTGCTTAAACTAAATGGCGGCGGCACCAGGTTAAGCGGTATACTATCCACACGCACACAGCCCTGCGCATCGGTAACGGTAACGGTGTAAGTGCCCGGGGGTAAGCCATAAATAGAATCTACCGTTGATGCGGCAGAGTCATTCCATAAATAGGTATAAGGCGGCAGGCCTCCGGCTACATCTACTATTACTTCTCCATCGGTGTTATCGCTGCACTTAAAGTGGTAGCCGTGGTATAAGGTGGCGTGTATGCTTTCGGTTAATAGAGGTAGCTGCACAAATACCGCAGTGTCGTAAGCAATGCAGTTGTTTACATCTGTAATAGTTACGGCATAAGTGCCCGAAGAAAGGTTGCTGATATCTTCCGTATTAGCACTGTTGCTCCAGTTAAAACTGTAAGGTGCTGTACCGCCGTAAGGGCTAAGGTTTATGCTGCCTAAACCTGCGGTGCAGTAAGGGTCAATAATCTGCATACTATCGTCAAGCGGGGCAGGCTGCGTTAATACTACCGGTATATAAGGGAATACGCAACCGTTGGTGTCCACAACTTTCACTGCATAATTATCGGCACATAAATTACTGATAGATGGTACTGTGCCTATTAATACACCGTTACTGTTGCGCCAATCATAGGTATAAGGTGCTGTGCCCCCCGTTACTAAAACAGCAACACTACCATTACAATTGCCATAGCATAGCGGCGAGTTGGCGGTTGGGTTTAAGTTTAAAGCCGCCGGCTGGTTTATGGTAACCGGTAGTGTAAGGGTGCAGCCTGCTGAATCGCTTACTAATAAATTGTAGCTGCCTGCGCAAAGGTTGGCGATAACGGGACTGTTGCCGGTGGCTACGGTAACGTTGCTTAAATCTTTAACGGTAAAGGTATACGGTTGAATGCCCCATTGCACGGCAGCAGTAATTATACCGCTGCAATCGCCGTTACAGCGCACATCAGTTGCAGTGGCGCTGGCAGTCATCAGGCTGCTTAATACAAGTGCGTTGTCGCTTACTATGCATCCCTGCTGGTCGGTAACGCTTACATGGTACGTGCCGCCACATAAATTAGTGGCCATGGCATTGGTTTGGCCGGGTAATGCGGTGTTGGCTGCATCGTACCATTGGTAAGTATAAGGCGGGTTACCACCGGCTGCGGTAACGGTTGCCGTGCCTGAGCAGTTTGCCCCGCAACTGTTGGCAGTTGAACTGGTATTAGGGATGATAGGGTTAGGCACACCCACGCTGATGTTAGCGAAAGAATGGCACCCCAACCCATTAGTAACTTCTACTATGTAATTCCCTTCGCACAAACCATTCGCGGTTACATTGGTTTGCCCGGGGATGGGCACACCGGTAGAATCTAACCACTGTACGCTGCAGGGCGCATTAAGGCAGCCGCCTGTAAAGTTTACGGTGCCGCTACCATTGCAGATGTTGGAGCAGGTGGCATTTGTTGAGGCGGCGGTTATAGCCTGCGAGCCGTTTTCGTTTATACTTACCGAGAAGGTATCCTGGCAACCGCTTACGGTGGCGTCCTCAATTATAACGGTATAAACACCCGCACAAAGGTTGTGCGCCGTTTGACCCGTTTGCGGAGGCACCGTTTGCCAGTAATAATAGTAGCCGCTGTTTTGCCCGCCCGATGCAGTGGCTGTTGCGGTACCATTGCAAACCCCGCATGATGCATTTACAATATTGAAGGTAGCAGTAATAGGAGGGGGCTGGTTAATTACAAAGGGAGTGGTGAAAGTGCAACCGTGCGCATCGGTGCCGGTAACATAGTTGGTGCCACCGGGTAAATTAATTACGGCAGAACCTGTAGTGCCATCGGGCCATATGTATTGATACGGCGGCGTACCACCCGTCATTTGCAATGAGGCTGAACCGCCCACAAAACCATAGCACAATACATTGCCAAGCACGGTTACCGTGCCTACAAACGGATCGGGAAAATCAGGCACCACTACGCCCTGGTTTGGAGTAGCTGTGCATCCGTTGCCGTCAGTAACAGTTACATTATAAGGGCCCGGTGGACAAAGTCCGGTTGCCGTTAAAGTAGTTTGGCTACCGGGGTCGCTCCACTGTACGGTATAGGGTGGTGTACCTCCGCCAAGGCTAACCGTTGCGGTGCCGCTGCACTGCCCGGTGCATAAGGTTGTAGTAGCGCTAAGGTTAATGTTACTGGGGCAGAAGATGCCGGTAACTGAATCGATAATAGCGGTACAGCCGCGGTTGGTATTAATGTTTACGTAAGTGTAATCTACTGCCGGCGGACATGCCGTATAAACATAAGTGGGGTTAGGGGCAGTGCTGGTAGTACTGTCAGGAAAAACAAACAGCCAGCTATCAATAGGTCCGTTGGTGTTTATCAAAAAGTGGGTGGTATCGCCGGCACAGGTGCCTGATGTTACAGAAAGGAAGGCATCGCTTTCCTGTATATAAGGATCGTTATCACCAAGGTTATTCGATTCAGCAAAAGGAGGGCAATCGATATAAACACGCTTGGTAACCGTATCGGAGCCCGGTATGGTGCAGCAAGGCGTAGTGTTGGTTACTATCAGCGTAACATCATAAGCGCCGCAACTATCAAAAGTAAAAGTAGGGTTAGGACCGCTGCCCACAGTTCCATCAGGCCAAATCCATTGGTAGGTATTGCTGCCCGATGGCGAAACCGTAGTATTGGTAAACTGCGTGCCCGCACCAAGGCAAACCGTATCGGTAGCAAAGTTTGCCTGCAGCGGACTTTGGTTAGCCGTAACCGTTACCTGCTGCGTAATGTTACAGGTAGTAGTAAAAAGGTTAAAGAAGGAGTTGTGGCAATAGGCCACAATGGTCATGGTAACGGTATAGGTGCCCGGCCCGGGAAAAGTGTGGCAGGGGCTTTCGCCTGTTGCCGTGGTTCCATCGCCAAAATTCCAGCTTATGCTTACCACTTCGTCGCAATCGCTAATGTAGTTGCCGCATACCTGCCAGCAATTACACCAGGGCGAATACTGCATTTGAAACCACGAGCCTGTGCAACCATTGGCCTGCAACTTTTGCATACCTATGGTGCCTAACAGTAAAAGAACAAACAACAGTTTGAAGGCCGCTGTTTTCACGCGCAGTGTTTTATTTATGGTGTGCCGGTATTACTACCGGTTATTAATCGCACAAATTCACCGTCTTCGTTTCCCGCTTGTTCTCCTTCACATTGCCCACATCGGGCTTGGCCATGTTAGGCGGCATTATTCCTTGTTCCACTTCTGTCATTTTTGCCTTATCCGCCTTTTGCATTGTAGCGTTCAACTTAGCGCTGGTTAAGGTTACGTTGGTGCCAAAGCAGGCACTGTTACCGTTCCAATCCATTTTTACGAGCATTACATCAAAGCTTTGGCTTTTAGGCCCTGCGGTGGCGCCAAGCAAAACAATACCACTTGGTGTTAATGCCAGCTTAGAGGGCATCTCTTCATTCTTCGTTCCAAAGCATTTGCTCCAAACTATGTTGCCCTTGGCATCTACTTTAAAAACCAGGGCATCCAGCGAGCCGTTGCCCAGGCCCTGTGTAAGGCCGCTAAGCACAAAGCCGCCATCCGGTGTTTGTACCACATCCGCCACTGATTCAAATTTTTGCCCGCCGTAGGTTTTAGACCACAGTATGCTGCCATCGGCACCAAGACTCATCAAAAAAATATCCATGTTGGTTGCCGTAACGTTGGTATTGCCTGCCACTAAGAATCCACCGCCTTTTTGCTCTATTATGTTATAGCCCATGGTTATGCTGTTGGCGCTGTATTCCCTTGCCCATTGCAGGTTTCCGTTGGGTTTTACTTTAGCTAAAAGCATGTTGCGCACATCCGCCATGTTTACGTTTTGAGCCGGGCGTTCAATCTTCTTATCGGTTTTACCCTGCTTGGCAATGTTACCGGTTACCATATAAGTACCATCTGCTGCAACCAATACTGATGTTCCGGTAGAAGAAACATTATCTGCACCATAATCAAACCTACGCGACCATAGTTTACCCCCGTTGCCATCAACTTTTAGTAAATACATTCCTTGATCTTCTGCACTCATACTAAAAAAGGCGTCAGAAATCATGGTCATGTTTTTAACCATGCCCGCTATTATGTAATTCTTTTCGGGCGTTTGCTGCATGCTGAAGCCTTCCGTTTCGTTGCCGCCTTCATCATATATCTTTTTCCAAACCAGGTTGCCTTTGTCATCGGTCTTCAGTAGTGTGAGGTTTTCACCTTCCTGCTTGTGAGGCTGGTATTTCTCGGCCGTCATCATAAAGCCGCCATCAGGCAACTGCAGTACATCATTCACGGTTTCCCTTTCAGCACCGCCATAGCTTTTGCTCCATAATACATTGCCGTTAGTGTCAGTACGCAACAGCAGCATGTCTCTTTCATCCAATCCGAAACTTTCTGTTTCTCCACCTATAATAAAGCCCTGGCCCGGTAATAGTTTTAATGCACTGCCCTTTTCAAAACCTGAGGAGCCAATAGACTTTCGGAATGTTTGCTGAGCCACAACGCTAGCTGTGCATGCAATAAGCAAAATGCAAACAAACTTCGCTTTTACAAAAAACGTAAAGGTTTGGGGCATCAGGGGTTAAATTGAAATTTCGCTAATATCAATGGTCCAAACATTGACACACGAAAGATATATAATGCAAAATCAAAAACAAAATTATTTATGCCGGGGAGAAATGGCAGGTTCTAGCGTTTTAGTTTTATTAAGGCCATAAAAGTTACTGTGTGGCAGTTGCCCAGCACATCATAGGAATAACCTATTGCCCCTGCTTTGGGTATTGTTGCCAAAGCGGAAGGCCCCAGCCCCCAATTAACTCCACGAGCCCCGGGTATTTTTATGCTCGCCCCGATGTATAACCGGGGTTTTTCTTTAGGCGGGAGGGTTATTGTTTCCCTTATCAGTGGTTTGAGGTTTACCCACCAAACACTTCTGCCTACAATGTTGTTGTTTAGCAATGTATCTACAATAACAGCCTTGAAATTGCCAGGCTGTTCAACGGTATCGGAATACATAACAACGCTGTCGCAGGCAGAACAAAGGAGTTCCGGTTTGGCAAAAGAGTTAATGGCAGAATTTGCAGGTATACTTGACCTTGGAAAAGAAACATGCGAAAGCGGTTTATTGTTGGACACCAGTTTTGGTCTGGTATCTGTTGGATAAATGGTATCTACTTTTACCAGGGGGGTGCCGTTCTCAAAGCAAGGGTAACATTGTTTTGTTAGCCAGAGCCAAAGAAGCAAAACTGTTGTTGGTAGTAAGATCCCGTTGGCCAATACGGAATAATAAAAATGACGTGTCTTTAATTTTCTGTCCATCGGCTTATTGAGTAAGTGGAATGAAAGGAGCGCTTGCGCATGTAAACACCGTCGCCATCTCTGCTGCCGCCGGCATTGGTATTGCCCTCTACACTTATGTAAAGGGCTTCGTTTATCCTTTGATGAAAAAAACCGGTATGAGAGATGCGTTTAAGGGTAACACTATATAGAGTAAAGGTATCTCCTGCACGAGGCTCTTTAATCAGTTTTTGTTTAAACCAAACCAGGTTGCTTTTGTTATGAGCGCTTGCCGCCCAGCCATTTATTGTTGTCGGGATACCGGCTTGGTCAAAGCACCACTTTACAAAGGCTGCACACCATGGCTGCCCCTTGCTGATACCTGCGTTTTTTTGATACTCCTCTACACGGCTACCATCATTGTTGCCGGTTAGTTCTCTAACTCCCACTTCTTTCAAGTAGAAGCAGCTTACACAAGGTGTATTGTAAGCATAACAAGCGCTGCAAAGTAGAATATGTATAAAAAAAGTAGTGATGCAATTCTTTGCCATGGTTGAAGTTTTTTGAAATCCTGTTTAGAATATATGCGGTAGTATTTGAAAACCGTTCTGAAATTGAACCATAGTCCTAACCATGTAACCAGGTTAAACAGGATAAGGAGGGCTGCGGCCAGAAAACCGGCTTGTACTATTGAGGGGTCGTAAAAGGCGAAACCCTCACCAAAGACCAGTTGACCCGCAATGCCGAGTGAAACAAATGCTGCAATGGCCAACGGGATGCTCCAGACTCCGTCCCATAGTTGCAGCCAGGTTTTAATGTGCTTTATCATTTGCCTTAATTCTTATTTCTACAATTTTTGCTTCAATGTTGTCTACACGACCGGGAAGTTTTTCCAACTCCTGCAAACGACTTTCCTGTTGTATGTTTTTATCATGATCGGTCATTACAACCAGGTAAACGCGCGTTACAAAAAATGAAACCATTCCCAGCAGGGCAATCATAACAGTGCGGTATAGTGGAAGCAATACATCATGTATCACTTCCTTAAGTTTTTCTTTCTGTTCGTTACTCATGCTTAATCCCCGAAGAGTCCTTTTAATGCAATGCTGATGGCACTATAAGGCAATGCCGATGTTGCAACAACTTCGCTGCCAACATTGGCTTCGGATAGGGCCCACCAAACCACGCCAAAGTTGACATAATGGTACAGTAGCCAGGTGTCCATCTTTGCGTCGGGGTTAGCATCCTTCCAGGACTTAAGTGTTTCCACGGTGCCATCGTTAGCGGCTAGTAAGATTCTGCTTAATGTAGTTTCTGTTTCTAAATCATTACCCATTGGCGCAACTGAAACACTCTGGGTTCCGCTTAGCTTAATCTTTTGAATAGCTGTTGCACGTATTGTGGCTACGCCGTTACTGATTGATTCCAGAGTACCGAGAACAGGATCCTGAATAGCATTGCTGTTTGCGCTTATCGCAAATTGGTTAGTTTGCAGAGACAAATACACGTCTGCATCCGATTCCAGCCGAAGATTGTTCTCTTGTTCATTTTCAGGGTCGGTAATCGACTGGATAGTGACTACATTGCCAACTCTACTCGCTGAAACCTTAGTTGAAAATTGGGTATTAAGTGCAACTTCAATATTCTCTGCAAGTTCTTCGGGCGTATTGGGGAATCTCAGCCCGAAAAGCAGAGTCCCATTGGGAGAGGAATAATTCATGACGTTCCACCAGCTAAGCTGAATTAGGCCTGATAGAAATTGTTGATTTAGATTTAAGAGGGAGCCCTTATCCCCAGCTTTGACCAGAAATGTATTTATGCTATAGCTATTAACTTCCCATTGATCTGGCGCTTTGAATGGCGGATAGAACAATCCGAATTCTAAACGGTTGAAGACATTGTTTAGTCCGGAAATGAAAGGACTATTAATCACAATGTTAACAGAATCCAGCCCATTATTACTTGCGAACCATAAATTGGGGTATCTGGTATTCAATTTATCTGTTATTGCTTGAATTTGAGTGGCTATATCCCCTATGTATATTTGAATATCATTAGGTGTTAAAGCTAAACTTCTGAATTCGAAGATGTTTACCCCTAATCTTATATAGTCTCCCTCCTTTAAGTCGGCAATTAATGTCAATTGAATTTCCGTCGGCACGGGAGCCTCCAACACACTGTTTACAGTTAAAGTCCATTGGCCTTGCTGGGAGGGACGGGGAGTGTTACGATTTACTACAACCGCCTTGCCATTTTTATTCATTACTAATTTCCCAACATCGGATTGAGTGAGAAACTCTTGCGGAAATTCGAAGGTTCCGCCACCACCATTTGTTGAACAACATTCTAAATCAAGCATAGTTTTATTTTAAATTTTACCACTTTAAGTTTTGTTTATCCGCGCAGTGCACTTTTTTATCTGCGCCGGGAAAGGAGAACGGATTTTCTGCGAGAGAAGCCTTGATATCCATAAAGCAATGGCAAATGGTGCAACGTCTTTCTTCGGTATTGAATCTTTCGCAATTCTCGCAAATGGCTATCCGACGTTCGAACTCTGCCTCACTTACTTTTTCGGCATCTTTCCATTCCAGCAATTGGTCAACAATTTGTTTTTGCCAATTAGCACTGGCTTTCCGTGCACTCGTAATTAGTTTATGCAGCATTCTTGTTTTTTAGGTATAAACCCATTTTTGTTTGTGCCTTATCTGGGCAAGGCAAGTTGTTGAAGGCCGGGTATTTATCGGCGTTGGCAACAAGGAAGCTTAACATACCATCCTGTAATACCATGAGGTCGCTCATTAGTTCATCTTTCAACGCTTTAACAGCGCCATATTCAGCGGGCTTACTGAATTCAGCTTCGTTGCGCATGATGCCTTTGCTTGTGCTGCGAAAAGCATTTTTATAAGTTGAGCCATGCTGCACTGCAATAGCGAGGTATTCCTGCAGGTATAAATCCCACAGCACCTGATTATCCGGAGTAGTGAATTTTGATACCTGACCCCAGTTTGTTGAAGAGCCCGGAAGAATACCGGAAGTTCCATTAATGAGGCAACCGTAGTATTTACCGTCATAAATAACATTGTTTCCTGAGTTGTAAGTTGTGCTAGAGTTATAGTCAGAATGAACAATAACATCACTCTTTAGCGCTTCATAAAAATTCTTACCAATAAAAGATTCCCTGGCTGATAAGTAGCGGTGTTCTGCAATCGAGATAAATGGCTCAATGAGATTGGGATCAAAGTTTTGATCGAACTTGCCTTTGGCTATTACTTCCGTTGGTGTTATTAATGTTGTTGTCATGTTTTAAGGTTTGGGTTTTTCCTGGGCTGGATCAAGTTTTGTGGCTTCAACGATCAATGTTCTTCCACGTTCATCACCTAACTTGTCCTGTCCTAAGTGTTGTCTGGCCTCATCAACGGTAAGCACAGCATTCACATCTATTTCGCTGAAGAAAGAAATGGGTGAGGCTGCTTCTAATGTTAGCTGATGCCCTTTACAGGGTAAACTCAGCCACTCACTCATTTTTTCGAAAACGGGATTAATGAAGTGGTTGAGGTCAAAGACCTGTATTGGTTTAATGGTAATCTTGTTGTAGATGGAGAAGATGTTTTCTATCTGTTTGGAATCATTTAGGCCACTGTTTATCGGAATACCTGCTAATACCGGGTGCCACCTGTGCGCCGTAAAAAGACTTTGGTTAGCATTTGACTTCAGGTTAATGAAATCCCCTTCGCTGTTGTTGTTGCCAAACTCGTGGAAGAAAGGTTTTAGGTTTTCGCTTTCAAAAACCTGAACCATTGCCTGCACCTGCCCGTTACGTCCTTGTTTGGTGTAAGTATTCAGGAACGATTCATAAAAGTCCTCTTTTTCATTATCGGTCATTCCGCCGGGTGCAAAAAATGCAGCGAAAAATTTGGGCATAAAATCGCTGAAGAAACGCTCCAGGTTATGGCGATCACTTTCGTATTCCAGCTGGGCGGCAACTTTTGAAGCCACAAACAACGGAAGACCATAGTAGTTTCTGCCAATTGAATATTCCTTTATGTGCAGTAGAGTACGGAACCCACCTTTAGTTTCTTTTACTTCAGGATATAGCGGTAGTTTTTCGGGCGGGTTATGGGCTATGAACCCGTTGCTCCAATCTTCACTGATGTAAGCGAAGGATGGCTGTGCCCTATTATCTTCGGGATTTACGAGCAGCACATGGTGAAAATCGTGGCAGTAAACCTGAAAATACTTTTTGCCGCCGTTTTTGCCCCAAACCAATTCCATGTAAGCATTGCCGGAGGTATTAAGGTTAATACGGGCCTGGCGGGCTACTTCCAAAAGTGATTCGTTGTAACTGTTTACGTTGCTTATGGCCTCCAATGTTGCCGTTATTACACCATCGCTTACAACTTGAGCCTCACGACTGGTTTTGGTTTTAATGATGCTTTGGCTTTTGCCTTTTACAATGCCGAATCCTTCGCTGTAGGCATAATCTGCTTTTGTATAGATGCAAGATCGATGCGTGGGTGAAATTTCGGAAAGCAACAACAGGTCCTTGGCGAACTGGTTTCTTTTACTGAAAAAATCAACGGTTTTGTATTTGTCCCAGCTAAGCTGATCTGTCGATGGTTTTTCTTCTGCCGGTATTATAGTTTCCGGTTTGGAGAGAATATTCCATACACGGCCAAGCATACGGGATGTAATACTGTTTTTCTGTTCGCTCATTCTTTTTCCTGCTTTTATCTTTTTAATCAGTTGCCTGAGAAGTTGGGGGACAGCCGTTGCCCGGCCATCCCCTTTTCTTCATTATCCACCTAAAACCACTATACCGGTATAGCACTTTCCGCTATTACAGATTCGCGGGCGTATTTGCCTGTTTTTGACTCGAAAGCAGTTGTAATTTTGTTGACATCGCCTTCAGGATTGGCGCCTGTTACTGCCCCATCACTTTGTGCAGGATATAAACCTGTGAAGGAATAGGTACCGTTGCTGAAGTATTTTACACCTACTAACCAGAACTTACCGTTGTTGTCTTTTACGATAGCTACCAGGCCGCATATAGCACAGGCATCCAAGGCATCAATAGCATTAATTAAATCGGTAGTCATTTTGGGGTTGGTAAACTGAATACTCTGCTTAACAAAAGGAGATTTATTGCTAACGCTTTTCGGCTGATTGAAAAAGGCGGTATCCGGGTCAAACGTCCACTTGTAAAAAACTTTAGAAGCCACCATAGTAATACCGCTTAGTTGCCCCTGTGCATTAAAGGTTAGGGTTGAAACATCATTTTTAGAAGCAAACCAAATGGCAGAGATACCGGCTGTGTTTCCTTCATCGTCGCAGGTTTCGGCATAGCCGGTTAGGGTGCAGGCTGCAGTGCTTATACCTGAGCCGCCAAAGGCAAACTGCACGAAATGGGTTAGGGTATCTACGGAGATGTGAAGAACATCAGCTACCTGCGGAAGCAGGGTGGCCGGCATTGCGGCCAGTATAGCCGCTGTACCCAGCAGCGCTGCAGCTATACCCATTAAAATGGTAAACAGGGTTTTACTTTTTTTCATTGATTATAAGTTTTGGTTATTTATAGAAATGCTTTTAAGGTTAGGCTGCGTAAACGGCCAGTTCAGGAAAGGCGAGCTTAGCGCCGCCAAAGCGCAGGTTACCCTGCACGTAAATGTTTTTCATGTGCACATCGGTGTAAATGCGTAGCGATACATCGGTTGCAGAAAGATCAGTTGCCACGCGCATGTTGCCTGCTACGGTTAACAGGGCGCGGTGTTGTTCCGTTTGGTTAAACACCAAAGGATTTTTGAATTCAGCATCCCATTCAGGATGAGGGATGATTACTACGCCCCTCCAGGTTAAGCGCTGTATGCCATCAACAAGGATAGTGTACTCCTGCACGGTGCCGAGGCTTTCAAGGTAATCGCGGTAGTTATCGGCAACATCCTGTGTTACGTGCAACTCGTGCATATTTACGGCTGCTTCTAAACCACGGAAGGCAAGCGAGCGATTTGCCCACAAGGACTGGAAGATGAGAATGGCGCCGTTGGTTGGTAAAGCTGCACCTGAACCTGCTGAAAGCTGGGTCAAACGGCCATCGGTTACATCCTGATTAATGTTAGGAAACAGGCCCTGGCTTAAGGCATCATCCACTTCATAAAAATCTGTTGAGCCCGGTATGCCGATGGTTAAGCCCGGCTTGGCGAAGGAAGCCAGCAAAAACAGATCATTAGCTATACCGTTAGCTACCTGTGTAGCCATGGCTTTTTGCAATGCGCTGTCCTCAGGTGTAGCACCGGGTTCAAATATGGCATTGCCTTCGCCGGTAAGGGCTGCTTCAAGGCAGCTATCAAACACCTCATCCTTACATTGTTGTAGTTCTACTTTTTTACGTTGCACCCCAATTTCGCGCACGGTTAATGGCAGTGTGCCCTTTGGTGTAAAATCGCAGTTGTTATTGTTTTGCAAAAACTTGCTTGGTGCACCCAGGAAGTACATCTTGGCTTTATCCTTTACGCGTGGCATGACCTTAAATGTGCTGTTGAACACATTGTCCGACACGAAAACCGGCTTTAGTATAAGCTGGCTAACCTGCGCACGGCTTAGGTCCCACGACATACCCTGGTCTATTGTTGTTTTTCCCATTGTATTTTTTCTTTATTGGTTATTAATGTTATTACTGGTTGCCGGTACCGCGGCAGGCTGATTTGGTGAACGGATAAACAGCGTTAGCGCTCTTCATGCTTACCTGCGAACCTTTAACGGCAATATCGATAGTGCCTGTGCCGCTGTTGTAAAGGGCGCTTATGTTTTCTGCTACGCCATCAAACAGTTGTTTCAATTCTGTTTCAAGCAAGGCTGCTTCAGGCGCATTTACGTTGTAGGCGGCCTGTAACAGCAGTAATTCGTGGCCCAGGTAATCGTCGTCCAGTTCAATGGAGGTGACCGCAGCAGGAATCTGCAGGTTGTAATCGCAGATGGTATCGCCGCATTTACAAACATCTGCACGTATTTTAATTGCGTTGGTGGCTGAAGCAGCGGGATTTATCCTGAAGTCTTCATTTTTAAGTTTTGCCATTTTATAATTTTTGGTTGATTAAAAGTTTACTGATGCTTAGCGGCCGTTGAGATAGCTGCGGAACATTTTGCGAACGAAGTGGCCACCGTTGTTTTCCGGTAGTTGGATATCAGCTTCTTCCAGCAAACTGCCGGCAGAATACCCACCGCTTTTTCCGGTTTTAATTTGCTTCAGTTCATTTTCCAGGGCGCGTTTTTCAGCACGCAGCTTTTTGATTTCGGCGCTTTCGTTTACAGCAGCCGCCTTTTTGCGTTTAAGCGCTTCAATTTCTTTGCGCAGGTTCTTAGCAGCGCTTTCTGATGTTTTATCGCTGCCGGCTTTTTTGAACTTTTCGATGCCGTTAATGGTGGCTACTTCTTCTTCGCTGCCTTTAATTTCGATGGTCAAGGACAGGTCTGCATCGCTAAAGGTTACTGTAACTGAATCGGCGGTGATGGCCGCGGTTAAATCATCCTGCAGGGATTGTGCACCCTCTTCACCGGGCTCGTACGGAGCATTGGGCAATTCAACGGCAGAGCCATCCGCCAATTCTATACTTTCAACGGCATCGGTAACGGTAGCTGTGTAATCGGCGGCGGTTGTTTGCTGATCGCCGCCCTGGTCGGCCTGCTGTGCGGCCTTAATGAATTTGTTGGTGATGTCTTTCACTTTCATTTCTATTTCGTGATTGGAAAAATTTTTGGCGGAGCTTATTTGCAGGCCGGCTGCACGCAATTCAGTAAGAAACTGAGTTAGCTTGTTATTGCTAACGCCTGTGTTATTAAGGTTATACCCCTGTGGTAGTTTAAGGGAATGGTTTTTAACCGCTGCCTGTATAGCGGCACGCGTTTTAGCCGTTACCGGTTTGCGCTCAATAACTTCATCAACAATGCCAAAGGCCATTGCTTCTTCGGCAGTCATCCAGCTATCTTCGTTCATTTTGGCGCGTATTTCATTTATGCTTCTGCCGGTTTTTTTGTGGTAGAGCGCTGCCAGGGCGTTATCGAATTTTTCTAACTCGTTAGCGGTTTTGCGGAAATCATCTTTATTGCCATCAGCCACCGTACTGGTGTTATGAATAAGCATAAAGGCATCGCTGCTCATTTTGATTTTGCCTGCAGCCATCATTATAATAGTAGCTGCAGATGCCGTAAGCCCGGAAACTTCTGCCGTAATGGGTGCGCCGGTGCCAATAAGCATGTCTTTTATAGCAAGGGCTTCATCTACATCGCCACCAGGGCTGCTGATGGAAAGATTGATGGATTTAAGGCGACGGCCTTTAACCTCATTTAGTATATTTTGCTTGGTAATTCCGCTGCCGTTCCACCAATCGCTGCCTATCTGTTCCATAACGTAAACATCAAGAATGTCGCCATCGGCACTGTTGGTTAAGGCAATGTTGTTGCTGATGAATTTTCTTTGCATGGGCTGTTTTTTGGTTTTGCGCTTGCAGTATTCTGCGCAATTCACAATGCAAAGATAGGTATCAAAATAGGCGTTTAATACTCAAAAAGAGGTGGTATGTTTTATAAAAATAAAGGGCCGCAATGCAGCCCTTTGAGTAACAGGAAATTGCTGTACGCTTATACTTAATCAAATACCGCTACACTTATACCATCAGTATGCGATTTTAAATTGGGCACAGCCAGGCTGCGGCCATTGAAGTAAAGCGGTATAGAGCCGGCAGGCGAAGTTGCGAAGTACATATCGCGAGCGGTTAGAAACTGGTTAAGGAAAGAAAATACAAAAGGTTTGGTAAGGTCCGTTTGCTGGTTGTTGTTATCATCATAGAGAAACATGGCAATAACTGTAGCCGAGGCAGGTGTGATGCTTTGGGTAGAAAGCGGCACGTTGTTAACGCTCAGTGTATCGCGGCCCGCTACTGTAGCCTGGTTAGCGGTAAATACTGCCAGCACGCTTTGGTTATCATCATCAGGCAGGCCGGAAAGCAACTGGCCTGCTAATGAACTTGCCGGCGGCAGGGTGCGCAGGTAAACCAAAGGGTTGTGGTGCGTAAACTTCTCGCGGAAGTAATGCACGGTGCGGTCGCCGCTTACATTGCTTATGATTTCAAACTCGTAGTAGGAATCGGCATTAAGATTTTGCGGACCCCAATAGCCCTGTGCATTGGTGGTTAGCGTAAAATCAGGCGAGGAATTGATACGCGCGCCTGTAGAGTGGTTTACCTTATAGATATGTACGGTGGCTGCGTTTAAAGCTGCATTCTCACCCAAAGTTACGGCGCGACCTGAAATAGCAAGGCTGCTGCCCTCGGTTGATATTGCGGATGTTTGCGGAGCAGTGCCGTTATTGAAGAACTTATACATTTCAGTAAAGCTTTCGGCGCTGGTGGCAACCTCGTAGTGGTCTTTACCGGTTAGTGTAACATTGGTGGCCCCTGTTATAGTGGTAGCACCTGCTACGGCATCATCGGGTGAAGAGATGCACAAAGTAGGTACTTCATCATTGATGCCGGCCGGTGAGGTTTGTGCGCTACTGCCAATGTGCACATAGTGCGCCACTTTTAGTGCGCGTACGGAATCTTCGCAAAAGCTGTAGCCAAAGCCGCCACCTGCAGAGTGGCCCACCAAATCAACCTGCGTAGCGCCGGTGCGGGCCAGCACGGTATCAATAAAGGTGTTAAGGGCATTTACATCATTACCGCCGCTAAGGGTATTCCAATCATAGGCGTAAAGCAGGTTATCACAATAGCCATTGGTGTTAAAGCGCATTACCTGGTTGGCCCAGGTATCGCCACTGGCTAAAAAGCCATGCAGAAAAATAACCGGGTGCAGCGTTTTGCAGTGGTCTTCAGGATTAGGAGTGGTGTCCTTATCCTTATGGCAGGAAGAAATAAAGATTACAGCAAACAACAGAATAAAAAGACGAAAAGACTGGTTCATAGCCGATAGGTTTTTGGGTTAGGGATTACTAATATATAAACAAAAGTGGTGGGCAGAAGTTTATATAGGTAGCCGTGCCAGTCTTCGACAGGCTCAGACTGACATGAAATTGCCAGTCTTCGACAGGCTCAGACTGACATGAAATTGCCAGTCTTCGACAGGCTCAGACTGACATGAAATTGCCAGTCTTCGACAGGCTCAGACTGACATGAAATTGCCAGTCTTCGACAGGCTAAAGCTGACATGAAACCTGCAAGGTTCACCAATGCCTTTTCTGGTGTTTATCTAAGATGTAGAAGCAGGTGCTTTCGGGGATGCCGTAGTTGGCTTCGATTTGCCAAACGGCGGCGGTTTTGCTGATGCCGCGGCATTGCTGCATCTTTTGAATCTCGCTAATTACAAAGCCGATTTTTACCTCGTCCTTAGGGAGGATGTGTTTGCTGATTAGCCATTGCAATAGCAGGTGAGAGTCGGGCTCTTCGTTTTGCAGTTTGCACCAGGCTTCAAAGCGCTCAAGGGTGTTGTCAATAAATTTGCGTTCTATTTCGGTTTGCATTAAAGGGTTTTAGGTTATAGGTTTTAAGTTTTAACCCCCTCTGGGCGAGACAAGCTCGCCCTCGTCCCCCTTTTAGGGGGACAAAAACCTGAGCGTGTCGGTTAAGCCTTTAACCATAAACGTTAGGGATTACCCTGCCAGTGGCTGATAATGGTTTTGAAGCGATTTATTACAAGGGCTCGGCACATATCGCAGCCGAGGTGTTTTTTTTCGCCCTCTCCGTTTATGTATTGGTTGTAGAGGTGAAACAGTTCCGACAGGGCGCCGTGGTTTCCTGCAAGGGCTTCGGGAAAAAGCTTATCGATAATATTTATGCGCTCCTGTAAGGGAATTTGTTCTGCGGAGCGTAAGATATGGTTCATACTTTAAAGGTTTTAGGTTATAGGTTTTAAGTAGCAAGCTGCAGGCTGCGTTTAGAATAATCCCACGGTGCGGACTTCTTTGGCTTTGTTCTGCACGTCAGTAACCTGGTCAACGGGTACGGCGATTTTCATTTCATCTATACGCCGGTTAGTGGCATCAATGTATTCGCGCAGGCTGGTTTGGTTTTTGTTTACATCGGCTATCAACTTTACTACTACAGGATCGGAACCGGAGGATGTAACTACCGGCGGCTGCATGGGGTTACCCATTACGTTATCCAGATTACCACCGGAAGCCAGCACACCACCCATGCTATAACCAAAGCTTCGTCCACCGGCATAGCTATTTACCAGGCTGCCTACAATACCCGCCAAGGGATGGCCTACATTGTTGTGTGTGGCCAGTGCAATGTTGCGCAGTACGGGATCCTGTGCAACGCGTTTGGTGAAAATATATCGTTCATTACCGTTATGTGTTTTTAACTCGCCACCTTCGGCCTCGTACCAGTTGCCGCGGTAGTTAAAGCGCACACCGCCACCCGCATGGCTTGGGCCGCTAATCATGCCTGCGCCGGCGGGAATGTTTCCACCACTTACATTACCTATATCGCCGTTGCCGAGATTGCCCCCTTGTGCTAATGGTGTTTTGGCTATGGCTGCTACCTGCACCTGCGCAAAGGCAATGGCCGCTGCCGCCGCAATAGCTGCTAATACGGGACCTACGTACGGTATGCCAACCAGGGATTGGTAAGCCTCCAAAGCAGACTTAACACCGGTAATTTCTGCCTGTATTATATCCATTGCCTTTTTGGCTTTGGCGTATTTTCTGCGAGTGGCATCTTTATCTGCTTCGGCCTGCTTTAGTTGCGCCTTTTCAGCATCTAACTGCGCCTGAAGGGTTTTCTTTTGACGGCCGGTGGAGTTCTTTACGGCTTCTTCCAACTCGCTTATTTTATCCTGGCTGTGTTGTATACGTTCGTCGTACTGAGCTGTCATAGCTTCGCCGAGGGCAGAGATGGCAGAATCAGCCGTGCTGAGTATATCGGAAATGCCGGATAAGGCCTTCTGTGTATTTTCAATGTTGCTATCAACTTCTGATTTACGCAGCTCCTTCCGTTTTTCAACCTGTTCGGCTACGGCATCGGTATGGTCTTCTTCTAAATTTTGCAGCGTTTGGTTTAAGTTCTGCTGTTGTGCTATAAGCGCATTAACTTCTTTCTCCTTTTCTTTTACTCGAGGTGAGTTAGCGCCACCACCGTCTTTTTCTGCTTCTTCTTCAGCTTTTAACTCGGCCTGTTTTGCGCTAAGTTCAATTTGCAGCAGGTCCAGCTTTTTCTTCAACGCCTCTTTGCGCAGGGTGTAAACGTCCTGCTCATATTGTTCTTCGGTTTGCTTTTTGCGGTCTTTCTGGCGCTGCTCCAGTTCCAATTCGCGGTTAAGTATTTCATCAATAGCGCTAAGGCTATCTTCTAATTGTTTGAGGCGTTCCTGTTGAGCCTGGTCGGCATAGCGGTGTTCAATTTCTGCAATTTGGTTGTTGCGGGTGTTGGCCGCCTCTACCAGTATTTTATCTATCTCTTTTTCAGATTGCGCACGTTGCTGTTTAAGCGCGGCAATATCTTTATTAAGATTGGCAATGCCGGTGGCCTCCTGGTTGTTGATGTCCTGCAGTTGTTGAGCGCGCTGAGTGGCAGTTAATTTTTCGTCATCATCTATTTTTTCGCGCTCCTTTTGCGCTTCTTTCCGTAACGTTTTTTTGCGCTCTTCATCTTCAGCTATGGCCCGGTCAATTTCTTTCAGGCTGTTTTGCAGGCCGGTTTTTATATCCTCATACTTCTGATTTTCGAGGGCTATTTCGCGTTGCTGACCGTCCTTTATATTGTTTATATACTGCTGCACATATTGCTTCTGCAAATTCAGCAACACTTCTACACCGCGTGTTTGTGTTGTAAAGCGATTGTTCAACTGTATTTTTTCCAGCTTATCCGTTTCGGCAGTGGTGGCAGCAGTTGCTTTTTCCTGTTCCTGTAACTCGTTGTTCTTTTTAATGAACTCGTTATAGGCGGCATCTATTTTGGTTTGCGCTTCCACAAACTCATCGGTTTGTTGTTGAATGTTAGCCATAGCCAGGCCCATAGGCGAGGTAAAAGCCGTTAAAGCGGAAAGGTTGCCCTTGAAAATCTGCTTAAATGCGTTGCCGTAGCTTTCCGCAACGCCAATCCCTTTCTTTGTACTGTTCTCTACATCCTTTTCTGCCTGTTCGGTTAACAGCTTGGTGTAGATGTTTTCGGCAGCGCGCGCTTTGGCG
>JBDHYB010000030.1:0-36844 GCA_039811145.1 Chitinophagales bacterium | reverse complement strand
CACGTTATATAAAACGTAATCGATCAATTCAAGTTTCCACCATTATAAAATCAACACTTTTCATAAAAAATTAATAACCAAATAGTTAAAGGGCATTTTGATTACATTGGCATTTTTAAAGTGTCAACTTTTGTCAACCTTTTTGGCAAGCGGCGCAAGACAAAAACAATGTTGAAAACCCCTCTTTATTATAGAGCACAAAATAAGCTGCAATCCCTTTCCCTAATTCATCAATTCTGTTATGTTTGCGCCCGATTTTGAAAAGGGTGTAATGAAATATTCAACTACCATGTCTTTCCGCCATATTTTAACTGCTGTTTTTAGCCTTTTCCTGTTAAACTTTGCTGTTGCCCAGGAAGCCGAAACCAAAGCTGAAGAGGCCCATCCGGCCACTGCCCAGGAAGAGGCAGGAGAAAAGAAATTTGACGCCGGTGAAATGATAATCGAGCACATTACCGATTCTCATGATTGGCACCTATTTGGCGAAGGCACTTCGTCTGTAGCCATTCCGCTACCGGTAATTCTTTATACCGATAAAGGCCTTGATTTTTTCATGAGCAGCAAATTCCACCACGGCCACGAGCATGTTGAAGGCGCTTACACCTACGCCCTGGTAGGCAACGAAATTAAAGTTGTTAACGCTGATGGCACTTATAACGAAGAGGCTAAGGTCTATGACCTTTCTATCACCAAAAACGTAGCAACCCTGTTTATTGTAGCCGGTTTACTACTGGTTATCTTCTTATCGGTAGCTGCCGCTTACAAAAAGAACCCGAACAAGGCGCCAAGCGGTTTACAATCTTTCATGGAGCCTTTCATCATCTTTATACGCGATGATATAGCCAAGCAATCAATTGGCCCTAAGTACGAAAAATTTATGCCTTACCTGCTAACCGTATTCTTCTTTATATGGTTCAGCAACATGTTAGGCCTGGTGCCTTTCCCTCCGGGCGGAGCTAACTTAACCGGCAACATTGCGGTTACCATGGTGTTAGCCTGCTTAACTTTTATTATTATTCTATTGAATGGCAATAAACACTACTGGGGCCACATTTTTGCAATGCCGGGTGTGCCAAAGCCGGTGTTACTCATTTTAACCCCGATAGAAATTATGGGTGTGTTCTTGCGTCCTTTCGTATTAATGATACGATTGTTCGCCAACATTACCGCGGGCCACATTATTGCGCTGGCCTTCCTTAGCTTAATATTCATCTTTGGCGAAATGAATGCAGCTGCCGGTTTAGGCGTGTCTGTATTATCAGTAGCCTTTGACGTATTTATGGGTTTGATGGAAGTGCTGGTTGCGCTTATTCAGGCTTATGTGTTTACGCTGCTTTCCGCCATTTACTTTGGCGCGGCGGTAGAAGAAGCACATCATTAATCGTGTATTATTTTTTCATTTATAAAACCAAACATCATGCTTAACACAGTATTATTGGATGCAGGTGGATTAGGAATCGGTTACGGTATCGCTGCTTTAGGTGCAGGTTTAGCTGCTCTTGGCGCAGGCGTTGGTATCGGTAACATCGGTAAAGGTGCGGTTGAGTCTATCGCTCGCCAGCCGGAAGCCGTTAACGATATCCGTGCAAACATGATTCTTACAGCCGCTCTGGTTGAAGGTGCTGCCTTCTTCGCGATGGTTGTAGGTCTGCTTGTAGTATTCAAGGCATTCCCTGCCTAGTCCAAACAAGTTTTAAACAGGCAGCAAAAGCGGTTGGCTGCGTTGCCTGTTTTTTTCACTTTGTTAAGTTGAGTTGGTATTAATTAAAAAGAAATAGAAAAACAGAAATATGGAGTTAGTAAAACCCTCGATTGGCCTTATCTTTTGGATGATCATCATCTTTGGATTGTTGTTTTTCATCCTTGCCAAATTTGCCTGGAAGCCTATTCTTGCGATGATTAAGGAGCGCGAAAAAACGATTGAAGAAACTTTAAACGAGGCCAACAAAGCCCGTGCTGAAATGAGCCAGCTTGTAGCTAAAAACGAAGAGCTGTTAAACCAGGCTAAAGAAGAGCGCAACAAAATACTGCATGAAGCCCGCGAAGCTGCCGAAAAGTTAAAGTCGGATATTGTTGAGCGCGCTAACAAAGAAGCGGAAGACAAACTGAAGCAGGCTCTACGCGAAATTGAAAACCAAAAAATGGCCGCTATTACTGAAGTTAAAAACTCAGTAGGACAAATGGCGCTTGAGATTGCCGAGAAGGTTATCCGCAAAGACCTAAAAGGTAGTGCAGAGCATACCGACTACGTAAACAAAATGGCCAAAGAAACAAACCTTAACTAAGCATGAGCTCTTATAGAATTGCGCAACGATATGCCCGCTCGCTGGTAACGCTGGCACAGGAGCAAGGCAAACTGACTGAAGTAAACAAAGACTTCCGTCGTATG
The DNA here is from genome assembly GCA_039811145.1 of Chitinophagales bacterium. GTDB lineage: Bacteria > Bacteroidota > Bacteroidia > Chitinophagales > LD1 > Bog-950. Next base: position 34,455 of record JBDHYB010000030.1, on the reverse strand, counting down.
GACGAGATGTTTGAAACCAGCAAGGAGCTTAAGGCTATTTTCAAAAGCCCCATTATTGCTACTGATAAAAAGCTGGCTATTGCCAAAAAGATATTTGAAGGCAATACTTCAGCCATAGTTTACAACTTTATAGTGCTGCTGATAAAAAAAGGCCGCGAGGCTTTTTTACATGAAATTGCTGATGCCTTTATTATGCAATACAATGTTTTAGCCGGCATTACCCCGGTTAAATTCAGTTCAGCAACCAAGCTAGATGCTGCTGAAGTAAGCAGGATAATCAACGCACTTAAGGCCAAGGAAAACCTGAAAGAAGTGGAGTTAACCGAGGAGGTAGACCCTGAGTTAATCGGTGGCTTTGTGTTAACCTATGGCGATAAAATGGTTGACGCCAGCATTAAGAATCAATTGCACGGTTTCCGCAAAATTGTTGACGACAACTCTTACATCAAGAAATACTAACAGCACTTTTGCTGGCAAAATAGTAAGGCGGGTTTTAACCCGCCTTTTTTGTTTCTTTAAGTATATGAAGTCGATCCTGCCTGCTTCCTTATTGGCATTACTATGCGTTGCTATAGGCTGCACCAGGCCATCAACAAAAAATACCGGGTCCGAAAATCAACCGCCGTCAGTTAATAGCACCTATAATGAGGCGGACACTATTTCTATTATTAAGGCTACCGCCTACACGGGGCATGTTTATCCTGAGCTGTTTGAAGCCTCTTTTTTTGACAGTACAAAAGTGCATTACCTGGGAGACCTCTTTACCTTCTCAACAAAGCAAATAGGAATGTTACATGTGGAAAGCGGTAAACTGGTTACCTGCGATCCTATCAATCTTGGTGTTACAGCGCCATTTACACAGAAGTTCCCTGTGGGGAATTTCCCGGTGCAATTAGCCCTGGAGGAAGAAGGCAACTACCGGGAACCGGCCTTTGCCCGCGTTTTGTTTTCCGATAAAGAGGTTGTTCGCTGGGAAGATGCTGTTACACTGGGGCAACAACACTACGCATTAACGGATAGTATTATTCACTGTTACAATGTAGATGCGGGTATGGGCGTTTTTATTGACTCTGTCGCTGCGGCTGTATTCAATCAGTTGAGCAGCGCTAATCCTACCGGGCAATGGGATAAAGCATTTATGGGTGACTGGCAATGGGGGCGCGTGTATAGTTTCAGTAACCATAACCTTGCTTGTTTTACCAGCGGTGCAGGCGATGGCTGTTATGGAACTTACATTGGTTTTGCCGCTGATGGTAAACCCTGCCGGCTACTCACTGACTTTGGCTTACAGCGCTGGTAAAAAACAAAGCCCCCAAAAGGAGGCTTTGTCTGATCAAATCTTATTTGAATTATCTTCTTCTCAAAAACAGAGAGATGTAGTAAAGCAACATAGCCAGTGAGGATAGAGCGGCAACAACATAAGTCATAGCAGCCCACCATAAAGCATCTTTAGCCATCTCATGCTCCTGCGATGAAACCATGCCCGATTCATTTAACCAGGCCAACCCGCGGTTGCTGGCATCAAACTCCACCGGTAAAGTAATAAAGGAGAACAGTGTTGTTAAGGCAAACAAGCTAAGGCCTACCACCACTATTGCAATGCCTACCACGGGGGCAAACATGGCCAGTACAATACCGCCTAACAAGATAAACTGGGTCCAGCGCGAAGCAAAGCTTACCGTAGGCACCAATTTGCTGCGCAAACCTAACCAGGTGTAAGCCTTGGCATGTTGCACAGCGTGGCCACATTCGTGCGCGGCAACGGCAGCGGCAGCAACGCTACGCCCGTTATATACTTCGGGAGATAGGTTCACTGTTTTTTCAGTAGGGTTATAGTGGTCAGTTAACTGTCCTTCTACCGACATTACTTTTACATCATCAATGCCGTTATCGCGCAGCATTTTCATCGCAATTTCTGCACCGCTTAGGTTACCCCGGAAAGTTACCTGAGAGTATTCGTTGAATTTGCTTTTCAGCCTCATACTCACTAACCAGCTGATAAGCATAAAGACACCAACAATTACATAAATTCCCATGATTCTGTTTTGTTTTTAGTTGTATAACACTAGCAACAAAAAGCGTGCAAAGTTGTTTGCACTATCTTTTTGTCAATGTTTAGGACGCAATGGCCTGCCATTTATTGTTTTATTAACAATAAGCGCTTGGTTAAGCTATTGCCGTTCAGGTTAATATGCAGGTAATAGAAGCCACTTTGCTGAGCGCTCAAATCAACTGAAAAGTGGTTTGATAAATCGCCGTAAGGTGTATTCATCACCACTCTGCCCAGCGCGTCAGTAATTTTAATTTCTGCTCCAAATAGCGATGGCCCGGTTAAATACACATCAAACAAACCGCTTGAAGGATTCGGAATAACCGAAAGCGCATCACCGTTTAATGAAGCAATACCACTGGGCGGTGTAACCGGCTCAACTGCGCAGCTACCGCCGATTTTACCGTGCACTTCCTCATAGTTTGAGTTTACAGCGGCTATTACCTCATCTATACAAATCATAGTATCAGTAAGCGTGCTGTAGTAAACGCGCATGAAGTTGAGCGGAGCTGACTGTTTGAATAAAGCATTCTCATCAGCAGCAATGCCTACTATGTGGCCGTTAGCAGCCGACCGTATATCCGGAGCATAATTACCCAGTGCCAGGTTCTTAATTGAATCTACCACTACACCATGCAACTTAAACTCATAAGCTAACAGCAAGCAGCTTGGGCTCAATACGCTTAAGTCAACATACTTGTTTTGCCAATCCACATTAGCAATGCTAAAGGTTACACTATCATTAGGGTTGTAGATGTTAAACGGAAACTCGCAATGCTTGTGGGTGTTTTGGTAATTACCGCTATGGTGGTGCTGGCCTGCATTATTTAACAGGCAGCCGTTTAAGCGGGCAGCATCTGTTACAGTAATAGTGCTATCACCATTTAGGTCAATGCACGGTGCGTAGCTGATACTCTCATTTTTTAAGCCGTTCAGGTATAAGTTAAAGTCTGTAGCGTTAGCGGCCTGGTCAATATCTAAATCGCCACGCACGCTGCTGCCGTTGCAAACGTTATTGCAGTCCTTTTGCGCATTGCCTAAAGTATCGCCGGCGCAGTCAACATAAATGGCACAGGTTGGCAAAATTTCATACACCTTAAACCCGCCGTTATCATAATACAAATGCATACATACCTGTGCCCAGTTATTGTCGTAGGTTTTTTCGTAATGGCCAAGGCGGTCAGGAGATTTATCCCAGTTTACACGAACAACCAAAGTATAAATACCGGTATCTACATCCGTTACATCTATCCATTGGCAATCTAAACCTGCGCCGTAAATATCTCCGCAGCCTGCGGTAATACCCATGTTACTGCAACCGAATTTTGCCATACCGCCACCACTACATTCTAAATCCAATACACAGAAGCCGTTTTTGTAACCCGCTTCCATTTGGTTCCAGTTTTGGTCAAATAACAAATACTCCGCGTAACCTACATAGTGCCAGTGATTATGGCAGGCATCGTAAACAAACTGGTTGCCTACCGTATCCATTGGGCCTATGTAGTAATCTTCGTTACCGATGTTGCGGATATGCGTGCTGAAACGGATAATGCGGCGATTGCCGTACCCTGCAAGGCAACCCTCACCTACGTAACAGTTTACTGAACCTGCATTTATATTGTCAACGTACATTGAAGTTTCCAATTCGTTTTGATCAACCGCTAAGTCCGGTGCAGGGCATAAAGGGCTTGGCGCATAAACACAACTGCCATCGCTAATTGTAGCCAAAGGGTCGTAATTGCAGGCAGTTGGATCCATACATCCTGCAATAGGGCCATGAAATTTGATTTCCCAATTAATAGTATGGCCTACGCAAGCGGTAAGGTAATCACCAACACGCACGTAGTAAGTGCTGCCTGCCTGCAGAGCCGCTGTGATTTTTGATTGGAAGTTGCTGCCACAGCCATCATCATCATAAAAGGTGGTTCCTTGTACTCCCTCGCCAATAACCAAGCCACCGCAATGGTCATATACATACAACTTGGTATCGCAGGTATTACCCAAACCGCATGTTTGTATATCATAGGTACCCGATGAATCTGCCGTAAAAACGTACCAGGTTTCAGGTGCTGGTGCAGTCATGGTGTCTTTTACGGCTACTAACGGGTTAGTGCAATCATAACCCGGAGGGCAGTTAAAGGTTACTGTTTCAAGATTGGTAAACTGGCCACCGCTTATAACCACGGCCCCATCCAGTGTAACTGAATATGAGCCATTACCATAGGCGCAGCATATACCATCACCGGCCTGGTCAAAAATGGTGAACTTAACACACTGGCTGCTGCCTATGCAAACCGTATCACTGTTTATTCCGCCGGAATCTACCAAGGCATTGGTTTGCGCATCACGTAAGGTCCATGTAGTTTCCAGGGGATAGTTATCAGGCACAATGGTGATTATAACCTGTTTCTGGCCACCTCCACAAGCTGCCTGTGCAGCCGAGCCAAGGGCAACAAGGGCCAACAGTAAAAAGTAAAATTTCTTCATACTTCCGGTTTAGTTTCTGAATGTAGAAATATTTCCGGAAGTAGGCAGTACATACCCGTGGCATGTCCATAAATGCTTAAAAGCCAACGGCGCCCTTGGGCGCCGTTGCTTAGTGATTCCTTTAACTTACACCCTATAAAGTGCTTTTTGCAAGGCTTACAAGGCGGATAAACTCTGAGCGGTATCCCTGGGAGTCAGTGCCTTTTGCGTTACGGGCCCATTCCAGCACTTTATCAATAGAACTGGTTCCTTTAAATTTTGAGTCGCGTAAAATCATACCAAAAGAAATTACCGAAGCCGCGAAACGAAAATCTTCAGAAGCAGCAGCAAAAGCTGTGGCCTGGTCGCTTACCGGCATTTCAATCAGTTTGCTCTTCTCCTCCTTTGGCTCTTTATAACGCAGTTTTACGGTTAACAAATCTGATGAGGAAGCGGCAGTAACAAGGTTTTGATATTTTAAAGCATCCGCCATAGGGCTGGTCATTGATTCATCTTTCTCATCCATCGTAATTTCATAAAATGCTGTAACGTTAGTGCCGGCACCAATTTCGCCGGCATCCTTGGTGTCATCATTAAAGTCCTGGTCGGCCATCAAACGATTTTCGTAACCAAGCAAGCGGTAGCCTTTCACTTTTACCGGGTTAAATTCAACCTGTATCTTAACATCCTTAGCAATACACAACAGGGTAGCGCCCATTTGGCTCACCAGATTTTTGTTGGCCTCAAACAGGTTATCGATAAAGGCGTAGTTGCCATTACCCTTATCTGCCAATTGCTCCATTTTGCTATCTTGATAGTTACCCATACCAAAGCCAAGCACAGATAGAAACACCCCTTCTTTTCTCTTTTTTTCAATAAGGCGCACCAGGTCCCCATCGCTGGTAACTCCTACATTAAAATCGCCATCGGTGCAAAGTATAACGCGGTTGTTGCCTTCACTCTTAAAATTTTCGCGTGCGGTTTTATAGGCCAGTTCAATTCCTTCAGCGCCGTTAGTGGAGCCACCGGCTTCCATATTCTCAATTGCCTGAAAGATCTTTTCCTTATTGGCACAGGAAGTAGAAGGTAGTGCAAGGCCGCTGGCCCCTGCATAGGTTACTATGGCCACACGGTCGTCAGCTTTAAGTTGGTTTACCAATAAGCGTAGCGAGCTTTTTACCAGTGGTAATTTATCCGGCTCATCCATTGAACCGGATACATCAATCAGGAATACCAGGTTAGAAGAAGGTAGTGAAGAAGTTTCAATGCTTTTGCCATGTATGCCAATGCGTAACAATTTATGGTTGGCATTCCACGGGCAGGCGCTTAGTTCAGTATTAACTGAAAATGGCTGCCCGGCTTTGGGTTCAGGATAGTTATAGCTGAAATAGTTAACTAACTCTTCTAAACGTACAGCGTCTTTCGGAACACTTTGACCGCCTTGCAATTTTTTGCGCATAATACCATAAGAGGCCACATCCACATCAATTGAAAAGGTTGAAAGCGGTTTTTCGATAGGCCTCAAAAATTCATTTTCCTTAATATAATTGTAAGCTTCGCGGTTAAACTCTTCTTTCTCGTCCGGTTTATCCAGGTAATCAACTTTCTCCGCTTTCTTTTCCGCATCAGCCGGGGCCCAGGCATAAGAAACACCATTGGCGTCCTGTACGGTTACTGTATATGTTCCGGCAACAGGGGCCATATCATAGTCGGCTTGATCAGCATAACCTTGTTCTGTAATGGTACTTATATTCTGTAAACCACCGGGTGGCGGTGGTGCCGGTTGCTCCTCGGCTGCTTTTTTAGTATAGGTTGAAGGTTCTTCAACAGCATCTTTGCTGTTATGGGCATTGTAATTTCCGGCATTTTTTTGCCCCAGCGGCTTACCGTAGTTACAGGAGTTTAAACAAAGCAGTAGTGCGGTGGCAAGGCAAAGCCCGCCTGCCATAAGGGTGTGTGCAGCTTTCATAACATTAGGTTTGGTTAGGTAAAAACGGGTATGTAGTGTGTTTAAATAACAGATGCGGGGCCGTTAATTTTCCATAAAGTTTCGCCGGCCGTTTATGCTATTGCGATACGCTACTACATCATTTTCTACTTAAACCACATGCAATACAGGGCGGGTAAGCGTTATATAAGCATGACAGAAGTTTTACGCTTTAAAAGGTATTTGGTATTACATCACTTAAAACCTGTTATATGCGTACCGCTTTTGTTATCACCCTATTAGCGCTTGTTGCCGCTGCAAATGCGCAGCGCAACAGCCTCAGCGACTCTGCCAAATCCTCCCAATCTTTCTCCAGAATGGAGTTTGGCATCCACGCCGGTCCGGGGATAAGCACCTTTTACAATCAACACCCTTTACAAAGCCCGCGCAATCCGCAAAAATCACCTTACGGTGGCGCCCTGGTTGGATTTTCTTACCAGTATCACTTTACACCTATTGTAGGTTTGCAAATGGAAGCCAACTGGGAACGTAAAGGCGATTTGTGGTACGACGTAGCAAGTTGGAGCGAAAACGGCGCTTTTACGCATAGTTACGCTTACGAGAATATTAACTACTTAACATTACCGGTAACCCTTAAACTCAACTTCGGTAAAACGGTGAAATTCTTTACCAATACAGGTTTGTACGGCGGTGTATTGATTAATGCTTACCGGGTTAGCGGCGATAATGCACGTGTGCCCGGTTCGGAATTAAGTGTAAGCCAGGTGCGCACAGTAACTGATGTTAGCAGCGATTTAAGACAATTGGACGGTGGTGTGGTAATGGGCCTTGGTGTTAGCTTTCCTTTAGGACGTTTTGCAGCATTTTCGTTTGAGGCCCGCGATAATCTTGGATTGGTCAATCTAAACCGCGGTACTGGTTTATACGGCAACAACTTTTACAACAACAATGCAAACTTCATTTTCGGATTGCATATGTTAATGGATAAGCAGGGCAAAAACGCTAACCTGCGTTACAAAACGCAATAAAGAAAAAGCACAGGGAATGTGCCTAAGCCTCTTCGGAGATATTTTTTTCGGGGAGGTTTTTTCTTATCCGTCAATGCCTTCGTAAACGGGCTTTTCGGCAGTGGCGTAAACAAGGTTTTGTTCCTTGCTGTAATAGTTTTCCAACTCCAGCAGTATCTCAAAAATCTCGTGCTTGTTATCAGTAGTTACCAGCTTATTACGAAACACTTTTACATTAGGCAAACCTGCAAAATAAGGCGCATAGTGGCGGCGCATTTCCAGTATGCCTAACTTCTCTCCTTTCCATTCCATACTGCGGATGAGGTGTGTTTTGCAGGCCTCCAAACGTTCTGCTAAAGTTGGCGGAGCCAGGTGCTCTCCCGTTTTTACAAAATGTTTTACCTCGCGGAAAATAAAAGGATAGCCTATTGAAGCGCGGCCAATCATCACTCCATCGGCGCCGTATTTTTTAACCATGTCAACTGCCTTTTCGGGCGTGTTAACATCGCCGTTGCCAAACACCGGAATTTTTAAACGAGGATTTTCTTTCACTTTGGTTATCCATTCCCAACGGGCGCTGCCGGTGTACATCTGGTGTTTAGTGCGGCAATGGATAGAAATTGCCTGTATGCCTACATCCTGTAAACGTTCAGCAACCTCCACTATGCGTATCGAGTTGTCATCCCAGCCTAAACGGGTTTTTACGGTTACGGGCAGCTTGGTGCCTTTTACAATGGCTGCCGTAAGCTTCACCATCTTATCTATATCGCGCAATATGCCTGAGCCTGCATTACGGCATACCACATTCTTTACAGGGCAACCATAGTTAATATCCAGCAGTTCAGGTTTGGCGGCTTCCACAATTTCTGCACTGCGCACCATAGCCTCTTCTTCACCACCGAAAATCTGAATGCCTACCGGCCTCTCATCCGGGTAAATGTCCAGCTTCTTTACACTCTTCTCTGCATCGCGTATAAGTCCATCTGAACTGATAAACTCGGTATACAGCATATCAGCACCATGCTTTTTGCACAAATGGCGAAATGGCGGATCACTAACATCCTCCATTGGCGCCAACAATAGCGGCATGTCCGGTAATTCTATATGTCCGATTTTTATCACAGGGGCGCAAAAGTAACTAAAAACAGACAAAAAGCCTTGGTACCATTAGCTCCGCCGGTATTCTACCTCTGTTCAATAAAGAAACTGTTTCTTAGTGTTAAACAACAGTTAATGACACCCAAGCTCGAAGCAGCCTTTCAACAAATTGAAGAAGACCGCAAGCAATTGTTTACGCTTCTAAAAAATTACAGTAACGAGGTTATACTTAAAAAACCGGCTGCTGATAAGTGGAGTGTTGCCGAAGTAATAGGCCATTTAATGGTAGCAGAGAACGCTTCTTTAAAATACCTGCAAAAGAAAACGCAGGATATGAGTAAGGAACCAAACGCCGGGTTTACAGGCTGGCGCAGGTTGGCATTTGTTAAGCTGGTATTTGTGTTGCCTATTAAATTTAAAGCGCCGGAGATTACAGCGCCTCCGAAAGAAACGAAGTCGTTAGAAGCGCTTGAACATGAATGGACGGAATTACGAAAGGATATTTATAACCTCATAAGCACTTTGTCTGAAACCGATGCTAAAAAATCTATTTGGAAACACACCCTGGCTGGTAAGATGAACATTTACCAAATGCTAGAGTTTTTCGGTTTTCACTTCAAAAGGCATGCAGGCCAAATTCAACGCACGCTTAAAGCCGTAGCCTGAAAAATAATAGCAGCAGGAACTTATTTACCGGCTAAAGCACATTCAATGCGCTCTTCTTCTAATATACATTCAGTTAACTCCGATAGTAAATCAATAAGCTTCTCCATCTTTTCTTTACCAATCATTTTGGCATACTTCTCCTTCAGTTCAATCGAGCAGCCTAAAAAGTAGGTCATAAAATCAACGCCCTCATTCGATACCGAAATCATTTTTGAGCGCGAATCTGATGGATGAGGCACTACATCTATAAAGCCCTTTTCTTCAAGCAGGTTTACCATTTTACTCATAGCCTGCTTGCTTACCCTCGCACGCTGGGCCAGTTCATTGTTACTTACCGGTTCAAGGCTTATAATACTTATTAAACGCAAGTGTTCGGGGCGTATATCGTCCCAGCCGTCTTCCTTCCATTTCTTTTGGGCCCATTCATTAAAATGCCTGTAGGCAATATAAATAAGCCTGCCTAACGCCCTTTTACGGGCGGGCATATACTTTTCCAATTTGGCTTTTGCACGTTTATCCAGCATCACTTCAAATATGGCTTTTTACAATTCAGGTTACAAATATAACGTTTAAAATAAAAATAGTCAACCCTCTTGACTATTTAGTCAACTTGGTTTACTATTGCACCTCCAAACTCAGTGTTATGTCTAACGAAACCTCGAAAAAAAGCGCAAAAACCATTATTATTCGGGTAATCCTCGGCCTTGCTATACTAATTGGCGGTTACTTTGGCGTAAAGAAGATTATTTATGAAATGCATCATGAAACAACTGATAACGCCCAAATTGAGGCCCGCCTGGTGCCTATACTTCCCCGCGTAGCCGGCTACATAAAAACCATTTATGTGCAGGACTATGCTACCGTTAAAAAGGATTCTCCGTTAGCTGAAATAGATGATAGCGAACTGCAATTGCAGCTGGAAGAAATGGAAGCCGATCTTGCCCAGGCAGAAACAGATGTAGATAATGCCCGTGCTTCTATTGCTAACGCTAATGCAAGCGTAGCATCAGTTTACGCTAATCTTGACGTGGTAGAAACCCGCCAGCTTAAAGCGAAAAACGATTTTGACCGCGATAAAAACCTATTGGCGGATAATGCTATTACGCAAAAGCAATTTGACGATTCAAAATCTAATTTAGATATAAGCACTAAGCAGGTTGAAGTTACCCGTAATGATATTACAGTAGCCAAAACGAAATTGAATGTGCTACAGGCTCAGCTTAAAAAAGCCGAGGCGCAGATAGAAGTAAAAAAGGCGCGCATTGAGCAGCAGAAGCTTAAACTAAGCTACTGCAAAATATATGCTACCAGCGATGGTAAAATAGGCAAGCGTAATATTGATGCAGGACAGTTTGTACAGGCCGGCGCCCCTTTGTTTACGGTAGTAAATGACCAGGACTTTTGGATTGTGGCCAATTTTAAAGAAACCCAAATACAACATCTTAAGCCTAACCAGGAAGTTGAAGTAAAAATTGATGCGTACCCTGATATGAAGGTAAAAGGCAAAATAATATCGTTCAGTGATGCTACGGGCGCGCGTTTTTCGCTGCTACCTCCTGATAATGCCACAGGCAACTTTGTTAAGGTTACCCAGCGCATACCGGTTAAAATTCAGTTAGACGATGAGGCACAGTTGAAGGATAAACTACATGCAGGCATGAGCGTGGAGGTATCAGCTGCTTACTAATTAGGGCGTTAATCATATATAATGAAAAGCCTTGCCAAAATATTAATTGTGTTCACCTGCATATCAGCAGCCATTATGGAGCTGATAGATGCCAGTATTGTGAACGTGGCCCTTACCAACGTGGCCGGCAACCTTGGTGCAACCATTGAGGATGTTAGCTGGGTAATTACCGCTTATGCCATCGCCAACGTTATCATCATCCCCATGACAGGATTTTTGGCCCAGTACTTCGGCCGCAAAAATTACTACCTCTATTCTATCGTCATTTTCACCGTAGCATCCTTACTATGCGGCAACTCCACCAGCCTGTGGGAGCTTGTCTTCTGGCGTTTTGTGCAGGGCATAGGTGGTGGTGCGCTACTATCTACTTCTCAAAGTATCTTGTTCGACACCTTCCCCATTGAGCAACGCGGAACGGCTTCCGCCTTGTTCGGTATGGGTATAGTAATGGGGCCAACTTTAGGGCCAACACTGGGTGGTTTAATTATTGACCATTATGCATGGCCTTTGATATTTAATATCAACCTGCCGTTCGGTATTCTGGCAGCTACCTTAACCTATTTGTTTGTTGAGGACTCCAAGCATCACACCTTTAAACCAAGTATTGATTGGATGGGCATACTTTTACTTATGGCAAGTGTGGGCGCCCTGCAATATGTATTGGAACGTGGCGAAGCCAATGACTGGTTTGCTGATGAAAGCATACGCATTTTTGCCATTGTAGCTGTAGTATCTATCGTAGGCTTCATCATCTGGGAGTTGAACGAGGATGAACCGGTGGTAAACATCAGGCTGTTTGCCGATCCAAACCTTACCATCACTACGCTGCTTACGTTTGTTTCCGGCTTTGCACTGTTTACTTCCGTTTTTGTGTACCCGCTTTTGTTACAACGCGTGTTAGGCTATACGCCAACTATGGTGGGTATGTCGCTAATGCCTAGTGCGCTCGCCTCGCTGGTAGTAATGCCCATTGTAGGTAGAAGGCTGCAGGCAGGAGACTCTCCCAAAATCTTCATTACACTGGGCTTTATCATTGTTATGATTTATGGATGGATGCTGTATAAGCGGGCTGATATAAATGCCGGCATGGGCGATTTCTTTTTACCGCTTATGGTAAGAACGGTAGGTATTTCAATGATGGCTGTAACGCTTACCAACCAGGCTGTGGTAGGCCTTAAGCCACGCGATATACCCCAGGGTGTAGCCTTAAACAATATGATGCGACAGTTGGGGGGAGCCTTTGGTATTGCTATTATGAATACCTACATCTCACAGCGTTTTGCCATCCATCGTAACGACCTGCTGCCGAATTTTAGTACGGATAACATCAACTTTGTTGAGCGCAATGCAGGCATGGTACAAACGCTGGCATCTAAACTGCCCGTTGGTGCCAACGCCCAACAACAGGTTTACCAGTTAATGGATTTTAACCTTACCAAGCAGGCTTACCTGCTCACGTACATGGATGCCTTTTTGCTTTCTACCATAGCAGTATTGGCAGTATTTCCCTTAATAGCTGCTTTACGCAACAATAAACTAACCAAGGAAGCACAACAGGCCGCTGCAGAAGCTGCCCATTAAAACAAAACTCAAAATGTATTTATATATGAGAGGAATCAAGAAAATAGTATTGCTTATCGGTGCGTTGTATTTTACCGGTATAGCATCTGCGCAATCGCCCACTGCACCCGCGCAGTTAAGTGACCTTATCAATAAGGCATTTGATAACTATCCAAAACTTAAAGAAGGTGCCGAGTACGTAAAACTGGGAGAGGCAAAAACCGAATTAGCCTATGGGGCTTACATGCCGGTAATCAGCGCCGATGCAAGTTATCGCTACAGCCAACCTACGCCGGAAATAACCATTCCAATACCGGGGTATGAATCGAAGATTAAATTTTTGCCCGCTAACAACTACGACTTTGCCTTAAAACTAACGCAGCCTATCTATGATTTTGGCCGCACACAGGCAAACATTAATAAAACCAAAGTGGATGCCGCAGCCAATAAGGATAACCTCGAAAATTCAAAGAATGCATTGGCCTACCAGGTAGCGCAATTGTATTACGGCATAGTTTTTCTCAATAAAAGTATTGACGTTCAAAACGGTCAGTTGGATTTGTTAGGGGAGAATGAAAAGCTGATACAGAACAAGATTAAAAACGGCGATGGCCTGCAATTCGATTTACTTTCTACACAGGTAAAAAAGAACAGCGCACAAAACCGTTTGATTGATCTGCAATCGCAACTGCAAAAGCAATATAACCTGCTGAATATGCTTACCGGTAATACCGGCAGCGGATATATTACGTCAACCGATGTTAATACAGCTGTGCTTAGCGCAGATGCCGTTAGCACTGATAACAACTACGATGTTAAACTGTTACAGGATAAACTAAGCAGTAACGCCTGGGATATTAAAATTGCCAAAAGAGGATGGCTGCCGGCTTTAATGCTTAACGCACAGGCAGGTTATAAAAACGGCTTTGTGCCCGATATTGAAAAGCTGACCTTTAACTACGGCGTGGGCGTTGGGCTTAACGTTCCTATTTTTAGTTCTGCCCGCCCTAACTACCAAACAAAAATTGCCAAAATAAATATGCAGGCCAACACTTACGCCTTAGAGGCGCAAAAGCTAAGCCTTAACAAGGATATACAGCAATCAAAAGAGGACATTACTGCTAATCAGCAAAAGTTAAACAACTATAAATTGCAGTTGCAGCAGGCTGAAGAAGCACTAAAGCTGGCCAACAGCCGTTACAAAAGCGGTGTAATTACCAACCTGGAATTGCTTACCGCCCAAACTAATTTGCAGGATGCAAAATTAGGTGAGATCCAACTGCAGTACAACGTTCTATTGGCTGAATTGGAGTTGAACAAGTTAGGTGCCGTAAAATTTTGGTAGCAATCGTGGGTAGATTGTTAGTGTGTGGGCCCCTGCTTCGGCGGGGGCCTTATTTTTTTAATCAATAAATACTCTACTTATTCAGTAGGGTTTGTAGATTAGCGCTCGAAAAGAGGTTTTTATGGAAACGATTGGCATTATTGGTGGTGGCTTTAGCGGTTTGTTATCCGCCATACATTTGACTGAGCAGGCGCAACTGCCACTGCATATTTATATCATCAACAAGGGCAGCGATTTCCCCAAAGGTATAGCCTACAGTACAGCTTCGCCCTGGCTTTTGCTGAACGTACGGGCAATGGGCATGTCTGCCTTTCCTGATGATTTAGGCCATTTTGTAAACTGGTTAAAACAACATCCTGCTTATAGCCATAAAGAAGAAGCAGAATTGAAAATGACCTTTGTGCCCCGCATGGTTTATGGCGAATACCTGGATAGCATCTGGAACAGTTTTAAGGAAAAGATTAAAAACCAAGGGCTGCACAAGGTAAGCCTGATTAAGGACAGAGTAACAGGAACCGTGATAAATGACGATGGAACTGCGCTTCAAACAGAGTTTAACGGTACCTTAAACGTAAACAAAGTAGTGCTGGCCGTGGGCCATTTTGCGCCTTCGGCACTTCCCTTTTCTGCCGAAGTGTTGGCAAGCCATCCTGCCTACTTTGGTAACCCATGGAGCCGTTGGGAGGAAAATTTTGTAGATAAAGGAGGCGATGCTTTTATATTAGGCAGCGGCCTTACAATGGTAGATACGGTGCTCTCCCTGCTTAACAATAACTTTAAAGGCAAAATCTATTTCAACAGCCGAAACGGGTACCTGCCCATGTCGCATGGCAACCATGTGCAAACTGATTTTTTTAAACCGGAAGATTTAACCTCGTGGAGGCTTACCGACCTAATAAAGTTGTATGAGCATTGGGCAAACCGTTATAAAGATGAAGGCCGTCCTGCATTTTTAGCCGCCGATAAATTCCGCCCGGTTACCCAACAAATTTGGAATACCTGGACCCTGGGAGAAAAGAAATTCTTCCTGGAACACTACAAGGCATTTTGGAATGTGCGCAGGCACCGCATTGCGGAAGAAGTGCATGTTGTAATCAAGAATGCCCTGGCTGACGGAAAACTTGTTTTAATAAAAGGCAAGGTTGATTCCGTAAGTACCGATAGCAGTTTGTTAACGGTACACGTTAATGGGGAAAAGGGAAAGCAGACTTTTACCAACGTAGGCTACTTTTTCAACTGCACCGGACCACAGGAAACCTACCAACATAGCACGGACCCCCTTATAAGAAGCTTAATTGACAGCGGACAAGCACAGGCGGATGATATTGATTGGGGGTTGAAAGTGAACGATAAGTATGCCTGTATAAAGAGTAATGGCGAGGCTTCTGACTCTGTTTTTGCTACAGGTTGCGTTATTAAAGGCACTTATTGGGAAACCTTCGCCGTGCCCGATCTTCGTAAGCAGGTTAAAGCACTTGCAACCAATATTGCACAGCAACTGCAATCAACCACGGTATCTTAACTTCTTACATACACATTCCGCATTTTTGTCGTTTAGTAAATACACTAAAAACAAAATCATGAAGGCATATTCCACTTTAACCGAGGCCCTGGCAGATTTTAAAGCCCAGGGGTACACTCTCGACTTTAACCTTAAAGAAACCTGCCTGGAGTGCGCAACCTCCAAAAAACAACTATCGCCCTCAGATTTCGAAATTGTAAATGTGATTAGATTCGAAGGGATGACCGACCCCTCGGACCAGGCCATCCTATATGTTATTGAGGGAAACGACGGCACCAAAGGCACGCTGGTTAGCGCTTATGGCATGTATGCAGATTCAATATCAGCAGAGTTGGTTAAGAAGCTCAACATTCAACATTAAGTTTTATGTTTGGTGCTTATGCAAGCACCTTTCAGGCAGTTACCGCTTTTTGCCCGTTTAGCTTTTATACCTGCATTTTACATCGTTAACCTTGGTGTATTCTATTACCTGGGTTCATTTATAGCCCATCAGTTTTTAGGTGTTGAGGACCCTTCTAAATTAATGAGCGGCACGCTGGATAATGCTTCTGATGTTTATCCTTTTCTGTTTTTACAAGGCCTGTTTTCAATAGGTGGCTTTTTACTTAGCGCCATTCTCTTCACTAAGTTCGAGACCGGTACAATTGGGCGCAGCATGCATTTAGATGTAGCCCCTAAAATAAGACTGGTGTTGTTAGCTGCTATTGCTATAGTGGTAGCTCAACCGCTTATTGAATTTTTGGTAGAACTAAGTAAGGGATTGGCCTCCTCTCCTGCCCTCCAACCCCTTCGGGAACTGGAAGAGAAAGAAGCTGCCTTTATGGAGAGCTTGTTGAACTATACCGGTTTGGGCCGCTTTGTAGTTACCGCTACGGTAATAGCCCTTATACCTGCCTTAAGTGAAGAGTTTTTCTTCAGGGGCCTAATCATGCGCACTATGTTAAGGGGCAAAACCAATGTGGCAGTTGCCATCGTAGTTTCGGGTTTGCTATTTGCAATAGTGCATGTACAACTCTCCAACTTCCTTGCAATATGGATACTGGGATGCTTTTTGGGGTATCTCTATTATGTTAGTAACAGCCTATGGCTACCGGTTATAGCACATTTTATAAATAACTTTCTTACGGTATTGCTTAAATACCTGTATAGCACAGGCAATGTTTCCAAAGACTTTGCAGAAGCCAGCAGTCCATTATGGTTAACACTAATAGGTACAGCGCTCTTTGCCCTGTGCATTTTTATGTTTTATAAACGGCGCGAAAAAGCGGATTTTGCCGACACTCAAGAACAACCCCATATAGAAACCCCTTCATATGAATAACCTCCTTGTCCGCATTGCATCCGGTGTAGTGTTCGTTGCCTTAATGGCCACCTGCATTCTCTGGAATCAATATTCATTCCTTGCCTTGTTCCTCTTTATACTGGTAGGCTCGCTTAATGAATTTTACAACATCACCAGTACAAAGCGTGAATCTTCCACCAATATATGGACCGGTAAGTGGATGATAATTTTTATGTGCGTCTTTGTTTACCTGGTTTCTTACCTGCTGGCTTCTCCTCCGGTTAGGTCACTGCCCGATCCTTCCAATCCGCTTAAAGCATTGTTTAGTGTTATTATGATGCAACGCGATTCATCGCTGGCATTAGGTGTATTTGTGCCAATCATTATTCTTAAAATGATTGGGGCGGAACTGTTCAGCAAGCGCGAAAACCCTTTCACCAACATAGGTTGGAATGTAGTTGCCGTAGGTTATATCCTTATTCCCTTAGTACTTACGAACAACATTTACTTTTCAAACGGTGGTTTCTTTTTAATGGCAGTTTTCCTTTTAATCTGGGTTTACGATTCTGCCGCTTATGCCTTTGGTTCGGTATTAGGCCGCCACAAATTGTTTGAGCGCATATCACCTAAAAAAACTATTGAAGGTTTAGTTGGCGGCGTGTTGTTTACCGGGGCACTGGCTTACTTCATCCCTACCATAGTTGAAAGTTTTAAGGGCAGCCAGGCAGAATGGGTAACCCGCTACCTTATACCACAACTCAGCGCCCTATCGGGCATTCAATGGATTTTATTGACAGTGGTAATTATACTGGCTGCCACCTTCGGCGATCTGGCAGAGTCACTTTTAAAGCGTAGCCTTAAAATAAAGGACTCAGGAAGCATAATGCCGGGGCATGGTGGTTTTTTAGACAGGTTTGATGCCTATCTGTTTACAGTACCTTACGTTGCTTTAATGCTATGGGTGTTTAACCAGGTTAACAACCTATCAATTATGATAGATTACATCAGCAAATAGTTAACAACCAAATGGTTGATTTTAAGACAATTAACCGGCAGCTTTACAATTTCAACTAATTGCCTTACGTTTGTAGGCTTTAATATTAGAGAACCGGCATGAAAAGAAAAATGAAGATTCACAAGGAAGGCCACATGACCCTCCTTGTTTCAGGTATAATCCTTCTCATTTTCAATATAGTAATTGCTTTTGTTTACAGAGACTTAACGGTTTACTACATAACCGGTGGTTTATCTCTTATAATACTGGTAGCATTCGCATCCTTTTTCAGAATACCTCACCGCGAGTTTATAACCGGCGATAGCCATATAATTGCCCCTGCGGATGGGCGCGTAGTGGTTATTGAAGAAACCTTTGAGAAAGAATACTTCAGCGATAAGCGTATACAGGTTTCCATTTTCATGTCGCCTGCCAATGTGCACGTTAACCGTACGCCCGTAAGCGGCGTGGTTACTTATCAAAAGTACCACCCCGGTAAATACCTGGTTGCCTGGCACCCTAAATCATCTGAAAAGAATGAACGCAATACCGTTGTTATTGAGCATGACGAAACAGGCCTGGAGATTTTAGTGCGCCAGATTGCCGGTAAACTTGCCCGTAAAATACGCTGGTATTTAAACGAGGGTGATGAAGTGGAACAAAACGCGGAACTTGGTTTTATAAAATTCGGTAGCCGGGTAGATATGTTCCTCCCCCTTGGCACGAAAATAGATGTTCAGTTAAATCAAAAAGTAAAAGGCGGCATTACCGTTATTGGCACTTTGCCGGCTACTGAAGAATAACACCATAAATAAGTACAATGAAAAAATTTGCATTACTACTAACCTTCATTTGCGCAATAGCTTTTGCTAACGCCCAAACAACAAGCAACCAGCAAAACGCAAAAACAGCAACCCCGGTTCTTAAAGTTGACCAACAGGTGAATAATAATTTTGTGGCGCCTAAGGCCGAAACCGGAAGCAAAAACACAACTTCTTCAACTACCTCAACAACCAGCGCTCCGCAAAAAAGCTGTATGAGCGCTTCAACAGATGGCTCAACACCTGCCTGTTGCGCAGGTAAAACTTCTTCATCCTGCAATCACGATGAAAAAAGCTGCAGTAAGGCAAGTACCGGCTCAACCACTACCCCGGCCTGTTGCCAAAAAGGTTCGGGTTCAGGCTGCAACCACGGTGGCGCTGCCAAACCTGAATAAATAATTAAAAAAGAAACGCTTAGCCCTGTGTAAAACCGCAGGGCTTTTTATTTTTAGGTAGTGAATCTTGCCTCAAAAATTGACCACACCCTTCTAAAGGCTGATGCCTCAGAAAAGGAGATTAAGAAACTTTGCATGGAAGCAAAGCAGTATGAATTTGCTGCTGTATGCATACCCCCCTATTTTGTTAGAAAGTGCAAGGGATGGCTGCGCGAGAGCAATGTAAAAATTGCAACGGTGGTAGGCTTCCCCTTGGGTTATACCCATACACCTGCAAAAGTAGAAGAGGCCAGAAGGGCAATTGACGAGGGCGCTGATGAAATTGACATGGTGATAAATATTATTGCCCTTAAAGCGGGTGATATGAACTACCTGAAAAACGAGCTGACCAGTGTAGCAACTATAACCCAACTGCGCGGCGGAAAACTTAAAGTTATACTGGAAACAGGCCTGCTTACCGAAAAGGAGATAATTACGGCATGCGAATTGTGTAAAGAGATGGTGGTGGACTTTGTTAAAACCTCTACTGGCTTTGTGCAACCGGGGGCAACTGTTGAAGTGGTTAAACTACTACGTGCCAACTTACCCAAGAGTATAAAGATAAAGGCCAGCGGAGGCATACGCGATAAAGAATTCGCGATGCAGTTAATTGAGGCCGGAGCAGATCGATTAGGCTGCTCGGCCAGTGTAAGTATCGTATCATGAAGATTGTACCTCTTTTTTTAGTTCTGTTTTTTACCGTCCTGTTTGCCTCCGCCCAGGATACCACCTCCTTGGCTAAAAACCCCAACCTTACTGTGTATCAGGATAGTTCGCTAACCAGGTTGGCTTCTGATTACAAAAGTTACAACCACCTTAAGGATGTTACGGATGGCTTCCGCATACAGGTAACCTATACCGATATACGGTCAGAAGCCTATAACAGCAAGGGGCAGATGTATAAAGAGTTCCCTGAACTAAAATCGTATGTGGAATACGACCAGCCCTATTATAAGCTGCGCCTCGGCGATTTTAAAACCCGCTTAGAAGCTACTTACTACCTGCAACAGGTAATTATCCTGTATCCGGGGGCTTTTATAGTTAAAGATAAGATTGTTACAAGGTAACAACCCCGCCTCATACATCGATTGGTTCCTTCACTGCTTTTTATATTTTCGTGGCAACTATGACCATTTTAGGTATTTCGGCATTTTACCACGATTCTGCAGCAGCCATTATTCAGGACGGTAAAATAATAGCCGCAGCGCAGGAAGAGCGCTTTACACGCAAAAAACATGACCCGGGATTTCCGATAAATGCCATTAAGTTTTGCTTAAAGTATTCAGGAACAAGCATAAACGAGGTAGATGCTATAGCGTTCTACGATAAGCCCCTGCTTAAATTTGAGCGCCTGTTGGAAACCTACTATGGCTTTGCACCTAAAGGCCTGGTTTCTTTCCTGCAATCTATCCCGGTTTGGATTCGGGAGAAGATGTTCCTGAAAACAGTTTTAAACGAGGAACTGGAAAAAATTGAAGGCTATAAAAAGGGCTCTGCAAAATTTCTTTTCCCTGAACACCACCTTTCGCACGCCGCCAGCGCCTTTTACGGCTCGCCCTATAAAGAAGCCGCCATACTTACAATTGATGGCGTAGGCGAATGGGCTACTGCCTCCATAGGCGTAGGCCGTGGTAACAGCATTGAAATATTAAAGGAATTGCGCTTCCCTCATTCTGTAGGCTTGCTGTATTCTGCCTTTACCTATTTTTTAGGCTTTAAGGTTAACTCAGGCGAATATAAACTGATGGGCCTGGCGCCATATGGCAATCCGGACTCTCCAAAAATTGCCGAGTATGTAAATACCATTAAGGAAAAACTGGTTGATATAAAAGAAGACGGGTCTATTTGGCTTAACCAGGATTACTTCAATTACGCAACCGGCCTTCGCATGGTACACGATTCCATGTGGGAAAAGCTTTTCGGCTTTAAGCGCCGCGATGAAGAAGATGAGTTAGAGCAACATCATTGCGACCTTGGCTATGCCATTCAAAAAGTTACTGAAGAGATTGTTTTAAAAATGGCTCAGGAAGCTAAGCGCCTGACCTCCTGCGATTATTTATGCATGGCCGGTGGTGTTGCGCTTAACTGTGTGGCAAACGGCAAACTGCTTCGTTCCAAAATATTTAAAGATGTTTTTATTCAGCCTGCAGCAGGCGATGCAGGTGGCGCTTTAGGCGCAGCACAGGCTGCCTACTATATTTACTTTAACCAGGAACGCAAACCATGCACCGGGTTGGATGAAATGCAGGGCGCCTATCTTGGCCCCGAGTTCAGCGACCAGGATATTGAACTGGACCTTAAGAAGTTTAAAGCCTACTATACGCGCTATGCCGATTTCGATAAGCTGGCCGGCGAAGTGGCAGACCTGATTAACGCAGGTAATGTAGTGGGTTGGTTTCAGGGCAAAATGGAGTTTGGCCCGCGCGCCTTAGGTAACCGCAGCATTTTGGGTGATGCCCGTAACCCCGAAATGCAGAAAAAGCTTAACCTGAAAATTAAATACAGAGAAGGGTTCCGCCCTTTTGCACCGTCAGTTAAGGCAGAGGCCTGCCAGGATTATTTTGAATTGGACAGTAATTCGCCTTACATGCTTATTGTAGCGCCTTTAAAGGAATCGCGCCGCAAAAAAATGCCCGAAGGCTACAATAGTATGCCTTTATTGGAGCGCTTATATGTATTGCGCTCAGACCTACCTGCTATTACGCACATCGATTTCTCAGCCCGGGTACAAACCATACATAAAGAAACCAACGAACGCTATTGGAA
This sequence comes from Chitinophagales bacterium, assembly GCA_039811145.1. Classification (GTDB taxonomy): domain Bacteria; phylum Bacteroidota; class Bacteroidia; order Chitinophagales; family LD1; genus Bog-950. The sequence goes on along the minus strand of JBDHYB010000030.1, from coordinate 12,806 downwards.
ATTGCTGGATACCTTTCAGCAAAAAACAGGTTATGGCGTAATGGTAAATACCAGCTTTAACGTGCGCGGCGAACCACCTGTATGCACTGCTGAAGATGCCTACAAGTGCTTTATGAGAACCGAAATGGATTATCTTGTTGTAGGTAATTATCTGCTTGATAAAAAAGCACAAAAGGAGTGGAAGGAGAAGGATGACTGGAAACAGGAATTTAAATTAGACTAGAATAAAATAAATACAAGATGGATTTTCTAAAAGACCTTTGGCAGTTTTTAAGCGAGCGGAAGAAATGGTGGTTGTTGCCCGTGATAGTAGTGCTGCTTTTAATTGGTGTGCTTATTGTATTTGGTGGCGGCTCAGCTGTAGCACCGTTTATTTATACCCTGTTTTAAAATGAAGAGTAACTTAAACAGAGAGAAGGAAGTTGAAACCATCTTAACCATATGCATCGGTTTAGTGGTAATTTTCCTGGTTAGCGAAAGGCAGCTATTGGCCGGTAGCCACAAAAAGGCGCTGCTTGGCGTTGCTGTAATACTGGGTGCCATAGGCCTGTTCTCCAAAGTTCTTACTACCTACGTAGCCTGGGCATGGATGAAACTGAGCGAGGTACTGGGAATGATAATGCCCAAAGTTATCTTGAGCATTGTTTTCTTCCTGTTCCTTTTCCCTATTGCCATGCTTACACGCTTGTTTTCAAAACGCAATTTTCTTCAGCTAAAGAAAACAGGCGATTCTTACTATTTCGATAGAAAACACAAATACACCGCTGCCGATTTGAAAAACACCTGGTAACAGGTTATTACCATGAAAAAAAAGCTGCTCGACCTTCTGGTTTTTCTGGTACTGGCGTTTATCCTGTTCGGCATTACCGCCGTTATATCCAGGGTGCTGGTATTGGTACACCTAAAATCGGTTGCGGATAGCTTTGTCTTTAGCACCTTAATCCGTCTTTTTCGCGTTGGCATTATTCTTTTTTTCCTGGTTGGCATTACTTATAAATGGTTGTGGAGCCGAGAGAAACTGCAGAATACAAGCGGTAAGGTAATTTTCAGCAGCCTGTTGTTTTTTCTTTTCCTCTTTATCACCAGCCTTTACTACCTGCTGGTTGATTTTGCCCCACAGTATTACAGCGCTGTTAAACAGTTTTACAATACCGAAACTTTTATTGAAGGCGAACCCTACCAGGCAGATGCGCAACTGGGTTTCTCATTTAAACCTTCAAACCGGGTATACCGGGTATCAAAAAAAACCGGCGAAAAGGACACCATTCTCAGGACCGATGAGAACAGTTGCCGCGTAGCCTTTGATTTTAAACCGTCCGACTATAGCCGTCGCCCGCTTGTTATGTTTTTGGGCTGCTCCTTTACTTATGGCCACGGAATTGATAATCCTGAAAACACTTTTGCGCATAAATCCAGCACAGCCCTTGGCGGTTACCCGGTTAACTTTGCTGTAGCAGGTTACGGCTTATCGCAAATGCTTATGCGCACACAAACTATGGTGCCCAGGCTAAAGCCCGATGTGGTAGTGGTGCAGTATTCCCCATGGCTTGTAGATCGCGCAACGGCCTATTATATCCCTAACGAACCCTTGAAGCTGACTACTTCGTACTTTACTGCCGATAACGGCTCTATTAGCTTCTGTAAGCCCGCTTTCGAAACCAGGCAGTATTCTTCTACTATGCTCAAGTACCGGCTTACCCCTGCTTCTACCACTAATTATATTGCCTTTTTGTTTGAGGTAGCAGCACCTGCCTTTTACCACGATGTTTTTGCGCGTATTGGTTTAACCATTAAAGAGTGGCTGCACCTTACCCCAAAGCCCGCTAAGGACAAAAAAGCTGTTGAGAAGTATGTGTATGACCAGATTTACGAAACCTGCCGCCAAAACGGTGCAAAGATGGCGGTACTTAATCTTGGCAACCCGGTTTACACCAAAGACTCTCACCGCCTGTTAAGCGATAAGGGCGATGTGATTTTTGTAGAAGCTGATTCGGTGTTATGGAGCAGGGTGAGCGATTCGCTTTCTTATGACCGTGCTTATTGTTTTTGGAGATCAAATGGCACGGACTCTGTTGTTTCCGACAGGCACCCCAGCTATAACGCCCATTCGGTTATTGCTGAAACTGTTGTAGCAGCATTAAAGCCAATGCTTACACCTGCTGACTCTCTAAATTCTAAATAAACGAACGGCGTATAAAAAATAAAGGGCGGCTTCCGATGGAGCCGCCCTTTTATTTCTATGCGTAAGCAGTAGCTTATTTTGCACCTCTTTCAACACGTTTGAAAGCTAAAACGGTTAAACCGCTTTCAGCTGAGCCTAATACCTGTTGAACGGTTTGGCTGCCATCCTTTACGAAAGCCTGTGTAAGCAGGGTATTTTCTTTAAGATAAGTGTTAGCAGCTCCCTCGGCAATTTTATCCAAAATGTTAGCCGGTTTGCCGGCAGCAGCAGCTTTTTCGCGGGCTACAGCTTTTTCTCTTTCCAGCACATCAGCGCTAACTGATGAAGCATCAACAGCAATAGGGTTCATAGCCGCAATTTGCATGGCAACGTCCTTACCTACGGCAGTAATAGCATCGTTCAGTGGTTTGTTTAAAGCTACCAATACGCCAATTTTGTTGCCCATGTGGTTGTAAGCTACAACACCTTCGCCTTCTATACTTTCGTAAGCAGATACGTTGATCAGCTCACCAATAGCAGAAACTTTCTCCTGCAATACATCCTTTACGCTGGCGCCGCCAATAGTAAGCGCTAATACATCATCAACTGATTTTGAACCCGCAGCCAAGGCTGTATCGGCAATAGCGTTAGCCAGTTTTACAAACTCCTCGTTTTTAGCAACAAAATCCGTTTCGCACGAAAGGTAAACCACTACACCTTTTTTATTATCAGATGAAGTTTTGGCAATTACGACACCTTCGCCGGCTGCGCGGCCTGCACGTAACTCAGCTACTTTAGCACCTTTCTTGCGCAAAAAATCAATGGCTTTTTGAACGTCGCCACCGGCTTCAGTTAAAGCCTTTTTGCAATCCATTAAACCTGCACCGGTTAAGTTTCTTAATTCGTTTACTTGAGCTGCTGTAATATTCATTTTATTATTTGTTTTTATGTGTTCTTTAATTCTGTTTAAAGCTGTAGTTAAATCAGCTAACTTCTTTTAAATGAAGAAGCCAAGCTTTATCAAACTTGGCAACTTCTTATTTTGTAAGCCTTAAGGGCTTAGTCAGTTACAGCTTTTTTAACTGCACCACCGCTGTTTGTACCACGGTTGCCACCGGTACGGCTGCGGCCGTTGCCACCACTACCACGTTTGCGGCGTTGTGCGGCTCCTTTGTTTTCACCATCTCCACCTTCTTCTTCGCCAACTTCCATATCAAAGTTGTCTCTGTCGCTGCCGTCTTCTTCCTCCTGGTCTATACCTTCCTGGCTTGCGGCACGCTCTGCCAAACCTTCGGCAATAGCATCAGCAATGTAGTTGGTAAGTAAGGCAATTGAAGTAGCCGCGTCATCGTTACCCGGGATTGCGAAGTCAATCTTAGTTGGATCGCTGTTGGTATCAACTATACCCAGGGTATTAATGTTAAGGCGCTGTGCTTCTTTGAGGGCGATATTCTCATGGATAATATCTACCAGGAATAAAGCGGCAGGCACACGGTTCATAGCCGCAACACCACCAAGTACTTTTTCCATTTTCTCTTTTTCGCGGGTTAAAACCAGCTTTTCCTTTTTGGTTACGCTCTCCAGGGTACCATCGCCTAACATCTTCTCGATGTTCTGCATCTTCTTGATGCTCTTGCGGATGGTAGTGAAGTTGGTTAACATACCACCTAACCAACGTTCAGTAACGTAAGGCATGTTTACACGCTGTGCAGCCTGTTTAACCACTTCTTTCGCCTGCTTTTTGGTAGCAACAAAAAGGATCTTACGACCGCTACGGGCAATTGCTTTTGCAGCCTGTGCAGCTTCTTCCAGTTTGTCGATGGTACGGTTAAGGTCAATAATATGTATGCCTTTAATTTCACCGAAAATGTACGGTAACATTTTAGGGTTCCATTTGCGGCGCAGGTGCCCGAAGTGTACTTGCGCTTCCAATAAGGCTTTATGTTCTGGTCTTTGCATATCTTTTCTGTTAAATATGTTATTACTAAAGGATTAACGCTTAGAGTATTGCTCTCTCTTACGGGCTTTGCGTAAGCCGGTCTTTTTACGCTCAACTTTACGGGCATCGCGGCGAAGCAGCTTGGCCTTCTTTAAAGCAGGGCGTTTTTCCGGGTTATCAATAATTAAAGCGCGTGATATAGCTAATGCTACTGCCTCGGCCTGGCCTTTGGCGCCACCGCCGAAAACGTTAATTGAAATATCAAAGCGGCCTTCGCTTTCTGATGTTTTTAACGGAGCTTCTACCTTGTTCTGAAGGTAAACTACCGGAAAGTAATCTTTATACTCCTTACCGTTAACGGTAATGATGCCGCTGCCTGCTTTTACATTAGCGCGGGCAACAGATGCTTTTCTTCTTCCTACTGTAATTTTTTCCATGTTATGATTAGGATTTAGGATTATGCCAGTTGTTTTGGTTTGTTAGCCAGGTGAGGGTGTTTGTCATCGGCATAAACAAACAACTTACGGAACATTTTGCGTCCTAATGAGCTTTTTGGCAACATACCTTTTACGGCATGCTCAATAAGCCTGTTTGGGTTCTTATCCAACAAATCTTTAGGAGCGGTATGGCGCTGGCCGCCCGGGTAACCGGTGTAACGCACTAAATAACGATCGGTTAATTTTTTACCGGTCATACGCACTTTGGCGGCGTTAATAATGATTACAAAATCGCCCGTATCGGTGTTAGGGGTAAAGGTTGCTTTGTGTTTGCCACGTAAAACAGACGCTACTTTAGAAACCATACGGCCTAAGGTTTTGCCCTCTGCATCTACGATAAACCACTCGCGCTTTACTTCGCTTTCTTTTACCGTGCGGGTGTTATAACTGCGTGATTGCATAATTCTCTGCTTTTGTTTTCTTTTTTAGAAAAGGAGCGCAAATGTAGAATTATGGCGCGTTTTACACAACAATTGGCAACAAATATTTTAAGCATCTGCTGTAACTAATTGAAAATGAGTGCTTGAATTGCTCATTTTTTATAGCAACAAATTCGGCAGTCTCCGGTTTTTGCTGGTTAAAGCCCCAACGAAACATCTTTTGGCAATAACAGATTGACGGCCGGGAAACAGATTAAACCCTTTAGTTCAACAGGTATACAGGCTCAATACCCGGGCTATTAACCGTCATTGTTTACATTCGCAAAAACGCACTGCTTATGAATAAACTGCTGACATTGTTCATCGCTTTAACCCTGTTGCTTGCTTCAGCCTGTAAAAAAGATGCCATTAATACTGATTATCTGCAAAACCAAAGTTGGTACATAAGCAACCCGGCCAGCCTTGTTAATGGTGTGCCTGTAGTGTTTGGGGCAGATAGCGTTTACTACAGCAACGGCCAACCAATTGGTACCTGGCGTAAAACCGGTAATGCCCATGTATTTCTACGCGCCAATTTTGGCGGTGCCGATTCCATAGAATTTGACATAGTTGACCTAAGAGCCGATTTCCTGAAATTTAAAATAACCAAGAGCAACTTAAACGCACAGGAAAACCAAATAGTAGAGGCCGACACTATTCCATAAATTCTAATGCAGCTTACTGCAAAAGCAAAAAGCGGCAACCCTAAGGTTGCCGCTTTTTGCTTTTGCCAATTACATACTAGTTGTTGCTTCTAAAGCTAATCATTACCCAATCCGTACCATCCCAAATAAAGGTAGCGGCATCCTGCAAGTCAAGCAATAAGGAAGCGCTTCCTGTCTGCGTATTCGTTCCGGCCTGGGTATCTTCATCTATCAATTCAAACTGTGCATTAGCCAAAGTACTTTCATTTACAAGTATCAAAACTTGTCCCACTTCCAAACCGTTACTTAAAGTAACAGTTCGTGTAGTGCCGGTAACTGAGTTACTGTTAATGGTTATGAAAGTTCTATCGCCAATAGTAAGCAATTGGTTGTCGGCAGATACAAATATGGATGTTTGACTGGCAGCAATACCACCATTTACTACCAACTTTACGTCAGGCAGTGTGGTATTAATGCCCACGTTGCCATTTCGGTTTACGCGCATCCGCTCTGCAGGGCCCACTGAACCGGAAGCCCTCGTATAGAACGATAATCTTGATGGCATTACAGTTCCGGCAGCATTAGAATCTATTTCGCCCACAATATCGGCAACCTCTGTATATGAGGTTCCGTTATAAGCATCAAACTGAATTAAACCTATATCAGCGCCATTTACCGGTGTAGTTGGCGAAGCCAATGTGCCATAAGCCTTCTGTAATACAAGGGCTGCCGGATTTAATCCAGCGCTTGAAGCCTGGCGCAGTACTAAAGCGTTTTCGGCAGTGCCATCCATTGCAATCTCCATTTTGGCATTACCATAAGTTTTACCTACGGCTGTTACACCAATACCTACTTTAGGTAACAATGCACTATCGCCCCAAATGATGTTGTTGGAAGCGCTTACACCAGCGTTGTAACCAATAGCCGTTGCATTGGTAATAGATGAGGAGCCCGTTCCTGTTACCTCCGCTCCTGAGCCGATCAAGGTGTTATTGCTACCGGTAAAAATGTTATTACCGGCTAAATGACCAATTATAGTATTGTCATCGCCGCTTGTTACTCCCACCCCGGTTCCGTAGCCAACAAAAGTGTTGTTGTTTGCACTGTCAGACGCTGCTTCGGTTCCATCGCCTGAGTAGGCACCTACAAAAACGTTTTGGTCGCCATTGGTTCTTAGCGTACCCGCCATAACACCCATATATACGTTATCTACCCCGCGTACTGATTGCGCGCCAGCTAGCTGACCTACATAGGTATTAGAACTACCCGTGTTTAACTGACCTGATGATGTACCTATGTATGTGTTACCTCCGGCAGTAGTATTGCTAAAGCCGGAAGAATTACCGACGAAAGTATTAGAGCCACTGGTTGTATTAAAATATCCTGCAAAGGAACCAATAGCTACGTTGCTTGCACCTGTGGTATTGCGGTTTAAAGCTCTGTTGCCTATTGCAACGATACTTGAAGCACTGTTGTTGTACAATGCGCTGTCACCCATGGCAACATTCGATGTACCTGCGGTTGCTGTATAGCCGGCGTAACTACCTACATAGATGTTCCGGGCGCCTGTAGTTGCGCTAAAACCGGCACTATCGCCAATGGCAACATTATACGTTCCGGTGGTGGCTGTATTAAGCGCTGAATATCCTACGGCTGTATTACTTCGGCCGGTGGTATTCGACTGCAGGGCAGCTACCCCAAGCGCACTGTTAAAACTTCCGCTACCGGTATTTCTTAACGCTGAATGACCCACACCTGTATTGCCAAAACCACCGCTAAGGAATTCGCCGGCTGCGTAACCACTCATGGTATTGAATGCCCCAGTTGAAGTTACACCTGACCGATAGCCCCAGAAGGTGTTTGCATTGCTTATATCTATTAAACCTGAGCGTTGGTTATTTACACGGAAAGCCAGGTTTACAAAATCTGTTGTCCCCACAAAGTTAGTAGATGCATTTGTGCCGGCGTTACCTGTTAAACTCCAGGCGGTGCCCGAACCAGGTGCAGCCCAACCGGGGCCTGTGGCAGATAAAGTAAGAACATCTCCGGTTGCACCGGTTGGTATAGCTCTCAAGTCGCCATTAGCATCAGCATACATTAATTTGTCGGTGTTAGCTGATGGCGCAGTAATAAAAGAGCCCCCTGTAGCTACACCACCATAACGCATACCGCTTGTTGCGCCTGAAAGGTGGAAACGGCGTTGAGGGCCGGTAGTTCCTATAGCAAGGGTATCCTGCACGTAAACCTTGCCTGAACCGTTTTGTGAACTTGAGCCAAACCAGCCGGCCCAATTGGTAGATCCCACACCATAGGCATATGAAAATAAACCATAATTTACTGCTCCGCCGGTTGCGTAAAAGTTGCCCCCATAGTTGTTGCCTGCTCCCGCACCAGTGGTATGTGCATCAATACCAAAATTGTTTACCCCCAGGGCCGTGTTAAACGCAAAAAGAGAAAAAGTGCTGAAAGCAGTGGGAGAATTTTTAGCCTGGAAATAACCTGCTTGCAGGTTACCCGTACTGGTGTTTTCTGCAGTTACAAACATACCTGTGCCAGCTGCGCTGTTGGCAACTGAATATTCTACACGCACTGCGGGCCTGTTGCCAAGGGCACCAGGCGAGTATACAACGTGTAATGGGTATCCCGGTGCTGAAGTGCCTATGCCCACATTTACGCCGGTAGTTGCGCCGTTTACGCCGTTTACACTTCCAAGCACTATCGCGTTGCTGGTATCAACGCGCGAGTTCCATCCTATGGCTGTAGCATTATTTAAAGCGGCACTACCAACGTTGGCGCTGTCGCCAAGTGTTGTAATGCGGCTTCCGGTTAAATTAGTATTGGCTGTTAGATAGCCGACAAAGGTATTGCTGTACCCTGAAGTAGTATTGGTGCCCGCCAACGAACCAATCATGGTGTTATTCTGAGCGCCGTTTGAATTCATATCATAACCGGCCTGGTACCCTACTAATACTGTGTTAACACCGCCACCACTAAAACCGGCTTGAGCCCCTACAATAGTGGAGTTGCTTGCGCCATGGTTTCTTCCTGCTTCGCTACCAACAATTGTTTGGCTACCGGGGTTTACTGTAGAATAACCCGCCTGGTAACCGATATGCGTATTATCGATTGAGTTTGCGTTGTTGGCACCTGCCTTATAACCCAGCAAAGTGTTGCGGGTGGAAGATATAAACCTTGCCCCGGCGCTATCGCCGATAGCCACATTAAAAGAGGTTGTAGTAGAATTTACTCCGGCCTTGCGACCAATAAAAATGTTCGAAGCACCCGAAGTAATATTGCGCCCTGCACTATCGCCAATAGCAATATTATCCGTACCGCTTGTAACTGCCATTAATGTGTTGGCACCATACGAATAATTGTCTAACAGATGATCTATTTTACCTGCCTGTAAGTTGTTTACTCTAAAGCTTAACGGTACATTATCAGTTGTACCAACAAAATTGGTTCCAGCTACTGTTCCTGCATTACCTGTTAAACTCCAGGCTGTGTTGCTGCCAGAAGAAGCATAGCTGCCGTTATTAAATCCGGTAACTACCCAACGGTCTATGGTTGAATTATAAATGAACGATACACTTCCACTGTCAGCAATAGTTAGTGGCCCGTTACCCGTAACAATACGATCCGTAGTTGATGATAACGAATCAGGTACTACAGTCATTACCTGGTTGGTGCCGTTGTAAAGCACCAGTAATTTGCCATCGTAACCCGGCGTAAAACCGGTAACCCTGAAAGCAGCTGTTGGCCCTTGTACGCGGAAATAAGTAAACGTATCAACCGGTATGTTAAAGTTTCCTCCGTTTGCCAGGGTTAAGGCTTTCTCCTGCATAGCAAAGTCTCCGCGAAGGTTTAGTCGTGTTTCAGGCGTAGTATCGCCAATACCCACAAAGCCACGGTTTACCAATAAGCCATAATTATCGTTCATAGCAGTAAAATAACCTGCGGAACCTTTGTTGTTACCCGTATGATTTAACAAAGAGTATACCCCATAGGCGCGCGAACCCGTTCCGGTGTCGCTTACACTTAAGTATGCGCCATACGTTTTAGCACTTGGGTTATTCTGATTAATAGTTACATCAACACCTGCAGTTACTACGCTCGAGTTATTGGCTTTATAACTGATGTCAGAAACAAAAGATTTGTTTTCGGTTACCTGCGGATAGCCTGCATTACTGGAGGCTGATAGTACAGAATGAAATCCATAATTTAATTGGGCCGGCACAACACTGTATTCTATTTCAGAGTAATAACCTGTACGTGGCCCACCGGCACCGGCACTCTGCCTTGTAAACACACCATAGCTGTTAAGCCCCGAAGGCTCTATATAAATACCAAATGCAGTGTCGCCTGCCACAGATGGAGTAGTGGTTACATCAAAGTAACCGCCGTAAGCATTTCCGGCAGAGCTGATTGTGCTGTTTAATGCAGTTACTGAAAGGCCTATTGCAGAAGGCCCGTTTGTAGCAGTACTGTTAAATGCACCTGCAATGTTAGAGGCTGCGGAACTGGAGTTGTTTACAGTTAAGCGTGTAGTACTAACGGGTGCCACGCCAATACCCACATTACCGGCACTGCTTACGCGTATGCGCTCGGTATTATTGGTGCGGGTTACAAAATCTATAGCATCAATAGTACCTATAAAGTTAGTTGTTGCCACAGTACCGGTATTGCCGGTTAACCCCCATGCGTTGGATGATCCCGCAGCACCCGTAGGGCCTGTTACACCAACTCCTGTAGCACCTGTAGCGCCGGTTGAGCCAGTTGCTCCTGTGGAACCAGTGGCACCGGTGCTTCCTGTTGAGCCGGTTGATCCAGTGCTTCCTGTTGAGCCAGTAGCACCTGTTACGCCAGTTGATCCAGTACTTCCTGTGGCGCCTGTAGCTCCAGTAATACCAGTTGCGCCTGTGGCTCCAGTAATACCGGTTGCACCTGTAGCTCCAGTAGAGCCAGTGGCACCTGTGCTTCCTGTTGAGCCAGTTGCGCCCGTAATACCCGTTGCCCCTGTTGATCCAGTACTTCCTGTGGCACCTGTTGCGCCAGTTGAACCCGTGGAACCCGTTGCTCCAGTATTACCTGTGACGCCTGTCGCTCCCGTAACACCGGTTGCGCCTGTCGCTCCCGTAGAGCCGGTAGCACCTGTGCTTCCTGTTGAGCCGGTTGCACCAGTTGCGCCGGTTGATCCAGTACTTCCTGTTGCACCCGTTGAGCCAGTTGAACCCGTGGAACCCGTTGCTCCAGTATTACCTGTGACGCCCATCGCTCCCGTAACACCGGTTGCGCCTGTCGCTCCCGTAGAGCCAGTAGCACCTGTTACGCCAGTTGATCCAGTACTTCCTGTGGCGCCTGTGGCTCCAGTAGAGCCAGTGGCACCTGTGCTTCCTGTTGAGCCAGTTGCGCCCGTAATACCCGTTGCCCCTGTTGATCCAGTACTTCCTATGGCACCTGTTGCGCCAGTTGAACCCATGGAACCCGTTGCTCCAGTATTACCTGTGACGCCTGTCGCTCCCGTAACACCGGTTGCGCCTGTCGCTCCCGTAGAGCCGGTAGCACCTGTGCTTCCTGTTGAGCCGGTTGCACCAGTTGCGCCGGTTGATCCAGTACTTCCTGTTGCACCCGTTGAGCCAGTTGAACCCGTGGAACCCGTTGCTCCAGTATTACCTGTGACGCCCGTCGCTCCCGTAATACCGGTTGCGCCTGTCGCTCCCGTAGAGCCAGTAGCACCTGTTACGCCAGTTGATCCAGTACTTCCTGTGGCACCCGTTGCGCCTGTTGAACCCGTGGAACCCGTTGCTCCAGTATTACCTGTGACGCCTGTAGCTCCAGTAATACCGGTTGCACCTGTGGCTCCCGTAGAGCCGGTTGCACCAGTTGCGCCGGTTGATCCAGTATTTCCTGTTGAACCTGTTGCGCCTGTAATACCCGTTGCCCCGGTTGATCCACTACTTCCTGTTGCACCCGTTGCGCCAGTATTACCCGTAGCGCCAGTTAATCCAGTACTTCCTGTGGCGCCTGTTGAACCCGTGGCACCCGTTGCTCCAGTATTACCTGTGACGCCTGTTGTTCCAGTGCTGCCGGTTGCACCAGTTGCTCCTGTGGAACCAGTGGCACCTGTGCTTCCTGTTGAGCCTGTAGCTCCAGTAATACCAGTTGCGCCGGTTGATCCAGTAATACCTGTGGCACCTGTGCTTCCTGTTGAGCCTGTAGCTCCAGTAATACCAGTTGCGCCGGTTGATCCAGTAATACCTGTGGGGCCTGTGCTTCCTGTTGAGCCAGTTGCGCCCGTAATACCCGTTGCCCCTGTTGATCCAGTACTTCCTGTGGCACCTGTTGCGCCAGTTGAACCCGTGGCACCCGTTGCTCCAGTATTACCTGTGACGCCTGCTGTTCCAGTGCTGCCGGTTGCACCAGTTGCTCCTGTGGAACCAGTGGCACCTGTGCTTCCTGTTGCGCCTGTCGCTCCCGTAGAGCCAGCAGCACCTGTAGAGCCCGTCGCACCCGTAGCTCCATTTAATCCATTGTTACCTGTAGGGCCGGTAGGGCCTGTTACACCCGCACCGGTAGCACCGGTAGCACCAGTCGGGCCCTGAGGACCGGTTGAGCCATCAACGCCATTATTGCCATTGGCACCGGTTGCGCCTGTAGGGCCTGTTACGCCAGCTCCTGTTGCGCCTGTAGCACCTGTTGCACCCGTAGTTCCATTTAATCCATTGTTACCTGAAGGGCCGGTAGGGCCGGTTACACCCGCACCTGTGGCACCGGTAGCACCAGTCGGGCCCTGAGGACCGGTAGCACCATCAACGCCATTATTGCCATTGGCACCGGTTGCGCCTGTAGGGCCTGTTACACCAACACCTGTAGCTCCAGTTGCACCTGTTGTGCCTGTAGTTCCCGTTACGCCGGTTGCGCCGGTTGATCCAGTATTTCCTGTGGCGCCTGTGGCTCCCGTAGAGCCAGTAGCACCTGTAGAGCCCGTAGCTCCATTTAATCCATTATTACCTGTAGGGCCGGTTGGGCCGGTTACACCCGCACCTGTGGCACCGGTAGCACCAGTCGGGCCCTGAGGACCGGTTGCACCATCAACGCCATTATTGCCATTGGCACCGGTTGCGCCTGTAGGGCCTGTTACGCCAG
>JBDHYB010000029.1:0-39178 GCA_039811145.1 Chitinophagales bacterium | reverse complement strand
CTGGTTGTAGTGCAAGGCCTTGAAGGCTACTGCGTTATAGATACAAAAGATGTGCTGTTGATTTGCGAGAAGGAAAAAGAGCAGGAACTGAAACGAATAACCGTTGATTTAAAGGTAGCTGACCTCGATAAATATTTATAGGCTGCTGTTTAAGCGCCTTGCTTTTGTGTTTGCATTTTCACATCTTCCAATTACTAACTTCCACGTTTAATAATGAATTTCCCTTCCGGCATAAGTTCTAAATTACCCAATGTAGGCACAACCATTTTTACGGTTATGAGTGCCCTTGCAAGGGAGCATAATGCCGTTAACCTTTCGCAGGGTTTTCCGGATTACAACCCTCATCCGCTTTTAATTGAGGCTATGGAAAAAGCCATGCGTAGCGGGCAAAACCAATACGCTTTAATGGCCGGCAATATGCAACTGCGCGAGCGCATTGCTGAAAAAACAGAGGCGCTGTATAATGCCAAAGTAAACCCTGAAACGGAGATTACGATTACCGCAGGGGGCACACAGGCCATATTTACAGCCATATTGGCCAGCATACGCGAGGATGAGGAAGTAATACTGTTTGCGCCTGCTTACGACAGCTACGCTCCTGCTATTGAGTTAGCCGGTGGCAAGGCCATATTCTACAATCTTGAAGCGCCTGATTATAAAATAGACTGGCAAAAGGTGCAGCGCTTAATTAACCAGCGCACCCGCATGATTGTGATTAACACGCCCCACAATCCATCGGGCACTGTGCTTACCAAGGCTGACATGCAGCAATTGGAAAAGCTGACGAAAGATTCCGACATCATTATCCTTAGCGATGAAGTATATGAGCATATCATATACGACGAGGCCGAACACCAAAGCGTACTGCGTTATCCTAAACTGGCAGAACGCGCTTTTGTTGTTTCCTCTTTCGGTAAAACGTACCACTGCACCGGTTGGAAGGTGGGCTATTGCATTGCACCCGAAAACCTGATGAAGGAATTCCGTAAAGTGCACCAGTTTAATGTGTTTGCAGTTAACAGCGTAGCACAAGCAGCTTTTGCTGATGTGCTTTTACATAAAGAACTTTACCTGGAGTTATCCGCCAACTATCAAAAGAAACGCGACTATTTCCGTACGGCTATTCAATCTTCGCGCTTCAGGCTGCTAAAGTGCGAAGGCACTTATTTTCAATTAGCCGCCTACAGCAAAATAAGTGAGGAGCGCGATGTGGAGTTTGTTAAGCGTATGACAAAAGACATGGGCGTGGCTGCAATTCCCGTTTCGGTATTCTACCGCAATAACATTGATAACAGCATTGTGCGTTTCTGTTTTGCCAAAGAAGAAGAAACGCTTAAAAAGGCAGCAGACCTTATTTCCCGTATTTAATTACTCGTATAGCTGGTTAGGGGCGCTGCTTAACTCAGGCTCAGCCGGGCCTTCTTTTATAGCCACCAGGTTATAGTATTGCATTATTACCGATACAAATATAAAGGACGACAGTACGCTGGTGCCGCAAAACATAAACATAACCGCAAGCCGGCCACCTATGCCCAATTCAAAGCTTGGTACACCTGTACGGGCCATGCTGAATATCTGGTTAAACCATATGGCATAAAACGGTATAGTAAAAATCATGCTGGCAAAGCCCACTATAAAATACATTACCAAAAATGCCCCAAAGGTGCGCCACCAATAGCCCTTAATTAAGTACAAGGAGCGCTTTATGCTTTCCATTACACCAAGCCTTTCGCGCATGTATATAAAGGGCGAAAACATGATGGCTATGCTTACATAAATCATTCCCACATAAACGGCAATAAACAATAACACCCCCAAAAATATTATGCCGCTGTAAAAGCAAACGCCTATTATACCAAACAACAATGCAAATGCCATAACCATGAAAAACATTAACGCAAAGTAGAAACCAACCAGGCGCAGGGCATCCTTCTTAACGGCAGCGAATAGTTCATCTGCCGTAACTACTCCTTCAGCCGATTTTTCGTATAAAGTAAAAAGGCTTATTAAGCCGGTAGCCTGGCATATACCGGCTACCATCATCAGCAGCATGCCTATACCTATAAGCGCCATCTGCATTGCAAAACCATCCGGCAGGCCAACAGTACCGTGGCCCATCATAGTGCCCAGAAATGAAAAATAGCCGGAGAAAAACCAGCTGCCTATGATTGTAAAAGGCAGCACGGCCGTAAGTATAAAGCGTAGTAGGGTATTGGTGTTTAATTTTAAAAACCCCAGTGAGTCGTTTATTACATCGTTAAAGTTGCGCACTTTCAGCAACTGCATTTTGTCTTCCATAGTGGTTAATTGGTTGATACAACCAAACTATAAAAATATTGCTAACTATCTTAATTAAAACAGGGCTTTTGCAGCACCTTTTGTAACTTGCCTCTGCAAATGAACAAGTTGCAGATAACCCTCATTCAATCCAATCTTCATTGGGAAAACATCCGGGCCAACCTGGATATGTTTTCGGAGAAGATTAACGCTATAAAGCAGCCTACTGATTTAATTGTGTTGCCCGAAATGTTCAGCACAGGCTTTAGCATGCAAGCCGGGGAACTGGCAGAAACCATGGATGGCACCGCCATACAGTGGATGCGTAAAACAGCGGCTGAAAAAAACTGTGTGATTACCGGTAGCCTTATTATAACTGAAGAAGGCCGCTATTACAATCGCCTTGTTTGGATGCGCGCCGATGGAACATTTGAAACGTACAACAAACGCCATCTGTTTTCACTAAGCGGTGAAGAGAAAACCTATACAGCCGGACGAGAAAAAATAGTGGTTGAACTGAATGGCTGGCGCATTTGCCCGCTTATCTGTTACGATCTGCGTTTCCCGGTATGGAGCCGTAACAGAAGTGCAGAATATGATGTGTTGTTGTATGTAGCCAATTGGCCGGAACGGCGTGTGCAGGCCTGGAAGTATTTATTGATTGCCCGCGCTATTGAAAACCAAAGCTACTGCATCGGCCTTAACCGCGTTGGTAACGATGGTAATGATACTTACCACAGCGGCGATAGTATGGCCGTTGATGCCCTGGGCAATGTACTTTACCACCAACAACACAATGAGGATGTTACCACTATTGAATTAGATTATGATGAATTAAAGAAAACAAGGAACACTTTCCGTTTTCTTAATGATGCCGACGATTTTATAATTGACCCCAAAGGGAAAATAAAAGGACACTAATGCCGCTGCTTAATGAAAATAAAAGTGAGGAAGAAAAAAGCTTCGCGCTGAAATGGTATACCGTCCGCAATTACGTTAAGGAGCGCTTTGGGCAAAGGCCCGATATAAATGCCATGCTGTTTATAATAGGTATGAACGAGGTGGGGCAGGTAAAGGATACCTGGGAGAAAGAAGATAAACAAAACCTTATGCATGTGGCGGTTTGTAAATTAATGTCGCCTGAAGGGTATTTTAAGTACAGCCATACCGATGCCGAAGGCTGGCCGCATTACCTTAAAAACGATGAACTACCCCCATTGGCGCTAAAAGAGCAGGAGGAATTATTAAAGAGAAAAATTGTTGAATATTTCGAAGCGGAAGGTTTAATTTGAACCTGATTAATCAACCATAAAAAACCATACCCATGCTAGATTTAAGAAGTGCCCTCACCAACATTGCGCGTCGCCGCAATTACAAATTAGATGAGTTGTCTCCGGATGTGTGGAGATTAGATGTTGCCATACTCCTAAAGGATGGTAAATTCCGCTACCAATTTGTTTACGTGCGTGTAGTGCCTAAGCGTTGGTTTCAGCAAAAGGATGCGATATTGATTGACAGCCGTTGCGGCACCTTCAGCCAAAGCCTTAACCTGTATAACCTGCTTAAGGAAGGTGGCTATGGCTTTTACAGCGCAGTAACCGTAATAAATGATAAGGACAAAGAAGGCAAACCTTGCGAAACAGTTATTGTTCAGTCATCACCCGTTGTGGAGTGGACAACACCTGAGTTATTGGATGAAATGATTTTTGAAGTGGCTTACAATGCCGACCTTATCGAAGAGCGTTTCTTTGGTGGCGACAATCACTAAACATTCCTGTCATGCTGCGCCTGTTGCAGCATGTGCTATAAAACAGAAAGCGCCCCATAAGGGCGCTTTTTTATTTGTTACACGTCTGCGTGTTATCTCCAGGTCTTCGCGAAGTAAGGTTTAAAGTCATCGCTCACCGCTTCCTTCTGTTGCCAGTATTTCAGGCTAACCACGTGTCCATCCTTAGTGCGCAATAAGCGGCCGAAGATGGCATTGGTAGCGTTAAACGTTACATCTGTAACGCCTATGGTAAAGGTGTTAGGCGCTACGGGTGGTGGTGGCGCTTCTTCTCCCGGCTTTGGGGCAGCGGCCTTGGGTGCCGGTGTTTGCGAAACCACAACGGTATAGCCATTAAACTCTAAAAGCTCCTTAATAAATGCAACCCGTTCAGGCTTCGCATTCTTTTCTACAATGGCGCATTTTACTCCTTCCAGGTCATCAAATGTATGGTTCTGATTAATTGCCATTTTATTTTTGTTTTTATTCCTCCCTTTAGGGGAGGCTGGAGGGGCTACATTTTAGCTGCCATCTCAAATATTACATCAAAGGTTTTACCTACAAAGCCTGTAACCACTATACCCAACACACAAAGCACCAAAGCAATAAACGCCGGATTGTTTAAGGATAGTTTAGTCAGCGGCTCACTGCTTTCATCAACAAACATGGCGCGTACAATACGCAGGTAGTAATACAACGAAATGATAAGGTTAAGCGAAGCAAAGATGATTAACCACCATTGGCCCATAGCCGCACCGGTAGTCAGCAAAAACAACTTACCGAAAAAGCCCGCTGTTGGCGGTATGCCGGCTAAAGAGAAAAGCGCCAGTGCCAGTATAAGCGCCAGCGAAGGGTTGGTTTTGTAAAGGCCTTTGTACTCATCAATAGTCTCCCTGCCTGTTAACGAAGCGATAACAGAAACCACGCCGAAGGCGGCAAGGTTGCTGAATACGTATATCAAAACAAAATAAACTACGGATGCCACGCCGGCGGCAGTAATTGATGAAATACCAATCAACAAATAACCAACCTGCGCTATTGAAGAGAAGGCCAGGAAACGCTTAAGGTTTGTTTGGCGCATAGCAAACAGGTTGCCCACCAGCATAGATACTGCTGCACCAAAAGCAAGCAGATAAAACCAGGTAATGGCCATGTTGCCAAAGGCAGTATAAAAAGTAGAAATGAACGCAAAGGCCATGGCCCCCTTACTTACAACCGATAAATAAGCCGTTACCGCTACCGGCGAACCTTCGTAAACATCGGCTGTCCATAAATGGAAGGGAACCACAGAAAGTTTAAATGCAAAACCGGTAAACACAATTATCAGGGCCAGCATCTGCATCTTGCCGCCGGAAAGGTTCATGGCAATTTCGCTAAAGTTAACGGTGCCGCAGCTGCCGTAAACCAAAGAGATGCCGAATAACAAAATGGCAGATGAAAAGGCTGATGACAGTATCATCTTCAGCGCGGCTTCGCCGCTGGCTTTCTTCTCTAAATCAAAATTACACAAGGCAGCTAACGGTATAGTAGAAAGCTCAAGCCCCAGATAAAACATCAGCAGGTTGCCGCTGCTTAGCATAAAGAACAAACCCAAAAGGCTCGAAAGCATCAGCAAATAAAACTCTGATACATGCTTGTGTTTCTTCAGCCACTCATAACTGAACAGGGAGATAATTAAAGTAGCCAGATTAAGTACGTTTTTTTCGATAGCCAGCAGGCCATTGCTTTTAAACATCTCACCGAACAGTTGCGCATCCTTGTTCCAAACAAAACCTAGTGCAAGGTTCAACAGCAACAACAGGTTGGTAAAACGGATAACCGATTCATTACCGGCACGCCCGTCAATCTTTAAAAACAGCAAAATGAAAACGATAGCCGTTAGCGCCAGCTCAAACTTCATTGCCATTATGGTTGTCATCCACTCCATGCTAAAAACCCGCCTTTGCTACGTTTTGAATAATGGTTTGCGCTCCCGGTTGTACTAAGTGCTGCAACCAAAACGGCGCAATGCCTATAGCCAATATACCGGCAATCAACACCACAGCCGCCAATTTTTCATTCCACGATGCATCGCTTAATTCAGTATGATGATTATCCACTATAGGGCCCATCATAACCTTGCCCAGCGCACGCAAAATATAAACTGCTGTTACTACTATTGATGCGCATGCAGCTATAGTTGCCAGGCGATACCACATATCTGCATTTTGCCAGCTACCCATAAAAACAGTCATCTCCGCCACAAAACCGCTTAAGCCCGGTAGGCCCAGCGAGCATAAACCCGCGATAAAAAATACGGTTCCTAAAAAGGGCATCACTTTTAATAAGCCGCCCATATGTGCCACCATGCGCGTATGGGTGCGTTCATACAACATGCCTATAGCGGCGAAGAAAAGAGCCGTCATTAAACCGTGACTTACCATTTGTAATACAGCACCAACTATAGCGGTTTGGGTTAACATGCCAATACCCAACAGCACAAAGCCGCAATGGCTAACCGAAGAGTAGGCATTGATGTATTTCAAATCGGTTTGCATCATGGTGGCAAATGCACCATAAAGTATAGCAATAGCGGCCAGCAGAATAATTACCCATTGGTATTCATGTGCGCCTTCGGGCATTAAATACGTAGCTACACGCAAACAGCCATAGCCGCCTAACTTCATACTTATACCTGCCAAAAACATAGAAGCGGCTGTAGGTGCCGAAGAGTGGCCATCAGGCACCCAGGTATGGAACGGAAACAAGGCACCGAACACACCAAAGCCTAAAAACAACAGCGGGAAAAACTTGTGCTGCACTTCGGTAGGTATAGGCAGCTGGCTCAGTTGCATTAAATCAAATGAGTTGATGCCGCTGTAAAAGTAAAGACCCAGTAAACCAACAAACACTAAAGCGCTGCCGCCCATCAACATCAGGGCAAGTTTGTTGGCGCTGTATTCTTTTTTGCCGCTGCCCCAAATGGCTATAAGCAAAAACTTAGGTATGACAGCTAATTCCAAAAAGAAGAACATGGTAAACAGGTCCAGCGAAATGAAAAACCCATAAGCGCCGGCAGAAAGGAACAACAGCAGGAAGAAAAACTCCTTAGTCATCTTCTCTACATTCCAGCTTACGAGTATGCCCGCCAGTACTACAAGCGCCGTAAGCAATATCATGGCTACGGAAATACCATCTACCCCAACATGGTAAGTAATGCTGAAAGGCGCATACCACATATGGTTGTGCTCAAACAGCATTTGAGCCGCATTACCCGCAGCGCGTTCGTGCTGGTAAGCAAACAACAACCAGCCGCATAGGAACAACTGCAAAGTTGAACCTAACAGCGCTATGGCACGCACACGCCCTGCCTCTTTGGCAAACAGCACCGCTGTAGCAGTTAGTACGGGTAATAGTATTAATAGAGAGAGATACATTTCTTTTTTTAAGCGTTAGCTATAATTCTGTATGGGGAATCATATCTTCCTATACGAGAAGCTCCAAGTAAAAAGCTACAATGTGATCCAATTGACAGGCCATTTTCTGCGCGTCCTTTTTTAATGTCATCCTCCGTTACATAAATAAGGCTTTCACATCCATTAGCCTCTTGAAACAAAATTTCCTCCGCATTAACTGATTCTAGATAATCTGGAACAAATTCGAAAATATGAAATATGGAATACTGCCAGTAATCATATCCGTGGACCTTATAAGGCCCGTCATGCACTTTTCTGATTATTTTGAACTTAGGGTTTTTAAGTTTATCGTAAGCATCTTTCTTGTTTATCTCTATCAGCTCCTCCTGTAACTCCCGTTGCATGCAATCAAGCTCCCTGTCTGTTTCACCTTCAAACCACTTTATGAACTTCACAAGGTTTTTGTAGGGCAAAAACCCCCTTATGTCCTTGTCAAGTGCCTTATATTTGTTCTGACCTTGTTGGGGCTCAAATTCTAATTGACGGAACACCCCAGTTGCCCCATTATAATATTTATAAGCACCGCCTATAGGCCCATAACTATCAGGTCTATTAATGTTTTTTATCAACAACAGTTTGTTTCCATGCTTTTTTCTTAACAACGCACTAATTGAAACACGAATTTTTCTATTAGGTCGAATCTTCGCTTCTAAAAAGAGGCGAAGCCTTCTCCGATTCGCAAGGATGGCCACAGCAATAGCAAAAATTATGCTCGCTATAATATTTAGCGTAATGTTTCCAAATGGGCTGGAACTAAAGTCTGCCGCTGATATAAAGTTGTGATTCAAATTGTTCATTGTATCATAAATACCTTTAAAGTAAAACAAACAATGCAACCAACCCAATCACCCCCACCAAAAACCATATAGCATAACTCTGCACATTGCCGTCCTGCCAAACTTTTAACTCTTCGCTGCCATCTTCCGCAGCCATGCTTCCACCGTTCACCAAACCGTCCACTACATTTTTATCTACCCAGGCGGCCGGTTTGCCTATCAGGTTAAACAACACCTTCTTGGTTACAAACAGGTAAACCTCATCAATGTAAAACTTGTGGTAAGCCCATTGATAAAAACCCTTCAATGCGTTAGCAACCTTTGCCGGCTTCTCATTTTCGCTCTTATACATTACCATAGCCAGCAGTATGCCGCCTAAACCAAGGGCAACAGGTGCAATAGCCAATACTAAATGGAAATGCGTTTCCAGTTCTGCCCCATCTGAAGTAACCAGCGCACCAAAGGGCACAAAGCCTGCCGCTATAGCCAGCACCGCTAAAATCATTAAAGGCAACTTCATAGTAAGTGGTGCCTCGCCATGGTCATGATGATGAGCATCATCCTTTGCGTCTTCGTGGTGAACATTGTATTCTTTCTTCCAAAAGATGGAGAAATATAAACGGAACATATAGAAAGCCGTTAAGCCTGCTGTAAACAAGGCAATACCATAAATAACTTTGTTGCTGTGCAAAGCGGCTGTCAATATTTCTTCCTTACTAAAGAACCCGCTTAATGGCGGCACACCGGCAATAGCCAAACAGGCAATCAAGAAGGTAAGATGCGTTACCGGCATATGCTTGCGTAAGCCGCCCATATCGCCCATTTCGTTGCTGTGTACATAATGGATAACGGCACCGGCCCCTAAAAACAACAGCGCCTTAAACATAGCATGGGTAAACAGGTGGAACATAGAGGCCATATAACCCAAACCATGTTCACCTCCGTAACCGGAAACGCCCAGCGCAAACATCATATAGCCGATTTGGCTCATGGTGCTGTACGCCAACACGCGTTTAATATCCGTTTGCGTACAGGCAATAACGGCTGCAAACAGAGACGACAATGCTCCTACCCAGGCCACTACTTCTAATGTAACCGGTGCCGATAAGGCAAACACGGGGAACAAGCGCGCCACTAAATAAACACCGGCCACCACCATGGTAGCGGCATGTATTAAAGCCGAAACCGGTGTGGGACCTTCCATAGCATCAGGCAACCAAATGTGCAGCGGGAACATGGCACTTTTACCCGCACCGCCAACAAACACCAACATCAATCCCCAGCTTAAAGCGCTTATGCCGAAGAAGCCACTTGTGATGGCAGAGGTTAACTGCGGAGAATTGCTATCTGTCAATCTTTCTATCAGCGTATTAAAGTCCAGCGTTTGGGCGTGGAAGGATAACACCAATATGCCAATCAAAAAACCCAGGTCGGCAAAGCGGGTAACAATAAATGCTTTCTTAGAAGCAGCTACTGCACTAGGCCTATCGAAGTAATAACCAATCAACAGGAAGGAAGACACACCCACCAATTCCCAGAAAATATAGATCTGGAAAATGTTGGTGGATAGCACCAGGCCTAACATAGAGAACGTAAAGAGCGAAAGGAAAGCGTAATAAGTAGCAAAGCGCTCCTCGCCTTTCATATAGCCAAGGCTGTAAATGTGCACCATCAGCGATACAAAGGTTACCACCACAATCATCATCATGCTTATGGGGTCCAGCAGCAGGCCAAGGTCTATTGAAACGCCGGGGGCAAACTCCAACCAGGTAATTTTAAGCGCTTCAATTTTTTGATAAACGCCGTTCACCTTACCGCTTACAAAAAAGTAGTTGTACGCCGTTAGCAGAGAAATTACACAGGAAGCGCCCAACGAAAGCGTACCCAGCAACCCGCCGCTTTCGCGCAGGTATTTACGGCCAAACAAACCAAGCACAACAAAGCTCAGCAGCGGCAGTAGGGGAATAAGGGCAATCAGCGTTGGGTTCATTCTATTTTATCTTAAACTCAAAATTTTAAACTGTCGGCATCTTCAATATCAATAGAACTGAAGTTGCGGTAAATGTTAATGATTATAGCAATGGCCACGGCTGCTTCAGCAGCGGCAATGGCAATAATGAATACGGTAAAAAACAAACCATCCAGCCTGTCAGGAAACACATACTTATTAAAAGCAATAAAGTTGATGTTAACGCTATTTAGTATCAATTCAACAGCCATCAACATGGTTATCATGTTGCGGCGGGTTAAAAAGCCATACACCCCTATAAAAAATAGTGCAGTGCTTAATAACAGTAATTCGTTTAATCCTACCTGCATTTTACAAATTATCAGGTTGTGTTTTTAATGCAATAACAATACAGCCTACCATGGCTGCTAACAGCAACATACTTACCACTTCAAAGGGCAGCACAAATCCACCCTGGTTATAATTCAACATCTCCGTACCTATCTGCCGTACACTCAGGCTTATACCCTGGTCCGGCACTATGGCAAAATCGTTTTGCTTAATTATCTCCCAAAACAACCCGAAAGCAAAAATGCTGGCAAGGCCTGCAAACAATTGCCGTTTCCGTTGAGGTGCAGGTAGATCCTGCCCTACACGGTTGGTAAGAAAAATGGAGAAGATAATAAGCACCACTATACCGCCTACATACACCACAATCTGCACGGCGGCTATAAACTCATAGTGCAGCCAAAAGTAAAGCCCGGCTATCCCCATCATACAAAACAGCAGGTAAATAGCGCTGCGGAATATTTGACGGGATGTAACCGCCAGCAAGCCCGATGTCAGGATAAAAATTGCCAGTAAGTAGAATACAATAGTTCCTATCATTAAAACTGTTTCTTGTTTCAAGTTTGAAGTTTCAAGCGGAATACAACTTGAAACCCGGAACTTGAAACCCTTTATTCCACACCCTCCATCAGTTTCGAACCCGGCGTATTCAGGGTTTTCGTTAACTGACTTCTATCAAACACACTATGCTCAAAACTTTGCGCCATCTTAATTGCCCCCGTAGGGCAAGCCTCTATACATAAATTGCACATCGTACATAATTCCAGGTGGTACACAAAAGTGTCCAGGGCTTTTTTCTTTTTGCCGTCGGCAGTGGTTTCAAACTTGGTTACAATCTTAATGGTAGCATTAGGGCAAGCCAGCTCGCAGGCCGTACAACCGGTACAGCGGTGCTCGTTGCTTTCGTTATGCAGCATTACCACCTCACCACGGAAACGCTCTGGCAGTTCTTGTTTTACATCAGGGTACTGTTGTGTAATTATCTCTTTATGGTGCGTAAAGTAATAGCCCGTTAAGCGCATACCGCTCAACAGGGATTTTACAGCCCCCGCAACAGTTTTTATGTAATCAACTATGAACATTTAATACAATTTACCACCAAGAAACCAAGACAATAAGTTTAAAAACATCTTTTATTCTTTGTGCCTTCGCGGTTTTACATTTATTAAAAGTGCCAACCTAGTATTGCAACCACTGTGGTAAGCAGCAGGTTGAATAAACTAATCGGCAACAAATATTTCCATTCCAGTGTCAGCAGTTGGTCAATACGCAGGCGTGGGAAAGTCCAGCGGAACCACATGATGACAAAAATTAAAAAGAACACCTTACCAAAGAACCACACTATACCCGGTATAAAATCCATTACATGGTTAAAGGCTTCGAGATTACCAATATGAAATGGCATCCATCCGCCTAAAAATAAAGTAGCGCCTATGGCACATACAATGAAGATGTTCACATACTCCGCCAAAAAGAAGAGCGCGAACTTCATACCGCTATACTCCGTATGAAAGCCGGCCGTTAATTCACTTTCCGCTTCTGCCAAATCAAAAGGTGCGCGGTTGGTTTCTGCCGTTACTGCAATTATGAAAATGACAAAAGAAATAAGTGCCGGAATGTGGCCTTTAAAAATCCACCAGCCTGTTTGCTGCGAGGCAATAATGTCATTAATGCCAAGGCTGCCTACCAATATTACAATGGTAATGATGGAAAGCCCTGCGCTTAACTCGTAGCTTACAATTTGCGCACCGCTGCGCATGGCACCCAGCAGACTGTATTTGTTGTTGCTTGCCCAGCCTGCCATTAAAATTCCGATAACACTTATGCTGCTTACCGCGCTTACATACAGCACGCCAATGTTAATGTCCCACATCTGAAAACCCTTAGTAAAGGCAATGGGCGCCATTATCAGCATGGCCACTATTATTACGAGGAAAGGCGCAAGGTTGAACAGAAATTTATCAGCACCTGCAGGCGTCAAGCCTTCTTTTATTAAAAGCTTAAGCGTATCAGCCGCAGTTTGCATACTGCCTTTTATACCTACGCGGTTAGGGCCTAAGCGTATCTGCATATAAGCCGACACCTTGCGTTCCATAAACACCAACACCAGGCCCAGCACTGCAAACAAACTGATAACCAAAACGCCGGCAATGGCCATTTCAATCAGCATAGTTACAGCCGCAGGCAGCTTCTCACTTAAGGAAGCGTGTAAGGCGGTAGTTATGTTCTCTATGCTAAGCATCAGTTAGTTTTCAGTTTAGTGTTTACAGTTGCCTCAATTTTTTACGGTTGTACGATCTTTCCACTTCAAACCTTTCACCTCGCTTTGATTTAAGTACGACACTAAACCACTCAACATTCTTCCAATTTCGTCGGACATGCCATACAGCTTTTGAAATGCTTCTTCATCAATATGCTGCCTATTAAAGGCCGCATATAATTGTGAACGCGCCTCATCATTAGATCCTTTAGCAATGGTAAGGAAATTGATAAACTCTAATCTACCTCCTCTGCCAAAGCCTTCTGCTATATTATGCATTACACTACCTGAAGAGTCGTTTATCTGATCTCTCAACTTATAATCTTTGGCAAAAGTTCCTTTTTGAGTAGCGCTCCAAATTTCTTTGGAAAACTCCCTCGCCTTTTTCCAGGCTTCTATATCCTCAAATCGTTTTATTGTTGCCATTTTTTATTCAACTATAAACCCCAAACTCTAAACTATCTCTATCTATCAATATCCGGTATTACTAAATCCAAAGTTCCCATCATAGCTACCAGGTCGCCTATCTTTTGTCCGCGGGCCATATGGTCCAGCGCAGAAAGATTAGCGAAACCCGGCGAGCGGAAGTGGATGCGGTAAGGCGTTAAGCCTCCCTCACTAATAATATACACCCCAAACTCTCCGCGGGCCGTTTCTACCCTGGTATAAAATTCTCCTTTAGGCAGCTTCAGTACGGCTTTCGTCTTTGCCTGGAACTCGCCCTCCGGTATATTATCAATCAACTGCTCTACTATACTTAATGATTGGCGTAACTCACCCATGCGCACCAAATAGCGCGCATAGCTATCGCCGCCGCTGCTTAGTATTTCTTCAAACTGTAACTTCTCGTAGCCATCGTACGGCGCAGCCTTACGTATATCGCACTTAACGCCACAAGCGCGCAGCACCGGCCCGCTACAACCATAGGATATAGCTTGTTCGGCACTTATAGGCCCAACGCCTTTCATCCTCTCCTGAAAGATGATGTTGTTCGTTACCAGCGTATCGTATTCGTCTATCTTGGTTTTAAAGTGGGCTATAAAATCCTTTACCCTTTTCTGAAAGTTAGGATGTATATCAAACATTACACCGCCGGGCACCATGTAGTTCATGGTTAAGCGCGCGCCGCATGTTTCTTCCATTATATCATTAATCATCTCCCGCTCGCGGAAGGCGTGGAAGAAAGGAGTCAATGCGCCTACGTCCATAGCCATTGCGCCCCACCATAAACAGTGGCTGGCAATACGGGTAAGCTCATCCATTAGTATGCGGATAACCTTGGCTCGGTCAGGCACTTCCAGTTGTAAGCCTTTCTCTACACACAGGGCACAACCGTGGTTGTTAATGTGCGAGCTCAGGTAATCCATACGGCTGGTGCTGTATATAAACTGGCGGTAGCTCAGGCTCTCGCACATCTTTTCTATACTGCGATGAATGTAGCCCAAATGAGGTTCCACCTTTTTGATGGTTTCCCCATGCAGCGTAATAAGCAGGTGCAACACCCCGTGTGTACTCGGGTGCTGCGGACCTACATTTATTACCAGGTCGCCTTCTTTGGTTTCTGCTACTTCTTCGTACTGCAAGTTGATTTCAAGTTTATAGTTGGAAGTTTCAAGTTATATACGACTCGCCTTTTGCTTTCTGTCTTTAAATTTGTTTCCTCTTATGTCGGAGGTCTTTAAGTAGCTGATTAAGCCGCTTAACATTCTCCCTATTTCTACCGTTTGTTCATTCAATGCATCAAATTGCTGTTGAGTAATATGGTTTCTGTCCAGAGTACGAACAAGCTGCGAACGCAATTCCCCTGCTGAACCTTTACTGTAAGCAAGAAAAAGAATAAACTCATTGTTGCCATCCCGCTCAAATCCCTCTGCTATGTTATCCATTATTGAGCCGCTGGAACCATTCATTTGGTCCCGCAACCTATAATCAGTAGCTAAGGAGCCGCAGCTTAGTATTGCATGAATATCCTTACAAAGCACCCGGGCCTTTTTCCAAACTTCCAAATCCTCAAATCTAGTAATCGTTGCCATTAACGCTTTGTATTCAACTTGAAACCTTAAACCTCAAACTCTAAAGTTTATAGCTTTATAATGTTTACATCATCAACGTAATCCTTCCTTAATGGGTAACCCTCCCAATCTTCGGTCAAAAACAATCGTCGCAAATCAGGGTGGTTCGTAAACTTCACACCCATTAGGTCATACGCCTCACGCTCGTTCAATTCTGCTGTGCGCCATATCTTGCTAACGCTTTCAATCTCAGGCCTGGCGCGGTCAACCTTTGCCTTTACTACTATTATATGGTCGTGCTTAAAACTGCGCAGGTGGTACACCACGCTAAGGTGTGTTTTCCAGTCAACCGCTGTAAGGCTAAAAAGATAATCAAAAGCAAGTGCCTGGTTAGCTCTTAACTGCCATGCTACGGGGAACCAATTTTGAGCCTCTACCATTACGGTAAGCCACTCGCCGGCCTCATCATAGGTGGCCGAGGGGCATATCTCCGCAATTTTTGCTTTCAGTTCCTCTTTCGTCACGGCCTACCTTTTAAAATCTTCAATGGTAATTTTCTCGCGTTTGCCTCCTGCTATTATTTTTTCCTGCAGGGTAATTAAGGCATGTATCAACGCCTCGGGGCGCGGCGGGCAGCCGGCAACATAAACATCTACCGGTATAACATGGTCCGCCCCTTTTACCACGCTATAGGTATTATAGAAGAAGGGGCCACCGCTGGTGGCGCAGGCACCCATAGCAATTACGTATTTGGGGTCGGGCATTTGGTCGTAAAGGCGCTTAAGCACGGGCGCCATTTTGTTTACAATGGTGCCGGCTATTATAATTACATCGGCCTGGCGGGGTGTAGCGCGGGCTACTTCAAAGCCAAAGCGGCTCCAGTCGTATTTGGCGCTGGCGGCACTCATCATTTCTATAGCGCAACAACTGGTACCAAATACCAATGGCCAAAGCGAGTTACTGCGCGCCCAATTAAGTACATCATCAAACTTGCTTACCAAAATGCCTCCGCCCGGCGTTGGATGAACGCTACCCGGGAAAGGTGTTGTTGGTTTTTGGTTCTGAGCCATTAATTTATCGTCTGATGTCTATTATCTAATGCCTATGGTCTGTTTCTTACTGCCACTTCAGCGCCCCTTTTTTATGCGCATATAAAAACCCTAAAAACAATATAAACAGGAAAATAGAAATTTCTACCAGCGCAAACAGGCCAAGCTGTTTAACTACTACCGCCCATGGGTATAAAAAAACCAGCTCTACGTCAAAAATCAGGAATATTAGGGCGAACAGATAGTAGCCTACGCTAAACTGTATCCAGCTTTGTCCCTTGGTGGGCACGCCGCACTCGTAAGCTTCGTCTTTAACGGCATTCCTGCTGCCGGGGTTTATAACACGCGAAAGCAGCAGGGCAAGGCCGGCAAAAGCCACCCCGCATATTATTAAAAGTATTATAGAAGCCGGACCCATACTTTATTGATTGATGTGAAAGTAATAAAGTCACTTAATTATTCTTTAGCAGCTACCCGGCCGCGAAGAACAATAACAAGTATCAGTAATTCAACTGATTTTTATCGTATACACCCCATAGATATTTATTCACAATTTTGCCCATTATATTTTGAAAGCTTGATGAAACATTATTTCTTCGGAGCTGTTAAACATTAAAACCCAAAACCAAACCCAACAAATTATGGCAATCAAAATCACGGATGCATGTATTAACTGTGGCGCTTGCGAACCGGAGTGTCCAAATGGCGCTATTTACGCTAACGGCGATAGCTGGAAAATAGCTGACAAAACCACTGTTCATGGCACTTATGTTCGTATGGATGGAAGCACCATTGATGCCGACTCCAGCCAGCCTGCAGTATCTGATGATTACTTTTATATAGTAACTGACAAATGCACCGAGTGCAAGGGCTTTCACGATGAGCCGCAATGCGCCAGTGTTTGCCCGGTTGATTGCTGCGTAGCCGACCCTGACAATGTAGAAGATGAGGCGGTGCTGCTTGAGAAAAAAGCCAAACTGCACGTTTAATAAATTTTGAACAAAGACGCGGTTGCCCCAGGCATCGCGTCTTTGTGTTTTTAGAATAAAACTGAAACCCTAAATGGATACGACTTTAGAATCTAAACCTCAACGCAAAATTGAAATACGCGAGGCCGATAGCGTAGTGGTGCGCTTCAGCGGCGACTCCGGCGATGGCATGCAGCTTACCGGCATGCAGTTTACTGATACTTCTGCCCTGTTGGGCCAGGATATAAGCACCTTCCCGGAGTTTCCGGCGGAGATACGTGCCCCGGCCGGCACCCTTGCAGGTGTTTCCGGCTTTCAGGTACACTTTGGCAGTAAAGAAATTTTTACCCCCGGCGATATGTACGATGTGCTGGTGGTAATGAACTCTGCCGCACTTAAAAACGATCTTCCACGCCTGGTAAAAGGCGGTGTAATTATTGCCAACGTATCGGGTTTCGATTCTAAAAACCTGAAATTGGCCGGCTACCCCGAAGGTGCCACCAACCCATTAGAGGATGGTACGCTGGACGGCTACCAGGTATTTAAAGTAGACATCAGCAAATTCACCAAGGAGGCTTTGAAAGATTCAGGACTTGGCATGAAGGAAATTGAGCGCTGTAAAAACATGTTTGTGTTGGGTATCCTGTTCTGGATGTTCGATAAGAGCATGGACTTCACCATCAAATCGCTGGAAGAAAAATTCAGCAAAAAGCCCGACATATTAAACGCCAACATTACAGCGCTTAAAAGCGGCTGGAACTACGGCGACAATACGGAGATATTTACCACCCGTTATAAAACTGCTGCAGCTAAACTGCCTGCCGGCGTTTACCGCAACATCAGCGGCAACCAGGCTTTGGCTATCGGCATTATTGCTGCGGCTGAAAAATCAGGCCTGCAGGTTTTCCTGGGTTCATACCCTATTACCCCGGCATCTGATGTGTTGCACGATTTAAGCAAGTACAAAGCAAACGGCGTTAAAACTTTTCAGGCAGAAGATGAGATAGCTGCCATTGCCACGGCAATAGGCGCTGCTTATACCGGTGCATTGGGTGTTACCACAACCTCAGGCCCCGGTGTTGCTTTAAAAAGCGAAGCCATGAGCCTTGCTATGATGTATGAGGTGCCCCTGCTTATCTGCGACGTGCAGCGCGGTGGCCCATCAACAGGCTTACCTACCAAAACCGAGCAGAGCGATTTAATGATGGCCATGTTCGGCAGGCATGGCGAAGCTCCGCTGCCAATTATTGCGGCTAACTCTCCGGCTGATTGTTTTGATGCCGTTTACGAAGCCTGCCGTATTTCTATCGAGCATATGGTACCGGTAATTTTCTTAAGCGATGGTTATATCGCCAACGGTTCGGAGCCGTGGAAATTCCCAACGGAAGACCAATTGCAGCCAATAAAGGCTACGTTTATGACGGAGCACAACAACCCCGGTGGTAAACTGTTGCCTTATAAGCGCGATGCACGTGGCGTGCGCCCGTGGATTAAGCCCGGCACTAAAGGTTTAACCCACCGTATAGGCGGCCTTGAAAAGCAAAACGAAACCGGCAACGTAAGCTACGATAGCAAGAACCACGAAACCATGGTTCACCTGCGTGCCGAAAAAGTGGAGAGAATTGCCGATTACATTCCTTTAGCAAAGCTGGATAGCGGCGCCGAAAAAGGCAAGATGCTGGTATTGGGCTGGGGCTCTACTTATGGCGCTATTAAAACCGCTATGATAGACCTGCACAAAGAAGGCTACGAAGTATCGCACCTTCACCTGCGCCACATGAATCCGTTCCCTAAAAACCTTGGCGAAATACTGCACAACTTCGATAAGGTGTTGGTGCCCGAAATGAATATGGGCCAACTGTTGAGCCTGATACGCGCTAAGTACCTGGTACCTGCCGTTGGTTTAAATAAAGTGCAGGGCCTGCCGTTTACTACGGAAGAAGTAAAGGCCAAGGTGAAAGAATTCTATAACGCTTAATGCTATTAAAAATGGAAACAGCAGAAAAAACAGCTCCAATAAAATTAACCGCTAAGGATTTTGCCAGCGATCAGGAAGTTAAATGGTGTCCCGGCTGCGGCGATTATTCCATACTTAAACAGGTGCAAACCGTATTGCCTGATACCGGCCGCGCACCTGAAGATATTGTATTCGTTTCCGGCATCGGTTGCTCATCGCGCTTTCCGTATTACATGAATACCTATGGCATGCACAGCATCCACGGCCGCGCAACAGCAATTGCCACCGGCGTTAAAGCAGCTAACCCTGCTTTAGATGTTTGGGTTATTGGCGGCGATGGCGACTTAATGAGCATCGGTGGTAACCACCTTATCCATATGTTGCGCCGAAACCCTAACCTTAAGTTAATCATGTTCAACAACCAGATATATGGGTTAACAAAAGGCCAATACTCTCCTACTTCTGAAAAAGGAAAGGTAACCAAGAGTACACCTTACGGTTCGGTGGACGAGCCTTTTAACCCGGCGCAATTAGCCCTTGGTGCAAAGGCAACTTTTTACGCCCGCACGCTGGATCGCGACCCTAAACACCAACAGTTAGTAATTACAAGAGCAAACGGCCACCACGGCACCGCCTTTGTTGAAATATACCAGAACTGCCCTGTGTTTAACGATGGCGCCTTTTTCCAGTTTACTGAAAAAGAAACCAAGCAGGAAGAATGCTTACTGCTTGAGCACGGCAAACCACTTGTGTTTGGCCCTAACGGCAGCAAAGGCATTAAGCTGGATGGCTTTAAGCCGGTAATTGTTGAAGTTACCGACGAGGCATCTAAGGAAGCCTTATGGATACATGATGAAACCGATAAGGACAAAGCATTTATCCTTGCCGGCTTTCAGGACCGTACAGATGCGCACTTCCCTCGTCCGTTTGGCGTGTTTTACCGCGAAGAGCGCAGCTGCATAGATGAAGACATGCAAAAGCAGGTTGAAGATGCTGCTGCTAAAAAAGGTAAAACGCCTTTAAACAAAATATTAAGCGGCGATAAAACCTGGACTATCCTTTAGTTGTAGGTTTTAAGCTGTAAGTAATAAGTTTAGAATCCCTGCCTGTTTGGCGGGGATTTTTTTTTGCTTATTCATCCATATCACAAGTGGTAACACCACCTACCTGTTGAATCCACTTCTCCATTTCATGGTAAGATTTAAAATGGTAATAAGTTCTGTTTCCCAAAGCATCTTCCTTGTAACAGGTGTACTTATGGCAAGCAGATAGAAACAATAGCAGAATAGCGGCTAAAAGGGTTTTCATAATAACAAAACGCAATTTATGCCTAAACGGTTGTCTGCCGCTTTTATTGGGTTGCCGCTACACTTCCCGCAGCCCACTTGTAGCCGGCTTCAGCTTTATAGTACTTGGTAAGCAGTTCAGCTGTCTTAATGCGGGCGTCTATATATCGTGTTTCCCGCGCGTTTACTAAAAACAAGGAGCTTTCCCCGTTTTCAAAACGCTTCTGTTCTCCATCAAGCAAGGCTTTAAAGCCATCCACGCTGCGCAGGTACAGTTTTGTTTGTTGCTGCAGGGCAAGCAATTCATTAAAGCTGCTTCTTAGCTTATTACTTAGTTGCTGTGTTTTTAAATCCAGCATATAGTCGGCCTGTTCAATCTTTAACTTCACCAGCTTTAAGTCGCCACGGGCCTGGGTAAAAGAAAGCGGCATGGCAAACTGCAAACCAAACTTATAGGCATTGTTAAAAATGGGCCCGGCGGGGCTTTCAAAACTAAAGCGGCGGCTAAGCAGGTTGTACTGCACATTTAGTGTAGGCTTCAGGTTTTCAATTTTTAAACGGCGCTCTACATCAAGCTGCTTTAACTTCAGGCTATACAAAGCCAGGTTAGGGTTTATGGTACGTAAGCCTGCGCATAACTCTTCAAGCCCGCCAAGGTTAAGCGCCTTGCTTAAAAACGAGGTATCGGCAATAACCGGCACCACAGTAGTATCAAAAGGGAAGGGCTCTCCGTTTTCAAGCCACAGATAATTGCTTACCTCAAGGCCTGCATTTAAATAGCGCATGCGCGATTCTACTAACTGCAGTTGGCGGCTTTGCAACTGCGTTAAGGCTTCCATAGTATCAATCGCCGGGCGGTCGCCAAGTTCAGCAGTACGGCGCGTAGCCTCAAAACGTTGCTCCGCAACTTTTACCGCTTCGCGGTATACCGAGTATTCCTGGTAATAGTAGCTCCATTCATAGTAATACTTAAGTGCATCAAGTAACAAGTCATTAAGCTGGCTTAAGCGTTCCTGCTGGCTGGCCTGTTGAAACAGTTTCGCTTGCTTTAAGGCTGCTCGCTTTTTATCAAAAACCAGGTTGGCGCCTAAGGGCACATTAACGCCCAGGTAGCCTAAGCCACCGGCAGGCAGTTTGCTTTCGCTGTTTATGTAATTGCCATAAGCAAAGTCGTAACCTGCTTTTACTTCTACACCATACCACACCGGTATCTTTACTGCACTTTCAAAGTACGAATAGTAATTCGTGCCGTCAAAAGTTTTGCTGTTGTAGTCGGAGTACAGCAAAGGATCAAAGCCGCCACGCGCAATACGCAATTCAGCACGTGCCTGTTGTGGCAGCAAATCAGCCTGCCGCGCCACAGGGTGGTAGCGGCTAACCACCGCCATATATTCCTCAACCGAAATTACCTTAACACTGTCCGGGTTTGCCGGCGCATTTAAAAAGGTTACCGATAACAACACCCAAAAAAGCAATCTCCTCATATGTTACTTGGTTTTGGGTTTGTTGTTGTTATCTGCAGCTTTATAAAAATCAGGAGGGAAACCGTTAAAGTTCCGCCACAACTCATACCAAATCGGCACATCCTTTAACAGTGCCAAACCCTTTGCACCTCCACCCACTTTAAGGGCCCGGGGCCAGGCCGGTTCATTGGGGTCTTCTGCCACCAGTATTCTGAATTTACCGTTTGATGAAATGTTGTTATCGATAGCCACAACCCTGCCGCCAAACGTACCATAACTTACATTTGGCCAACCGCTAAACACTATGGATGGCCAGCCATCAAACTGAAATCTCACTTTTTGGCCTTGGGACACCAGCGGCAAATCAATCGGCCTTACATACATCTCAACAGCATATTGAAATTGCTGTGGCACAATCATCACCAGCATTTCTCCCTCTTTCACTATTTCACCCACACCGGCAGCTATTGTTTTGGTAATTTGTCCATCCTGCGGGGCTAATACGTAGTAAAAGCCACTGCGTATGGCATAGTTGCTGAATTGGTTTTTCAGTTTAGCCACTTCAGCTTCGCCGCTGCTTATATCACTTAATACTGCAAAACGTTCCGAAGTTATCTTCGCAATTTTCTCGCTGTATTCCCTTTCAATCTGGTTTACTTCAATACGGGCATTCAGCAATTCGTTACCGGCATTGGTAAATTTATTCTCGGCTACCAGCTTTTTTGCATCAGCATTTTGCAAAGCCTGTTTGCGTTGTTCCAATTCCGTTAACGACTTCAACCCCGCGTCATACAATTCTTTTTGCCGCGCAAATTGATCCTGTGCAATTTTTAATTCGGTTATAGCCGCAATCAGGTTCATGCTATCACTTTGTACATAAAGGGTTGCCTGCTTCACCTTGTTTTTTGCCTGTTGCAGTTTTAAATCGCGTGCCTGCGTTATGGCCATTAACTGCGTTTGTGTAGCAGCAACTTTGTCACGGTAAAAATCAATGGTTTGTTCCTTTGCCCGTATCTGCTCTTCCGTGCGCTTCAACAATTCCGGGTCCAGGTACGTTTCCTTTACCTCGCTTAGCTTAATTATAGTATCGCCCTTTTTTACAAGGTCGCCTTCGCGCACGTACCACTTTTCTATACCGCCGGCAATGGCCGCATTAATTTCCTGGGGGCGCTGCTCGGGGGAACGTGTAGTAATAACACCGGGCGCAAAAATGGTTTGTGTCCATGGCACAAACAGAAAAAGCAGAAGGGCCAGCATAAACAAGGCTAAAACCCTAACAGGGCGCATTGCCTTGCTGCTTTCGGCAACTTTGCTCCACGACTTTAAATGCGTGTTACGCTGTAATAATGAACTACTATCCTTACTTAACCACATAGTTTTTGTTTTAAAGGCTTAAGTGCCTGAACATCTTTCGGTACTCCACTGATTTACTAACCTCATCAAACGGGCCATGCTGCACCACACGTCCATCTTCAAGCAGAATAATACGATCACAACTGCGCGCAAAGGCTTCGTCATTAGTAACAGCTACCAGCGTATATGGTTTATCTTTTCGCGTCAAATAATTTATAAGCGTGTTCTGTTCTTCTATTTCCAGGGTGCTCCAGCAGTCTTCCAGTAACATTAACCTTGGCTTGTTCAGCAAGGCGCGAACAATCAGAATTTTGTTCACCGTATTGCGTGGCAGCTTTTTGCCCAAGGAATCAATGGGCGTTTCCAGGCCCTGATTAAGCGATTGGATGAACGGCAGCAATCCTACTTCTGCCGATACTTCCAGAATTTCTTCGGGGCTGATGTGTTGCTGGCCCATGGTCAGGTTCTCAAGCAAAGTGCCCGAGAACAAATCAGCCGATGCCAGGTATATACCAATTTGTTTTCGTAAGGAAACCAGGTCATAGTCACCCAACGGATAACCATCAAAAAGAAGTTGCCCCTGGTAGGATGCGTAAGCCCCGGTAAACATTTTAAGCAATGTTGATTTACCTGAACCCTCTGTTCCGAAAATGCAGACCTTTTCGCCGGATTTGATTTCAAAACTCAAATCGCTCAGTACCCATTGCGATTGGGGCTTGCTGAACTTATACCATAAATTACGAACTACGATGTTTACACCATGCGCCGGCCGCTGCAATGCCAGGCCGCCTTCTCTCTCCACCGGCTTATCTAAAATCTTACTAACCTTCTCAAGCGAGGTGAGCATGTCGTACACCACATCAAGGCTGCCGATAAGTTTCTCGATACTGTTAAGTAATACAAGTATTACAATTTCTGCTGCTATAAACTGGCCCAGGTTCAACTGTTGTTCAAACACCAGCAAAGTACCAACAATCAGCAAAGCGGCGGTTATAACCACCTTAAAAAACACAAAACTCCAGTACTGCACCTGCAGTACATCAAAGTGGCTCTTGCGGGCATCAAGGTAACCACTAACCAGGGTATCGGTTTTAGTTACCGGAAACTCAGTTAAGCCCATAAACTTTATCGTCTTTATAGTGCGCGCAACTTCCTCAAGCCAGTAGCCCACTTCATATTTATAGTTCGACTCCTCCAGGCTGGTTCTAATGCCCCTTGGGTAGGTAACCCTTAAAATTATAGCTACCAGCACCACCAGCCCTATGCCGAAAAAAAGGAAAGCGCCATTGTAAAACGAAAGAAGTGCAATGCCGAAAATGATCTGAACTGTAGCGGCAGGAAAATCAAGTAGCACTTTAGATACCCCCTTTTGCAGTGCTGCCGTATCAAAAAAGCGGTTTACAAGTTCAGGCAGGTAATAATCGTCAACGGCCAGTAAATCCAGCCGCGGTATTTTATAGGCAAACTGCAGGCTGTAGCGGGTAAAAATGCGCCGCTGAACATTCTCATTCACTTTCATTTGCAAAATCTGCAACCAGCCGTTGGCCAGCACCCCCAATACTACTACACATATAAGCACTACTAAGGAGGTGGATATAACACCCCCGAAAAGCAGGTTAATAATAGATTGGATACCAAGCGGCAAACTAAGGCTGATAAGCCCGCTTATTATGGCGTAAAAGTAAATGGCCATTATCTCCTTACGCTCCAGGGCTACAAGGCGGAAGAATCTTTGTAAAGGGGCTGTTGAACTAACCATACAACGAATATACGAAGACTTTTTGAAATGATAGTATTACTATTATTAAAAATAGCTAAAGAATTATTTATGATAGATTAATTATCTTTCCTATTTTCGCATTGCTATGGAACTACAGCTACGCATAAAAATGAACGAGAACCTTTACCTGCGCGACCCTGAGAGCAGTGAACTTGGCCGTAGAATCGTTCGCGAAGCAATCAAAATGATTGATACGCTTGGTTTTGAGGACTTTACATTTAAAAAGCTGGCTGAAACAGTTGGCACTACCGAAGCGTCTGTTTATCGCTATTTTGAAAACAAGCACCGTCTGCTTTTATACATTATTGCCTGGTATTGGGCCTGGATGGAATATCTGGTTGTTTACCACATCAATAACCTGGATGGGGCCGAGAAGAGAATTAAAAAGGTAATTGAACTGCTTTCCGGCCACATTAAGGACAATATTGGCGGAGATGAGTTGGATAAAACTGCGCTTTTTAATGTGGTAATGTGGGAGGTTAATAAGGTGTACCTTACCAAAGAAGTAGGCGCAGACAACCAATTGAAGTTCTTTAAACCTTATAAGGACCTTTGCGCCCGCATTGCCGGCTTGTTTACAGATTACAACCCAAAATACACTTATAGCCACTCATTGGCTAGTACGCTTTTAGAAATGGCGCACCTACAGCATTTCTTTATGCAGCATTTACCTGCCTTAACCGACTATGGAAAAGGAAAAAAGCCCAATGCCCTGCGCACATTTCTGGAGCATTTGGTGTTTTCTGCACTTAATGACACCAAGGCCAGGTAAGCAAAAATGGTAATACCGCTATAACCTGATTCGGTTCCCGGCGTCTAATAATTCTCGTACCAATCAAACCGCTGTTTAATAGTTTGATCTTTGGTCTTCTTAAGGTTATCAAGATAAAACTGCGCCACGGGCGAAAGCTTTTTTTGCTTTAGCCATATTAACTGCCACTTGGTAGTAATCGGCAAGCCGGCTACGGGAATAATTTGTATATCGCCATTCATCAACTCATCTTTGATTCCTATAAGCGGCATAATTGAGCAACCCAATCCTGCAATAACCGCCTGTTTAACGGCCTCGTTTGAGGTCAACTCAATTTTTTTATCGGTAACCCAGCCACTTTTGGCAATAAACTTCTCCATGGCAGCCCTGGTAGCAGAACCCACCTCTCTAAAAATCAACGGAAGGCTGCCTGGTGCGCTTTTATAGTTGGAACGCTTGCTTATTTTAAAATCTCTGTTGGCCACCATAAACAGCTTATTCTGCATAAGTGATATAGCCTCTGTTTTAATTTTAGCCGGAAGCACAGACACCAGCGCAAAGTCCACATCATTTGCTTCAAGGCTTTTAATAACCTGCGCCTTGTTGGTAACATCCATCATCAACTCTACACCGGCATGCTTATTCAAAAAGTCACTTAAAAAATATGGCATCACATACTTGCCTGTTGACACTACCGAAATTTTAAGCCTGCCGGTAATCTGCCCCTCAAAAGCCTTTGCCTGGTAGTTAATGGCATAAGCCTCGTTCAAAATTTTTTCAGCAGCAACTGCTATCTCCTTTCCAAAGTCGGTTATAAAAACCTTTCTGCCCACCACCTCAGTAAGCGGAATATCAAATTGGTTCTGCAGGTTCTTAAGCTGCAGCGATACAGCCGGCTGAGTTAGATGCAGTTCTTCAGCTGCCTTGGTAATACTAAGTGTTTGAGAAATTTTCAGAAATATCTGTAGTTGCCGCAATGTATAATTCATAAGTAACGCTTATGCTATTGATTACTAAAATAAATAAACAATTATAATTATTCTACTCAGCTTTGCACCATTAAATAACAAAAACACAAGCTATGACAAGAATTACAGTTGCAAAGGGAGATGGTATCGGTCCTGAAATTATGGATGCTACCCTCCGCATTATCCTTGCTGCAGGAGCGCAAATTGAAATTGACGAAATTGAGGTTGGCGAGAAGGTTTACCTGGCCGGTAACACTTCCGGTATCGCCCGCGAATCCTGGGATGTAATCAGGAAAAACAAGGTGTTTTTAAAAGCCCCTATTACTACTCCACAGGGTGGTGGCTACAAAAGCCTCAATGTTACTACCCGCAAATTCCTCGGGCTCTTCTCCAATGTAAGGCCTTGTGTAAGCCTTCACCCCTTTGTGCAAACAAAGCACCCTAAAATGGACATTGTGATTATAAGAGAGAATGAAGAAGACCTATACGCAGGAATTGAACACCAGCAAACTGATGAGGTAGTACAGTGCCTTAAACTTATAAGCAGACCGGGCTGCGAAAAAATTGTGCGTTACGCTTTTGAGTACGCCAAGCAATATGGCCGCAAGAAAGTAACCTGCTTTACTAAGGATAACATCATGAAACAAACCGATGGTTTATTCCACAAAGTGTTTGATGAAATTGCGGCGGAGTATCCTGAAATTCAAAATGAGCACTGGATTATAGATATAGGTGCAGCTAAAATGGCTGACACGCCTGAGGCCTTTGATGTGATAGTAATGCCTAACTTATATGGCGATGTACTGTCAGATGTTGCTGCACAAATAGCCGGCTCGGTTGGCCTGGCAGGGTCTGCAAACATCGGCGAAGAGTGTTCAATGTTCGAGGCCATACATGGTTCAGCACCACGCAGGGCAGGGCAAAATATGGCAAATCCTTCGGGCCTTCTGCAAGGAGCAGTATTAATGCTAACCCACATTGGCCAAACAGAGGTGGCAGAGAAAGTACAAAATGCCTGGCTGCGCACAATAGAAGATGGCATACACACTTACGACATTTTTAAAGAAGGCATTAGCCGCCAAAAAGTTGGCACTAAAGAGTTTGCCGACGCTGTAATAGCTAACCTTGGTAAAAAGCCGCTGGTTTTAAATCCGGTAACGTACGCAAAAGACGCAATACTTAAAGTGCCCAAATACAGCCGCCGCACAACAGCTAAAAAAGAGTTGTTGGGGGTAGATGTCTTTGTTCACTTCAACAACAGAAGCGCGGAAAACCTTGCCGCTTTGTTACAGAAAGTTCAGGACCCCTGCAAGGTTGAACTCTCTATGATAACCAACCGCGGCATTAAAGTTTGGCCTGAAGGGTTTGAAGAAACCTTTTGCACCGACCACTGGCGCTGCAGATTCAAACCCCGGGCTGATGCGGCTTTTACTAAAAGCACCATTATAAATGTACTTACAGAAGCCGAGAAACTGGGCGTAGATGTTATTAAAACCGAAAACCTTTATGCCTTTGATGGTAAGCCTGCGTATTCGCTGGGCCAGGGGCAATAACCGTAACAGCAAAAAGAAAATGTATAAACCATATATCGCAATGGGCCTGGCCATTACCTTCCAGGCCCTTTCACTCAACACCAACAGCGTATTACTTACGCAGTTTTGCAGCGCTGTTACCATTATTTTTTATCTGCTGTTTTTTAAAACAGCAACTAAAAACAATAGCCATGGAGAAAACATTTGAAATTAAGCTGGCAGGTGCCGAAGAGGAACATGACAAAGCTGAAGAGCTGGTTAACGCAGTACTGAATGGCGCTGTACGTTCTCTTAATCTTGAATCATTCAGCAAATGGGTTAGGTATGGAGAGGATGACGAAGAACTTAAAGCACAGATAAAGGCCATTAAAGAAGCCAATCAGAACTTAGTAAGCCTTTTAAGAAGTAAAACAAATGAATGGAGTGCGGTAAGCATAAAAATCTCGGTACAACTGGAAGAAAAGCAACATGAAAATGTTTAGTGGCAGAAAGTTGTTGATTGCAACAATGCACGGTAAAGAATCCGTGATTGCGCCCATTTTAGAAAAACACCTCGGTGTTAAATGTATTGTGCCGTCAAATTTTGATACAGATTTCTTCGGCACGTTTACCGGTGAAATTGAACGCGAAACCGACCCCTTAACTACTGCCCGGAAAAAATGCCTAATGGCGTTGGAATACGGTTTAGCTGACATGGTGCTTGCCAGTGAGGGAAGTTTTGGTCCGCACCCTCTTATTCCGTTTATGCCGGCTGACGATGAGTGGCTGTTTTTTGTAGATAAAAAAAATGACCTGGAAGTTTTTGCAAGAGAAGTAAGCTCCGCTACCAACTTTGCCAGTGCGGTTGTACGAAACATGCGGGAGCTAATGAATTTTGCAAGCAGAGCTCAGTTTCCTTCGCATGCCCTTATCGTTCGCCCTTCTGAAAACGACCTGTCCAGAATAGTTAAAGGAATTACAGATAAGGACGCCCTTCAAAAATTGTTTCTGGAATATCTCGCCATTAGCGGTAGCGCCTTTGTTGAAACAGACATGAGGGCTATGCACAACCCTTCGCGTATGGCCGTTATTGAAAAAGCAACTGAAAAACTGGTTAAGAAACTCACCTCCACCTGCCCCGTATGTAATACGCCGGGATTTAGCATTGCCGATGCCAGGCTCGGCTTGCCTTGCGAAATTTGTAATACCCCCACTAAAACCCCTATGTATTACATTCTACGGTGCACTAAGTGCGGCTTCGAAAGCCAGGAGCAGCCGGCTCACAAAAAGAAATTCGAAACACCCATGTTCTGCAACAATTGCAACCCCTGACTTTAACTACTTTAAGGAAACCAACACCACCCCCACTGAAATCAGTAGTACGCCTGCTAAGCGGCTAACGCTTACGCTTTCGTTAAAATAAAAATGAGAGAACAGAAAGAGCCCAACAATGGTTAATGAAAAAAATATGGCGCTTGCAGTTTGCAAAGCTATGTTCTTCAGGCACTCTGTAAACAGTACCGAGTTAATTAAGCCAAATACTAAACCAATGGCCAGCCAGCCCCACTGTTTTAGTGGTTTACCTTCGTTGAGCGCTGAAAGCTTGAAACCAACATTGGTTAGAATGTTAAACAGAATTGATGAGTAAAGAAAAACGTATTGCATAGCAGGGTTTTGGTACAAATTAGTTACCGCAATTTAAAAAAGAAACATCCTCTCCGCTTGTGAATTTCTTTCTTGCATAAACCGCAGCCCAATTTTTATGTTTATGGCACAACAAAACAAAAGCTCTTGCATCATTCCAAACATTGGGACAAACAAGCCCCTACTTACACCAATGAAATATTTAATGTTTACGCCAACGATTATCATGGCCGGCTTAAAGCAATGATACAAAAGCACGCTAACCCCAAAGGCCATGCTGTAGATTTTGGTTGCGGCACCGGCAACGGTTTTGCGCTTATGGCTCCGCTTTTTAAGCACATTATGGCTTTCGATGTTTCCGCAGGTTTGTTAAAGCAAGCTGCAGCCAGAGGTTACAACAACATTTCCGTTAACAAATTGGACCTTACCGATAGCAAAGCTCCCATACCTTATACTGATTTCGGCGTGTGCTGCAACGTGGCCATTTCGCACGATATAAAAATGGACTACGCCATTATCAAAAACGTGCTGCGCGCCATCAATAAAAAGGGCACCATAATTTTTGTTCTTCCTTCACTGGAATCCGGCTGCCTAACTACGTGGAACCTTACCCAGTGGCACAAAAAAGAAAAAACATCTATTGCTGACATACCCGATGCTGAAATTGAAAACATCGACTTATCAGCAGATGAGC
Source organism: Chitinophagales bacterium (assembly GCA_039811145.1). Classification (GTDB taxonomy): domain Bacteria; phylum Bacteroidota; class Bacteroidia; order Chitinophagales; family LD1; genus Bog-950. Next base: position 8,913 of record JBDHYB010000029.1, on the reverse strand, counting down.
TGCGAAACGGAATTTGCCGTATTGATAATCGCCCAACCAAGCATTACTCTTTGCATGAACTATTCGGTATGTTTCATTCCGGCAACTTTGAAATTGTAAGTGTAGAGAAGCTGGAATACCCATGGCAAAGTGAGTTTGCTACTCCCCCAAAATGGATGCAGGCCCCCTACCCATGGGATTGGGCCGTTGAAGTAAGAAGGTGGAAGTAGTGGTGCTTAACGCTTCGCACTCAAAAACCTGCGTTTCCTTAATTTAATAAGCCGCTTTTATTGCTTTTTATTCGCGGACAGCGTAATTTCGCAGTCTCAAATCTGCGATTATGTACAAGTGCTTTTTTGGACTTGTGGCTTTTTTAAGCCTCACCCTCAATACTTTCGGTAGTGCCAACCTTGATGTTGACACCAACAAGCTGGTTGTGAGTACGCAACAGGGCCTGCTTCAGGGCATAAAGGAAAAAGGAGTTTCGGTTTGGAAAGGCGTACCTTACGCAAAGGCCCCTATTGGCGATTTACGCTTTAAAGCGCCACAACCGGCAGAAAACTGGAAAGGTTTACGTAAAGCAGACACATTCGGCAACATGGCCATGGGCTATAAGCGCTCAAAAAAAGACCAACAGGAACAAAGTGAAGATTGCCTGTTTCTGAACGTTTGGTCGCCGGCCGCTGATGCTAAAAAACGCCCTGTAATGTTTTGGATACACGGCGGAGGTTTTATTTCCGGCTCCGGCTCTTCTGACCTTTATGATGGTGCTCACCTGGCCGCGAAAGGCGATGTAGTGGTAGTTACCATTAACTACCGCATGGGGCCTTTCGGCTTTCTTTATTTCGATGGCTTACCCAAGCATGATGGGTTTGAAAACAACCTTGGTATTAAAGACCAGATTGCGGCACTTAAATGGGTGCACAATAACATTGCCGCTTTCGGTGGCGACCCTAACAACGTTACCATCTTTGGCGAATCGGCAGGGGCCATCAGCGTGCAAACGTTAATGGCTGTTCCTTCGGCAAAAGGTTTGTTTCAAAAGGCAATTGCCGAAAGCGGCGCGCCTAAAAACATTTGGGGCCCTGAGTTTTCCTCTGCCTTTACCAAGCGCTACCTGCAACTGGTTGGTGTGGATACTGCCCACTTAGAAAAGCTAAAAACCCTTAATGCCGATACCATGGCCCTTGCCATGCGTAATCTGCTGGACATGATTTGCATTGAAGCCACGCCTAACAAAACAATCGCTCCCACTTTAGATGGCAGCTTTCTGCCTCAAAATTTAATGGAAGCCATTCAGTCGGGTTCTGCAGCCAACGTGCCTTTACTTATTGGTACCAATAAAGATGAAGCCACACTGTTTGCTTTAAAGAGTTTGAACATGGCTCCACGCACGGCCAAGGGCTTAATACCTTATGTATCGCGCTTTAGCCCTGAGGAACAGAACAGGCTGTTAGCTGCTTATAAAAACTATCCGCACAAAAGTGGTGTTTTATCCATTATAACTGATGGTGTTTTTGCTATGCCCTCTATGCAGTTTGCGGCTCTGCAAAGCGAAAAGGCCCCTACATATATGTATCGTTTCGATTGGTCTAGTACGCCTTTAAAAATTTCGGGCTTACGTGCCTGCCATGGCGTTGAGCTACCTTTTGTTTTTGGCAATTTTGATACGCGTGTAGGCAAGCTGGTTCTACTTATGGCCCGTAAGAAAGACATTTACAAAATAGCTGATGAAATGCAGCAGGCCTGGATAAACTTTGCGCGAACAGGCAACCCCAACAGCACCCTTACTACTAACTGGACAGTATACAGCGTACAGCAACGCAGCACCCTGATATTTGATCGTAAACAAAGCACTGTAAACGATCCTGATGCAAGCCGCAGGGAAGCCTGGGGCGCCCTGAATATTTTTGAGTAACAGAGCAACTCTTTTCATATATTGAGGAAAGTATATAACTTGGCGGTAACCTTAAGTTAGCCGTTATGCTTAACATTTTAACCCGCCAAAACTCTCCGCAGTTAATCCGCCTGCTTAAGGCTTCGGGGCAGGCTTACGCAAGGGCTAAACTGCTTGAAAACACAATTAGCGTGTTCATGTTTTTAATGGGTTTTATCTACCCTGTAATTTATCTTTTTGTTCATAACGATTCCATCAAAAACATGGCTTTCGGCGTTTCACTTGGCATATCCATTTTCAGTGAATTAGTGATGGCCATTTACAAATCGAACACCGAAAAAGGGGCCATCATTCGCGAGCAATTCGATGTTACACTTTTTAAGCTCCCCTGGAAAAGCACCATCCATAAGGTTTCTGAAAGTGAGATATCGGCACTGGCCGTAAAATTTGATCACGATGTCAGCAACTGGTATTCTTCGTCCATCTCCGGCCAAATTCCCGACCATCAAATGGTAGCAATTTGCCAGATGTTGAACGCCGCCTGGGATATATCGCTGCGCAAAAAATACCGCAGGGTCCTTCTGGTGGGCATTACACTATATACCCTTGTGCTTATAACCTTAACGGTGGTTATAAAGGCCGATATGCTCACCTTCTTTTTAATGGCGTTTTCCCTGTCCTCCATTTACAAGCATTATATTACCATACTGCGGGGTAACAACGGGGTAATCAAAAAAAGAGGAAAGTTGTTAAAGCAGATTGAGCGGCTGGTAATGAGCAACACCTACCCTACCGAAACAGAACTGCGCGATTTCCAGGACGAAATTTTCCATACCCGGCAGGAAACAGCTAAAGTGCCCGATTGGTTTGCACGGTTTACCAAAAAGAATTGCTCGAAAGAAATGGACGACCTGATTGCGAAAGTAAACACCGTGTACAGCTAAGCCGTACAACTATAAGCCGTTAAAAGAAATACCCACCGAAAACTCGTTGGCTTTAGGGCCTCGGTCCTTTTTAAACACGCCCAGTATGCCATAGTATGCAGTTAGGTTAAAGCTGGCATAGCCAATACGAATCATAGGCCCCATGCGGAAAAGGTTATAATCCGGGAACCTCCTTTCTACATAAACCTTGGTATTGGTATCCTTAATTTTTTGCTTGGTGTGTGCATCTACACGTATCCCCGCCTTAAAGCCAATAGCAAATTTCCAGCAGTTATCCAGTTTGTCAGGGTTGGTTTTAATACGGAACTCCACGGGTATATCCAGGTATTGCAGTGTTATCTTGTTTACCTTATACGTACTTGCATCAGTAAGCGGTGTAAAGTGTATACCGGCAGAATCTACAACCTGCTGATGGCGGTGGTAAATATTAGAGCAGCTATAGCCTATGCCCGGCGCAATGCTAAAGCGGGAGTGCTTAATTCTGAAATCGTAGTAAAAGTAGATGTTGATGCCGCGGCTGTACCACTTGGTTTGTAAACCGGCAAAGCCGGCGTCGTTCTTATTATATATCCAGTTTGAGCCAATCAGGTCTATAGCAAAACGGTCTTTCGAAAACTTCTGGAACTTTGCATTAATGGCGTTCCTTTTCGCCTGCTCTTCAGGGGTAAGTACTTTTTTGGTATGGGCCTGTTTGATTTTAACCGAATCAGCCTCAAAAGCAAAGGCAGCAAAAGAGAAAAAAAGAAGGGCTATTGCCAGTAACTGTTTCATTCCTGTTTATTGAAGTCTACTCAAACGAGCGGCAAAAGTAAATATTTTGCGATAGCAGGGCCTTAACCCAGGTATTTTCCTTCAATAGGCATGCGGCGGCCCATACCAAAGGCCTTGGGCGTTACACGCAGTATAGGGGGTGTCTGAAACCTTTTCCACTCGTTGCCATTTACCATTTTTAGCACTTTTTCAACCAAAGCCTGCTCAAAACCCATGGCTGTAAGTTCCTTTGGCCCTTGCCTTAACTCAATATACTGATATAGTATCTTGTCCAATATGTCGTATTCCGGCAATGAGTCGCTGTCTTTTTGGTTAGGCCTCAATTCCGCTGATGGGGCCTTGGTGATAATGTTTTCCGGTATTACTTCTCCGTTACGGTTAATGTACCTCGCTAACTCGTACACCTGTGTTTTATAAACATCGCCTAATACCCCCAGCCCGCCGCACATGTCTCCGTAAAGGGTGCCATAGCCAACTGCGGCTTCACTCTTATTGGTAGTGTTTAATAGTATGTAGCCAAACTTATTGCTGAAGGCCATCAACAGCACACCGCGTACACGGGCCTGTATGTTCTCTTCAGCAGTGTTAAATGGCAGGTCTTTAAAGTGCGGTTTCAAGGTTTGCAGAAAAGCCTGAAAGTTGCTTTCAATAGGAATGGTTTCGTAAGGTGTGCCAAGATTTTTACATAACTGTACCGAATCATCTACCGAATGCCCTGATGAAAAACCTGAGGGCAGCAATAACGACATTACGTTTTCCTTTCCTAACGCCTCCGCGGCAAGGCATAATACAAGGGCGCTGTCTATACCGCCACTTAAGCCCAGTATGGCTTTTTTAAAGCCCAGTTTTTTAAAGTAATCGCTTATACCTAAAACAAGGGCATCATGCACCAGCGCTATTGGCTTTTCATTATCGCTTACCTTAATTGTATTTGCGCCGGTCCAGTTTTGGCCATCCCACTCCACAAAGCGAATCTCCTCCTTAAAATGAGGCAACTGTTCAACTATTTCACCATCGGCGCCCATCACTACACTGCTGCCGTCAAAAATCAACTCGGTTTGCGCCCCCACCTGGTTTACATATATCATTGGTATGCCGTACTTAAGCACATTACTTTTAATTACATGCATACGGTCCTTTAACTGCGCATTGCTAAATGGCGAGGCGGAAAGGTTCACAATCAAATCCGGCTTGCGCTTACTTATCTCATCAAGCGGACAAACGGCATAAAGCGGGTTTTCGTTACCTACATTCCAAATATCCTCGCATATGGTAAGGGCTATCTTCTTTCCCTTGAATTGTACGGGTTCAAAATTGCGGCCGGGTTCAAAATAGCGGTACTCGTCAAAAATATCGTAGTTGGGTAGCAGGCTTTTATCTGATATGTGCTGCACCTTGCCTTCGTAGATAAAGAAGGCCGAGTTAAAGAGGTCCTTTCCCTCCTTTACCGGGTTGCGCCGCGGCGCGCCTACAAAAACGCCGATGTTTTGGGTGTGCGCTGCAAGGTCATTAATTGCCTTTTCGCACTGCCTTATGTAATCATCAAATTCCAGGAAATCGCGCGATGGATAACCGCAAACGCACAATTCGCTAAACACTATAAAGTCCGCCTTTTTTTCCTCGGCCAACTTAACGGCCGAAATGATTTTAGCAGTGTTTGCTGAAAAATTTCCTACATGATAGTTTAACTGTGCCAGCGCAATTTTCATCGGGCACAAAGGTAGTAAAGCGCTTAAAACAGCACCCCGATTTTTAAGTTAAGCGAGCGCAAAACAACCGGCTCCTTTTTGGCATCTACGGCGTTATCCTTTATGTAGTTCAGGAAACCGTTGTGGTAGTATATACCGGTAAACACGCCCACCTTATCGTTAAAGTGGTATTCAAACCCGGCGCCAACAGCAATGCGTATATCGTAAAAGTTAACCCTGAAGTTAGGAAGCGATTTCGCCACGTCATTATCTTTTCTCAGCACGTTTTCCTTCTCAATGGAAATATCAGTTGTTGTGCCGAAAAGATAAACGGGGTTGTCATATGTTGCCCTGGCAGCTATGGTTAAGTAGTTTTCAAAGCCTACCTCACCATAAATGCGGAAGTTCTTTATGTCGTTTGTGCGCAACTTAATGCCGATAGGAATTACCAGCGAGTGGATGGTGTATTTTTCCTTAACAGTGCGTATTACCGAACCGCCGGTATCCTTAACCTGAAAATACGTGCGGCCTGTTAAGTTACCGCCTTCCATTGCGCCCCCTAAACCTGTTGAAAGCCCGAAGTTTTCAGCAAACCAATATTCAACCCCTAAACCATAATTAACCCCAAATCGTACGCCACCGCTCTTCATTTCCTTGCCGAAAGGCTTGGCCCAGGTTAAACCGGGGGATACGGAAAGGCCTATTTTTATTTTATCGGTTACGCAAAACACTTTTAAGGACAAGGTGAGCGTTAATAGCAGCAGTAAAACTCTTTTCATTACTTTTCTTTTTTTCGTAGCCTATGGTACGGTTCAAATATCTGTTAGTTGCTTTTATTCTTATCGCTTTAGCTGGCTGTAACGGCTGTAGCAAAACCAAAAGTAGAGAAAAACCCGATGTATCGAACATAAACTTCCAATTGCAGGTTCTGCGTTTCGATCGCGACTTCAGCAATTTTAAAAGCAACAGCTTTGAACAACAACGCCAGCTTATGCAGCAGCGCTACGGCGAGTTTTACGAATTTTATGTTAACCAGTTTGTAATTGGCCCACGCGAACCCGGTGACACGGCCGATATTGAACAGGATGCAATTAAAAGGTTTGTGTCAGATGTTTATGTTTCGCGTATCCAGGATTCCATCAACCATTATTTTGCCGACACAAAAGACCTTGAACAGGAGCTTACTTTATCGCTGAAGTATTTTAAATACTACTTCCCTAAAATTACCATACCCAAAGTGGTTACCGTTTACTCCATGCTTTCTAACGGGGCTTTTACTTACGGAGATGAAACCTTGGGTATTGGGTTGGATTGTTACCTGGGCGAAAACAACCCTGATTACGACAGTGCGCAGATTTACCAATACGTGCGGCACAAAATGAAGAAGGAATATGTGGTTCGAAACGCCATGGAGGTAATGTATAACCTATATTTCGGGCAGGACCCCACAGCACGCAAAACCTTTGGCGAGGCTATGGTAGAGAAGGGCAAGAAAATCTATTTTCTGTCATATATAATGCCCGATGCACCGGACAGCTTGCTGTTGGGTTACACCGCTGCTCAAACGGAATGGTGCGAAAAAAGCGAACATGCCATATGGCAGTTTTTTAATGACAAGGACCTGCTTTATAAAGAAGACTACATGGACCAAAAACGCTACCTGGACGAAGGACCCGGCGCCCAGGGCATGCCGGCAGAAGCCCCGGGAAATGTAGGCAGTTGGGTGGGCTTACAAATTGTGCGCAAGTTTATGGAAAGCGCCGGCGGAAAAATTTCTCTGCAGGACCTCTTAATGAAATACGACTCCAAAACAATTTTCGAAAAATCGCATTACAGGCCTTAGAAAAAATAAGTACACATACGTACAGAAGTATATCTTTACGGCATGGGTGAATATTCGGAGATGAGAAGAGGCCACGAAACGTGGACCAGTAAACTGTTCAGGATTTTTAACTCAACGGTGTGCTTTTCGTTGGCATACATATTAATTACCTACCTGTCGTGGTTGGCCATGGCGCTGATGGGTAAATTCTTTAAGTGCGATGCCATTGTTTACTTCTACGGCATTAAGTTTATTACCCCGGTTGACCCCGAGCTGTTTTGGAATAAGTTGCGCATCCTGCTCATCTACACCTCAGGGCCGGTTTTTGCTTTGTTGTTTGGCTTTCTTTGCCTTTACATCTACGATAAAATAAAGCACCTTAAAACAGTATTAAATGTTTTTCTGGTATGGGGCTTCGTGGTAGGTTCGGCAATTTTTGTAGCGCAGGGCGCTATTGCCACACTTGGCTATAACGAGTATAACTCGCCTTACTACCTTAACCTGGCGGTGGTATTTGCCTGGATTCGCGTACCGCTTTTCCTGGTATATGCGCTTAACCTTCCATTCCTAATTCTGTTTCTGTTTTTAGGAACCAATGCGGTAAGGCCGTTCCTCAAGTTCGCTTACTCTTATACCAAAATCAACAAAATGTCTCGCCGCAGGCGGTACTATATCGAAACTGCAGTCATTCCTTTTATTCTGGGTGCGGGTGGTATCATTTTTATGAAGTACTATATTGATATAGTGCACGACATGTTTGTTCAATTAGTATACTTCCTTACCATATTTTTTATGATGGTATTAGGCATTTACTCGCTTCAACACGCCGAAGTGCTAAAGGATGATGTTTTAAAATACAAATCGCTACAACAGGTAAACATCATTTTCCCGTTGTTGCTCATCGCTGTAATGGCTGTTATCTACATCACGCGCCAGGGGCTCTACATCTCGTTTAACTAATTCTTTTAATGCCTGAAATTTAGCCCTGATACGTTCATGCTGCCTTACCTTAGCCCTTCCCCCGTCCTTGTCACCTTTTGCCTTATCTAAAATTAAATCCATTGCTTCGTTTTCATCCCCCAAAAGTTCAAGTTCTACAACCGGCTTTGTGGCTTCTGTTATAGCTTGCTGACGTTCTGTTTCTAATTCTGCTTTCTTTTGTTCTAATTCAGCTTGTTGTTGGGTTGGCTTACCAAGTAGTTCTTCTACTGCTTTATCCAAAGAGTTATTAAACTCTTTATTTGATTGATTTATATCGTCAATTTCAGACTGTTCAATGTCTTCATCAAATCTTTCTTTCCATGATTCTACTGTCCAATTATCTTTCTTCTTGCTTTCTTTTAATTTCTTCAATTCGGAGTCAGCTTTTTTGCTATCTCCTCTTGCATTAAGTATCCTTATTCTTTTTGCAGCAAGCTCTATTTCTTCATCTTTAACAACCTTTCCTAAATCATCTCTTGTAATATCGTTAGCTTTTGACCATGAAGAGAACTCATCGTCTGAAAGTTTTGATATTACATTTTCGTCTTTTAGATTTTTAACTTCTTGCTGAAAGTCAGAATATTCTTGTAATAATTCTTTTTCTTCGTTACTCAATTTTTCATTTAGCTGATTTTGAGCATTAAATTGCTTTATGCCAACATAACCTAACTTTTTAGCCTTTTCATCTAATGATTTCTTTTTTTCATCCAACGCTTTAGCTGTACTTTCTACATCTTTACTCCAATCTTCTACATTAGGTGTTTCTGCTTTTGGTTTACCAAGTAAATCTTCTACTGCTTTTACTAATTCAGGATTACTACCATCTGCTTT
>JBDHYB010000028.1:0-40867 GCA_039811145.1 Chitinophagales bacterium | reverse complement strand
CTGCGTGACGCAGTCAGGCAGGGATTCCGTCCGGGGCTACTCTCAAAATATTTACGAATTCTTTGATGGCGGTTCCCTGCCTGCGTGACGCAGTCAGGCAGGGATTCCGTCCGGGGCTACTCTCAAAATGTTTACGAATTCTTTGATGGCGGTTCCCTGCCTGCGTGACGCAGTCAGGCAGGGATTCCGTCCGGGGCTACTCTCAAAATATTTACGAATTCTTTGATGGCGGTTCCCTGCCTGCGTGACGCAGTCAGGCAGGGATTCCGTCCGGGGCTACTTTAAAAGCATGGTAAAAACTATTCCGTTTACAACGCAGGCAAATAAATTATAACAAAAAAGGTGTAACCAATCTATGAGCCGGTTACACCTTTTTTGCTGTTAAAGTAATTAAGGCTAATTACAATAAGCGGCTACCTACACTAAGTAACAGTAGCCTACTTTAAAAACTCTACCTCAACCTTACGGTTTTTTTGGCACGGCCTTCTTCGGTGCAATTATTAGCAGTTGTTATAGCTGCGAGTTAAAGTAAGTGTAGGTAGTAACTATAACGTGTTGATGAATTTGATAATCCCTTACCTGTTTTATAACCCGCCCACGGTCATCAAAGCCGTACGAATAAAGGCACACAGTAACTCCGTTAAGTTTTTCCTCTTTTACTAAATTCTTGCTACGCTTGCCATAGTACCAATCCAAGCCATCTAATCGGGTGTCTTGTTCTTCGTAGTATTCGTAAGTTGCTTTGAGACTAACACCTGGTGCTAAAGTCGTAGCTTCTGCAAGGTTGCCATCAGCGTTATAAGTGTAATAAGTAGGGAATAAACTTACATTAAGGGGATCAGCAGCTTCTTTTTTTATTAAATGACCTTCGGCATCGTAAGTACGAGCATAATTGTTGTATTCATCTATATCAATGTAACCCTGGGCGTTAAGGGTCATGGTTTGGGTAGCGGTGCTCCCTAATGTTTCTACCGTAACATTGCCCGGGTAATAGTTGTAAGCTATAGTTTTTCCATATCTTTCTTTCGTCTTCACTCTACCATCATCATAATACGTAAACTTCTCTTTGGGCCTGTTGCTACCTTCTTGCATAGTTGCTATTTTATAATCGGCCGGTGCGGGTTGGTTGGGGTCGCAAGTGCAGGAGCTAACACCAATTGCAGCCAATGCGGCCAACACTACCAGCGAGAGCAGCGATGTTGTTCTGTGGCCCGGTTTAAAATTTTTAATGTGCATATGCGTTGTTTTTGAAAGTTTTGTATGGGTTATTTAATAATCTCTATTTCTATTCTAAAGTTTTTGGCACGGCCTTCTTCGGTGCTGTTATCGGCAATGGGTTTGCGCGGGCCCATGCCAACATACGTAAATTGGGTAAGTGGTATGCCTTTTGTTTCTAAGTATTCCGCCACTCTTCTTGCGCGTTTGTACGAACGGAAACCGCTTTGTTCTTCCATATCGTAACCATCGCCGTGGCCTACAATGCGCACGCGTATGTCCTTGTGCAGCTTTAGGTAATTTACCAGTTTATCCAGTTCGGCATAAGCGCCCGGGTTCAGTTTACTGCCATCTCTTTCTACACTTATGTTGCCTAACGAAAACCGCTCGCCTACCTGCGGTGCTGCTTTGGTTTCGCTTTGGGCAGGTAAGGCCGGCGCTTCAGCAATAATCTCGTACCCCTGCGTTGTAGGCTTTGTTTCTGTTTTAGCAACGGGTGCAGCTTGTGTTGTTTCTTCTTTAGCCTTTGCCTTTTGTTCGGCGGCTGCCTTTTCTGCCTCTTGTTTCGCTTTGGCCTGTTGTTCAACCGCTGCGGCCGCCTTAGCTGCTTCTGCTTTCTCTTTGGCCTGTTGCTCTGCCACTGCTGCTTCCTTCTCTTTTGCCTGTTGTTGGGTAGCGGCGGCTTTTGCTGCTTCTTCTTTTGCTTTGGTTTCTGCCAGTTGTTTTTGCTGCGCCTCAATTTGCTTGTTCAGCACCTCTAATTTTTCTTCCTGTTCTTTCTTCTGCGCAGCGTTTTCTGAATTTTGTTGACCAGCATTGGCTAATGCCTGCTGCAATGCATTAACTTTTTGCGTTAAATCTTCCACGGCGGCCTTTTGGCTTATTGCCAGCGAATCGGCTGCGGCCTGGCGGGCCAACAGGCTGTCGTAAGCGCTTTGCTGCGGTGCCATGGCCGCATTGGCGGGTTTAGGGTTGTCGGCTTTTTTCACCCATTTATCAAAGCAAACGCTCATCATTACCTCGTGGGTGCTGTAAATACCGCTGGTAGGTATGTTGCGCATAACCGGTACCTGGTAGCCGTAAGCCAGGGTAAATATTTTTGAAATACGCACACCTGCCGTAATAGGCACCCCGCCATACAGGTTATAGCCGGCACCCAAAAACACTATCTTTTTGTAATCGGCCATTACCTGCATTTTCATGTTAAAGGCTTTGTTTTGGTTTACATTAAACACCACCAGCGGCTCAAGGTTAAACCTGCCCTGCGCCAGGTTTATTTCGTAGCTGCCGTTAACAACATAGGTGCGGTTAAAGCCGCTTAGTTTGGTTTGGTTGTTGTAAACGCGGGTGTTGCCATCCAGCAGGTTGGGTATAGCAAAACCCAGTGTCAGGCTTTTCCATTGGTAAGCAAGGCCAATGTTGAGGTCGAACAGCATGTTAGCCGGTTGGTTAAAGTTGGGGTCGCCCACCAGTTCGGTAACCTGGTTGGCATCATAGTTAGTGTTATGCTGCAAAATACCGGCAGCTACGCCAATGGAAAGCTGATGGTTTGGCGCCAGTTTTACTTTTTGGGCATAGTATAGTTTGGCATCAATAATTTTGCTGACCCCCGCACTGTACGCCATTACTTCTACGCCCGTACCAATGCGGTCCTTCCACAAACTTATTTCGCCAATGGCGCCGCCTATGCGCGGGTGGTTGGCCACGCCCGACCATTGGTCGCGGAAAAAGCCATGCACATTGGTGCTGCCGTTGTACGCGGTTAAAGCAGGGTTGGTGGTAAGGCGGGTAAAATACAGTTGGGTCTGCATGTCCATAAGCTGCGCACCGGCTGCCATAGCCAGCAGGTTAGCTACCAAAAACAAGGTTATTTTTTGCATGCTATATCGTTTTGCTGTTAAATTGATTGGTTGCTCCATGTTATTTTCTCAATTCTATTGTTTGTTTAAACACATTCAATTTCTGTTTGCCATCAGGCCATTTTGCGCTGTCATTTATCTTAATCTCTACCAGATATGGGCCGTTGGGGCAAATGTCTTTTGTTAGAAAATGTTTGCCATCCCAATTCAGCGGGCCTTTGCCGCATGCCACATCAGCACCGCTCTTATCTTTAATGCACCACGCTGCATTGGTTAAATCGCGGTTGCAATTGTCACGAAGTTCTAAAAGGTCATTTGTACCATCGCCATTGGGGCTAAAAGCTTCTATGATGGCAGGTATGCAATCTACTTGTACAGAAGCGCTCTGGTTACAACCAGTCTCATTATCCGTAACTGTTATGGTAAAAACATCGCTGGCTTTGAATATGACCGATTTTAAGACATCAATCCCCAACTCGCTTTGAATGACATTTGCCGGGTTAGTTGCTGTCCATGAAGAACTTAAAATATCCATACCTAGCACAAGCGCATAGGCTGTATTAGGATCAGGCAGCAAGAATACTTTTGTGCCAAAACTTGCCTCATATATGTCATCTTTAGAGTCTTGTTTTTTTACTGCACGGGCAAATAAAGTTGAACCTAAGCCCGATTTCACCTCGGTAGAGGCCGAAGCTGCGCAGGTAACATCCTGACCATTGATGGTTTGTTTTAAAGTGACTGTGACCGTGTGGGTGCCGGGCTGATTAGCAGAAAAAGTAGAGAACTGCGTAGCGCCTGTTGAATTTGCCGGAACAGACCAATTATAGGTATAGTTTAAACCCAATCCCCCAAACTCTACGTCAGACCCACTAAGTCCGTCCGAAGGATCATTGCCGGTGTAATATATAGGGCTTATGAGTACCTCATTGTTTTCACCACAAAAAGCGGGCGCCAGTTCAATTTTTGGCGAAGTAGAAATATTTAAGGTATATGTAATGGCACATTCCGGTGAGCCCCCTACAAAATTGCGGGTAATTTTTCCAACTTCAGATATCTCCACCGCGCTGTGAAAAGGTGGTGGGGTAATTTTTGTTTTTGCACCATTGTTGTCTATTTGCAAAGAATTGAAAAAGTCAACATCATTACTGCCGGTGGAAAATGCTGTCAATACTATTTTATCAGCAAACTCAAAGGGTTGTCCAGCACATAAAGGCAAGGCTTCATCCGTTAAATTGGGGCCGTATTGAAAATTTTGTGTTGTAGAGCAGCCATTTACCGTTGCTGTTACGGTAAGTCCGTATTCTTGCGGGTTAGTGTTGTCCTTACGGGTTACTACACCTTGTTGCGTTATGTCAAAAAAATCAGTAGAGGCTACAGACCACACTACATTGGGGCTTGCCGGTTCCACATTTAAGGTTAAACTACCTGCTTTGCAAAAGGTGGTATAGTTACCAACTGCCTTAATAGCAGTTGGCGGCTGGGTAAGGGTTACCGTTGCGGTGTTTGAATAAAGGTTGCCGCATGTACCCGAGGCAAACGCTATTCTGAACTGAACAGTTGGTTGAGATATACCGTTCAAATCGTAACTATAAATAGTTGCACCGGCAGTAACGTTCGGAATGTTAGACCAGGTTGCACCGCCATCGGTAGATACCTGCCAGGCGGCTATGCTGCCGGTAAGTAGCGGATTTTGAGTAAAGGTAAGTACAACAGAGCCGTTGCTGCAGGCGGTGGTTTTATCTGCCGCCAAAGTGCCTGCCGGGGTGGTGCCTGCATCAAGCACGGTTACTTGTTTAGTAGCCGTGCAGCCCAAATCGGTAGTGTAAGTAATGGTGGTGGTGCCTGCCGCTACGCCGGTTACAACCCCTGCATTATCGATAGTAGCAATAGCAGGGTTGGCGGATACCCATGGGTTGGTAGCAGATGGGGTATTGCTGCCCGTTAAGGTAGTGCTAAAGCCCGCGCAAACGTTGGTGTTGCCGGTAATGGTGGGGGCGATGACGGTAAAATTGTAAGGAGCAGTAATAGCACTGAAACAAGTTCCGTTTTGTACGGTGACATTGAAATTATATTGTGTACTTATAGTGGGAAGTGTAAATGTGGGTGAAGCATTATAATCCTGGTACTCCGTAAAACCAGGCAGAGAATTATTAGGCACAGAGTATGCCCAACTATATACTGTGCCCACATAACCCGTAAGCGTCAAGGTAACGCTTGCACCCGCACAAACAGTAGGGGTGGTAGAAGATACAGTGCCGGCAACAGGGGTGGCATAAACGGTAAGTGCGCCTGTGGCGGTGGCCGTGCAGCCGGTGCCGGTTTCGGTTACGGTTACACTAAGGTTGGTTGTTGATGAAAGGTTTGGTGCAACATAAGTATAAGTAACCGGATTTGATGAGGCTGTAGTGCTTCCGTTGCTCCACACATAGGTGTAAGGTCCGGTGCCGCCTGTAACATTAACCGTAGCTGTGCCGCTGGCACAGGCATCGGGGGCATTTACGGTGGCAGAAAGTGGAGAGGTATTGCTGGTAACAGCTACTGCGGTTCTGGAGCTTTCGCAGCCGTTTACGGTTTGCGATACGTAGTAGGTAGTGCTTGTTAAAACGGTTGTTGGAAGTAGTGCGGTTCCTCCTGTTGGGTTAGCATACCATTGCAAATTTGAACCTGTGGCAACAAGATTGGCCACCGTTGCCCCGGTACAAAACGATTGAGCATTTGCTATTGGCGGTGCCGGTGTTGCCGGTTGCGCATTTACCACAGCATTAGCTGAAGCGGAAGAAGTGCAGCCCGATGAGTTAGTTACGGTGAAGGTATAGGTATTAGCTCCCAGGCCTGTAACCGTACCTGTTGTACCGCTGCCGCTTAAGGAACCCGAAGGGGAACCTGTTACCGTCCATGTACCCGAAGCCGGTAAACCGCTTAAGGCTACGCTGCCTGTTGCAAGAGCACAGGTAGGTTGGGTGATAACTCCTACGGTAGGCGCTGCCGGTGTAGCCGGTTGAGCATTAATAACCGCATTACCCGATGATGATGAAGTACAACCCGATGAATTGGTTACGGTGAACGTATAGGTATTGGCTCCTAAGCCTGTTACCGTACCTGTTGTACCGCTGCCGGTTAAGGAACCCGAAGGGGAACCTGTTACCGTCCACGTACCCGAAGCCGGCAAACCGCTTAAGGCTACGCTGCCTGTTGCAAGGGCACAGGTAGGTTGGGTGATAACTCCTACGGTTGGCGCAGAAGGTGTAGAAGGTTGCGCATTTACCACAGCATTAGCTGAAGCAGAAGAAGTGCATCCCGATGAGTTGGTTACGGTGAAGGTATAGGTATTGGCTCCTAAGCCTGTTAACGTGCCTGTTGTACCGCTGCCGGTTAAGGAACCCGAAGGAGAACCTGTTACCGTCCACGTACCCGAAGCCGGCAAACCGCTTAAGGCTACACTGCCTGTAGCAAGTGCGCAGGTAGGCTGGGTGATAACTCCTACGGTTGGTGCAGAAGGTGTTGAAGATTGCGCATTAATAACCACGTTACCCGATGATGATGAAGTGCATCCCGATGAGTTGGTTACTGTAAAGGTATAGGTGTTAGCTCCTAAGCCTGTTAACGTGCCTGTTGTACCGCTGCCGGTTAAGGAACCCGAAGGGGAACCTGTTACCGTCCATGTACCCGAAGCCGGTAAACCGCTTAAGGCTACACTGCCTGTAGCAAGTGCGCAGGTAGGCTGGGTGATAGTGCCGATTACCGGTGCGCTTGGCGAACCCGGTGCCGGGTTCACTACAGCATTAGCTGAAGCAGAAGATGTGCAGCCCGATGAGTTAGTTACGGTGAAGGTATAGGTATTGGCTCCTAAGCCTGTTACCGTACCTGTTGTACCGCTGCCGGTTAAGGAACCTGAAGGAGAACCTGTTACCGTCCACGTACCCGAAGCCGGCAAACCGCTTAAGGCTACACTGCCTGTTGCAAGTGCACAGGTAGGTTGGGTGATAACCCCTACGGTTGGTGCAGAAGGTGTAGCCGGTTGAGCATTAATAACCGCATTACCCGATGATGATGAAGTACATCCCGATGAGTTAGTTACGGTGAAGGTATAGGTATTGGCTCCTAAGCCTGTTACCGTGCCGGTTGTACCGCTACCGGTTAAAGAACCCGAAGGGGAACCTGTTACCGTCCACGTACCCGAAGCCGGCAAACCGCTTAAGGCTACACTGCCTGTAGCAAGTGCGCAGGTAGGCTGGGTGATAACTCCTACGGTTGGTGCAGAAGGTGTTGAAGGTTGGGCATTGATAACCGCGTTACCCGATGATGATGAAGTACATCCCGATGAGTTGGTTACGGTGAAGGTATAGGTATTAGCACCTAAACCGGTTACCGTGCCGGTTGTACCGCTGCCGGTTAAGGAACCTGAAGGAGAACCTGTTACCGTCCACGTACCCGAAGCCGGCAAACCGCTTAAGGCTACACTGCCCGTTGCAAGGGCACAGCTAGGTTGAGTGATAACTCCTACGGTTGGTGCAGAAGGTGTTGAAGGTTGCGCATTTACTACAGCATTAGCTGAAGCAGAAGAAGTGCAGCCCGATGAGTTGGTTACGGTGAAGGTATAGGTGTTAGCTCCTAAACCTGTTACCGTGCCGGTTGTACCGCTGCCGGTTAAAGAACCCGAAGGGGAACCTGTTACCGTCCATGAGCCCGAAGCAGGTAAACCGCTTAAGGCTACACTGCCTGTTGCAAGTGCGCAGGTAGGTTGAGTGATAATGCCGATTGTTGGCGCAGAAGGTGTTGCCGGTTGCGCATTTACCACAGCATTAGCTGAAGCAGAAGAAGTGCATCCCGATGAGTTAGTTACGGTAAAGGTATAGGTATTAGCTCCTAAGCCTGTTACCGTACCGGTTGTACCGCTGCCGCTTAAGGTGCCCGAAGGAGAACCTGTTACCGTCCATGAACCCGAAGCCGGTAAACCGCTTAAGGCTACACTGCCTGTAGCAAGCGCACAAGTAGGCTGGGTGATAGTGCCGATTACCGGTGCGCTTGGCGAACCCGGTGCCGGGTTCACTACAGCATTAGCTGAAGCAGAAGAAGTGCATCCCGATGAGTTGGTTACGGTGAAGGTATAGGTATTAGCACCTAAACCGGTTACCGTGCCGGTTGTACCGCTGCCGGTTAAGGAACCTGAAGGAGAACCTGTTACCGTCCACGTACCCGAAGCCGGCAAACCGCTTAAGGCTACACTGCCTGTTGCAAGGGCACAGGTAGGTTGGGTGATAACTCCTACGGTTGGTGCAGAAGGTGTTGAAGGTTGGGCATTGATAACCGCATTACCCGATGATGATGAAGTGCATCCCGATGAGTTAGTTACGGTGAAGGTATAGGTATTAGCTCCAAGGCCTGTAACCGTACCTGTTGTACCGCTGCCGGTTAAGGAACCTGAAGGGGAACCTGTTACCGTCCATGTACCCGAAGCAGGCAGACCGCTTAAGGCTACACTGCCTGTTGCAAGAGCACAGGTAGGTTGGGTGATGGTGCCGATTACCGGTGCGCTTGGCGCGCCCGGTGCTGGGTTTACTACAGCATTACCCGATGATGAAGAAGTGCATCCCGATGAGTTAGTTACGGTGAAGGTATAGGTATTAGCTCCAAGGCCTGTTACCGTGCCGGTTGTACCGCTGCCGGTTAAGGAACCCGAAGGGGAACCTGTTACCGTCCATGTACCCGAAGCAGGTAAACCGCTTAAGGCTACACTGCCTGTTGCAAGGGCACAGGTAGGTTGGGTGATAACCCCTACGGTTGGTGCAGAAGGTGTAGCCGGTTGAGCATTAATAACCGCATTACCCGATGATGATGAAGTGCAGCCGGATGAGTTGGTTACGGTGAAGGTATAGGTATTAGCTCCCAAACCTGTAACCGTACCTGTTGTACCGCTACCGGTTAAAGAACCCGAAGGAGAACCTGTTACCGTCCATGTACCCGAAGCAGGTAAACCGCTTAAGGCCACACTGCCTGTAGCAAGAGCACAGGTAGGTTGGGTGATAACTCCTACGGTTGGCGCAGAAGGTGTAGAAGGTTGCGCATTTACCACAGCATTAGCTGAAGCAGAAGAAGTGCATCCCGATGAGTTGGTTACGGTGAAGGTATAGGTATTAGCTCCTAAACCTGTTACCGTGCCGGTTGTACCGCTGCCGGTTAAAGAACCCGAAGGGGAACCTGTTACCGTCCACGTACCCGAAGCCGGCAAACCGCTTAAGGCTACGCTGCCTGTTGAAAGAGCACAGGTAGGTTGAGTGATAACTCCGATTACCGGTGCGCTTGGCGCGCCCGGTGCCGGGTTTACTACAGCATTAGCTGAAGCAGAAGAAGTGCAGCCCGATGAGTTGGTTACTGTAAAGGTATAGGTGTTAGCTCCTAAGCCTGATACCGTACCTGTTGTACCGCTGCCGCTTAAGGAACCTGAAGGGGAACCTGTTACCGTCCACGTACCCGAAGCCGGCAAACCGCTTAAGGCTACACTGCCCGTTGCAAGGGCACAGGTAGGTTGAGTGATAACTCCTACGGTTGGTGCAGAAGGTGTTGAAGGTTGGGTGTTCACTACAGCATTAGCTGAAGCAGAAGAAGTGCAGCCCGATGAGTTGGTTACGGTGAAGGTATAGGTATTGGCTCCTAAGCCTGTTACCGTACCTGTTGTACCGCTACCGGTTAAAGAACCCGAAGGAGAACCTGTTACCGTCCATGTACCCGAAGCAGGTAAACCGCTTAAGGCTACACTGCCTGTTGCAAGGGCACAGGTAGGTTGGGTGATAACTCCTACGGTTGGTGCAGAAGGTGTAGAAGGTTGCGCATTTACTACAGCATTAGCTGAAGCAGAAGAAGTGCATCCCGATGAGTTAGTTACGGTGAAGGTATAGGTATTAGCTCCAAGGCCTGTTACCGTGCCGGTTGTACCGCTGCCGGTTAAAGAACCTGAAGGGGAACCTGTTACCGTCCACGTACCCGAAGCCGGCAAACCGCTTAAGGCTACACTGCCTGTTGCAAGGGCACAGCTAGGTTGGGTGATAACTCCTACGGTTGGTGCAGAAGGTGTTGAAGGTTGGGCATTGATAACCGCGTTACCCGATGATGATGAAGTGCAGCCGGATGAGTTGGTTACGGTGAAGGTATAGGTGTTCGCTCCCAGGCCTGTAACCGTACCTGTTGTACCGCTACCGGTTAAAGAACCCGAAGGAGAACCTGTTACCGTCCATGTACCCGAAGCAGGTAAACCGCTTAAGGCCACACTGCCTGTTGCAAGAGCACAGGTAGGTTGGGTGATAACTCCTACGGTTGGCGCAGAAGGTGTAGAAGGTTGCGCATTTACTACAGCATTAGCTGAAGCAGAAGAAGTGCATCCCGATGAGTTAGTTACGGTGAAGGTATAGGTATTAGCACCTAAACCGGTTACCGTGCCGGTTGTACCGCTACCGGTTAAAGAACCCGAAGGGGAACCTGTTACCGTCCATGTACCCGAAGCCGGTAAACCGCTTAAGGCCACACTGCCTGTAGCAAGAGCACAGGTAGGTTGAGTGATGGTACCGATTGTTGGTGCTGCCGGTGTTGAAGGTTGGGCATTGATAACCGCGTTACCCGATGATGATGAAGTACAACCCGATGAATTGGTTACGGTGAACGTATAGGTATTGGCTCCAAGGCCTGTAACCGTACCTGTTGTACCGCTACCGGTTAAAGAACCCGAAGGGGAACCTGTTACCGTCCACGTACCCGAAGCCGGTAAACCGCTTAAGGCCACACTGCCTGTAGCAAGAGCACAGGTAGGTTGAGTGATAACTCCGATTACCGGTGCGCTTGGCGCGCCCGGTGCCGGGTTCACTACAGCATTAGCTGAGGCAGAAGAAGTGCAGCCCGATGAGTTAGTTACGGTGAAGGTATAGGTATTAGCTCCTAAACCTGTTACCGTGCCGGTTGTACCGCTGCCGGTTAAGGAACCTGAAGGAGAACCTGTTACCGTCCACGTACCCGAAGCAGGTAAACCGCTTAAGGCTACGCTGCCTGTTGCAAGGGCACAGCTAGGTTGGGTGATGGTACCGATTGTTGGCGCAGAAGGTGTTGCCGGTTGGGCATTGATAACCGCGTTACCCGATGATGAAGAAGTGCAGCCCGATGAGTTAGTTACGGTGAAGGTATAGGTGTTCGCTCCCAGGCCTGTAACCGTACCTGTTGTACCGCTACCGGTTAAAGAACCCGAAGGGGAACCTGTTACCGTCCATGAGCCCGAAGCAGGTAAACCGCTTAAGGCTACACTGCCTGTTGCAAGTGCGCAGGTAGGTTGAGTGATAATGCCGATTGTTGGCGCAGAAGGTGTTGCCGGTTGCGCATTTACCACAGCATTAGCTGAAGCAGAAGAAGTGCATCCCGATGAGTTAGTTACGGTGAAGGTATAGGTATTAGCACCTAAACCGGTTACCGTGCCGGTTGTACCGCTACCGGTTAAAGAACCCGAAGGGGAACCTGTTACCGTCCATGAACCCGACGCAGGTAAACCGCTTAAGGCTACACTGCCCGTTGCAAGGGCACAGGTAGGTTGAGTGATAACTCCTACGGTTGGTGCAGAAGGTGTTGAAGGTTGGGCATTGATAACCGCGTTACCCGATGATGAAGAAGTACAGCCGGATGAGTTGGTTACGGTGAAGGTATACGTATTAGCAGTCAGGCCTGTTACCGTGCCGGTTGTACCGCTACCGGTTAAAGAACCCGAAGGGGAACCTGTTACCGTCCACGTACCTGAGGCTGGTAAGCCGCTTAAGGCTACACTGCCTGTTGAAAGAGCACAGGTAGGTTGGGTGATAACTCCTACGGTTGGTGCAGAAGGTTTGGCGTTTACAGTAACATTCGTAGTTGCAGTTGCTGTACAAGAACCGGCATCTGTTACGGTTACATTATATGCTCCGCTCATAGCCGTAGTAGATAATGCGCGGGTAGCCGGACTACCTGAGCCTGTCCATGGTCCGTCTGCACTGCTTGCCCAGGCGTAAGTATAAGGACCGGTGCCTCCGCTTGGGGTAGCACTTACGCTGATAGTTGCACCTGCACAGTAAGCACCGGTGTTGCTGGCGCTGGCAGTAAGGGTGCAGGAACCCGGAGGAGTATACTCATAGAAACTTTGAAAAAAGCCCATTCCGAAAGTTGTCCTTCCAGCTCCCGCATAACCTTTTGAACCTATACTGAATGCAATTGGTCCCAAACGGCCACTGGAAGGAAAGTTTGCTATGGATGTCCAGGTATTTGAAGTAGGGTTGTACTCCCAAAACGAGTTGCTCCCGGCCATTGATTGTCCACCTAACCCTACATATCCTTTACCTGAAGAGCTGATACTAAAACCAGCAGCTTCAGCTACTTGCCCTCCCGGATAGGTAGCCTTGGATGTCCAGTGATTTGTAGCCGGATCATACTCATAAAAATCATCCATATAACCCCAATAATTACCCCCGGTGCCAACATATCCTTTGCTACCTACGCCAAAACCAACAGCATTCGCACGAACAATAGGTATGGTATCTATAACCGTCCAGTTACCGGTGGTAGGGTCGTAGGCATAAAAGTTATTTAACCAACTACTGTTGTAACCGGTTCCTACATAGCCCTTACCGCCCACTGCAAATGCTACAGCCCCGCTACGCCCCGCACCGGGAAAAGGATTAATTGCAGCCCAGGTATTGGTAGCCGGGTTGTAGCTATAGAAATCATTCACATAACCAACAATACCATCATAACCGGTTCCTACGTAACCAAGAGTTCCTACGCTGAACGCTACTGCACCCTCGCGGGCCGAACCGGTGAAATTGGCTTTTTGAGACCACGTATTAGTAGCCGGGTTGTATTGCCAAAACACATTGGTATAGTTACCAAAGCTATCAGCGCCCAGTCCTACATACCCCATGCTTCCTATGCTCATACTTATGTAGCCATAGTCGCTAACGCTTCCGTAATTCGCTTTTTGAGTCCATGTACCCTGAGCTAAAAGAGTTGACTGAAACCCGAAAAAGAGTAAAAGAGAGAATATGAACGACAGTTTGTGTATTCTGTTTTGCATAATGCTTGGATATTATTGAGATTAAAGTGCGTTTAGTTTTTTAAGATCTTCTGCGGTAACTGTTGGAGGTACTTCGCCTTTTTTAATTTTTGCAACCACGAACGCTGCTACTTTGGCTGCGCCTTCTTTGGTTTTAAAGCCCTCATTTCCGGGCATACCGGGCACACTGGTTTGATGAATAAACAGCCGGTTTTCTATGAAGATATCGTACCCCCATGTTTTGTTAGGTGCAGGAATAATTTCGCAAACAACGTTATCGCTCTTCTGCCCTGCATTAACATTGCTGCCGGGGGTAGTTCCTGCACTGCCAGGCCGGTTGTATGAAAGTGTATGTGCCGGAAGGTTGACAATACCGACCAGAGCAAACATTGTTGCCAGCAGCAACTTTAATGCAGGATTTTTCATGTGTGAGGGTTGATGTAGAGAATACAGTGTTACTTTTTATATGGGTTAATTGTGTGGTATGGGTATTATGGTATAAGAAAAAATGTGTTGCTTTTAAAGGTTGGGGAAGCAATATGTGTAGCCAAAAGCCGGGTTGGCATTGGAGAATTACAGCATGTTGTTAGACCGGCCGGACTTAGCATTTAATTTATTGATGGTTTTACCCTAAATCATAAACTCAAACAAATGGATAGCGTGTCATATAAGCCTGGTGCAAATATGTTTACTAAATAACCAAGCCGCTAAAAAAGGGATGAAAAGCAGAAAAACGGGGATGGCAAAAAGCACGTAACAACAGGATAACATGAAGCTGAACTTAACCGAGCTTTTTTTCAAGCAGTTGCAGCAGCATGTCGCGCTGCACTTTGTTTACTGTAAAAGGCTTTTCACCTATAAAAACACTTTCAGTTTCAATTTTTGTTACAAAATGGATGTTTACGATATAGCCGCGGTTGATTTTTATAAACTGGGGGTTATCCAGGCGGTGATACATTTCAGAAAGGGTGGAGCGCACCATCACCTTTCTGCCATCTAAGTGGAGCGTTACGTAATTATGATCGCTGCTTACAAATCTAATTTCGTTCAGAAACACCTTCACATAGTGATATCCGTCTTTTACCAGTATAGATTCATTACTGTATGTGTGCTCAACCTGGCTTGCCACTGCTATTTCTATAGCTGCATATAAATGGTCTTTACTGAATGGCTTTAACAGGTAGGCATTGGGTTTAACATCCTTGGCCCGCTGAATGGTAGCTGCATCGCTGTTAGCTGTAAGAAAGATAATAAGCATCGGGTATTTCTCTCTTATATACTTTGCCACATCAATACCATCTTTTTGCCCGCCTAAGTTTATGTCCAGTAAAACAATATCAGGCCGCTCGGCATCTATCATTTTAATTGCACTTACATAGTTTAAGGCTGTAAAAGATACTTTGTAACCAAGTTTGCGCAAGGTAAGCACCAGTACATCGGTAATTATCATCTCGTCTTCAACTACTCCAATTCTTATCTCATTCATGTTGCCGAGGGGTTAAAAAGTGTAATGAAAAAGTAGCATATAGCATCATTCTTTCCGCCGCGCTTCGGCATCTTTAAAATTAAAGGTAAATACAGCGCCTCCTTCATAGTGGTAACTTACTGAACCCGCTAATTGACCAATAAGACCTTTGATAAGCCGTAAGCCAAGGGTGGTGGCGTCTTCAAAATTGATAGTGCCTTTTATGCCGGGGCCATTGTCCTTACATACCAATTCATATTGCCCTTCCGATATTATTTTTAATTCCAATGTTAACACACCGGGCTTATTTTCAGGGATGGCATATTTGTAGGCGTTGGTTAATAACTCATTAATGATTAAGCCAAGCGGCACAGCGGTATCTATATCCAGGTTAGCATCCTCGCCAAGTATTTCAACCGAAAGTTTTTTGTTTCTTTCCTCAAACACTTCAGCCATATATTTTACCAGGTCGCTTGCAAACGATTTGAAAAAGATACCGGATAAGGCTTCGTTTTGATACAGATTATGATGAATAAGGGCCACTGAACGAACGCGGCTTTGCCCTTCGCTAAAGGCTGCT
Organism: Chitinophagales bacterium; assembly: GCA_039811145.1. Classification (GTDB taxonomy): domain Bacteria; phylum Bacteroidota; class Bacteroidia; order Chitinophagales; family LD1; genus Bog-950. The sequence goes on along the minus strand of JBDHYB010000028.1, from coordinate 25,694 downwards.
TTCACTTTTTCGTCGGTCATTTCTTCCTTTTGCAACTCTAACAAACCGCTTATAACCTGTAAATTGTTTTTTACACGATGGTGAATTTCCTTCAGTAGTATCTCTCTTTCGGCAAGCGATGCGGCAAGATCGGCTGTTCGACTTGTAACAACAGTTTCCAACTCTGCTTTTGCCTTTTGCAAGCGCGCAGTACGAAAACGGAACAGCAGGTAAATAAGACCCATTAATAAAACAATGCATAATGCATAAAACCATACAGAGTTATACCAATGAGGTTTTACCTTTAAATTTACAGGCATTGAGTAAAACTTCTTCTCTCCAAGTGTTGCTATCAAAACCAGTTGATAAGTGCCGGTGTGCAGGTTGCTCAATACTAGTACGCCTTTTTCGCTTATAGTATGTTCAACAGTATCGTGGCTATGCACATTTATTAATGCATACTTATGAATTAAAGCATCCTCGCTTCCCCAACAAACCACTGAATAAAGTACGGTCAATTCATCGCTGGGTAGTAGGTTCGGTAAATCTTTTATACTGGCAGAAGAATCGTTTACTGTAGCGCCTAAAAAACTAAAATGTGGAACCGGTGCAAGAGCGCTTTCAAGTTCGGGTTTGAATGTCAAAAAGCCATCTACAGATGACCAATGGGGAGCGTTTTTATCATCAACATATCCGGTACTGATAATTTGGGCGAGCATAATTTTATTACCTGCCTTAACCTGCTGAATGTTTGAAAGGGTTAATCCATTCAATTGTGCTTTTACTATACCCTGGCTGTTATTAAACCATAAGGCTCCGGTGCTATCCTCCATTATATTACTTATGGTATAGCTGTCGAAAAAACCGGTTGTATCCAGCGTATAAAGCAGGCCGTCTTTCATTCGCAACAATCCTTTATCAGTGGCCATTATAAAATCTCCTTGCGTCAAAGAGTGAAGGAAGAAGGGTTCAAAGCGGAAGGGTTTATTGTTTACATTAAAGTCGTAAATAGTATCGTTGCTTAATTTTTGGAGGCCTTTTTCGCTGAAGCAAAAAATGGAGCCGTCGGGTGCTTCTCTAACAAAACGTGGGGTATTGGATGCCAGTCCATCTGCAGTGGTAAGATGGACAAAATCTTTCCCCTTTATATAAATCAAGCCGTAATCCATGGTGGCAAACCATGTATTATTTTTTCCATCCATAGCTGCACTGAGCAAAACGCGCTTAACAGGGTCATCAGAATAATAATAAAAGGTGATGTTTTTTTTGTCGTAATGTGCAATTCCGTAGCTGTAACTCGCCAGCCATGCTGTGCCATCGGCATTTATAATGCCATCCATAAAATGACGCACGGAAGGGAGTGGCTTTTGCGCCTGGTTAGTAATGAATTCGTAACCTGTAGTAGTTTCTTTATACAGCCCACCACCGTTCAAAAAATACCACCGGTTACCATCTCTCCCCTTTTTTATGGTGGCCGCTGCCTGTAAAAAATCCGGAGATTTGTAATCGGTAACTATACCCGATGCATTCAGCCTTGAAATTCCTGCATCGTACGTGCTAACCCAAATATTTCCATAGGTGTCTTTATGCAGGTCAAACCCTGCATCGCCGCTTAGGCCATGTGCTTTATCGAAAATAATGTAATCGTCACCTTTTAAATAAACCAATCCGCCACCGCCATACAAGGTAAACCAAACCACTCCATCGCTCTTTATTAAACTGTAAACACGGCCCATAAAATTCGGGAACACCGATAGCTGAATAGTATCGGTAGGCGTTATCTTAAATATGCAGTTATCGAAGGTGCCTACCCACATTGTATCGGCATCCTCCAAAAGTACACACCACTGGTCGTCATTAAAAAAATGTTTGCTGCTGTTCCAACGCGAAATAGACCGGCCCTCAATTTTCTGAAGCCCTTTACCGGCAACCCAGTAATGGCCGGCTTTATCCATAACCACATTCTGTACCGTGTTTGACGTAAGGCCACAAGCGGTATCAAATTGCTGAACCGTTTGCAGGCTTAAGGTAAATTTTAAAGCACCCTGGTTAAGCGTATTTACCCAGATATTTTTCCGGCCATCGAAATTGGTTCTGATGACATTTAGTTCGCTATTCTTTATACTGGTAAACACCGGTTCGAAAACAGAATCATTGCGAAGTACCGCTATGCCCTGAGATGTAGCAATCCATAATCCGGTAGTTTTATCATATTCAATATTGTTGATTGAATTGGAAATTAGTCCGCTTTCGGTTGTGTACATGTAATAGAAACTGCCATCGTATTTTACCAAACCTGCACTCGTAGCTACCCAAATGTTTTTATCATTATCCTCTGCAATTCCTGTTACGTAATTCGAAATAAACCCATGTGCCTGATCGGTGTATGAAATATCGTAAACCGAGTTGTCTTTAAAAAGAAAAGGTGGGGCCGCTATTTTTTTTACAGGACTAATTACCTTACCATTGAAAGTTACGGGCTGTTCGGCCGGTGGTATAAACGAGCGCTCAACATCCTCTCTATAAAAGCTCGTCTTTCTTTTATATACTTCATGTTTCTGCTTTGGAATAAATTGAGTGTTTACCTTACATAAATGGGTTTTGTAAGATAACTTTTCGGGATTGCTTATTACACTTTTTTTAACCCATGTATAAGCGCCTATAGGTTTAAACACAGCAGTATGCTGAGCGGTACACATTAATACACCCCAAAAGAGTAACAGGATAAGTAGCAGTACGTTTTTATCTCGATTTTCCATCAAAAATAGCCAAGAGGGATACGGTAACTCCGCTTACCGCATACACATAATACCAATCTTAATTTAAAACAACAATCACAAAACTATTGGTTTGTTCAGTAATAGTAACTAATCGGACCAAGTTGGTATTCAAATACAAATATTCTGGGATGAAGGTCGCTGCAAGGTCCCTAAGTTATAGCTACCGTCACATGTTCCTTGTCCACGGCTATGAAGTAGCAAGTTTAGGCGATGGTTACAGTTAGTTGTTACTATTATCAACAAATTGCTGCAGTCAATGTAGGAGGTTAGTTGTTGTCTTAAAGCATTAATCTTTTGAATATCACTCCAAAGGTTCGATAAGTTGATGCTTAAGGCTACTCTCAAAATATTTGCGAAGTTTTTGATGGCAGTTCCCTTTCTAGGTGGCGCAGTCGGACAGGGATTCCGTCCGGGGATACAAATTTTTCGCCAATGTCAGTGTCCTCACTGACATTTAACCGACATTCCGTCTGTGTGGACACAGACGGCGGCACAGACGAGTATTGATACGTATAACGTTAATATTCACTGTCCGCCTGCTTTCCTCTTTATCATTGTTTCACTACTTTGCCTGTTCTAATCGCACCCTTGTCGTTGCGTAATTCATAAAAGTAAACTCCGTCTGCAAGCTGCTCGGTATTTATTGCTGTATGGTTTGTAAACGCTTGTTGCACTACTTGCTGACCGATAAAGTTGTAAAGTGAAATTTTTGTCTGCTCGAAGCCCTCAAGATTGAAAATAAGCTGATTGGAAAAAGGATTGGGATAAATATTGATTGTTTGTTTGGCAACAGAAGCCGTTGTCGCATAAGGCCCAAAATGCAAACTGGTATGACAGCCATTGGTATCGATAATGTCAACGGTATACACACCAGGCTGCGTAGAATCACAAAAGTAATTTGTAGCACCGTTGATTATGGTACTACCAAAATACCATTGAAATGAAACCGAATCGCTTGTATGTGCTATTAGTGTATCTCCTACTACTAATGCTGTTGCAGAAGGGGGCGTATGAAAAGAAAGGGTTATTGGAGGAGAAACGGATCTACAACCATTGAAATCAGTTACGGTACATGTATACGTTCCTGAATCCGTGGGATAAATATCGCACCATGTTTCACCAGAATTCCAGGCGTAGTTATAATAGCTATACCAATGTTCCGGCTGTACATGAAGGTAAGCATGCGAACCGCAAACAATGCCTGAAGTATCTCCCGAAAGTGATATCTGCGGAGTATCAAGTGAGGCTATTTGGACCTGGTCGGTAAAACTTTGGCCTATTGAATCTGTCACTGTGACATAATAGGTGCCCGCGCATAGATTATCTATAAAGGCCGTAGTTAAATTTCCGGGTTGCCATTGATAGGTATAAGGAGGATGTCCGTAAAAAGCTGTAACGCTCGCCTGACCCTGGCAACTTCCCACGCAACTAACCGCACGCTGGGTAGCATACCCGGCAACATGCATAATTGTATCGGGTACAAAAATATGGTCGTTAAAAACGGGCAAAGATCCGTTAGGAAGACCAGACATGTGCGCTGCTTGTGAGTGATAATTGCAGCCACTACCGTAAACATTGGGATTATCAATTGCATCAAGCCACGGAGATGCATAGGCCAGCCCGATTGATAAATATATTTTTTGATCGGACGCAATTTGCATTGCGATAATATTGAAATTGTCGTTTGAGTGGTAAGGGGTACCTATTCGATATTTCGATGCTAGTATTGCTGAATCGCTGCCGGCATATAAATCATACTGATAAAAAAAGGTGTCCGCTGAGGTTGCCGCATATAACAACCTGCTGTTTGGAGAAAAAGTTATTCCTGTAAAATAATTATTGTAGTTAATGTCGGTGAAAAACGGAGGAGAAACCACACCGGTAGAATTATTAAACCGAAATAACTGCGTATTTGAGGAGTAATACGGATAACCCTTGTTGTCCAATAAGGCACATATCATGCTGCCATCCGGAGACATTTTAAACTGGGCTCCTATTTTATCAGTATCGCCCTGCAAAGAAATTACCGGATTGCCAATACCCGCCTGGGTTACCGGATAGGCATAAAAGGCATTTGAAAACAACGTATGCACAACCACCCAGGTTCCCGTATTACCGGCAATAAAAGTACCGGTTATGCGGGCACAAGTATCTTGTAAAAGAGTATGGCGGTAACCTGAAACATCGCCCAAGCCACCTCTTAAAGCCATGTCAATAACCGTATAAGAGAGCTTGGCGCCAGTTGTAAAAATATAATATTTCTTGATCTGTCCGGGCATTGGAACTATCAGTGCAGGCAAAGGCGCCCAAAAGGAAGGTTGAGGAGCACCTAAAGATGATATATTAAATGGCATTTGGGCGCCGGTGCGGTCCCACACATTTACTCCGTCTGTAGAGAAGAGTAAATTCCCAGTTGCGGAATCCGCTACTGATGCACTTCCTCCATCATTATTGAACAATGAAATTGCTGAATAAGCCGGTGTACCGGTGTTAAAATTAAGTTGATTTTGCCATCCAAAGCACCATACATTGCCCGATTTATTTTGAGCATGTGTGTAAAAGCAGGTGAACAAAAAAAATGATAAGAGCAACAGATTTAGGAGATACTTCATGTGCGCTTTTTAGTGTTAAGGTGTAGTTAAATATAAACTTTTAAAGTGGTTTTTTTGAAAAGCAAACGACGCTGGTTAGTAACATACATAACAAATTCACGTCATGGTCTTCTGAGAAATGTGGCCATTTAAAAGTTGAAGAAAAAAGTCCTTTGGAGCATTTACCCATTACTAGCTGTTGGGCCAAAACCTTTCGCAGGCACAGAGGTTTTTATCTTTTGAACAAAACACCCGCAATTCTTGTTCATCATCGGCAAAACGCTTCTGCTTATGGCATTTTATCAGTTTCAACGCGTTCAGGATATACCCGCGCCCATAACGGGGGTTTGGGATTTTATTTCCTCTCCGGCTAACTTACAGGAAATTACCCCGCCTTCCATGGGTTTTCTTATCACATCAACTAACCTGCCGGCAAAAATGTATGCGGGCATGATTATCAGCTATAAGGTTAGGCCGCTGTTGGGGCTGCCCTTAACCTGGGTTACTGAAATAACACAGGTGGTGGATGGCACTTACTTTATTGATGAACAACGCATAGGTCCTTACGCGCTTTGGCACCACCAGCACAAACTGGATGAAATACCCGGCGGCGTACGTATGACGGATATAATAAGCTATCAGCCGCCTATGGGGCCGCTAGGCGCAATTGCCAACTCGCTTTTTATAAAGCAAAAACTGAAAGAGATTTTTGATTACCGTTTTGAAGCGGTAGTAAAACGCTTTGGAACCATTTAAGAAAAGAAGCAGGAACGTTTATTCCTTCTCCACCTTCACTTTCTCCACCGGGTTGGCAGTCATTTCCTTATAGGTTTCGCGGTTCTGCACAATGTCCAAACCAAGGAAGATGGCGTTGCGTATAGAATCAGCCGAAGCCAGATTTTTTCCGGCAATATCATATCCGGTGCCGTGGTCGGGCGAAGTGCGCACTACGTTAAGGCCTGCGGTATAGTTAACGCCGGTACCGAATGATAGGGTTTTAAACGGCACAAGGCCCTGGTCGTGATACATAGCCAGCACCGCATCAAATTTGGTAAAGTGCTGTGCCCCAAAAAAGCCATCAGCAGGGAAAGGCCCAACAGCCATAATCCCTTTCTCCTTAGCGCGGTTTACCGCAGGGGCTATAATGTCTTTCTCTTCTTTGCCTAATAAGGAGTTGTCGCCGGCATGCGGGTTAAGCCCTAATACGGCAATACGCGGCTTGTGTATCAGGAAATCCTTTTTTAAAGAGGCATCCAGTATCTCAATCTTATTAAGTATGGTATTAATATCAATTTTGCCGCTAACATCCTTTAAAGAAACATGATTGGTTACCAGCCCCACGCGCAGGCCGCCATCAACCAACATCATCATGCTGTTATCATTACCCGCAGCTTTTGATACTAATTCGGTTTGGCCTTTAAAATCGGGGTGATGTTCGCTTACCGTACTCTTATTAACCGGCCCTGTAACCAGTACATCAATTTCGCCGGCAATTAAATCTTTAATGCCTGCATTAAGGCAAAGCAGTGCGCGCGCGCCTGCCTCGCTGCTGGCCTGGCCCATTTGTATTTGCACGTGCTCGTTCCAGCAATTAATAATGTTGGGCAGTTTAGGGTTTAGCTTATCGGTGCCTGTTACTTCCTGCACATTAAAATTTTGAATGCGCAGTGCCTTGCAGTAATAAGCTATAATTGATTTTTGCCCGTAAATAACAATGGAGCAAAACTTAAATAAACGCTCGTCTTCAAGCGCCTTAATAATTACTTCAGGCCCAATTCCATTATAATCTCCTATACTAATTCCAATTCGGTATCTCTTGTTTTCCATTAGGGGTGCTGTTAGCGCTAAGGCTATTCAATCAATAGTTTTTCAGAAAGTCAGTAATCAATCTAACGCCCACTGCAGTGCCGTACTTACCGCGGTAGCTGTCTTCAGCCATTAAGTAAGCTGTTCCGGCAATGTCAAAGTGCATCCATGGGTAATCAGTAAAGTTCTCCAGAAATTTACCGGCTGTAATTGCGCCTGCTTCCGGCCCGCCCACGTTTTTAATATCCGCTACATCACTCTTCACCAACTCACCATACTCATCCCACATAGGAAATTCAATAAGGCGCTCGTAGGTGTTGTTAGCGCTGTTAAGCAATTTCTTTTTTACATCGGCGCCGGCAGTACCCATAAACGGCGAGCCCATTGAGCCCGTTGCTGCTTTGGCCGCGCCGGTTAGTGTAGCAAAGTCAAACACCAGTTCAGGCTGGTAGCGCTTGGCATAATGCAGGGCATCGGCCAAAATCATTCGTCCTTCGGCATCGGCATTCAGCATCTCTACATTTAGGCCGCTCATCATTTCAATTACATCTCCGGGCACATAAGCATTTTCGCCGGGGCGGTTATCTGTAGCCGGTATTAAACCAATAATATGCACCGGTAAGCGAAGCAGGGCTGCGGCAACAAAAATGCCTGCAACGGCGGCAGCGCCGCTCATGTCGCACTTCATCATGTCCATACTGTTAGGGGTTGGCTTAAGGCTAAGCCCGCCTGTATCATAAACAACACCCTTGCCTACCAGTACAATCGGCTTCTTATTTTTTGGGCGGCTGCCCTTGTATTCCATTACGGTAAAAGTGGGTGGGTCCTGGCTGCCGCGGTTAACGGATAGCAAACCTCCCATCTTTAACTCAGTAATCTTTTTCTTATCAAATACCTCAACATTAAAACCGTATTCCTTGCCGGCTTTTTGAATTTCCTTGCTTAGCTGTGTAGCAGTTAAATAGGAGAGAGGCTCATTTATTAAAGTGCGGGCAAAAAAGTTGGCCACGGTTACCTTGCTTATTTCCTCCAGTGTTTTTTTATCCAGCGAGCGGGCATCTACCTGCAAAGTAGCCAGCGATTTTTCCTTACGGTCGCGGGTTTTGTATTTCAGAAACTCGTAGTTGCTAAGCGCCATGCCTTCAACAAAAGCAGCTGCAACCTTAGGTTTTTGGGTGGCGTTAAAAAACGATGCTTCGGCAATTTTTTTACCGTTAAGAAACTTGTTAACCACATTACCGGCGCGGCGGGCCCCTTCAAGGGTGCGGTGCTCTTCTTTAGCGGTATCCATTTTAACGATGGATATGCTATTGCCGGCTCCTATATTTTGCCACAGGTGGTTAACCTTATCGTCGAAAAATTTTTGGGCCTCGGCGGCATCAGCGCTGCCCAGGCCAAGTGTTGAAATTTTGGTGCTGCTGCCGATAAGGATAATGCGGTGGTTAAATTTGGAATAATCCTTACAGCTTACAAATTGGAGGTTCATATACTGATAAATTGAGGGGCTAAGATAACAACGCCCCCGAGGGTTTAAAATGAAAGATTAAAATCAGCTTTAAAGCGCTTTAGGGTCTAAATCTTAAATACAGGGCTAAGCCAACTAATTATATTTGCCCTGTGTCTCACCCTTTCCTCAAAAAATCACTTGGCCAGCATTTTCTGAAAGATGAAAACATCCTCCGCAAAATTGCTGAGGCCATTGGTGATATGAGCGCCTATAAAACGGTGGTGGAGGTTGGCCCCGGTATGGGGGCGCTTACCAAACACCTGTTAGCGCAAAACCCTTCTAACTTTTTTGTGGTTGAACTGGACGACCGTTGGGCAGCGTACCTGCCGCAGGCCTACCCCCAATTACAGGGCAGGGTTATTCATGCTGATTTTTTGAAAACCGATTTGGAGTTTATTGAGGAGCCAACCCACCTTGTAGGTAATTTCCCGTATAACATCTCCTCGCAAATAGTTTTCAGGGCGCTTGATTATAAGGAGAAGGTGCAGCGCATAACAGGCATGTTTCAAAAGGAAATGGCTAAGCGCATAGCCTCGCCGCCCGGCAGTAAAGATTATGGAGTGATAAGTGTATTAACCCAGGCTTATTATGATTGTCAGTATTTGTTTGACGTGCCCCCCGGTTGTTTCGACCCACCCCCGAAGGTGATGAGCGGCATTATTACCATGGTGAGAAAAAAGGAGTTGCAGTTAAAATGCGATGAAGTGTTGTTTAAAAGGGTAGTGAAAGCCGCCTTTAACCAACGCCGTAAAACTATGCGCAACAGCTTAAAGGAACTGGTAAGCAGTAAGGAACTTTTAAGCACAGAAATTTTCAACCTGCGCCCCGAACAATTATCGGTTGAGCAGTTTGAACAACTAACCTTAAGTATACAGGCACAAAAGCAATAGTGGTGATATGAAAAAGGTGTTGATTACAGACGCTGTTGACCCCTCTTTACCCAATGGCCTTAAAACCCTGGGCTTTGAGGTGGATTATATGCCCGATATTAAGCCTGAAAAGGTTTTGGAAGTGATTGGCCAATACGAGGGTTTGATAGTAAACAGTAAGATTTATGCAGGCCCCGAACTGATGGATAAAGCCACAAACCTGAAATTCGTATGCAGGGTAGGCTCAGGGCTGGAGGTGATAGACCGTGAATACGCTAAAAGTAAAGGCATTGCTGCCTTTAACAGCCCGGAAGGCAACCGCGTTGCAGTAGCCGAACATGCCTTAGGTATGTTGCTGGCTATGATGAACAAAATTGTGAGCGCCCATGCCTCGGTAAAAAGAGGAGAATGGGCGCGCGAGGAACACCGCGGAGTTGAGCTAAGCGGCAAAACCATTGGCCTTATTGCCTATGGCCACAATGCACAGGCTTTTGCCCAACTGCTGCGTGGGTTTAATGTCAAAATACTGGCTTACGATAAATATTATCACGGCTTTAGCGATGAGTATGTGAAGGAGGCTACGCTTGATGAAATAGTGGCACAAGCCGATGTGCTTAGCCTGCACCTGCCCCTTACAGCCGAAACTGAATACATGATTGATTACGGCTTCTTAAGCAGTTTTAGGAAGCCGTATTGGTTCATTAACATTTCAAGGGGTAAAGTGCTGCGCACGGCAGACCTGCTGAAGTGCATGGATGAGGGCAAAATACTGGGGGCTGCCTTAGATGTGCTGGAAAACGAGAAGCTGGCTACCTTAACCCCTCAACAACGGTCTGTTTTCGACCAACTAAGGGCTAATGATAAGGTTCTCATGTCTCCACATATAGCGGGTTGGACCAATGAAAGCAGGGTGGAGCTTGCCCGGGTACTTTTAACCAAAATAAAACAGCTTTATTCCTAAGCCTGAATAATACTTCCGGGGCCACTTTTTATTGCACAAAGATGACACGGAAAATTAGGACCGGCGCGGGTTTCAGGCGTATTTTCACATTGGCGTTCAACAAGGAAAATTAGCTCTGACACTGTCATTTTTATGTCATAAAGCCCAAAGGGGGTTGGTGGGGGGTTAACAAGATTTATATTCGTTTTCGGAAAAAAATTACTTTTGACCGCTTTTTGATTAAGGATAGATTAATTGCGTATGAAGAAAATAGTTACACTGCTCAGCTTTGTGCTTGCCGTATTTGCCCTAAAGGCGCAAAACGGTGAAATCTCCGGTAAAGTAATAGACGAGAACGGAGAAGGTGTTCCGTTCGCTAACGTTGCTATTGTAGATGCGAAAGGAGTGCCTACCGGTAGAGGAACCTCTACTGACCTTGATGGCAACTACTCTATCAAGCCTTTAACGCCCGGTAAATACAATATCCAATACTCTTATATCGGTTATGCCAGTGTGGTAAACAATGGCATTGTGGTAAGTGCAGATAAGGCCACTTTCATTGATATAAAGATGAAACCTTCTTCAAAAGAACTGAACGAGGTGGTGGTAGTGCAATACAAAAACCCGCTGATTGACCCGGGTAAAACCTCATCGCAAAACGTAGTTACTTCTGATGAAATTAAGAATATGCCAACCCGTAACGTTACGGATATAGCCGCCACAACTGCGGGCGCTTTCCAGAGCGACCAGGGCGCCGGCATTAACGTAAAGGGTGGCCGTGAAGAAGGTACTGAATACTATATAGACGGTGTTAAAGTAACCGGTACACCTACCTTGTCTGCCGGTGCTATCGAACAGATACAGGTAATTACCGGTGGTGTACCTGCCCGTTATGGCGACGTAACCGGTGGTATCGTTAACATTACCTCTAAAGGCCCTGAAGGCAAATTCTCGGGCCAGGCCGAAGTTCAAACTTCGCAAGGCCTTGATGCTTATGGCTATAACCTGGCAAACGCCTACTTAACCGGCCCAATTTGGAAAACAAAGGCTACTGAAGGCAAATCTGCTAAAACAATCATGGGCTTTTTCGTAGCATTCGAATATCTGCGCCAGCAGGATCCGGACCCATCGGCTGTTGGTGTTTGGCAGGTGCGTAAGGAAGTTTTGGACGACTTGCGCCAAAACCCACTACTTAAGAAAGAAACTGCCAAGGGCTTTAACGTAGCTTCTGAAAACATAACCTACAAGGATATGTATAAGCAGAAGGTTAAGCCTAACACTGTAGATAACAACTACCGTGGAAACGGAAGAATTGACATCCGCCCGGCTGATAACTTTACCATTACTGTTGGTGGCTCGGTAGTTTACCGCCGCTCGCATGACTGGGTAGAAAAATACACCCTGTTTAACAGCGAAAACAACCCGTTGCGCCGCGAGTTTAACTGGCGTGTCTACGGCCGTTTTACGCACAACATCCAATCTAAACAAAGCGCTGATGACGAAGGTGAAGGCAAAAAGAAGAAAGCTTCTGCCTTCCAAAACGCCTTCTACTCGGTACAGTTTGACTACGAGAAATACCAAAACTGGTATGAAGATGAATCACACGGCTTTAATCCGTTTAACTACGGCTACATTGGTAAGTATGATGTAAAGAAAACTCCGGTTTTCGGCTTTGATACTTTTGCTGTGGGCAACCAGGTGTTCCAGGGTTGGAAACAACTGGGCTTCCAGGATACTGCTGTGGCATTTACCCCCGGCGATGTCAACCCTTACGGTACCCGCTTTACCCAACAATACTATGAGTTGTTAGGTGCTACACCGGCATCTGATGGTTCATACGAGGTATATGGCGCCGATAATGGCCTGTTCACTTCTACTCTTGACCAGATACAAAGTAACCAGGCCCTTATTAACGGCCAGCGTTCTAACATGGTTTACAACATTTGGTATAACACCGGCCGCCAATACAACGGCTACGGTTACGACCGCGATGATGACCAGTTCCGTGTTCGTTTAGAGGGTTCATTCGACATCTTAAAGCCGGGTGCCCCAAGCCGTAACAAGCACTCCTTTGAATTTGGTGTGGAATTCGAACAGCGCGTTCAAAGAACCTACACTGTATCTCCTCTGGGCTTATGGCAGCGTGCCCGTTTGTTGGCCAACCAACACCTGGATGCGCTTGACCGCGACAATCCTATCTTCCGTATCAATGGTCAGGACTACACCTACGACCAGTTGAAAAACACTCCGGGCTTAAACTTCTACTTAACTGATACCGTACTGTTCAGCCGTTTATATAATGGCGATAAGCAGAGCTTCTTCGATAAATCGTTGCGCCAGTCTTTAGGTATGCCGGTTAACGGAACTGACTACATTAATATTGATGGTTTGGATCCAAGCAAACTGAACATCAATATGTTTGCTCCGGAAGAGTTGTTTGCTGACGGTGCATCTTTAGTTACTTACCGTGGCTACGATGCTTACGGCAATCGCTTAACCAAGCAGCCTTCTTTCAACGATTTCTTTACCAAGAAGAGAGAAGACGGCCAGTTGGAAAGAGCAATTCCTGCTTTCCGCCCTATCTATACCGCGGCTTATATCTCTGACCGTTTCTACTTCAAGGACCTTACCTTTAACGTAGGTGTTCGTTTCGACCGTTTTGACGCTAACCAGTCTGTGTTAAAAGACGAGTATTCACTTTACCCGATTCAGGAAGCTTCTGAAGTTACCTCTATAGGCGGTAACCCGGTTGCTCACCCATCTAACATTGGTAGCGATTACAAAGTTTACGTTGATAACAGCAAGGCCCCTACTGCCATTGTTGGTTACAGAAATAACGGCACTTGGTACGACCGTTTCGGTAATGAGTTAACCAGCGGTAAAACTGTAGCCGGTTCATCAAGCACAGGCACCATCCAGCCATTATTAAAGGATGCCAATTCAGATATTAAGCAGCCTGATAAATTTGACCCGAACGGTACTTTTGAAGATTACAAGCCAAAGGTTATTGTAATGCCTCGTTTACAGTTCTCGTTCAACTTAACTGACCGTGCATTATTCTTTGCCCACTACGATATTCTTAGCCAGCGTCCACAATCGCGCGCTATTATGGACCCTACCGATTACCTGTTCTTTATCGATAACATCGGTGGCGCTATCAACAACCCTAACCTTAAGCCTGAAAGAACAATCGACTTTGAATTAGGTTTCAAACAAAAAGTAAGCAACACTTCTGCCTTTACTATTTCTGCTTTTTACCGCGAATTCCGCGACCAGATTCAGATTCGTAAAATCATTAACGCTTACCCTAAAGATTATATTACTTACGGCAATATCGACTTCGGAACCACCAAAGGTATCTCTCTTGATTTCGACTTACGCCGCACAGGCAACTTCAGCTTAAAAGCCAACTACACCATGCAGTTTGCTGAAGGTACCGGCTCTGACGACCGCTCGCAGTTAAACCTGGTTAACAGTAACCAGCCTAACTTCCGCAGCATTAACCCGCTTAACTACGATTCTCGCCACTTAATTAACCTTAACCTTACTTACAGCTACGGCGAGGGAAAAGATTACAATGGCCCTACTATCAAAAACAAACAGATCCTGTCTAACTCAGGTATCAACTTAAGTGTTGCTGCCCGTTCAGGAACCCCATACACCGAGCAGATTGCTGCTACACCGGAAGGTTTGGAAGGCCAGCCCGGCCGTCCTATCACCAAAGGTTCAGTTAACGGCGCCCGTTTACCATGGTACTTCCGTGTAAACATGCGCGTATGGAAGGACTTTACTTTTGTAGTAGGCAAGAAGAAAGAGAAAGCAGACGACAAGCGCGAACTGGCCCTGCAGATTTACCTTCAAATCCAGAACCTGCTTAACTCTAAGAATCCGGTATCAGTTTACCGTTACACAGGCACAGCTAACGATGATGGTTTCTTAACGGACCCTTCAAGTATCTCTGCTATTAACGCAGCATTAAACCCTGCGGCTTATCGCGATCAGTATGCAGCCTACATCAACAGGCCTGACAACTACTCGCTGCCAAGAAGAATTTACCTGGGAGCTGTATTTAGCTTCTAGTTTTTAAATAACCGAACCTGTAAGAAAACATTAATAACGAAAACCTTTTAGTTATGAAGAGGACTTTAATGAATGCGATGGTATGCTCGGCGCTTGTGTTGGCCGGCTTATCCGTGGAGGCCCGCGAATGGGTTAATGGGGGAGGAAAAACCAATCCTAAAGCTTCGTATAAAACTGAAGCCGGAGATTGCACAACTCCTACAGCGCAGTTTGATATGGAGATTAATAACGTGCGTTCCCGTTTGTTAACAGGTGGCGATGCATGGTGGAACTTATCAGAAGCGCGTTACGAAGTGCCAAAAGGTGACGGAACAGGAGCATCGTTAAATGCTTTGTTTGCCGGTGCTATATGGATTTCGGGCTACGATGCAGGTAACAACCTTAAGGTGGCAGCACAACGTTACCGCCAGGGTGGTGATGATTACTGGCCGGGCCCTGTAAGCGCCGGTGGTACTGTTGATAAAGCTACTTGTAACAAGTACGACCGTTTCTTTAACGTATTAGGTTCTGATATCGAAAAGGCACAAACTGCTTTCTTAACCAAAGGCTCGTCTACAAGTATTGCAGATATACCAAAAGGTTTGTTGGCATGGCCTGCTAAGGGTAACCCTTATCTTTCAACTGACCCTTCATTAATCGGTGAAACTTTTATAGTTAATGATAACCTGGCACCGTTTAAAGACGTTGATAACGACGGTATATATAACCCAGTTAAAGGTGACTACCCTGTTATCCCTTGCCGTAATGGTGAAGCAGAAGCTTATGGCGACCAGATGGTGTTTTGGGTATTTAACGACGTAGGTAACCAGCACACTGAGTCAAACGGCCAGAGTATTGGTATACAGGTAAACGCTTTGGCGTTTGCTTTCCAAACTACCGACGATGTAAACAACATGACTTTCTACAAATACCAAATTGTAAACAAGTCATCTAACCAGTTGTTCCAAACTTATATTTCTCAGTGGTCTGATCCTGACTTAGGATGTTTCTCTAACGACGCGGTAGGTTGTGATATTGAGCGTAGCCTTGGTATTGTTTACAACCGTACCAGCCCCGATATAGATTGCCAGGGTGTTGCCGGTTATGGAACCGAGTTGCCTTTAATTGGTATCGACTTTTTTGAAGGCCCGCTTAGCGATAGCGGCGAACAGTTAGGCCTTTCGTCTTTCGTTTACTTTACCAACGGTGCCAGCTTTGCCCAATCCGACCCAGCTTCGGCAGCGCAATACCGTAACTACCAAACCTGTTTGTGGGCTGATGGTACACCGTTTACTGAAGGTGGCACCGGTTACAACAGTGGTGGCCCTTCAACCTGTTTCCTGTTTCCCGGCAACCCTGTTAACAGCGGCGATTGGTCTGAAATGCAATCATCTGTTGCCAACCAGTTACAGGCCGGCGACCGTCGTATGGTGCAAACTTCAGGTCCGTTTACCTTAAAACCAGGCGAACCACAGTATGTAACTGTAGGTGTTGTATTCGTTCGCCCTACCGGCGGTGTTGGTTTGCCTCCAAACTTTGCAACTACCATAGGCCCTGCTGATGATAAAGCGCAGGCCCTGTTCAATACCTGCTTTAAACTGGTTGACGGCCCTGCAGCTCCAACTCTTCACATCCGCGAATTACAGAATGAGTTAATCATTAACCTGATTAACGAGAAAGGTTCAAACAACGAAGGGGAGAAATACGACCAGGTTGATGGTGGTGTGGCGCAGGCCATTTACAGCGACCTTGGTGGTGTTGGCGACTCTACTTATACTTTTGAAGGTTACAAACTTTACCAGGTAGCTAACGCTAAAGTGTCTGCTACTGATCTTGACGATCCTTCAAAGGCTCTGTTAGTAGCCCAGGTTGACGTTAAAAACGGCATTAAGAAAGTAGTGAACTTTGTAAAGGATGCTACACTTAACTTATATGTGCCGGTGTTAAAAGTAGATGGTTCTGATGCGGGTATTACTAACTCTTTCCGCATTACACAGGACCTGTTTGCTACCGGCGATAACAAGCAACTGGTAGACCACAAAACTTATTACTACACTGCTGTTGCATATAGCTACAACAACTATAAGGCTTACGACCAGGGTAACCCTGCAGCAGGTGGCCAGTTAACGCCATACCTGCAAGGCCGCGGTAACTTTAAAATTTATTCGGCAATACCTCACATTTCCGATCCGCGTAACAACGGAACAACTATAACCTCGGAATGGGGCGATGGTGTAGATGTTAAGCGTATTGAAGGTAAAGGTAACGGTGGCAACACCCTTATGCTTACTGCTGAAACTATTGATAGAATTCTGGCTTCGGGCCTGGTAGCCTTCTCCGATACTTTAACGTACGAGAAGAAATTTGACCCTATAGGTTTTAAAATTACCGATCCTGTTGCTTTAAAAGAATCAAACTTCGAGTTGCAGTTTGTTGACACCCCCGGCAGCCGTATTGGCGTTAGTACTACCTGGTTACTAAGAGATGTGATTAACAATGACACCATCTTTTCTGAAAGAACCCTCGACCGCCCATATGAGCAGCAGATTGGTGCTTTACAGAACGGCAAAAGAGTTGACTACGGCTTTTCGATTAAGTTGGGAACTCCTGCACCGGTGCACACCATACCGGGCAACTACCTGGCTACTGCCGGCGCACCTGCCCGTTATGTTTACGATGTGCTGGAATCAACAATTGAATACCAGAACCCAACCGAACAGTGGTTAACCTTCTTAAAAGATGAAGGCAGCACAAACCCAAGCAACTGGATACGTTCAGGCACTAACCTTAACGACCCTGCTGCGCAAAGTACTACTGCTAAAGCCGCGGCTGAATCATTTGATGATAACTGGTTCTATAATACACTAACGCCACCGTCACCTGCTTATGGCGATGCTAATACCCGTATGGCTGATTCCAGCGAGGTTTTTGAAAAAGTGCTTAACGGAACATGGGCGCCTTACTGCTTAACTTCTAACTACGCCAAGCGTAACCTTACTACTGATGAGTTGGATGCCGGTAAGCCACCATATGTTTATGGTCCGGGCTTTAAGTGGAGAAACTACAGCACTCAAACTCCGCCTGAAAACACTTTAGACAGAGTTAGCAGTGTAGATATCGTTATCACAACCGACAGGTCGAAGTGGTCTCGTTGCGTGGTGTTTGAAACCGGCGAAGACGAGAGCATTAATGAAGGCTCAGCAGTAGCGCCTAACCAAAAGAATGCGCGCAAAGGCCAGATACGTATGGCTATTTCGAAGGTGATGAATGGCAACGGTGACCTGGTTACTGATCCTACAAGTGTTGATACCGGCCGTTCTTACTTCCCCGGCTATGCAATTAACGTTGAAACAGGCGAGCGTTTGAACATTGCCTTTGGCGAAAGTTCTGACCAGGGCGACCAAAATGGACGTGACATGCTTTGGAACCCAACCCAGGATGTTTACGGGCCTATAAGCTTCCCCGGTCAATTGGTTGACAGGTTGCCTTACTTTGGCGGCAAGCACTTTATCTACGTTATGGAAACCCGTTACGATGAAGGTGCCGCTGCACAACGCACTTTACTGGACAATTATACCCTGGTAGGTGGTTCACCAACCTTTACTATACCACCGGCTATGCGTCCGTTCTACCGTCAGTTAATGTGGGTGTCAATTCCTTACTTAGCGCAGGGCTACAGCTTTACTGCCGATAACAATGGCGTTAAATATGTTCCACCTTCCGAAATTAAGATTCACCTGCGCGTTGAAAAACCTTATGGCCGTTTGGCTACTAATGCTACCAGTGGCGTTGATTCTTTACCACGCTACCAGTTTAGTACCGTTGGCTTAGGCGCTAAAGAAGCACAGGCTGAAGTTGCCAAGAGCGCGCTGGATATGATTCGTGCAGTGCCTAACCCTTACCTGGCTTATTCTGCTTACGAAACTGACCAGAACAGCAGCCGCATTAAGATTACCAACCTGCCTAACAAGTGTAACATAACCATTTACGCACTTGATGGTACTATTGTTCGTAAACTAAGCCGCGCTATTGACGTTGACCCGGCTACTAACCTGAAAATTGAAATCAGCGAAGGTAACTCGGTAGATCAGGTTAACCTGGATAACTCACTGGAGTGGGATTTAAAGAACGACAAAGGCATCACTATTTCAAGCGGTGTTTACTTAATACATGTTGAAGCACCGGGCATTGGCGAAAGAACTATAAAATGGTTCGGCGCTATGAGGCCTGCTGACGTTTCTAATTTCTAAAACAGTATTTTTAAATTACACGATATGAAGAGAATTTTAGCAATATTTTCAGGAGCGGTAATAATGGCCTCTTCCGTTTACGCCGGTAACCCGGACCGTAAAGGCGAAGCTGGCGCTTACGAGCTGGTGATGAATGGCTGGGCCCGTTCTTCAGGTTTCTGGAGTATGAACTCTGCTTGTGTTCAGGGTATGGAATCGGAGCGTATTAACGTAGCCGGTTTAGCCAACATTAAGAAAACGGAAGTTGCTGCTTCATATACCTTGTGGATGCAGGGATCGGGCGTTGGCCTGGCCCATGCAGGTGTTGCACAGGGCTTTAAAGAGAGCAATACTATTGCACTTACTATACAAGCGCTTAACCTGGGCAGTATTGAAAGAACTACTACCCAAAACCCCGAGGGTGGCTTAGGCACCTATAAGCCTACGTTCCTTAACATAGGCGTATCCTATGCCCGTGCGTTTTCGCAAAGCATATCAGGCGGTATAACCCTGCGTATGGTTAACGAAGGAACCGGCAACCTTAACGCCTTTGGCTTTTGTGTTGATGCAGGTTTGCAATACGTAACAGGCCCTAAAAACAACATCCACTTTGGTGTGGCACTGCGCAACGTTGGCACGCCAATGAAGTTCCGCGGAGATGCCTTGGCTACTTCTGTTCAGATAGTATCAAGCAGCACTTACCAGTTAACCGTTGAAAATAAAGCGAACAAATTCGAATTGCCTACACAGTTAAACATTGGCGCTGCCTACGATATCTGGATGGGCAAAAAGAAGGAAGTTGCCCCTAAGGAGTTTAAGCAGGATTACCGCTTAACCGCTTTAGCTAACTTTACTTCAAATGCTTTCGGTTCAGATTACTATGGCCTGGGCCTTGAGTTTGGCTGGAGAGAGATAATTATGTTGCGTGCGGCTTACCGTTTCGAGAACAATATTTTCAAAAAAGACCTTCGTTACAGCGTTTATAATGGCCTTGCTGCCGGCGTATCTTTTGATGCTCCGCTTAAAAAGGACGGCCCTAAGCTTTGCATAGATTATTCTTTCCGTGCAACTTCTCCGTTCAAAGGCACGCACGCCATTGGCCTGCGCTTTATGTTGTAAGAAGAATTTCTAACTTCGTAACAATAAAAATATAAGACGTCTCTGCAGAGGGACGTCTTTCATTTTTTAATATCCCGAAGCGATAGCTTCAATCATCACTAAATCAACCGCTATGTCAGGAATATTTTATGTAACCAAAGAAGGTATGGAAAAGCTGGTAGAAGAGCTTAAATACCTCAAGAGTGTTAAACGCCCTGAAGTGGCAAGGGCCATAGCAGAGGCACGCGAAAAAGGAGACTTAAGCGAAAACGCCGAGTACCACGCAGCCAAGGAGGAGCAGGGCCATTTAGAGGCTAAAATTGCAGAAATGGAAACCCAACTTGCCGGCGCCCGTGTAATGGACGAAAGCAAGCTGGATATTTCAAAAGCAGGCATTCTTTCAACCGTTGAGGTAATGAACCTGAAACTGAAAAAGAAAATGAGCTTTACCCTGGTAAGCGAGGCAGAAGCCAACTTAAAAGAGAATAAGATATCGGTTACCTCACCTATCGGCAAAGCGCTTTTGGGTAAAGCCATAGGCGAAAAGGCCAAAGCACAAACGCCGGGTGGTGAAATGGAATTTGAAATACTGAATATAAGCCTGTAGGTATGTCGTCCATTTTCACGCGCATTATTAATGGCGAAATACCCTGCTACAAAATAGCAGAGGATGATAACTACTTTGCCTTCCTTGATATCTTCCCTTTGGCAAAAGGCCATGTATTGGTAGTGCCTAAAAAAGAAGTGGACTATATTTTTGATATAGACGATACTACATTAGGCGGCATGATGGTGTTTGCCAAAAAGGTAGCCCTTGCCGTAGGCAAGGCGGTGCCTTGCCAGCGTGTAGGAGTAGCCGTAATTGGCTTAGAGGTGCCCCATGCACACATTCATTTGGTACCGTTAAACAATGTAAGCGATATAGACTTTAGCCGCCCTAAACTAAAAGTGGAGAAGGAAGAGTTGGAAGTTATTGCACAGCAAATCCGCCAAAACCTATAACTGCATTTCAGCGTGTGTTAGCTGCGCTGCAAATAATCCCCCATCATCATTACAATAATAAAATCGGCCTCGGCGGGGTTGTAACGCAGTTGGCTCAGTTTCTCTCTGTAGCCCGCATTTAGTTCTGCTCTTTTTCTGCTATCGGTTAAGCGGATAGCATCTTTCATGTAACTCATGGCAAACTGATGCACGGGCGATGTGTAAAGGTAGTTTACGAAAAAGCGGTAGGTGCTTTTTAAAAGATTAGCCAGGTAGCTGAACTCTTTCATTTCGTAGCGCAGCATCAGGTTTATTATGCGCACCAAACCAACATAATCTCTTCGCGTTTCGCCATTGGTAAGCGCCAGCAGGTCGTTTACTTCGGTAAGGCACTCATCATATTGCTTTAAGCGCAGGTAGGCATAAGCTATTGTTGCCCTTAGTGAGTACACAAACGATTTGTGTACAAAAGGCGCATGTTTCTCCAGTCCGTCTTTGGAGTACTGTATAAAGCGCCTTATGCGCTCCTCATCTCCCTGCCGTATATAATACAACAGGGCGTATATACTTACAGTCTGAAAGCGGTCTGCATCATGAAAATGGCTGTGCAAATGCATCTGCTCTAAAAAGGTGAGGTTCTTTTCAAACTCAGTGAAGTTGCCTGTTAGCAGCGAGGCGGCCATATAGTGGTTATAGGCAATTACCAACCAGTTAGAAACCGTAGGTGGCAATTTTTCATGCCGAACAAAGTCCAGCTTCTTTTGGGCGTATTCGTAATACTTTTGATAATCGCCCAGCGCACAGTAGTAAAGCGTCCAGAATTCAAGGAAGGTATGCCGCGCCTTCGCCGATTTCATTTCGTAGAAGTTCTGCAGGTAGCCGTTTTTCACCAACTGCTCTATCTCTCTTTTTATTTCGGCAGGCACGTTGTTTATCTCAAAGTGCATCATGCTGTGCAGTTTAATGTTGGCATTCATCAATTGCCTTAACTGCTTTATTTTATCAATCAGCATGTCTTCTTCGGCGTCCAGCGTATCAAGGGTAATGTGGGGCTCGTTACGGTAGTAGCCTATGGCTATAAGGCCGCGTTGCATGGTTATAAGGTGTAACAGGTCGTTCAGCTTTTCAGCCTGTATAGCTTCCTCTTTCAGCTTTTCAATCATGCGCTTGGCCATCGGCAGCAGGCCCTTAGCCATCAGTCGTTTAATGTCCAGCACCTGTACGGTAATGTCCCTGTCTTCGCGTACAGTTAACTCACTGTGGCGCATGGTTTTTATAATCAGGTTTTTCAGGTAATGCTTGGTTACCGGGTAGTTCTTTCTAAACTTCTGGTCTCTGAATTTTTTAAACAGTTTTTCTTCATCATATCGCTCCTCATCATTCAAAAAATTAAACACCTGCAGGTAGATGGGGCTGGCCCCTTTTTCGTAAAGATTTACGTATTGGGTAAAGAATTTTTTCTCGCTTTTGTTCAGCGATTTTACCAGTAAAAACAAATCGTCCTGCTGCTCCATCAAGCATTATTTTTTGCATAGTAAATGTACGGTTCAACAAACAAAGGACAATAGGATAATTACCTGCTTTATTGACCGTAGTTTATTTTTTAATTAGTTGAATTATAATTATTTATGTATGATATAAGCATTGTTTGCCTAATTAGAAATAGAAAAATGCCGAAAATGATTGTTTTTCGGATTTAAGTATCTGAAAATCAATCTTTAAGGATGGGTAAAGCACTTGATTTGTTAATAGCCTGCTTTTTTTGGGGTGGACAAGGCTTTAAGGGCACCGTAAATTTGTAGTATAAAACAGTGAGCTATGATTGGTCCCCAAACAAAACAGGTAACTTTTCTTGTTCTGGGTTTCTTTTACATGATGTGCCTTTTGGCGGCATGTATAGCCCTTATTTATTACAGCGGCCACTAGGCCTTAACATATTGGCGGTAGCAATTTGGCTGTTATAGGGTTGCGGTCAAATTGCGCTGCCAAACTATTTAATGAGCGCTACAGGCTTTAGCTGTGGTGGCGGTATTACTTGCTCTTAACCTTATCAGGGTTGTTTTTCAGAAAGTCCTTCCAACCGCTGAATTTAGCGCCTTCCATTACCCCGCTTTTGTTTTGAAAATGATGGCATACTGCTGCAGCCAGGCCATCCGTAGCATCCAGAAATTTGGGTTGTATTTCAAACTTAATAAGCCGTTGCAGCATAGCAGCCACCTGCTCCTTGGTAGCATTGCCGTTACCGGTAACAGATTGCTTTATCTTCTTAGGCGAATATTCAAACACCTCTACATTATTAGTAAGTGCCGATGCAATGGCCACGCCCTGGGCACGGCCAAGCTTTAGCATACTCTGTACGTTTTTGCCGTAAAAGGGGGTTTCAATAGCGCAAACGGTTGGGTGGTAGTTTTCAATGAGTCCCTGTATCTTCTCGTAAATTATTTTCAACTTCTGCAGGCTGTCCTCATACTTCGAAAGTTGAATAACGCCCATGCTCAGCAAAGTAACTTTCTGCTTCTCCACCTCAATTATGCCGTAACCCAATACAATAGTGCCGGGGTCAATACCTAATATTATCTGCTTTTGCGCGCTCACCACCCAAATATAAGGCTGTGCTGTTATCAATTCGGCTTATCTTGCTGCGCGTATGAACAAAACCACACAACTGCTGCTTAAAATACTGGTGGGCCTGGTTTTGTTTGTATTGCTTTACCTGCAGTTAAGCAACTCGCAACTGCGCTTTCTTTTTGTTTACGATGATTTCCGGCAACATATTTCTGCTGCTAAGCTTCCACTGCTTATTACGGCGGTTTTGTTAATGCCGCTTAACTGGCTTTTAGAGGCCTTTAAATGGGGCGTATTGCTTAATCGGCAATACAGCACACAAACCTTGCTGCGCGGCGTTATAGCAGGCGTTACTATGGGTTTTGTAACCCCCGCCCGCAGTGGCGAGTTTTTGGGCCGCGTATTATTTTTAAACGATACCGACCGTGTACGCAGTTTTTATTTAACCGCCATTGGTGGCATGGCGCAGGCGGTGCCTACTTATGTAAGCGGTGCTATTTGCGTTGCGCTTTTAGGCAGCAGCATTATACAGGGCTTTGAATTTGCTACCGGCATTGCAATTGGCCTTGCTACCGTTTTCATTTTTTTCTATTTCAGGTTTGAGACGCTGAATGCATTTATACGCCGCCTGCCTTTTTTGGCCAACCGCAATTTGATAATTGATAAAGATGAAATACCGCCGCAACCCATACTGTTTAAAGCGCTGGCTATAGCCGTACTGCGCTACAGCATTTATGTAGCGCAGTATGTTTTGCTGGCTCTCTTTTTCTGCCAGGGTAAGGATGTAAGCTCATTGATAATTGGTACGGGCGCTTTGTTGTTACTGCAATCCCTATCGCCCTTAACGCCCTTTTTAGATGTGCCCTTACGGGGCGTAATGGCCCTTGCTGTATTTGGCACCCTGCTGGGCGAAAACCGCATAGGTATTTTATTTGCCGTGGCGGCTATTGTGTTCATTAATTTAGCTATACCTGCCTTAATAGGCTATGTTTTTATTTTAAACAGGAAACTACCTTCGCCACAAACTATAAACACGCTGCAGTAATGTTTTTTAATGATGACTATTTTATGAAGCTGGCGCTTAAAGAAGCGGTTTATGCTTACGAAGAAGATGAAGTGCCGGTAGGGGCTTTGGTGGTTAGCAATAACAAAATAATAGGCAAGGGTTATAACCAAACAGAACGCCTAAAGGATGTAACTGCCCACGCCGAAATGCTGGCCATAACGGCAGCAGCTAATTATTTAGGCAGCAAGTTTTTAGAAGATTGTACCTTGTATGTTACGCTGGAGCCCTGCCTGATGTGCGCGGCTGCAATGCGCTGGGCACGCATTGGCCGGGTAGTTTATGGTGCAACGGATGAAAAAGCCGGCTTTATGCTGCACGGCCTTAAAGTGCTGCACCCTAAAACTGAGCTTACCAAGGGCGTTTTAGAACACGATTGCAGTATTTTAATGAAGGAGTTTTTCCGCCAAAAACGTTCTGTTTAGGGTAGGTTCAGTTATCAACTTCCTAAAATATAAGGGTTTAACAGCCGTCAATTCTTATGTATTATTGCACCTGCAATTAGTTAAACCTAAAATCATAAATCATGGCTTTTACATTACCGGCTTTACCTTATGCGTTTAATGCGTTGGAACCGCATATTGACGCACGTACTATGGAAATACACCACGGCAAACACCACAATGCCTACGTTACTAACTTAAACGCTGCTGTGCAGGGCACGGAGTGGGAAAATAAATCGCTGGAAGAAATTATGGCGAACATATCCAAGCTTTCTGCTGCGGTGCGCAACAACGGCGGCGGCCACTGGAACCATAGCTTCTTTTGGCAGATAATGGGCCCTAATGCTGGTGGCGCACCAACAGGTGCCGTAGCAGATGCTATTAACAGCAGCTTTGGCTCGTTCGATAAGTTTAAAGAAGAATTCAGCAAGGCGGGCACTACCCGTTTTGGCAGTGGCTGGGCATGGCTTACTGCCGCAGGTGGTAAGTTAACCATCAGCTCAACCCCAAACCAGGACAACCCTTTAATGGATATTGCCGAAGTTAAAGGCACACCTATCTTAGGCGTTGATGTGTGGGAACATGCCTACTACCTGAACTACCAAAACCGCCGCCCCGATTACTTAGCGGCTTTTTATAATGTAATTAACTGGGATGAAGTGAACAAACGTTTAGCGGCTGCTAAATAAGTTTGGCTTCAAACAAATAAACGAAAGGCGGGTAATACCCGCCTTTTTTCATTTAACTGTCCTACTGACAGGGGGATGAGGAGTTGGCGGAATGT
>JBDHYB010000027.1:0-43338 GCA_039811145.1 Chitinophagales bacterium | reverse complement strand
AACAAGCATTGCTTTTAGATAATTAGTGCGGTATAATTAACACAAATGCATTACAAACCCGCTGGCAATTTTCTCTTCGTTACGGCACTATCTGCGTTCGCGTAGTAATAGAGTGCGCACTAAAGTAACCCAATGCTTCAGGCGTAAACACACTAACCGGATTAGCAGGAGCAGCCGGAGCGCCGAAGTTGTTTTGGTTTTGGTTAAACTCTCTAAAGTAACTATAGAGCTTTTCATCAATGCTCCAAAGCTGTACACTCAAAGTATCACCGTGAGCAAAGTCGCTATGGGGTACATTAAACTCACGCAACTTACCGTCCCAAAGCCTGTCGTGGTAAATGGTAAAGCCGGAACTGTTGTAGCCCTCTAATTGCGAAACCACCCTATATGCATTTCCTAAGCCGGGAGGGTCGTGTACCTGTATGTCGCCCACCAATTTGGTTTTCCCCTGAAAATCCGTTTGCTCGGTTATCAAGATAGTATCAATAGGCACCGGTGCATGCATGGGGCAATAGGAGTCGTATGTTTTTCCGCTGGTGTTTACCTGCAAATGGTATGTACGGCCTACCACACCCTGTAAGGTACTGGTGCTGTACAAGCCCGGCAAAAGTTCACTCAAGGTGTCGGTGTTGCCCGCATCATCACTTACAATTACCAATGCACCGGGCACTCCTTCAAACTGGTTGGAGTCACTGTAAATTTTGCTCATACTCAATATTACGTAGTACGGACCGGGCTGATCGCTTATGTTTCCCTCAATTACCAACTGTGGTATTGCGCTTTTCAGGTCCAGATCAATTTTTTCGGTACAGGCAGTACCTACGCACATTGCTGTGGCTATAATCAGGGCCAGTTGCTTTACTTGTTTTCTCATTTCGGCTTCCTGTTTTTTTGCGGTACAGTAAATTTGAAATTATAGGTAACAGAAGGAACGATACGGAAGAGGTATGTCTTCTCGGCATAGCTGTTACCATTATCATCCACATTAAAATCTATAGAGTAAGCATTTTTACGTGCATATAAATTGTACACGCTGATATTTAAATCGTGCTCCCAAAATTTGCGTTGCTTTAAAACAAAGGTGGCGCCTATATCCATACGATGATAGGCCGGGAAGCGGTCCTGGTTGCGGGGGCCATAGTAGGGCACAATCTGCCCGCCTAAAAAATATTTACCGCTGGGGAACGTAGCCGCAATACCGGTGTAGTAAACCCATGTAGCCGATACATTAATCTTCGGGGTTATATCATACATCAGCACAATGCTTAAATCGTGGGTGCGGTCAAAGCGCGAAGGGTACCAGCTTTCATTGTTTACCGTTGGAAACTTACGTTCAGAACGGGAGAAGGTATAGCTAACCCAGCCAGTAAACTTGCCGGTGCGTTTCTTAAAAAAGAATTCCATGCCGTAGGTTCTCCCAACGCCGTAAAGCAATTCGCTTTCTACCGTTTCGTTTGCGCGTAGCACTGCTCCGTTCTTATAATCAATCTGGTTTTGCAGCCATTTAAAATATCCTTCTACAGATACTTCGAACATGTCCTTGTAAAAATTTACAAAGTAGCCGGCGCTTACCTGGTCTGCTATTTCCGGCTTCACATTATTAGTGGTAAGTATCCATCTATCAGTTGGAAAGGAAGTGGTGGTATTAGAAAGCAGGTGTATGTTTTGCGTATTGCGGGAGTAGGCGGCCTTAAAACTCATGGAGGGATAAAAATTCCAGCTCATGGAAACGCGTGGCTCGGGGTTAACGTAGGTGCGGTTAAACTGCCCAAGCATAAGCGTAAAGGTGTCCACCACATCCTCCTGCGGAAAACGGTAGTATTTACCGGGGCCTGTTTGCGTAAACACCGAAAGCCGCAGGCCATAATTAATGTTCAGCTGGTTCCACAAAGTAACCTCGTGTTGGGCATAGATGGCATTTTCCCAACCGTAATTCTTAGTAAGTTCAATGTTATTAATGCGCGAAGTATCGGTTGATATTACCTGGCCCGGCACTATGGTATGAAAGGTGGTTAGAAAACCGAACTTGAATTTGTTTTTGGAGTTGAGATAAAAGTCAAGGTCTTCCTTCAGGCTAAAATCGCGAATGCCTGATTTCACATCTATATCTGCTACGTTTATACCAATAGTATAGTTAAAGTCGTTAAAAACAAAAGAGGTGTTGGAAAACAGCTTATCACTAAAGATGTGGTTCCAACGCAGGGTGGCCGTAGCATTGCCGTAAATGATATTGAACCTGTCCTGAAAACCGAACTTATCCTGCCCGAAGTAGCCCGAAAGAAAAAGCCGGTCGTTTTTGCCGATGCGGTAATTAGCCTTGGCGTTTATATCATAAAAGTACAGTATGCTTTTGCGCACCTGTTCGTTCTTTGATAGTTTCAAAAACAGGTCGGCGTAAGTTCTTCTGCCAGTTACAATAAACGAACCCTTATCGCGCACAATGGGTCCTTCCACATTAAGGCGCGAAGAAATGAGCCCCAAACCTCCGCTTATTACATAATCTTTACTGTTGCCCTCCTTCATTTTAATATCCAGCACACTGGCAGCCCGGCCACCGTATTCGGCAGGCATGTTGCCTTTATACAAGGTGGCGTCTTTAATGGCATCATTATTAAACACGGAAAAGAAACCCAGCAGGTGCGAGGCGTTGTAAACGGTAGCCTCATCTAACAATACCAGGTTTTGGTCGTTGCCGCTTCCGCGCACATAAAAGCCGCTGTTACCTTCGGAGGCAGGCTGTACGCCCGGTAGTAATTGTATGGTTTTAAGCAGGTCCTTTTCGCCGAACAACACGGGTACTTTTTCCAGTTGCTTAATATCCAGCCGCACAGCGCTTACCTCTGCGCTTTTCACATTGTCATCGCCCTTTTTCGCCAACACCTCTACTTCTTTGATTTTTGTGGCAGACGGCAGTAGTGATACATTCAGACATTGGTTTTTTGCAGAATCAAGCGTTACCAATAATTCATCGTAACCGATATAACGCATAGAAAGTTGCCGCGCATTCAGGGGCAGGGTGAGGGAATAAAAGCCATAAGCATTGGTAACGGTACCAATGCCCACGGTATCTTTAAGTACAACCGTAGCGCCTATTAATTCTTCGCCGGTTTTTGCGTCGCGCACTGTACCGCTAACGGTAAAGTTCTTTTGGCCAATAGCGGCCTGCGTTCCGCAGAAAAGAAAAAAAGTAAAGGCTATACGTAATAGTGAGGTCATAAATCGAATAAAAGGCATACTATAAACAATGGGTGTTAAATAACCGCCGGCCGCTTAAAGTAACCGACGAAGCATTTGCATAGGAAGTTCACTTAACGAATGAGGGGTTGTTTTGTTGTTGAGGAATAAGCATATCGCTTTAAAAATCTGCCTAGTCGGCCAACCACAGCGCCGGATCCATTTTTTCCTTGCCCTTCCATATTTCCAGGTGCACTTTGGTCAGGTCTTCGCTTTTTTCGGTATGCAGCTTACCCAGGGTTTGCTTGGTGGTTATTACATCATTAGCCTTTACAGAGGCGTTTTCAATGTTAGAGTAAACACTGAAGTATTCCCCGTGTTTTACAATAATGCAGTTTTGTATGGTAGGCAGGTAAAACACGCTGATAACCGTACCGCCGAACACCGAGCGCGCATCGGCGCCGGGTTCTGTTTTTATATCAATACCGTTATTGTTGCGCTTAACACCGGCAAGTAACGGATCCTCGTGTACGCCAAATTCCGATACAATGTGACCGCGTAAAACCGGCCATGGCAGCTTGCCCATGTTTTTTTCGAAGCTGGCAGATAAGGCCCTTTCCTCCGGGGTCATTGGTATGGCCTCATTTTTCTTTATGGTAGGGGTGTTGCTGCCACCGGGGTTTTTCTTGGCCTGCTCTTCCGCTTTCTTCTTAGCCTGGCGTATTTCGTCTTCAATAATGGCCTGTATGCGCGCATTCAACTGTTGGGCGGCCTTGTTTTTTTCATCAGCCTGCTTGCGCAGTTTCTTTTCCTTTTCCAGCAGCTTGGCTACTGCATTATCCTTCTCCTTCTTCTCGTTCTCCAACTCTTCTTTTTGCCTGGTTTGCTTCTCCAGCAAGGTTTCTTTTTTCTCTTTAGTGTCCTGCAGCTCATCGCGCTTGGCCTGTAAATCCAGCACGTATTGTTGTATGGCTTTGGCCTGACTCTTACGGTAATCGGCTATTTTTTGCAGGTAGTTGTAACGGCGCACGGCATCAAAAAACGAATTGCTTGAAAGCAAAAAGGTCAACTGGTTTTGCAGCGTAATGTTCTCGTAGCTTTTGCGCAGCATTTTGGCGTATTCCGCCTTCATTTTATCCACTTCCACTGTTTTGGCGTCTATCTCTACCTGCGTTTCGTCAATATCCTCATCCAGTTCGCCAATCTGGTCGCTCATATTGTTTATAAGCTTCTCGCGCGATTTTATCTTGGCCTGCAGCGAAAGAATTTCGCTTTGGTTTTTTTCCTTTTTGGCGCTATTGGCTTTAATGGCCGATTCAATCAGCTTTATTTCGTCCTGCAGCTTTTTCATCTGCTTTTCAAGCTGTTCTTTTTTCTGTTTGTTGTTTTGCTGGGCGGAGAGGGGGGCGGGGGCGCATCCTACAAAAATCAAAATCAGCATCAGTAAGGCTATCCTTCCGGTCGCTGATCTTTGATTTTTAAATGCTGAGGTCATTCTATTTTCTTGTACTTGCTGCTTATATCAAACGGAAAATCCAATTCTTCATCTACCCGCACCTTGGTAACCTCAATGCTTAATTTGGTAATGGCGCCGTCGCGGTTTATTTCTATAAAGCGCTTGTACGCAAACGGTTTTCCGCTCAATTCATTATAAGCGTCAAAAGTAAGCGTCATGTCCTGCTTAAGCAGCTTGTCTTTCAACACCATTTTAGTGATGGTGTAGTTTTGTGGATGCACCCAAAGCTGCTCTTTCAATTTGTCGCTTTCAGCAAATAGAACGTAAACACTATCCTGCATATTGGCGTTGGCGGCTCTTTCCTGTATATTAAGCTTATTGCCTGCCAGCAATTGTTGCAGCATTTCAAAGGTTATGGGTAGCATCAGCCACTCGCGTAAGGCCCCAAAATCCTTTTCGCCGTACTCATTACCCAGCTTATTCAAAATTTTAAAAGTATCGGGCGTAAGCAGCACCCGGGCGCCCTCTATGCCCATGGCGTTAAAAAAGCTGGCCCAAATAAGGCTGTCCTTTTTTATACGTATGCTGGCCATAAACTCCTTTTCGCCTTTGCCGTCATCCCAGCTAAGCTTTGTGCGCACGCCGAGTGTTTTAAAGGCAAACTCCTTTTCTTTTAAACGGGCAGAAAGGCTATCGTAGTTAACGGCGGAATCTGTTGTAAGTACCTGAACGGGGTCCGTAAGGGTTATGGGTCCCATCTGGGCAAATAGCATTGCGGCCAAAAAAAGTAGGGCTGTTAAAAGCCCAAAACGCTTGTACATTAATTTACTATTGATAAATAACGTGCCAAAGATGTGCTAAATTTTGCCTTACAAAGGAAATTACCGCTTGCTTCACCCGTTTTAGTATAATTGA
The DNA here is from genome assembly GCA_039811145.1 of Chitinophagales bacterium. Classification (GTDB taxonomy): domain Bacteria; phylum Bacteroidota; class Bacteroidia; order Chitinophagales; family LD1; genus Bog-950. The sequence goes on along the minus strand of JBDHYB010000027.1, from coordinate 37,793 downwards.
GGGCACTAAAGGAACCTCCGCAATGCTTCGCCGTTTTTTCATTTTACTTAACATACTGGCCGTAATAGTGTTGTTCCTTTCGTGCTTGGCAGGCTACATCAACCCTAATGATTTCTGGCAGCTTTCTTTTTTCGGTTTCGGTTTTCCTGTAGTGCTGGTAGTCAATTTTTTATTTCTGCTGGGCTGGATAATAAAAAAGGACAGGGTTGGGCTAATTACGCTTTTCGCCATTGCCCTCTCGCTGCCCTTCATCCAAAACACCTTCGCTTTTCATTTCCGCGAAGCCAATAAAGAAGCCGGCATTAAGCTAATGACGTGGAACGTAAAGAACTTTGACCTTTACAACTGGAGCCACAACCGCCAAACACGTGCCGAAATGATGGCATTTATAGAACACGAAAACCCTGATGTTATTTGCCTGCAGGAGTTTTACACCAATAACCAGCTGTTCCACAACCTTGAATTTTTGCGCGATACGCTGGGCTATAAATACGCTTACTTTCCGGCCAGCGTAGCCTCAAACAAACTGCCTAAAAGCAAATTGCAGGAAACGCTATGGCAGGGTGGGGTGCTGCACCAGGAATGGGGGGTTGCCACTTTTTCAAAGTACCCTATTGCCGATAAAAACAGCCTTGAGTTTGATAACTCCTTTGCCAACAATTGTATTTACACCGATCTGGAGATTAACGGCAAAACGTTGCGTCTTTTTAATGTGCATTTTCAGTCCATCCATTTAGGGTACGATGACTACGCTGCACTGGATTCATTAACCGAGAAACAACAAACCCGCTTAAGCTCACTTAAAAACATAGCCCGTAAAATGAAACGGGCCTATACCAAGCGTGCCATACAGGCCGAGGAGGTTGCAACAGCTTTGGCGGCTTATACCGGCCCCAAAATATTATGCGGCGATTTTAATGATGTGCCGGTTTCGTACACCTATAAAACAGCGCGCGGAAATATGAAGGATGCCTTTATCGAAAACGGTTCGGGCTTTGGTTCTACCTACGTAAATCCTTTCTCCATTTTCAGGATTGATTACGTATTACACGGGGCCGAAATAGACCTAAACAGTTACCGGAGGCCCAGGGTTCAGTTTTCCGACCACTACCCTGTTTGTGTTACGTTTGATTTATAAATCTGCGGGGTTTGTACTCTGAAATTGCCGCCGCATTCTCAAATTCCCTGATTCTCGTCTTATATTCGCTCCATGCAGGAATTGAAAATTTACAACACCCTTAGCCGCGAGAAAGAAGTATTTAAACCCTTAAATGCCCCACATGTTGGCATGTACGTGTGCGGCCCTACCTTATATAGCCATGCTCACCTGGGCAACTGCCGCACCTTTTTAAGCTTCGATATTGTTTTTCGTTATCTCAGGCATTTGGGTTATAAAGTGCGTTATGTGCGCAACATTACTGACGTGGGCCACCTGGAAAGTGATGGGGATGAAGGAGAAGATAAAATTGCCAAGCGCGCCCGCTTAGAAAAGCTGGAGCCTATGGAGATTGTACAGCTTTATACGGTAGATTTTCACCATGTATTAGAGGCCTTTAACCTATTGCCCCCAAGCATTGAGCCTACTGCCACCGGCCATATTATTGAGCAAATTGAAATGACGCGCCGCATTATTGAAAACGGGTACGCCTACGAGGTGGATGGCACTGTTTATTTTGATGTAGAGAAGTTTGCCAAAACTTATCCGTACACCGCACTTAGCGGCCGAAACCTGGATGAGCTTTTTGAAAACACCCGCGACCTTGAAGGCCAAACCGAAAAGAAGGGCAGGCTGGATTTCGCCCTTTGGAAAAAAGCCAAGCCTGAGCATATTATGCGTTGGCCAAGCCCCTGGGGCGAGGGTTTCCCGGGCTGGCATATTGAGTGCAGCGCCATGAGTACTAAGTACCTGGGAGATGAGTTTGATATACACGGCGGCGGCATGGATTTAATACCTACCCACCACACCAACGAAATTGCACAGCATGCGGCTTGCCATCATAAAAGCCCTGCCAAGGTTTGGATGCATACCAACATGCTAACCGTTAACGGCCAAAAAATGAGTAAGAGTTTGGGTAATTCCTTTTTACCGGAAGAGCTTTTTGAAGGCACACACAAGTTGCTGGAGCGCGGTTATTCGCCTATGGTGGTACGTTTCTTTATGTTGCAGGCCCATTACCGCAGCACTTTAGATTTCAGCAACATTGCCTTGCAAGCGGCTGAAAAGGGGTACCAGCGTTTAATGAATGCGTTGAAGCTGTTGCCGGGTTTAAAAACGGGCGATAAATCATCATTCAATTTAGAGGAATTAAAAACGGGCATTTATGATGCCATGAATGATGACTTCAACACACCGGTGGCTATTGCGCAGTTGTTTGAAGCAGCACGCATCATTAACTCCATTAACGACGGTAAGGATAGTATTACAGCTAATGATAAAGAGGACCTTCAGAAATTGCTTTCCGCTTTTGTGTTTGATGTGCTTGGCCTTAAAGAAGAAAGCGGCGAAGGCTCCGATAAAATTGAAGGCTTAATGAACCTGGTTTTAGAGTTGCGTAAAGATGTGCGCGCTAAAAAGGATTTTGCCGCCAGCGATAAAATACGCGATGAGCTGCAAAAAATAGGAATACAGGTAAAAGACGGTAAAGAAGGCGTTAGCTGGACCTTTAACTAAGCACGAAGTTTACAATTAAATAAAACGTATGTTTAAAAATCTGGGGTTATCTGCGCTTTTCTGTGGTTTTGTTCTTTCGTTTTATTCCTGCAAACAGTGCAATACTTCTAATGGCAATAACCCAATTACTGATACTACTACTATTTCTGCCGTTAGTGTTAGTACACCAAAATTTAACAGCGATAGTGCTTATGCTGCTATACAATACCAGGTTGATTTAGGTCCGCGCCCTATGAATACCAAGGCACACGATGATTGCGCTACGTGGATAATTGCAGAAGCAAAGAAGTATGCAGATACGGTATACGTTCAAAAGTTTGATGCCAAAGGCTGGGATGGTAAAACTCTGAAAGGCACCAACATTATTGCGTCTTTTAATCCATCAGCTACTCACCGCATTCTAATATCAACACATTGGGATAGCCGGCCCGTGGCAGACCAGGATACCAAGGACAAGGATAAGCCTATTCTGGCCGCCAACGATGCTGCCAGTGGCGTTGGGGTAATGCTTGAAATTGCCCGGGCTGTTAAAACACAACCAATCAATATCGGCATCGATTTGTTTTTTAATGATGCTGAAGATTATGGCAATTCTGAAGGGGGTGAAGACACCTACTGTTTGGGTGTACAGTACTGGGGTAAAAATCCACATGTTGCCGGCTACAAAGCAGAGTTTGGTATTCTGCTCGATATGGTTGGCGCACGCAATTCCGTTTTTCCGCGGGAGGGCTATAGCGCCTCTTCGGCGGGTTGGGTACAGGACCTTGTTTGGTCTAACGCAGCCACAGCCGGGTGGTCGGGCTTTTTTTCCAACGAATTAATGCCGGGGCAAATTACCGATGACCATGTTTACATTAATACTTTAACCGGTATTCCTACCATCGATATCATTCATCTCGATCGCACGTCACGCTCAGGCACCTTTGGCGATTACTGGCACACCCATGACGACAACATGAGCATTATCGACAAAACTACCCTGCGTGCTGTTGGTGAAACACTGCTTTATACTATTTATAAGTTTGATGCAGAGATGAAGGTGCAGTAGTTTAATTCACTCTAACCTTCACGGCTTTGAGCTCATTTTGAGAGGAAGAGTTCCCCACATACACGGTATAATCCGTTTTCTCAATTTCCCATTTATCGGTTTGCTCATTATAAAAAGACAGCGAGCTTACCGGCACAGTTAAGCTTATTTCCCGCTGCTCATTATAAAGCAACTCTACTTTTTTAAAAGCGCGCAACACCTTCACCGGGCGATCAACTTTTGAGTTGTTGCAACCAACATATAGTTGCACCACCTCTTTGCCCGCCCACTTGCCGGTGTTTTTCACCAGCACTTTAACTTGAATAGAATCTGCTTCACCTAAGTCCGTTTTTTCTATTTGCGGTTCACCAATTTCAAACGCAGTATAGCTTAAACCATATCCGAATGGAAAAGCGGCCTTTACTTTTTGCTTATCCAAAAGAGTATAGCCGTGGTAGTATCCATAGGTTATACTATCGGGTGCAAACGGCTTTTCCGGTAAATCGCTCTCATGCACAGGAATGGTAAACGGCAGCTTGCCCGAAGGGCTCACCTCGCCAAAAAGCAATTGCGGCATCGCCCGTGCGCCTTCCATACCATGGTACCAGTTCATCATTATGGCGGGCACCTTGTCTTTCCATTCTTCCATAGTAATGGCACTGCCGCCTACTAACATTACAACCGTTTTGGGGTTAGCCTCGCTTGCTGTATGGATTACGTCAATATCCTCTGCACGTAAATTCAATCGGGTGCGGTCGCCGCCGCCGTGCATACGCAAACCAAAAATGTACTTGGTTTTCATCTCAGGCTTTTTGGGTTCACTTTTCAGTGTCATATACTCCCCTTCATCATCCTGGTAAATGCCGGAAACCACCACAACCACATCCGCCTTTTGGCACACCTCCTTCAATTCATTTCCATCTCGGCCATCGCTGTGCAATAATGTAATGCCTTTCGCAGCGCAATAATCTTTAAAGGCCTGTAGCGGTGTTATCACATATTTCGACCGCACATAACTACTCCCCCTATCGCCATCGTTTTCTTTATCGCTTAAATAACCTACCAGCGCTATCGTTTTGGTTTTAGATAAATCAAGAGGCAGAAAATTGCTTTCGTTCTTCAACAACACAGCGCTTTCCTGCGCAGCCTCTAGTACTAAAGCGGTTTGGGGCTTATAGTCGCCAGTAGGTTTTTGCTGCTGTTTCTGAAAGTACTCAAACAGAAATTTGGTGAACAGGGTAGGGCGTATCAGGCTATCAATATCTGTTTCTGTTAACCTCCCATCCTTCATCGCCTTCTTAATATTCCGTAAGGAATAAAAAACAGGATTGGGCATTTCCACATTCATGCCTGCCTTTACCGCATCTGCAGTTGACCGGGTTCCTAAAATCCAATCGCTATGCACAAAGCCTTTAAAGCCCCATTGCTTTCTCAGTATATCATTCAACAACACTTCGTTATCGCCACAGTATTTACCGTTTACCTTGTTATAAGCGCTCATAACAGTGGCAACGCCCTCATCAATCAACATTTTAAAATGCGGCAGGTAAACTTCGTGTAATGTACGTTTGTCAACTTTTACATTTACTGTAAAACGGCTATTCTCAATACTGTTTAGCGCATAATGTTTTGCGGTGGCCATTACGCCGCGGCTTTGTATGCCCCTGCTTAAAGCGCAGGCCATATAGCCCGTTAAGTAAGGGTCTTCTCCATAAGCTTCCTGCGCTCGACCATTTAACGGATTGTACAAAATATTCATGCAAGGCGTACCAATAAGGTTTGCGCCCGTGTGTATAGCATCTTCCCCCATTGCCTGCCCTATTCGTTCTTCCAGTTCAACATCCCAACTGGCGGCCCTTGCCATAGCACACGGAAAGTTAGTATGGTGCTTACGTACTACCCCACGCGGGCCGTCGGTAAAAGCCGCTCCGGGTATGTGGTATTTTTTATTAGCGCCTATCTGCATTAAAGGCAACCCCTTGCCAAAAAGTAGTGCGCCGGCGGCCTTGCTAAAAAACCGACCCTGCGTATTCATTTGCCCTACTTTTTCTTTAAGACTTAATTGCGGCAGCACGGCATTAGTTCTGCTATTAGCATATGCCACGGCCTCTGCGTTTTTAAAAGGATTACCGTTTATTACCGATTGTGACATAAGAGACATGCTGATGATGACAAAAAGAAAACAATAGCAATACCGCATATCACAATATAGTAAAGTGTGGGAAATAAGGATTACGCCTTATCGGCATTCGCCGTACTACACAATAGCGCAGGACTGGGCAGAAGAGTCCGTTTCGCGCTGGTAGTAGCCTGTACCGTCATAAGGTCTCTTGCCGGGGGCTTTCATGCAGGCCTCGCTGCAGCAGCCTTCCATCTTCCAGCCACATGCTTCGCACAGTACAAAGTGTTCGTTACATTCCGCATTGGCACAGTTAACCATATGGGCGCTCTTTGTTCCGCATATTTTGCAGGTAGAAATTATTTCGGGGTTAACGGTATTTACATCCACCACCACGCGGTTGTCGAACACATACAGCTTGCCGTCAAAGTTTTTACCGCCTGTTTCCTTGGCGTATTTTACAATGCCGCCATCAACCTGGTAAACGTTTTTAAATCCGTTTTTAAGTAAAAAGCCGCTGGCTTTTTCGCACTTAATACCGCCGGTGCAGTAAGTAACCACCGTTTTGTCCTTCAGGTTTTCAATTTCTTTCAACCTTTCCGGAAAATCGCGGAAGTTGTCAATATCCATAGCAATGGCGTTTTTAAAGCGGCCAACATTGCTTTCGTAATTGCTGCGCACATCTAAAAACACTACATCATCCCGCTCTGTCATTTCCAGTACTTCGTGTGGCTTCAGGTGTATGCCGGTAACTTCGTTAGGGTCCACATTTTTAATTCCGCGCAAGCTGCTGTGTACAATCTCCGGCTTAAAGCGCACATACAAACGCTCAAACGAAGGCACGTCTACTTCATCTATCTTAAACTCAATACCTTCAAAAAGCGGATTGCTGCGCACATGGTCCATATACTTTTTACACTGCACCACTGTGCCTGAAATAGTACCGTTAAGGCCTTCCTCCGCAACAATAATGCGCCCAACCACACCCAGCCTTTCGCAAAACTCAAGGTGTTGTTTGGCAAACTCTTCCGCATTAGGTATGCGGGTGTATTTGTAGTATAGTAAGGTTTGAAATGGTTTCATTTGTTAACTCCGGAATTTTCCATTTTTCGGCCTGCAAAGATAAGCCATTAGGCTGTTTTTACCATGACCGCCGTCATTACTTCTAAAACCCTATTTTTGAATGGTTTAATAAGAAATTCATGTACACTATACAAGAGCGTTTAAGAAAAGAGATAGAAGAAATTAAAAACAGTGGCCTTTATAAAAAGGAGCGCATTATCACCACCCCGCAAGGGGCGGATATAAAAGCTATTGAAGCGTCTGGCCCAGTTGCGGAAGGCTCCCTTGGTGTTGAGCCGGTTATTAATTTTTGCGCCAACAATTACCTGGGACTTTCGTCTCACCCAAAGGTTATTGAAGCAGCAAAACGCGCCATTGATACCCACGGATACGGTATGAGCAGTGTACGTTTTATCTGTGGCACGCAGGATATTCATAAAGAGCTGGAGCAAAAGATTTCCGACTTTTTAGGTACCGAAGATACCATCCTTTATGCCGCTGCTTTTGATGCAAACGGCGGGGTTTTTGAACCATTGTTCGGTGAAGAAGACGCCATTATTTCGGATGAGCTGAACCACGCCTCCATTATTGATGGGGTGCGCCTGTGCAAGGCGCAGCGCTTCCGTTATAAGAATAACGACATGGCCGACCTGGAACAGCAACTGATTGCTACAGAAAAAAACCGCAGCCGCATAATAGTTACTGATGGTGTGTTTAGCATGGACGGAACAATTGCGCAGTTGGATAAAATTGTTGCCCTGGCTGAAAAATACAACGCCATGATAATGATAGATGAGTGCCACGCCAGTGGCTTTATGGGCAAAACAGGCAGGGGAACCCATGAGTACCGCGGCGTAATGGGCAAGATAGATATTATAACAGGCACACTCGGCAAGGCCCTTGGCGGTGCCAGTGGAGGCTTTACCAGCGGCAAAAAAGAAATTATTGAATTGCTGCGCCAACGCTCGCGCCCGTATTTGTTCAGTAATACGCTGATGCCTGCTATTGTTGGGGCATCCATAGCAGTGCTGGATATGCTGAGCGAAACAACCGCCCTCCGCGATAAGCTGGAGGCTAACACCCAATACTTCCGCAGCAAAATGACCGAGGCCGGCTTTGATATTAAGCCCGGCGAACACCCCATAGTGCCGGTAATGCTTTACGATGCCGTGCTGGCACAAAACTTTGCATCCAGTTTGTTGGATGAGGGTATTTACGTCATCGGTTTCTTTTATCCCGTAGTGCCTAAGGGTTTGGCCCGTATAAGAGTGCAGGTAAGTGCCGGGCACGAACAGCATCATTTAGATAAGGCCATTGCCGCCTTTACGAAAGTTGGTAAAAAGTTAGGGGTTATAAAGTAGCCAGTTAACAGCGCTATTGTGCCTTACGCTAATGTTAATCATTAAGTAGCTAACCGCCTTTAGCTACCTTTGAATAGTTAAAAGGCATGAAGAGTTTTTCCATTTCTCTTTTACTTGTTGTGCTTATGTTGCGCTTTGCTGTTGCCCAGCAGCCCGTTAATGTAATAAGCCGTTGTGGCGGTACCGAAACCCTGTTTATTCCAAACATTACGGATAACGATGCCGATGGAATGGATGATGCGCTGGAAAGCAAACTGCTTGCGCACTTCATGCCCACCTTCATACAGTTCAGCGATGAAAGTTGCCCCGGCCCTGCCTTAGATGGCACCGGCGATAGCAATCTTGTTGTTTGTCACATCTACGCCATACCACAACAGTATGCGCTTAACAGTAATTTAAATTCTGTGCAGCAATATCCCACAGCCGTTGTTGGTTCAAAGCAGTTAACACCGGGCCTTGTTTGGTACAAGCCGCTGGTAATGGTAAACGCTGCGCTTTTATATGGCGAAGATTGCGGCGCGCTTGGCCATACTTCAGATGTGGAAGGGTTTAGCTTTTCGTTGCGCCACATCGGGCCCGATTCAGTAGCAGGTTGGATGTACGACACCCTTATGCAAAACTGGATTGGCGTTACCATTCAAACCACCTCTCATGCCTCTACCCCCTGCGAGCATATCGAAACATTGCCTTACAAAAGTTTTTTGACGCCGAACGGAGTTGATACGGTGTTCGCTTCGCCCGATAAACATGGCAACTATTTAACCAAGGGCGGTTGCAATACAAGTTTTATCTGCAATCCCGGTTGCAACAACACCCCGTCTAAAAAGAATGTTAAGCCTGTAAATATCGGTGAGGAGTTCGCCAGCCTTGTTCCTGATTTAGGAACTTATTATCCCGCGTATGCAGGCGAGGACCCCTGGTCAACCAATGAGTTTCTTACTACACAGGGCGGTAGCGCAGGTGCTATCCGCGATAAAATGATTAAACCGCTCAGCTCCGATTTTATTCAGGGCGAGGTGCTTACCCAGCCACAAATCTGCCCTGTTTACGAACAGTGTTTTGGTGTTTCGGGGTCAGCCTACTTAGATTATACCTGCGATGGAACCCCGTACAATTTTTGGGGCCAGCAGTTAACAGCACCCGGAAGCTACCAACATATAGTTACAAATTCCTATGGATGTGATAGTACTATAACACTGGTTTTATCCTTTCTTCAAAAGGATACCACTTTCGCAAGTGTTTCCATCTGTAATGGATACTCCTACAATTTTAATGGTCACCTTTTAAATGCACCGGGGCTTTACATTGATACGCTGCAAAATTCCGCCGGCTGCGATAGTATCGTAGGTATCGACCTTACCATTATGCCGGTTGATTCTTCTTCCTTTACTGACTACTTCTGCCCAAACAGTACTTACAGTTTTTTCGGTCAAATACTTTCCACTGCAGGTGTTTACACCAATACATTCACCAACATTTACAATTGTGATAGTGTAGTAACGTTAACCCTGCTGGAAGATTCAGTAGAACCTATAAGCTGGCCTTGGCCATCAGATACTGTTTTTATCACTAACGGCCCATTTGTATTGTTAGGTGCCACACCAACCGGGGGCGTTTACTCCGGCAAAGGGGTAGCCAACGGCATTTTTTATCCTGACTCTGCGGGGCTGGGCACGCAAAGTGTTACTTATACCTATACTGATAGTTTTGGCTGTTCTGCTTCTTTAACCTGGGAGTGTTCCGTTCTTTACTCCGGCCTTGCTTCGCCCCTAAGCAAGGATGACATTCTGCTTTACCCGGTACCCGCTTCAGATCTGATTTTTTTTCAAACACCACTACTTAAGCAGGGAGCATATTCCCTTTCTGTTTTTAACGCTGAAGGGGTTTGTATTAATGCTCCCTTTCAGTCCACAATAAACGGAGCAGCTCTTTCTGTTTCTGCTTTACCGGCCGGACCTTATTGGTTAGTGCTTCGCACCAATGAAGTGCAATTGCAGAAACGTTTTCTCGTTACCCATTAGGCATTATAGTTCTTCCGGCCCTTACTGAACATTTTCGTTTTTTTATCTTACTTTTTACCTAAGCCAAAGCTTATGCACTTAAACAATAACAAACTTAAACAGGCAATATTCCTTGCCGCTCTTTTTACTCTGGGCGCTTTTTTGTTTTGGCTTCTTAAAGGGTTTGTAAGCCCTTTTTTAGGTGCTGTTGTGTTTTACGTGTTATTGCGCAGGCCGTTTTTTTACCTTACTGAAAAAACCAAGCGCAAGTGGAACAAAGTGCTTGCCGCAGGGTTTTTAATGTTTGCATCGTTTATCGTTCTTATTCTTCCGTTGTTATTGCTTACAATTATGCTAACCGGGAAGGTTACTTACCTGGTAGCTCATTACCAGGAAATATTGATAAGAGTACAACAATGGGCGGAGGATGCGGGCAGCAGCCTTGGCATTACCTTGTTATCTACTGAGTCAGTTAACAAAGTGGCCGGCCTGGCTGCGGAAGGCATACCCGGATTGTTATCAGCAACCGCCGATGCAGTTGCAGATATTTTCGTGCTTTACCTAATTCTCTACTTTATGTTGGCTAACGCCCGGCAATTTGAAACCAAGGTGAGAGAACTGCTGCCATTTAGAAAAGAGAATGACAATCTGCTGCTTACTGAACTTAAAACACAGACTTTTTCCAACGCTATCGGCGTTCCTCTTTTAGCCGTATTGCAGGCTTTAGCGGCCTGGTTTGGTTATTGGATACTTGGAGTAGAACAGCCTTTTTTCTGGGCTGTCATTACCGGCATAATGAGCGTGTTACCTGTGGTGGGCACTACCATTGTTTGGTTGCCACTGGCCGCATTCATGTTTTTAAATGGCACTCATTGGCAGGGTTTCTTGTTGGGGCTTTACGGCATTTTAATTATTGGCAATATTGATAATGTGTTCCGTTTTGCGCTGCAAAAACGCCTTGGTGATGTACACCCGCTTATCACTTTCTTTGGTGTTATAACAGGCCTTAACCTGTTCGGCTTTGTAGGTCTTATTTTCGGGCCCTTGCTTATTTCCTACTTTATTCTTTTGCTTAAAATTTACCGGAACGAATACATGGGCGTTTCGCATTAAGCGGGCCAGCCTTTCGATGCGTCTATCAGTTTTATTATAAGCATAACCAACATGGCTACGCTTACTACCAACTTAAGCCCTGTACTAACTATAAAACCAATTAAGGCACCAAGGGCCGCTTTAGCTGCTTTTTCAACTTCCGTATTGTTTACCAATAACTCCCCGATAAATGCACCTAGAATAGTACCGCCCAATGCACCTATTGGCGGCACAATAAACAAACCAACAAGTAAGCCAATCATAGCGCCCCATTCACCGGCCTTACTGCCACCAAACCTCTTTGTTGCTTTAATAGGTATTACGTACTCCAGCACAATTACCAGCACCACAACCAGGCCCCATACCAGTAAAAAAGTGGGCGTAAACTGTAATCTCTCGGTAAAGTGGGCACAAAGCAATGCGGCATAACATAAGGGCGGCCCGGGCAAAACGGGTGCAAAGCAACCTATAAGCCCCAGCACCATTAACACCCCGCATGCTATAAACAGAAATACTTCCATTACCTGATTTGTTATGCAAAAATAAAAAGCCCCGGTTTTAGGCCGGGGCTTTTGTAATTTTTGGTTTACAGCACTTATTCTGTTACTACACGCTTATTAACGCTGCCGTTAGCGGTTTTAATGTTAAGTGTGTATGCGCCTTTTGCATATGAAGTTAAATCAAAGGCTTTTGTAAACTGGTTAGCTGCAGCTTCTTTGGTTTGCATTACAACTGAACCTTTCATATCGTAAATAGTAAATACTACTGTAGAGCTTTCTTTCAGGTTTAAAGAAACGTTGAATTTGCCTACAGATGGGTTAGGAAACAGGCTTAATGCGCTTATGCCCGCTTCAACTTCAGCTACACCAATGGTAAACTGAACTTCGCAGTTGGTAGTTACGGTGCAACCGTTGTCATCTGTTACAGTTACGTTTACTATGCCTGCGCCTAATGATGCTGCAGAAGCAGAATCAGAGCCGCTGCTCCAGTTGTAATTGTAAGGAGTAGTGCCACCATTTACGGTTACAGAGGCTGAACCAATAGACTGGTTGATGATTGTTGGGTTACAGGTTGCTGAAATTGACAATGCTGTTGGTTGAGCGATTGCTACTGCTGCAGTTACTGAACAGCTGTTGGCATCGGTTGCAGTTACAGTGTAGTTACCCGCTGCCAGGTTAGTTGCGGTAAATGTAGTTTGGCCGCCGGTCCATGAGTAAGTGTAGTTGCCTGCACCACCGCTAACAGTTGCTGTAGCTGAACCGGTAGAACCACCGTTACATAGTACATCTGTGCCGGTTGCTGTTATAGTAACCGCTGTAGGGTCAGTTAAGGTTGAACAGGCAGAAACTGAACAGCTGTTTGCGTCAGTTGCAGTTACGCAGTATTGGCCTGCAGCAAGGTTGCTGGCTGCTGAAGTAGTAGCGCCATTAGACCATAAGTAAGTGATTGAACCGGTACCGCCGTTGCCTGTTGCGGTAATAACACCGTTAGAACCGCTGTGGCAACTAACTTCAGTTGTGTTGCTTACAGATGCAGTAAGAGCTGTTGGTTCGTTTACCGTTACAGTTGCAGTTGAAAGACATGTGTTAGCATCAGAAACAGTTACGGTGTAGGTGCCTGCTGCCACGTTGCTGATAGTAGCAGTGTTGCCGCCGTTGCTCCAGCTGTAAGTGTAGTTTGGTGTACCACCGGTTGCGCTTGCTGAAGCACTACCGTTTGAACCGCCATTACAACTAACTGAAGTAGATGTTGCAGAAGCTGTAGGGCCGCCGGTGTTGCCAACGAATACTGTTGCAGAAGTGCTGCAAGCACCGTCTACCACAGTTACGGTGTAAGAACCTGCCGCAACGTTTGAAATGCTTGAGGCAGTACCGCCGTTGCTCCAGCTATAAGTGTAAGTGCCACTGCCGCTGGTTACGTTAACTGAAGCGCTGCCGTTTGATGAACCGCAGTTTGCTGCTGTTGGGGTAACGTTAATTTGTGGAGCTGCACCGTTATTTACGATGGTTACTGAAGCAGTGTCAATACAACCGCCGGCAGAAACCGATACGGTGTAAGTGCCGGGTGCCACGTTGCTTAAAGAAGCTGCCGTAGAACCGTTGCTCCATGAGTACGTTGGAGTACCGTTGTTACCGGTTACGTTAAGTGCTACTGCGCCGTTGTTTGCTCCGCAAGTTGCATTGGTGCCTGTGCCCGAAGCCACTAAAGAGCAGTTAAGCTTGGTGTTAAGCCAAATGATGAAAGAACCGGGGAAGCCGGCATTTTCAATTGGGGTCCAGGTGGTGTATGGGCTTACTGAGAAGAAGCCGTTTCTGTTAATGCTGTTTTCGTTGGTTTGGGCCAAACCCATGTTAGTGGTGCCTTGTTGCTCAATACCTACAAAATAAGTGGTGCCTGCGTTAAAAGTTAACGGGGTTGTAAATGCAAATGGAATTAATGCGCCAGGGGTATCGGCAGCAAGAATGGTATAGCTTGGTGATGTAGTGATTTGCGTAGTTGGAGCGCCTGTAGCGTTTGTATTGTAAACTACTGCACGTATTTGTGTGCCGATGTTTGCACCTGCTAAGCCGAAGTAAGCAAAAACGGTATCAACCGTAGTGGTTACGTTTATTGGGTAGTTTTGGCCAAGTATAGCTACCGAACCGTTAACACCTAAAACGTTGTCGATGTTACCAAAGATGATGGCCTCATCCAAGGCAAGCGTTGAAGTATCGGTTAAAATGTAGCGGTACGCTGTATCGTTAGTGGTATTAGCATCTGCCTGTGTCATGCTGCAGATGTAACGGAACTCATAGGCGGTAATAGCGTTTGAAGGTGTGTAACCGGTACCTGCAACCCATGCAGTTGCGCCGGCAGCCAAACTTGCGGGGCCGCTTAATGTTTGAGTGTTAACTACAGTGTTAGCAATCAGGTCTCTGATACGAACACTAACCGTTACGTTGGTAGCGTTAGTGCTGCCCTGGTTTTTAACACGTGCACCAACTGAAAATGGTGTATTTAATTGCTGGAAGGTGATAGATGAGTATACCTTAGGGTAAGCAGCAGAGTCAATAGCAAGGTCGTTTGATGGCGGACCGGTTACTGTGATTGAAAAATCATAGTTGCTGTTAACACCATCTGCAGTGCAAGGGTCAGCACCGGTAGCGTCATACTCTGTTAAATAAATGAAGTAAGTACCGGCGGCAGGGGCGGTCCACGTACCTACAGGAGGGCCATAGCCGGGCGCTGCCATGTTGGTGCAACCATCATCAAAGTTGGCAAGGTCGTTTGCTGTAGCTGTGTTTGCATCAAGAATGGTGATGTAACCATCATTAGTGCCCGATGCAACGTTAGTGCCGGGGTTAGTACCGCACAAATCAATCAGGTATTGAGTGTTTGCAGCAGGGCAGTTAATTTGAATAACATCGCCCGTTGGTACGTTAGTAAATGAAGCGGTGCCCGATGCAATGGAAACTGTACCGAAAACCGGTTGAGTTCCTGCGGGGTAACACTGTGCGTATGACGACTGCGTTGAAAAGATCAACAGGGCCGTCACCAGGGATAAGTAAATTTTCTTCATAGCGCTGATTTTTTTTGCGGGGCTGAAAATACGATTTATTCGCAAATTGCCCTGTAAAAATCAGAAGCGCGTTTCTTATTTGTGAGCGGTTTCCGCCCGTAAATTAACTAACCGGGTTAAGCGCAATGCTGAAAATTTTATACTGGCTCATATCCCGCCCGTAATAAAATTTATCCAGTGCTTCATACATATTTTGCGCGCGGAAGTAAGAAGTGTGAAGGGTATTATCGCCTATTTTAATCCATTGCAGGGTCATACTGCTCTCGTTATGATAATGCCGGTCAATATACTCCAGCATTTTTTTGAGGGCATCAATTTTATCGGTGCCGGTGGTGGTATGAAACAAAAACGATTGCTCGTGTTTGGGGTTAACCGTTACCAGGTCCAGCTTTACCGTCTCGTTTTTCTGCTTATAGTTAAAAACAAGGTTTTGCTGATCCAGCCCAAGGCGGCTTGCAATTTCGGCCTGGTAGCGGGCAACTTCAACATTAGTATCGTGGCGGGTCATAACTATCTGGCGTTGCTTATTTTAAACTCTCGGCAATACCATCTACTATACCGTAGTTAACTGCTTCCTGAGCATTCATCCAAAAGTCGCGGTCAAAATCTTTCATCACTTTATCGAAACTCTGGCCACAGTTTTCGGCTAATATGCGGGCGCTTATTTCTTTTGTTTTTTGAATTTCCTGCGCAGTTATCTCAATATCAGTAGCCTGGCCATACATACCACCTAAAGAAGGCTGGTGTATCATTACGCGGCCATGTGGCCATATAAGGCGCTTACCTTTTTCGCCACCGCTTAATAAAATTGAACCCATTGATGCAGCAAGGCCCATACAAACCGTGTGCACCGGTGATGAAATCATGCGCATAGTATCGTAAATAACCATACCGCTTGTAACTACACCGCCGGGGCTGTTGATGTAAAAGAATATATCCTTGCCCGGGTCGCTGGCTTCAAGAAACAAAAGGCGATTAACTACACGTTCGGCCGATTCGTCAAATACAGGGCCCCATAAAAACACGCGTCTTTGTTCAAGAAATTTATTGTCGAACTTCATTCCGCCGGCAAATTTTTCAATCATCTCATCTGCTTTACCGGGCTTTTCCGGTTCTTCCATTTTAGTATGCATCTTTCTTGTTTTACTGTTTATTTGACGTGGGTAAAAATAGAATATTTTAAATGAGGCCAAACGGATAACAGGCCAACTGCAACTTTTGTTCCCCGGGTACAAGATTATATAATACACGGTTAATTACTCTGGCTGCTTTTCTACCATTTCGGCCAACAGGTCGGTTGCTTTGGGCGCTATAAATTTATTGGTAATTATTTTGGCGGTTTGCTCATCAACGTAGGTGTCGGCCACTATTGTGGTTTCGTTACCCAGCTCACGGTTCCCTTTATCGTCGTATTGCAAAGTTCCCGACACAATTTCCGCTATGCTGTTCAAGCCGCACTTCGGGCAGAAGTGATAATCAATTTTATAGACCATGCTCTTCTTTGCCGGATCGCTTTGCAATGTTTCCATGCTCCTCTTTATTTCTACGCCTTCGAAAAAGCGGTAGTTGCCGCCCGTTGCCTGGTTTAAGGCGGTATTAAAATCGGCGTTATAATCTATGTATCCCTGAACCTCGCTGTAAAAGGTGCTGCACTGCTCACAATAGTAGTCTTTAACTTTAAGGGCAAAATAAAGAGGCAACATAAAGGCAAAAAACTCCACTACATACATAAGTTGTAATACCCCGCCTGAGAAAGGCAAACCACCATGCCCAAAGCGTCCAACGGTAATACTGTGGTTATTTGCGTAGTTGGCCGCATAACCCAACACCCTCCCCGGCCGGCCCAGCGATGCAAATATGCCTTGTTCGTATTGCAGATTATAATAATACGCCCACTGTGCATACCAGGCCACAAAACAGAGTATAACACACACCAAAAAATTAACGCCCACGTTACGGCTGTGGCTGCCTTGCCGTATTAAAACCGTTATAGCGCCCAGGAGCAAAATGGTGCCAAACAGCACCAGCATGTTCAGGTAAATAAACGGGTCAACCTCTGTGATAAGACCATACAGTAAACCCAGGCCTACCGCGAGTGCGCTGCCTATTAAAGTGTAAACAATAACCTTGGTAAGGTTGTATTTGCCAGAGGACCGGTACGCTTGTCCGGGTGTAATCATAGGTGTTTTTTTAGTGTAATGTCAAGGTCGGTATTTTCTATCAGCTCTGCCGGTGTTCGCTAACATAAAAGCGGAAGAGGCCGTAAACGGATAACGCATCCAGTAAATGCCAAATGGCATGGCCCTGTATTAAGCTTTGGGGATCGCAAAAGCGTTGGCCCGTTTGCGATACGTTCCATATTGCCAATGCCAATAGCAGCGCCCCTAATGAAACTACTCCCCACATCTTTAGGTGCTCCATTTTTCTTACGTAGGTATTTAGTATTTCAAACAGAACCGTTATGGAAATAAAAAGAGCGAAGATGGCGTTACCGAAATAATCGAACACAATATGGTACGGCTTTCCATCGGCCCACAGGCAAACTGAAAGCACCACAAAAAACACCAATGAAAACTGCAAGGGTTTCCATTTAAAGAAGCGCTGCATCGAATAAGCGGTTGTAAAGGAGGCCACCAGATACATAGAGAGCATATCGAAAAAGCCACCAATTTCAGCAGTGGTAGCGTGCATGGCCATTGAGCCGGGCCCTAACAAAACAATTAAAGAAGCGAAGAAAGCGCCATAGAAACCGGTGCGCGTAAGGCTATTGCTGTTTTGATTGAACGAACCACGCATAAGTTGCCAGCCAACCAACAGGCCCGCAAACACAAAACCCAAATTGCTCCAGGTGTTGGCCGGTTGTTTTATCAGCCCCGGCCGGGCAGCTTCGCAGAAAACATCGCCAACGCCGGTTGCCGGGCCGAACCATCCGTTATACAGCCCCGCAAAAAACAAAGCCATTGATACAACAACTGTGCTTAGTGCAATGGTAAAGGTGTGGCGGTTTTTGTTTTCCATTAATACGTACTATGTTGCTACAATGCAGTAGCTCGGGCAATGGTCGCTGTGCTTTACATCAGGCATGATACCGGCCTCAAGCAGGTTTTTTTCCAAGTTCTTTGTGGCAGATATATAATCTATTCTCCAGCCCTTGTTATTGCCGCGGGCGCCTGAACGCAGGCTCCACCAGGTATAGTTATGCGGCTCCTTATTAAAATGCCGGAAGGTGTCAATAAAGCCTGATTCAAAATATTGTTCCATCCATGCCCGCTCCTCTGGCTTAAAGCCGGATGTATCTTTATTGCGTATGGGATCGTGAATATCTATCGGCTTATGACAGATGTTGTAGTCGCCAGCTATAATCAGTTTTGGGCGCGTTTTTTCTAATTCCTTCACATACTTAAAGAAGTCGCCCAAAAATTTCATTTTAACTGCCTGCCGTATTTCGCCTGTTGTACCACTGGGGAAGTAAGCGCTCATTATGCTCAGGTCGCCGATATCCACCCGCAGGGCACGTCCTTCATCATCGTATTCCTTAATGCCGCATCCTTCCACCACGTTATCCGGTTTTACTTTCGTAAACACGGCTACACCGCTATAGCCTTTTTTCTGTGCGGGGAAAATGTAGCAGTGGTATCCTAAATCCTCAAATGGCTTTGGGTTAAAGGCTTCTCTGTCCACCTTAATTTCCTGTATGCAAACCACATCGGCTGCGTTTTCCTTTAGCCAGGCCGATAAGCCTTTGTTTTCTGCTGCCCTTATTCCGTTAACGTTGTAAGAAACTATTTTAAGCCTGCCCATTGACATTAGTTAATCGCCCGAAAATAAACATTGGCACCTCTTTACCCATCCGCCGGCCGGAATTGTTTGTTTACCGCGTAGCGGTCGTTTTAAAAATTTGCCGTCGTACCACCCGTAAGTTGCTCCTCCGCCCGCCGGCCGGTACCAGAAGAATGCCGCGAAGCGGCGAAAATTTTTTTTTGAGGTGTGTGTGTTCTCGTTTTCATAGCTAACGGGGTCAAAAATGCCTAGAAAACATGGAAAGGAGGAAAAAAATGAAAATGAACAACCAACACCTTGTATTAATTAATAAATAAGTTTTTATAAAAATAAACCCCTTATTATTAAGGGTGTGTAAACGTACACAACACGCTGAGCTATCCTATTGTTTTTAAAGGTACTAAGGTTGTACAAACAGCTTTTCACATGCCCTGTACGTACAGAACCCCTGTAAATGCTGAATATTCAGGGTTTATAAACAAGGTGTTGATAGCGATGTTGGTTGTGTAGATGGTATATCTTGTAATCCACATTGTGTGTACAAAGCTGTGGATTAACCGCCCTTTATGAACGCTGTAAAGCAGGGTGATTTTGATGTTTAATAAACCAAAAAGTCAAATCAAATTTTCTGACGCGATATCCACCATTATCCACAGTAATTCACATGGTTTAGTGGAAAGGTTTAACTACTACGGTAATAGCCTCCGGCCACAATTTCATTCCATACCTTTTCAGGCATAAAATACTGCATAGAGACCCCTTTTTTGATGTTTTCTCTTATAAAAGTGGCTGAAATGTCAAGATATGGGAATTCCAGGTAGTGTAAATTACTGTTCTGTGGATAGGGTTTGTTTTCTGAACCCCGCCTTTTATATATATAGAATTCGTAGTTGGCCAATAGTTGTTCAAAGTTCTTCCATTTATGCAGTCCCTCAATGTTGTCGCTGCCCATTATCAAGCAAAACTGATGTTGGGGATATTTTTCTTTTAAGTAGGTAAGTGTATCAATAGTGTAAGATGGTTTTGGCAGCTTAAATTCAATATCACTTACCTTTAGGTTGTCGTTATTCTCAAGTGCCAGGTGTATTAAATGTAAACGTTGATGTTCATTTAACAGGGTGTCTTTGGTTTTTAGCGGATTTTGAGGAGAGACCACCAACCAAACTTTATCAAGGTCTGTTATCTGGCAAATGTAATTGGCTATAATCAGGTGCCCGTTATGAATGGGGTTAAAGGAACCAAAGAAGAGGCCTATTTTCATAACTTATCTTTCAAAAAATCTTTAGTAGAAAGCCACTTACGGCTAAAGGCATAAATTATCAGGATTGTGGCAAGTACGCCCATCCCGATAAGTAACTCCCAAAAACCTCTGGGATCATCAGCACGTGGTATCACGGTAAAATTCATACCGTATAAACTGGCAACAAAAGTTAATGGTAAAAAGATGAATGACACTATGGTTAGTGTCTTCATCACGTTATTCATTTTATGTGTTTGCAGTTGGTAATAAAAATCCATTAAGGAGTTTAACTGTTCCCGTTGAAAATCTATTTCTTCCACGTTACGTTGCATATGGTCATGCATATCGCGCAGGTAATATTTATTATCAGCATTGAAATATTCTATTTCGTTACGCTGCAGCACATTTATTAATTCCCGTACCGGCAAAATGTATTTGCGCAGATAAAGCAGTTCGCTGCGTATTCGTTGTAATTGTACCACGTGCAGGTCAGTGGGGTGCACCATTATTTCGTTATCAAATCGCTCTAACCGGCTGCCTACGTGCTCCAGCACAAAATAGTAGTTGTCAATAATCAGATCCAGCAGTTTATAAAGCAGGAAGTCCTCCCCCATTTTGCGCAGGCTGCTACCACTTACCAATTTATCGCCCAACTGTTTTTTAAAAATGCCAAAATCACTTTCCCTGAAGGTTAGCACCAGATTATCCTTTACAATAAAACTTACCTGCTGGTCTTCAATAACATTATCGCGCAAGGCAAACATACGTAGCACCACAAAATAGAAATCACCGTAGTCTTCAATTTTGGCTCTTTGCTCGGTATGTACTATATCCTCTATAACCAGTGGGTGAATCTTAAATATATCGGCTGCCTCCTGTAAGTCCGCCTGGTTTTTAACACCGTAAATATTTAACCAGTTAACATAGTTCACTCTGTCAAAGGCTGCGCACTGGCTTAGCGGAGGGTTTTCCAGGTAAAGGCACTCCTCAGCATTGTAGTGGTAAAAATCTATACGTAAGTTACTCATTTAATTGTCCTGCAAAATAACAATTACTCATAGATTTGCGGCCATTATCCCTTATGCGAGAGACAATCAGCAGTACGCAAAATCCTAAAATAAAGAACCTTAAAAAGCTGGAAAAATATTCTGAGCGGAAGACGCAGAACCTGATACTGATTGAAGGTTTGCGCGAAACGGTTTTAGCTTACCGGGCAGGGTATGAAATACAACAGCTGTTTATCTGCCAGGAAATTTTGCGACCGGAAGAACGGGATAGAATTGTAGAGGTTTCTATTGAGTTACCCGAGAAGAATGTTTTTCTGATAACAAGAGGGGTGTATGAGGAGATAGCCTACCGCGAAACGACGGAAGGGGTAATTGTGACTGCCAGGCCTAAGGCGCTTTCATTACAATCACTGGAGTTGCAGAGTAACCCTTTGATATTGGTGATTGAGAGTGTGGAGAAACCCGGCAACCTTGGCGCTATGCTACGCACGGCTGATGCAGCAGGTGTGGACGCTGTTTTAATTACCGATGCAAAAACGGATGTGTATAATCCTAACGTAGTACGGTCCAGTATAGGAACGGTATTCACAAATCAACTGGCAGTTTGCGAAAGCCGCGAGGCTATAGAATTTTTGAAGGAGAAAGGTATTCTGATTTACGCCGCAGAATTAGGGGCGGATAAATTTCATTACGAGCAAGACTTTACAAAGGGTAGTTGCATAGCGGTAGGAACGGAAGCTACAGGCTTAAGTGATGACTGGATTTTTAATGCTGATAAAAAAATTAAAATCCCCATGATGGGAAAGATTGACTCCTTAAACGTTAGTGTTAGCGCGGGCATATTATTGTTTGAAGCCTTGCGCCAGCGGCAAACAAAAGGGGGCGGCAAGTAATGAGCGGAAATAAAATTGACGCTTATGCAGCTTTACGAATTGCGGCCTTCCGCAATTTTCAATTGTCGCGTTTCATGCTCACGTTTGCCGTGCAAATGGCTGAGACCATACTTGGCTGGAAGCTGTATGAATTAACCAATGATAAGTTAGTGCTTGGCTTGTTAGGTTTAAGTGAGGCGTTGCCTTTTATTGTTACTTCATTGTATGGTGGGCATGCGGCGGATAAGTTTAACCGGTATCGTATTGCGCGCAGAACCATTATTGCCATTACCCTTTGTTTTGCGGCGGTGGGTTATTTGCTCGCCGGCGATGCGCCGCTTATAAAGCAGTATGGTGTGTTGCCTATTTACTTCGCTATCGGCCTTAGCGGTATAGCCCGAGGTTTTATGGCGCCATCGTATCAAAGTATTTTTCCGCAATTGCTCCCGCGTGAACTCTATGCCAACGGCGCAACCTGGGGTAGTAACACATGGCAAACCGCTGCCGTACTTGGCCCGGCTGTGGGTGGTTTAATTTATGGCTTAACTAACCTTGAGTTTTCGTTTGCTGTTGCTGTAGCCTTTATGCTCATTTCTTTCGTGCTGTTTCTTAGGGTGCCGGTAACTGAAACCCCACCGAAGCTGAAAGAAGAAAGTTTATACGAATCGCTTACCATGGGTTTGAAGTTTGTATTCAGTAAACAGGAGATGCTTGCCGCAATTTCGTTGGATTTATTTGCGGTATTATTTGGAGGTGCAGTGGCGCTGTTGCCGGTTTTCGCTAAGGATATTTTGCACACCAATGCTTTTGGCTTAGGCGTGTTAAGGGCTGCTCCATTTTTGGGTTCAGTAGTTATGGGTTTTTATCTGGCCTATAACCCGCCAACACTTAAAGCAGGCAGAAATTTATTTATAGCTGTAACAGGTTTTGGCTTAGCTACAATAGCTTTTGCGCTATCTCAGAACTTTTACCTTTCATTTTCTATGCTGTTTTTAACCGGCGCCTTCGATAATATAAGTGTCGTAATCCGCCAAACAATTCTGCAGACGATGACTCCTGATCACATGCGTGGCAGGGTTAGTGCAGTGAATCAAATTTTCATTTCCTCTTCTAATGAAATAGGAGCTTTCGAGAGTGGAGTTGCCGCCAAGCTGATGAATACAGTGCCCTCTGTAATATTTGGAGGATGCATGACGCTTGTGGTTGTGCTTATTACTTTTTGGCGCGCACCTAAAATCCGTAAGCTTAAGCTGTAGCTACTTCACTAAAATTTATTCTTCCAGAGTTTGGTTCGATTGCTTGGCGAAGTGTATATCAAATCGTAACCGTTAAGCAACTGCTGATTCAGTATTTGCCATTGGTTGCAAGAGGTAAAGTTCTGGTCCATACACCATGTAATTACGTAATCAATTTTGACGTTGCAGGGCGGCGCTTCCAATGCAGTAAGTAAAACATCGGGTGGACTGCCCTCTATGTTATTGTTGCGCCCTATGCTATCGAAAGGATTGCAGCGCTCTTTCCACTGCAAAGGGAACCAACCGGTAGTAGCCTCAAAGTTAGCCAGGTTGATAATGGGCTTGGTGGTACCGCAATAATCAAATGCATGTAGGAATAGAGATTTATCGGATGTAATAGGCTGCAGCTTTTCATCAAGACCATTGTGTGCAAAGCTTAATGGCAGTATTATGGAACCTGCGGGTATGTGTTCGGCTGCTGAAAGGTAATCTGCCTCAGCCTTTGAAACTTTCTGTTGGTAAGGATAACGAACCCACCATTGCGCAACAGTAACCAGGGAAACGATAAGCGTGATAATAATGGTGAGCGCTTTGGAGTACGACTGTGTAGCCAACCAAATAAGCAGCATCAGCCAGGGCAGCCAGGAGAAGCGACCTATCCAAAAACCACCCATAGAAATAAAGGCGGGTTGTACGAAGTAGAGTAAGAGCAGGGCGATACCTGCAATTAGAAATCCGTCCTGCTGAATTAGGTAAAAGCCAACCCGGGAGCGTGAGTATAGTACCGTAATGGCAAGCAGAGAAAATAGTAAAACCAAAACCAGGCTCAGTTTTGATTCGGCGCTATCGAATATGTTTAACACCTGTAGTGTGTTGGTTGCTTGCCATAATTCCGTAAAGGTGCGCGGATAGTGTTGCGCGTCTGCTGTGTGGCTTAGGGCAAAGTACAGCGAAAGCACAATTGGCGGTATAGCGGCAATGGTTACCGGCAGCCAGCTTTGGCGAAATGCTTTTAGGTTCTGTTTAGGAGCAGTAATGAAAATTCCGGCCAACATTGCCGCAGCCAGTAGCCAACCAATAATGTGCGTGCTGTAAACTAATAGCGATAAAGGCAGAAGTATTAGAAGTTGTAACGAAATACTTTTTTGATAAACCGCCTTCCAAGCGGCCACAAAAAACAGGGCGAAACATATTGCCAGGCAATAGTTGAAAAAACCGTAATAAAACAAGAAATGGAAAGTAAAGGGAAACACTAAAGCAACAAGCGTGGAATGTTCCACATGGAACAATTTAGTAATATAAAAAAACGCCAAAGGAAGAAGCAAAACGTACGCGGACATCAAAATTTTTTCTGCAATGTGCGGAGCGAAAATTGTTTGAAGTGCAGCCAGTGCTATATGTGTAAACCAGTTGGGGTCAGCATGTAGCTGCAAATTGTAATAGCTTAAGTAAAAGTCTTTGTGCTCGCCACTGAGGATGTCTAACAACATTTTTGAGTTGTAGAGGTGCGTGGGGCCGTCGGAAGTGAGAAAGTAAGGTTGCTGCCAGATGTAGGTAAGGTTAAGCAGCATTAGGAGAAACAGCACTAAGTAGTTGAAGCGATTGCCCGGCATTAGGGGCGAAGGAAAACAAAAAATCCCGTCCAACAGTGGAGCGGGATAACCATGACAAAAATGGTTGCCTTAAAATAAGGCCGGTAAGGTGGTGATATTACGTCTTTGTAACTCGTCCTGTATCTTGCGCATAAAGTCGGGCAGCTTTAAGTCGTAGAAGAAAGAGGAGTTATAAATGCCCTGTAAGTCTTCGTTGTTTAACGATTGCAAATAATCAGCTACTGTGATTTTAGGCCCCTTTATTCTGTTATATTTTAAAGTTTTCATTTTGTTTCGTTTTATTGTTATTGGACGTATGCTGTTTTAAAGGCTTAAGCGTTACGAACGGTTTTAAGAATTTTTGAGAAGGCCGTGCTTCTTTCTTCAGGGGCAAGAACCTCTTCGATGAACAGTAAACTGTAGCCGGGGGAGCATTTCAGTTCGCCTTGCTCATCTTCAAACCAGGGTAGGTCTATATGAATGGCCTGGGCTTTAAGCGCCTGTGTGGTACCAAAAGCATCTACAATATTTATACGGGCAGGCATGGCATGCGGATATGTAAAAAGTCTTTCAATTGTCCACAATAATTCCACACCTATGCCTTTGTTTTGGCTTAGGAGGTTCTGCAGGCATTGACGCGATATACGGAACTCCGTTTCATGAAACTGCCCTGCCTTATAAATGAAACCGAATAGTGATACCCGGGTGCGGCTGTAGAACACAATCTCGTTCACCAGTATCTCTCTGCATCTGATATCGAACTGTTTTTGCATTGTCTTGGTTTTTATAAATACAAAGAAGCACAGCCACTGCGCAGTGTATTTGCGCAGTAAACTTTCTTTGGAATTTTCTTTCTTTAGAGCGTGTCTTCCCTGGATAGTTTGCAGATAAACTTTAATGCCCAGGGCCTTATGGTTCTTAACGTCATACTGGCCCTGGTAATGTTTGGTATTGCGCTGGAGCTCCGGAAGGAAGACTTTTTAAACCTGTGGCACAATAAGAAGAGTGCCATAGCGGGCCTCGTGGCGCATTTTGTTCTGCTGCCTTTGTTAACGTTTCTTCTGGTATTGGTTTTAAAGCCTTCGCCCAGTATTGCGTTAGGTATGATATTGGTAGGCTCCTGCCCGGGGGGTAATATGAGCAATATGTTCACCCACCTGGCTAAGGGCAATACAGCCCTCGCGGTAGGGTTAACCAGCGTATCCCATTTTCTAGCTGTGGTTCTTACGCCGCTAAACTTTTCTTTTTACGGTAGCCTGACAGAGGGCACCAGTTTGTTATTGCGCGAAATTCACCTTGATCCGTTGGATGTGTTTAAAACCATCGGCATTGTTATAATCATTCCCATACTGTTGGGGCTGTGGCTGGCCAATTACCAGGTGGCAATAGCTAATCATTTGCAAAGGTGGATGAAGAAATTCTCGTTGCTGGCGTTTGCTTTCTTTCTTATTGCGGCCTTTGCAAGTAACGTGCAAGTGTTTGTTGCTACGGCGCCTGTAGTGCTACCGTTGGTGGTATTGCATAATGCACTTGCTCTGGCTTCGGGTTATGGATTTGCAAAGTTGTTGCACTTGCCTGAGCAGGATTGCCGGACGGTTACTTTCGAAACCGGCGTTCAAAACTCCGGCTTAGGGCTAATACTCATCTTCAGTTTCTTTAACGGCTTAGGTGGTATGGCACTGATAGCTGCCTGCTGGGGGGTATGGCATTTGGTTAGTGGGGGCTTGCTATCTTTTATCTGGGGCCGGCGTCCTGTTTCGGTAGCCAGGGTATAAATGCACTGGTGTTTCTTTTGTACTTATCATACTCCGTATTGCCCTCATACTTTTTCTCTAAAAGCGTTACGCCTGAAACGCGCAGTAGTAGGAAGGTAATGGTTATGGGCGCCAGTATGGAAACATACCACATACCGGAGGGTATAGATAGCAGGAACATAGCCCACCACTGCAGCGCCTCTCCAAAATAGTTAGGGTGCCGGCTGTATTTCCAAAGCCCCGTTTTCATTACATTTATGTGGTGCGGGTTTTGCTTATACATAAACATCTGGTAGTCGCTCACAGCTTCAAAGTAAAACCCGAAGAGCCCGAGTATAGTTCCAATAGGATACAGCCAGGTATAGCTTTTGTAAATGGATGCTTCGGTATTTACAACAATAATTGGCAGAACGTTAACGAACATAATTGCCCCCTGTAGCACAAACACCTGCAGAAAAGAACGGATGATAACTTTATCGCCCCACTCCTTGCGCCAGTTGGCGTATCGAAAATCTTCAGGCTTACCCCAGTTGCGAATGACAAGGTAACAGGCAAGGCGTACGCCCCAAACCGTTGTAAGAAAGGTTACCAGTTTTTGGTGCAGGCGGTGTTCGCTGTAAAAGCCATAGGTTAACCAGGCCACTAAAACAAAGCCAAGGCCCCAGCCAATGTCCGCAATACTATTGTCCTTTTTGATTAGGGCAATAAGGAAGAGTAGGCACATATAGCCCAGAATGCAAAGCGCAGAAAACAGAAACGGATTCACCACCTAAAGTTACTTAACTCCTTTTATTCCTGTAACCAATCCGCATAAATATGTAATGCGGTGAAGGCTTTGGCAGCGGCTTTCCAGGTGGGTTTTAAGGTCACTAATGTCGCCAAAAGCGTCTACATAGCTTTTCAGCAAGGTGTGATGCCTAAACTCTTTCCCCGCAAACAAGAGCAGAAGAGGCAATAGCAGTTGAAAGTAGACGTGATACAGAAGCGCGAAGCCCCCTTTCGGTTTGCTGAATTCTACAATCACAAATTGCGCGCCCGGTTTTAGAATGCGCAGCACTTCATGGCAGAATGCAAGTTGCTGTTCGTGGCCCATAGTTTTTATACCAAATGAGCATACCACAGCGTCCATACAGTTATCACTTATAGAAGTATCGGTGGCGCATTGCTGCAGCACCTTTATGCTGCTATCTGTTTTTGCAGCGGCGTTCATCCCGGTTGAAAAATCTACAGCGGTAATTTGTGCTTTGGGATACCTCTGTTTTATGAACTTCCAGTTTTGTCCGCTGCCACTCATCATATCGCAAATGGCTATGGGCTTACCTTGCAGTTCAGCAACGGCCATGCGGCGAATGGTATCATCAAGGCCAAAAGAGAACCGCCCGGATAAATGGTAGTTGGGTGCAAACTCATCAAAAAGCGTGCGCACATATTCTGCCTCGTAATTAGCATTAGTTGGCGCGGGCATGTTGCTCAGCTTTTTCTTTCAGCTTTTCTAAAACGTGGGTATGCATTTGGTTCACCAACCTGTCGGACCAAAGCCTCCAGTACCAGGTTGGCCCAACTTTGTAGCGGTAGGCCGTAGTGGCAATTACCCTGCAGGTGCTATCACTTGTTGGCTCAATTCTGAATTCGCCATAGTCCACAAAAAATTTTGAGCGCACATGTTCGGGTTCAATATTTGGGTATATGGATGTTTCACTCATGCTAACTGGGGGCTCCTTAATGCTGAAGCGCAATAACCGGCCGGGTTGCAAACTATCCACCACTGCGTTAAGATTGCCGTTAGAGTATTCGCAGGCCAGCATATTGCAGTTGCCGTTTTTTTCCAGCCGCATAGCTACAGGATAGGATACACCTTTTTTAAGGAAAAAGAAATCGCTTTTTCCAAATTCGAAAGGATGCTCCATTTGTTCCCAAATCTTTTTATCGCCGGCGTTAATAATAATCTCCGTTTTAATAGTGCTGTTTTCAAAATCCTGTAGGCCTATGTCGTATAACACACCTACCGGATTAAGCAGTAATATAAACATTGGGGCATATAAGCGGGCCCATATTTTACGTTGCACCAGGTAAGCGAAAAAAGTACCCAGCGCCATTAACGGAACAATGATTGGCAAAGCCATTACCACGCAAATCAAACCCTCTACGCCCATCACTAAAAACAGAAGACATAGAAGTACGCCAATGGTTACCGTGCTCAACATTAATTCTCCTAACCGCATTTGGCGGCTACGGCTTTTAATCATGCCCCAGGTAAAGCCAACGCTTGTGGGCAACAGAACAAACAGCGTGCTACCGTATTCGCCAAGGAATGCCAATAGCGGAGAGCAGGCTATTACTATGCCCAATACTATCCACCAGAAAATTTTGGAGCGAACAGTTTCCAGCTTTTGGGTGTCTACCCCCTCGGTGCCATAGGGATGTATAAACAAATCATACAAGGCGGGTTGAAGCGAGGGAAACCGAAATTGATAGCCTGCATCTTGCAATTTTTTAGGCAACACCCGCCTGCCGTTAAGAACCAGTTCCGCTTCCGTGCCTAGTAACTTACTTCCTGTTCTAAGCATCCATTCGCTCAAAGGTATACCAAGGTTTCTACCCACAGCGCTGCGTAGCCCGGCCATGAAGGTTTTATTCGTTACAGGTTCGGGCGCACAACAGTTATAGGTACCCTCCATTGCTTCATCCGCAATGCTTTTCTCTATTATCCCGCAGAAATCCTTTTCGTGTAGCCAGCTCATGTATTGTTCGCCGCTGCCTTGTGGGCCACCAAAACCCCAGCTTGCCAGTCGCGCCATGGGCTTAAGTGCGCCCCCGTCCTTGCCCAGCACAAAGCCTATGCGCAGAAAAACTTTGCGGCTTGAAGGCGTTATGATATCGTAAAATGTTTCTTCCCATTGTTTGCAAACTTCCGCTGAGAATCCTTCACCTAGCTTGCTCTCTTCAGTTAGTATTTCTTCACCACGGTTGCCGTAAATAGCTGCCGAACCTGCATTTATCCAAACCTTAGGTGGTTGTTCGCAACGGTTAATGGCTATACCAATGGCGTTGGTGCTGTCAATGCGCGATTCTAAAATTTCTTTGCGGTTGGCTTCAGTGTATCGGCAATCAACGGAACGGCCAGCCAAATTTATTACTGCATAGGCGCCTTCCAGTTCTTTCTGCCAGGCGCCTATTGTTTTACCATCCCACTGGCAATAAGTTACACGTTCATCCGGGTAAAAGGAGGACTGTGCACTTCTGGTTAGCACAACAAATGTTATGTTGTTATCCGTAAGGTTTCTGAAAATGCATTGGGCTAAAAAGCCTGTGCCCCCTGCTATTACAATTTTCTTTTTCATGATACTGCTATTTTAAAATATAGGCCAGGTAGCAAATCATAATTATTGCACCCGTGGCAAAGGCGTAATCGGTAAGTTTAGAGAAGCCGTTGTTGATTACGCGTTTATGATGAAAGCCGAAGGCAAGCAAGCGGCCGGCACCTTGCCCCGCAAACATTAAACCGGGTAGCTCCATTTGTTTGGCTACAATAGCCATGAGCAGAAAAGAGGTGCCTTCAAACAGGGCCAGTACGGATAAGTGCGCGGTATAGTTAATGCGTTGCTGCAGCCCTTTGTGCCCCGCAAAGTTGGCCAGCTGCAACAGGATAAAATAGCCAAACACCCAAACAAACAGGGTAAAAACATCGCTGACGCCGGTAAAGCGGGCAAAGAAGTAAATGCAGGCGGCGGTGTAGAGCATGCCGAAGCAG
Organism: Chitinophagales bacterium; assembly: GCA_039811145.1. GTDB lineage: Bacteria > Bacteroidota > Bacteroidia > Chitinophagales > LD1 > Bog-950. Next base: position 7,671 of record JBDHYB010000027.1, on the reverse strand, counting down.
ATTAACGCCAACCTCCAATTGAGATTAAAATCAGGAGCGCAGTTAAAACCCTGTGTAGCGGTTTGGGCGTTTACTATAATACCGCGGTTGTAAGAAACAAATTTGTACAGTGGACGAACCATAGTTTTAAACCAGGGCTTTGTTACAAAGCTTTTGGTAAAAGGCAATAGGTTGGCCACTATCAGGGTAAGGCTATCAAGACCGTACAACACTTCACCGGTTTGTGTATCTACAAGCGGTATTTCGTGCCTGGCTTTGGTAAGGTCTAAGCGGTTTAACAGTTTTTGATCTGCTTGCTGAAAAGAGATTCTGCCGTTGGTATCAAGCACTTTAACTTTTATAAAAGCATTAGTGTAGGCCTGGCAAAGGGGGCAGGTGCCATCGTAAACGATTACTTTATTGTGAAGGGTTTTCATCTTAAACTATTTAAAGTTTCAGAAAAAAATGAAAGATAGTTTCCTTTTTAAACCCCGTGGTTAGCGGGGTTGTTGTTTTGTTACTTTATAATCAGTTTCATCAGGCTTCCGTAAAACCAACTTTGGTCGCTCATCACCATTTTATCGGTTATTTTATCTGCGCTGGCGGCAAAGCCGTCTATATCATCCATCAGTTTTATAAAGGCCTTGTATTCTTCTTTCTTTTGCTCTTTGTCGTCTATCAATCTTAAATCGCGAAGGGTAGAACGCAACGGGTCAATTTCTCTTCTTCTCCTTTCTCTGATGATGCGGACCGCAACTTTCCATATGTCTTTTTCACCGGTAAAATATTCCGCCCGTTCACCCAGCTTCACTTTGCGTTCGGCCAAACCCCAATCAATAAGGGCCCGTAGATTCATATTAGCGTTGCCGCGGCTTATGTCCAGCTTGTCCATAATTTCATCGGTGGTAAGGGCTACGTCACTAACCAGTAGTAAGGCGTGTATTTGAGCCATAGTGCGGTTAATACCCCAGTTGGTGCCCAGGGTGCCCCAGGCTTCAACAAACTTTTGTTTGGCTTCTTCCAGTTTCATAATTGGCTTTCAGGAAACAAAGGTAGGGGTATTTCTGAACTTTCAAAAAAAAATGAAAGATAATTGGTTGGTGGCCTTTCCCAGCCCTTAAAACAGGAATTTGGTATAAAGGGCTTATTTTAAAGGCTAAATAGCAGTTATGGCAGTTACAAAGCTAAAGGATCTTGATACCCGCGCCCCTAAGAAAATGAGCAAAGAGGCGACCAAGGATGAAACCATTAAGTTGAAAATGAAGCTGGAAGAGTTGCAAAACTTGATGTACGCTGAAGGTAAGCATGCCCTTTTGGTTATTCTGCAGGGTATGGATGCCTCCGGCAAGGATGGTGTTTTAAAGAATGTTTTTGACGCTGTAAACCCAATGGGCTGTCGTGTTATCCCTTTCAAAAAACCTACTGAAACTGAAATGAAGCATGATTTCCTGTGGCGGGTGCACGCACAGGTGCCTGAAAAAGGCATGATACATGTTTTTAACCGTTCGCACTACGAGGATGTTTTGATACAACGTGTACATCAGTGGATTGATGAAAAAACAGTTAAGCAGCGCTTTCAGCACATCAATAACTTCGAGAAGCTGTTAACAGAAACGAATACTACCGTCCTCAAATTTTACCTGCATATATCTAAAGAGAAGCAGTTAGAGCGCCTACAGGAACGCATGAGCGATAAAACCAAGATGTGGAAGTACAACGAGGAAGATTTAAAGGAGCGCCAGTTTTGGAATGACTACATGAAAGCGTACGACGATGTTTTTCAGCATTGTTCCGAGAGTGCACCATGGACTCTGGTGCCAGCCGACCAAAACTGGTACAAGGAATACATTGTTGCCAAAAAAGTGGTTGAAACCCTTGAGGGCCTCAAGATGAAGTTTCCCGGTTTAAAGCCACAGTAGCTTTAGCGCAGTAAGGTTACTGTTCCCTTTTTCTCAATCTTCTTATCGTTAAGGAAGGTGACCTTAACGTAGTAGGTAAACACAGCGTTGTTCTGTAGCTGGCCTTTGTAGGTTCCATCCCACCCTTGCAACTGGTTAGTTGATTCGAAAACCAACTCACCCCAACGGTTGAATATTTTCAGGTCAAGCGTTTTAATGTCCTGTCCATATACCAGGAACAGGTCGTTGTTTCCATCACCATTCGGGCTAAAGCTGTTAGGCACAAACACCGGCTGTTCCGGTAATACATCCACATAAAGTGTTGCTGAACCATAACAGGTTGAGGTTCCGTTTTGCTCGCTCACAGTTACCAGGTAATTGCCGTTTTGGTAAACGGTAACAAACGGGTTAGGGCAATCAATACAGCTCAGTCCCAGCGAAGGTTCCCAACTGTAGTGCACGTTACTGGCGTTTTGATAGGTAACCAGCACCTGGCCACCTTCGCCAAGTGGCAGAATAAGCGTATCGGGGTTTACATCCACAACAATAGGTAGCGGTTGTAAAATCAGAACAGGTATAGTGCTTTCGCAGCCGTTAAAGTTGTAAGCCGTTATTACGTGGTTGCCGGCAGACAGATTATAGAAATCTCCACTGTATTGCGGTATGCCGCCATCCATACTAAATTGGTATGGACCATTTTGTATAGAGGTGGCCAGCACATGTGCCTCTCCATCGGTGTATTGCTCACCGTAACATGAGGTTGAATCAGTAGTTGTTTGGAAAGCATCCGGTGTTGCATCCGGCACAGTTGCCGGTATTGTTTTGGTGCATCCGTTATTGTCAGATATAATAATGGTGTAATCACCGGCTGCCAAATCTTTTATAATCCCATCTGTTGTGGTTACAAAGTTTACCATATCCTGGGTTGCTGAGTAGTTATAGTTGGGGCTTCCTCCTGTAACATTAACGGTAAGGGTGCCGTTCTCATCGCCAATGCACAATATGGCGGTTGCTGTGTAGGTAATTACCATGTCAGTAGGTTCATTAACTACAGTTGCTGCAGTGGCGCTGCAATTGTTGTTGTCCAAAACAGTAACTGAATAGAAATTGGCCACTAAGCCCTGGGCCTCTGCAGTTGTTTGGTTATCGCTCCACAGGTAGCTGTAAGGCGGTGTTCCACCACTAACGTTAACGATTGCCGTGCCGTTTGGTGCCTGAAAGCATAGCGCATCGGTTGCTGTTGCAGATGCGGTAACAGCGGCAGGCTCAATAATGGTATAGGTTTGCGTAGCCTGGCACAAATTATTGTCAACTACTGTTACGGTTATTTGCCCGGCTGCTAGGCCAGTTACTGTTGGCCCGGTGGCCAGGTTGCTCCAGGTATAAGTGTATGTTGGAGTACCTCCATTAGCGCTTACGGTTATTGCCCCGTCGGTGTTGCCTGCGCAGCTAACATCGGTTTGGCTAAGCTGGTTAACCTGAAGTTGAGACGGTTCTGCAATTATAATGGTGGCTGTTGCGCTGCAGTTGGCATCAGCAATGGTTACGTTTACAGGCCCTGCACTTAAACCATTTAAAGAAGCATTATTGCCGGCCCCTGTTCCATTCCAATCATAGGTATAGGGTGCGGTGCCGGTATTAACGGTGATGGTAGCAGTACCGTCGTTACCGCCAAAGCAGCTTGCGTCGGTATGCGTTGGTGTAAATGTTAGGGCAGCAGGTTGTGTTATGGCATAAGTGCCTGTTGCGCTGCAACCTTTAGCATCGGTAACGGTCAAGGTGTAAGAATCTGCCGCAAGACCGGTAATATTCTGGCCGCTGTATGTTTGCGAATTGGATTGTTGGGTCCAGTTATAGGTGTAGCCACCATTGCCGCCGCTGGCATAAGCGTTTAGCGCACCACTGTTAGGGTTGCTGCAATTTACATTTTGAATTACTACGGAGTCAATAACCAATAATGCCGGTTCGGCAATTAAATAAGAGGCGGATGTTGAACAGCCGGATTGATCGGTAGCGGTTACACTATAATTACCCGGCGCTAAGCTGCTGATGTTTGTAACGTTGCCAGCTGCGTTTGACCAGCTAACTGTTATTGCTCCTGTACCGCCGCCTAAGGTGATGCTGATAGAACCATCCGCCGCGCCGTTACAGCTTACATCTGTAACAACAGGGTTGCTTATTATTACTGCATTTGGGCCTGCGTTTACTACGTAAGTAGCAGTTGCGGTACAAAGGTTCTGATCGGTAACGGTTAAGTTGTAACTACCTGCTGCAAGGCCTGTAATGTTTGAGCCGTTAAGGGCGCCGTTGTTCCAACTATAGTTTAGGGTTCCGGTGCCGCCGTTAGCTGTAACCGAAATGCTTCCGCCGGTTGTGCAGGTGGCATCAACAATAGTTGGTGCACCTATAACAATGGCTGTTGGTTCAGTAACAACATAGGTAGTACTCACACTGCATCCATTAGCATCGGTAGCTGTTACGTTGTAGTTGCCGGCTGTTAGTGTGCTTATGGTTGGCCCTGTTTGGCTACCGCCCCAAACAAAACCTATGGTGCCTGTTCCGCCGCTTGCGTTGGCGGTAATGCTTCCGTTATTGCCGCCATTGCAGCTTACGTTGGTAATAGCGGGGGCACCAAACGTTACCACGTTAGGCGCTGCCGGCACGTTATACGTTGCTGTAATGGTGCAAAGGTTTTGGTCGGTTACAGTTAAATCATAATTACCTGCTGCAAGGTTGGTTATTGAACTGCCCGATTGGCTGTTGCTCCACGCATACGTTAATGTACCTGTACCGCCATTTGCCGTTACTGAAATAGAACCGCCTGTTGAACAGGTAGCACCGGTAATTGTTGGGCTACCTAAAGTAAGCGCTGTGGGCTGTGTAACATTGTAGCTGGCGCTTACCGAGCATCCGTTAGCATCGGTAGCAGTAACGCTGTACGTGCCCTGAGCTAAACCGGTTATGGTATCGTTGTTCGGTTGCGCAGGCGACCAGTTAAAAGTAAAAGGCACCTGTCCGTTTGTTGGAAAGACGACTATGGCCCCGTCCGTATTTCCGTTACAACTGACGTTAGTTATCTGCGGAGGCGAGAAGGTTGGTGATGTAGATTGATAAATGAGTTGCCCACCGTCTGATGCCGTACAGCCTCCGGCATCAGTTACCGTGACGGTGTAGTTACCGGCGCTTAGGCCGGTGGCGTATTGCCCTGTTTGTCCGCCTGCTGACCATGCATAGGAGTAAGGAGTGCCTCCGCCACCGGATGGGTTTGCTCCAAGCACACCGGCATTACCGGGTGGGTTACAGGTAAAGAAGGTAGAGTCATTAACAGTAACAGATGGGGCCGGGCTGTTTGTAATAGTAACAGTATCGGAACGTGTACAGCCTGCGATGGATACGGAGAAGATATAGGTGCCGGTGCCCACGTTGCTTAATGTGGTTGTATTGGCGGGGCCGGGGTTCCAACCATATGAAAGTACAGTAGAGGTTGTATTGAAAGAAGCGTAAGCAGCACCCGTTGTTGAACCGGGACAAACATTATCAAAAGAATCTATTTGAACACCGAGGCTGAGTGTGCCAACAAAAACGTCATCGCTTACTACAATAGGGGTGCCCCCTGCGCAAGGGGTGTAGGTTGCCTGCGCTGTGTAAAGGCCATAGGTAGTAGGGCATATACTTAAGCTGGGGCCTGAACCTACGTTGGCACCGTTGTTAAACCAATCAATGCTTACAATGGATGGCCCGTTGGGTGTAAATCTCCATGCATCGTTTTGAGCATCCCATACGGTGTTGTTTCTTCCGGGAACTGTAAAGGCGGTGGTACCTGTAGCATCCTGTATGCCCTCAATGGCAAGTCCGTCGTTCCAATCGGTGCAGGCTTCTTTATTGGCAATATATATTTCAATTACGTTGGTTGTTTCGTAAAGTACTATTTGGTGTGTTTGCGCGTTTGTTGAGGAGCAATTGGATAGTATGTCATCGCTGTTGTACATAGGAACCGCATTAAAGCTGATTACAAACGTACGGCAAGGCGGACCCCCTATTACCTGGTAGTTAATGTAACCTCCTAAAGATGGGTCAATATCATGGTAAGGGCCCATAATGGAGTTGGTGTATATCTGGTTGGTTGGCACCGTGCCCGAAGCAGTAATATCCCAGGCGCAGTAATTGGTAGGGTTTAAGGGGGCCTGTGTTTGAGCTACATCAAAAGTTATTAAACCGTTAGAACCAATTACAAACTGGTTATAAGCCTGGCCAAAGAAGCAGAAGTTGAAAGGCAGCGGTATTGGGCTGGACCAGGTATCGTCAATATTAACCAACACGGCAGTGCCGCCTGTGTAAGGAAATGGGGTGTATGGTATTTGCCCAACGGTATAGGTGTTGGTAGAACCTACCTGAAAAGCCGTGGCATTTAAAGTAGTGCAAGGTTGGGTACAGGGCAATGTAACGTCCGGTCCGGCATTCACATCCGGGCAACCGGGTTGTGCCTTTATCAACGTTACCGATAGAAAGCAAAAAATAAAAATTACGAATGCCCTTAATAGGTAAAGTTGTTTCATCTGCTCCGGGGTTCAGCTTTAATTGTTAAACTAAGATGTTTATTCTATCAAAATAGTTGGATGCCTGCTGATTTATAAAACCCTATGAACCGCAAAACATCAAACGTAAATCCTATTATGAAAAAAGCACCTTGAACTCAAAGTGCTTTATTAGTTTATCTTCAGTTATACCAAACTCCGTTTAGAAGTTAGGACAGTATTTTTCGTATTGGATAGAAGAGGGACGCTCTTTCTTAAAAATGTAAACAGCCGAAATTTCCAGTGCGCCTTGTGCTTTTGAAGCTGCACGCAGGCTTGAGTGATTAATATCGTAGCTAAGGCCTATGCGGGTATTAAAGAACTCAACCCCGGCATTCAGGATAGCGGCATCTTTTACGCGATACATACCACCGCCAAACACCGCAACATCATCATTAACGTAGTAGTTAAGCCCTACACCGAAGTTATACTGCTGGGCGTTAGACTGCAACATGAAAAGGAAGGTTGGCGAAATGCTGAATGAGTAGTCGCTGTTAAGGAAGAACTCTGCACCGGCATTAACGTTAAAGCGGTAGTTAAGGCGGTTGCGGTCGTCCTGTAGGAATGATTCCTTAGGGCGTGAAAGGTGGTTCATGGAGAAGCCCAGGTAGTAGCGGATCAGATCTGTAGGGGCGTGTGTCCAAAGTGCGCCAACGTTTACATCAGGGTAAAGAATGGCTTTATTTTGGAAGTTGGTTTCGCCGTTAGGTAATGTGGTGTTCCAGCCAAAGTTATCTAATTGACTTTCGAAAACCAGATTGTTGATGTTTACACGCTTGCTAACAACCCCTGCCTGTATGCCTAAAGACACGTGGCCACGGCCATAGCGGTCAACGGCCTTGTGATAGGCAATAGATGCAAGGCCGCTATAAGTAGTTAAGGCGCCATCGCCTGCTTTATCACCGTAGAACACTCCGCCGAAACCAAAACCATCGTTGCCTAACTTCTCGCGAAGGATTGGCATATCAAAAGATACCTGGTACGTTTGGTAAGGCGCTACTGAATTTAAAACCGGTATAGTGAACCACTGGTTGCGGTAGTTAGCCGCTACGCGAAACATACCGTTAATGTTAGCGGTAAGGGCGGGGTTGAGCGTAAGTGGCGCGGCATAGTATTGCGAGAAATGGATGTCTTGTGCAAATACGGCTGCGCTGCTTAAACACAATAAAAGAAAAGTGTACAACTTTCTCATGCAGGGTTCATTATTTAGGACTGATAAA
>JBDHYB010000026.1:0-44137 GCA_039811145.1 Chitinophagales bacterium | reverse complement strand
CCAAGTAAAGGGCCTAAGCGGTAGTTCGGGTAATACGGTAAGCCTCCAATAAATGTAGGTAGCTCAATGCTATGATCTAAAAAGGTACACGTTGCGCCTTGTCCATCAGGATTATCAATAACCCCTACATAAAAATTGGTGTTTCCTGAATTAGTATAAATTTTACCATCGGGAGCTAACTGTGCGTGGTAATACAACTGTTGAAACGGGCCATTGAATCCTGCAAAACTTCCAACCACAGTTTTGCTGCTTGATATTGGAATAGCCTGCATGTCAAATTGAAAAATCCTAAAATTACAAAACACATAAGCGAAGCGACTGTCAGGAGAAAACTCAACTGCCCCCGGCCACCAAAAGGAAGAATCACGAATCTCTGTATCTAAATAACTTTCCAATAAGGTTAAAGTGCCATTGCACCGGTCAAAGTCGAAAAAATTTATTGCGCCGTTGGTGCTTGCAATCACAAATTTGCTTCCATCTGGAGAAAAACGCATGCTACTTAAGCTGCCGTGGGGCACCGCACCACCGCCGCACTGAGTGGTTAAAAGCAAACTGTCGCTTCCATTATAAAGCGCAATATCGTAACAAGAAGTATTGGTCCTATACGTGCAAATCCACCAATCACGCCCGTTTGCATGTTTGTTAGCCGCCACAGCAAAATTGATTTCGTGGCTAAACATGTCCACGTCTTTTGTAAGAATAGAAATATGTCCGTTGTTGCCTGTTATGTCAAGGCCGGTCTTTAGAAGCTTTTTTGCAGCAATATTGGCCTCTGTAATAAACGTATCAATGTACGGATAGAAAATATCATATAAATCAGCGCTCTTAGGATTTGGTAGCACTATATGAAATTGATTGTACGGCATGCCATAAGTATAATTGGCAGGTGCGAAATCAGACAAAAAATACCCCCAACCTAAACTGTCTCCATTTTCTACAATTTCGTCTGAAGCGTTTCTTATCGTAATGCCATTACAATAAAACAAAAGATCACCATCCTGGTTTGATATTGCTGAGTTCGATTTGTCAAAATTTATACCAAGTGAATCTCTGGAGATTAGGACTGGGTTTTGACGGAAATCAAAACGAGTGGTCCCAAACCAATGCTGCCAACCACTATCATAGCCCCATTTACTTTGGTAAGATGCTAACCAATTGTAGTCGTATTTCTGCGCTTTTACTACTATGCACAAAACCGTAAGTAAGCCAACAATAAAAGTGCGTTGTAGTGTTTTCATTCCGTTGTGCTTGCTAAACTACTTCGGTGGCTCAAGCACTGCGCCGCATTTTTTGCAGCTGCGCAGGTCCAGGTTGGCATAAAATTTTTCCATTACGCCGGGCAGGTCTTTTACAATATCATCTACCTGCATTTTTTCTTCGTATAGTTTGTGTCCGCAGTTTTCGCAAAACCACATAAAGGCATCTAACATTCCCTTAGGGCGGTTCACTTCCATAACCAAACCAACCGTATTCTCCGGCCTGCGCGGGTTGTGCGGCGTACGCGCCGGCAGTAAAAAAATCTCTCCCTCTTTTATGTTAATGTCCACCGGCTTGCCGTCTTCAATTATCTTAACGGTAATGTCGCCCTCCAACTGGTAAAAAAATTCTTCCGTTTCGTTATAGTGGTAATCCTTACGCTTGTTAGGGCCGCCCACTACCATCACCACAAAATCATCATTGCCTTTGTACACCACCTGGTTCATAACGGGTGGCTTTAATAAATGGCGGTGTTCATCAATCCACTTCTTAAAATTTATTGGCCTTGTTATCATAACGCGTGTTTTAATCACTTGTGAATATAGAAATTACGGTACTCATAAAGCCCGCTGTAGCGGTTTCCGTTTTGTGTAAAACCCAATACGCGGTTTATGCAGCCGGGGTCGTCGGGCTCGCAACTGTAATACTTGCGTATTTCAAAGGCAATCTCATATATGCGCGTAACGCCATTATTGGCGGGCGTTATCAGTTCCCAATCATAATCGCCGTTAATTTTAAAACTATCAGTAGGTATGGTAACAAAAGCCGTATCGTGCATAAACTGCACCGTTCCGCTTGCGGAGTCCAGCAGAAGGGTATCCAAAGCTGTTTGAAAGGTATCGTTAGGTTCGTACTTCACCAGCAAAATGGTGTCCACCTCTGCCGTATCAAAGCCAATGTAAACCGGCGTTAAACTGCTGAAGTTACCGCACACGCGGTTATGGCAATGGCAGGCGGCCAGCGTAACCAAAACAAGGGCAACCGCAAAAACAGAAAAAACTTTCATACAACTGCGCAGGTTAAAGTTTAGATTTACAGCCCTAAAGTTAAGAAGAAACATGAACCTGGATTTAAGTGGCAAAAATGCGTTTGTAGGCGGCAGCAGTAAAGGAATTGGCAAGGCAGTGGCATTTGAGTTGGCGCGCCTTGGCGGCAATGTAACCCTGGTAGGCCGCGATGAACCCGCTTTAATGCAAAACCTTATTGACCTTAGCTTTATTAGCAAAGGCGAACAGCGGCACGATTACCTTGCTGTGGATTACAGCAATAGCGATAAGGTGAAAACCGCCGTTGAGCGCCACATGAAAAAAAGCAACAAAACCTACCATATACTGGTTAACAATACCGGCGGGCCGGCTTCCGGTAAAATTACGGATGCTGCCGAGGAGGAGTTTATTAAAACGTTTGAAGCGCACCTGTTGTGCAATCATGTGCTAACCAAACTGTTTATGGAAGGCATGAAGAAAGACGGTTATGGCCGTATTGTAAACGTTATCTCTACTTCAGTAAAACAGCCCTTACCTAACCTGGGGGTTAGCAATACTATACGCGGAGCCGTAGCAAGTTGGGCCAAAACAATGGCCAATGAGTTGGGCGAGTTTGGCATAACGGTAAACAATGTGTTACCCGGCGCTACTGAAACCGACCGACACCACAGCCTTATAGCTGCCAAGGTTGAAAAAACCGGTGCAAGCAAAGAAATGATTGAGGCTGAAATGTTGCGCATTATACCTATGAAACGCTTCGGCAAGCCCGATGAGGTGGCCAATGCTGTAGCTTTTCTTTGCTCGCCTGCAGCAGCTTATATTAACGGCATAAACCTGCCTGTGGATGGTGGTCGCACCGGTAGCCTGTAAATCATGAACATCCCCATTAAGGATGGCAAGCTGACTTTTGAGCCGCACTTTTATAGCGAAAGTGAGGCGGCTTCTTTGTTTACAGCTTTGCGCGCAGAGTTGAACTGGAAAGAAGAAAGCATTATCATTTTCGGTAAAGAAGTTTTGCAACCGCGACTGCTGGCCTGGTATGCTGATGACGGTAAGGCCTATACCTACTCCGGTAAAACAAATGAGCCTAACAGTTGGTCGCCCACGCTTTTAAAAATTAAGCAACAAATTGAGGCCGCTACTAAACAGCACTTCAACTCATGCCTGTGTAACCTGTACCGCCACGGTAACGATAGTATGGGCTGGCATAGTGATGATGAAGAAGAACTTGGCCGCAACCCGGTAATAGCCTCATTAAGCCTTGGCGCTATGCGTCCGTTTAAATTGCAACACAAAACCGATAAAGAACAAAAGCTAACGGTAGCCTTAAACAGCGGTTCGCTTTTAGTAATGAGCGGCAGGCTACAACACTGCTGGAAGCACAGCATACCTAAAACTACCAAAGCTGTAGGGGAAAGAATAAATTTGACCTTCAGATACATTTACTGAAATGGAATTACTGAAGAACTATATAAACGGTGAGTTGCGGGAGCCCGCTTCAGGAACTTACCTGGATAATTACGAGCCTGCAACCGGCGCTGTTTACAGCAAAGTGCCTGATAGTGATGAGCGCGACATACAACAGGCCGTTAAAGCCGCCAAGGCAGCTTTTGCAACATGGAGCAATACAGGGCTTGAAGAACGTATGATGATACTGATGCGCATTGCAGATGGTATTGAAAAACGCATGGATGAGTTTGTAAAAGCTGAAAGCCGCGACAACGGCAAAACCCTAAAACTGGCGCGGGCCGTAGATATTCCGCGTGCTGTTTCCAATTTCCGTTTTTATGCCTCGGCCTTACAGCATTTTGCCAGCGAAAGCCATCAAATGCCGGGCGTTGGAATTAACTACACCCTGCGTCAACCAATAGGCGTGGTAGGTTGTATCTCGCCCTGGAATTTACCCATCTATCTCTTTAGCTGGAAGATTGTTCCGGCCCTCGCAACCGGCAACTGCGTGGTAGCAAAACCCAGCGAAATAACACCTTATACAGCCTATCTTCTTTCGCAAGTATGTATTGAAGCAGGCCTGCCCAAAGGCGTGTTGAACATAGTGCATGGTTTAGGCGGCAAGGCAGGGCAAGCCATTATTGAGCACCCAGAAATAAAAGCCATATCATTTACCGGCGGTACAGAAACAGGAAAGAAGATTGCTGCCACTGCTGCCCCTATGTTCAAAAAGCTATCGCTTGAACTGGGCGGTAAAAACCCTACGGTGGTTTTTGCTGATTGCGAGTTTGATGAAACCGTTAAGCAAACGGTTACTGCTTCCTTTGCTAACCAGGGCGAAATTTGTTTATGCAGCTCACGGGTGTTTGTTGAACGCAGCATTTACGAGAAATATAAAGAAGCCTTTGTTGAACGGGTTAAAAGCCTGAAGGTTGGCGACCCTAATGATGACCACTCCGTAATGGGCGCCATTGTGTCGCAACAACACAAGGAAAAAATTCTATCTTATATAAAACTGGCGCAGGAAGAAGGCGGTACCGTTTTATGCGGCGGCAAAGCGGTTAGTGATTTACCCGAGCGCTGCAAAAACGGCTACTTTATTGAACCTACAGTAATTGAAGGCCTGCCCCACCATTGCCGTACACAGCAAGAGGAAATTTTCGGCCCTGTTGTAACACTAACTCCTTTTGATACTGAAGAAGAAGTTTTAGAAATGGCCAACAGTGTTAAGTACGGCTTAGCCTCCAGCATTTGGACAACCAACTTAAAGCGCGCACACCGTGTTGCTGAAAAAATTGAAGCCGGCATTGTTTGGGTTAACTGTTGGTTACTGCGCGATTTGCGCACCCCATTTGGCGGCGTAAAAGCCAGCGGTGTTGGCCGCGAAGGCGGCTGGGAGGCCATGCGCTTTTTTACCGAAGCAAAAAATGTGTGCATTAAGGGATAGCCATAGTTTACTGCCGAACTGGAACTTTTCCAAAGTTTAAAACTTTGGAAAAGTTGAAATGCCATTAACTTCACACCATGAGTGAGAACTTACCTAAACCAATGGGCCTATACCCAATGACCCGTAAAGTTGGCAACCTTGTTTTTGTGTCGGGCATGGGGCCACGCGAAGCCGGCAGTGATAATATACCGGGGCTTAAGCTGGATAAGCATGGCAATTATCTTGAATTTGATTTCGAAGCCCAGGTTCACTCTGTTTTTAAGAACGTAAAAACAGCCCTTGAAGAAGCCGGCAGCAGTTGGGATAAAATTGTAGACGTAACCGTTTTTCTGGTGAACATGAAAAGGGACTTCCACACCTATAACCGCGTTTATGCCGAGTATTTTAAGGATAACAAGCCCTGCCGTACCACGGTAGAGGTAGTTTCTTTGCCCTCCGCCATAGCTATTGAACTAAAAGTAATTGCCGAGGCGTAGTTGCGCACAACTATTTGCGTTCCTTTTCCGTTATTTGTTTTTCTCCGGACTACATGGCTAAAAAGAAAACAAAGCTGAAACTACCCGTTTGGCTAAAGCGCAGCTTATTCGCTTTGCTGATACTTGTTGTGTGCTTTGTTGGTTGGAAAAACAAAAAATACCTGCGCCGGGCCTACCGCTATGTGGCCCACCGCTACTATAAAACCAATTTTAAACCTACCGACTTTCCGCAGGCTTACGAGGTGCATGGCATTGATATTTCACACTACCAGGATGTGCTGGACTGGAAAAAGCTGTATGCTGTAAATACGGAGGGTGATACCATTCGCTTCAAATTCGCTTTTATAAAGGCTACTGAAGGCCTGCTTATTGAAGATGATATGTTTGATGAGTATTGGGAAGATGCCAAAGACAATAACATAGTACGAGGCGCTTATCACTATTTTTTACCTGACAGGAGCCCGCAGCTACAAGCCCGCAACTTTACCTCAAGCGTAAAACTACAGCAAGGCGATTTACCCCCTGTAGTAGATGTAGAAGAAACACGCGGCAAAAGCAAAGAAGAAATTGTGGCCAACCTTAAAGAGTTTTTGCTGGATGTGGAAGTTAAGTATGGCGCAAGGCCCATCATTTATTCTAACATTAACTTTATTGAAGATTACCTTGCTGATGATTTTAAAAACTATCCGTTTTGGGTGGCGCACTACTACCGCGAGGAGTTGATTACAGAAGATAGCCTGCAGTGGTACTTTTGGCAGCATAGCGACAAAGCCGACCTGATGGGGATAAACGGCCGGGTAGATGCCAACGTGTTTAATGGTACTGAAAAACAATTCCGAAGCCTTTTGTTGCAATAGCCTATGAACGCACTGCGCCTAACTTTAAAAATTCTGTTTGCCTTTTTCTTAAGTATTTGCGTACTGGTGCATGTGGCCGGGCTGTTTACGCATGTATCTGATGAGTCCGTGTTATCTCACCTCATACATATAACCACCTATGGCGCCTGCTTGTTTATAGCATTAAGGCCTACCGGGCAGCCCGCTATCATTTTTCCGGTGGCTGCATTATATCCCTTCTTTTTTCATGCCCGTTGTGCCGTAATTCCGTTAATTGAGGAGCAGCGCTATAATGCCATTTGCTGGCTGGTAGTTTTTATGCTGCCATTAATCAGCTGGTGGGTATGGGTGGAGCGAAGCGACTACTTAAAAAACCAGAGATAAATAGCCATAGAAATGATAAGCGCTGCTATTACGCGCTTAATCCATACATCACTGGCTACTATAGTCCACCGGCTGCCAAAAAAGGCACCTACGCCCATAGCCGCGCCCATAATACAACCCTGCAGCCAAAAGATGTTGCCTTTAAATACAAACACCGCAAAAGCTGCCAGGGTGTACATAAACATGACAACGGCCTTGTAATAGTTATTTTTTACAATCTCAAAGCGGTGTAGCAAAAGTGAAGTAGCCATTAAAAAGAAGCCCGTACCCGCCTGTATAAACCCGCCGTAAATACCGATAAAAAAATACGCCACCAACCCTGTAGCCTTGGTTTTAGCGTCAAGTTTTTCGTTACCGGCTTTGTTTCCCTTTAGTGGATTGAAAATGGTTATACCCAAGAATAACAGCATTACTACCGCCAGTATTTTGGTAAACAACTCATCGGGTATTTTTAAGGAGTACCAGGCCCCCAGCATAGCACCGGGCATTGCCGCTAACGATGCCCACAGCATATAGGGCTCAAGCGGCATCCCCTTTGTTCTGAATGCTGAGGCCGAAGAAAAATTTTGAGCCAAAATGGCTACACGATTGGTTGCATTGGCCTCGGATGGGCTAAGGCCGGCAAAAATAAAGGCGGGTAAAGTAATTAACGACCCCGCTGCTGATACCGCATTAACAAAGCCGCCCAACAGGCCAGCTACTATGATTATGAGGATATTGAATGCTTCCACCCGAATGCAAGTATAGCTTTTTAGGTCAGTTTTAGATTTGTTGTGAATTAGAGCAGCCCTGCACCTGCCTGCTTTCTCTATTTTTGAAACCATGGCTATTGGTGATAGAACAGCACTTGTAATAGGGGCAAGCGGACTTGTTGGTGAACATTGCTTACAGGAGCTGCTTGGTACTGCAGCCTATAGAGCGGTTGCAGTTATCGTTCGCAAGCCATTAAACTTAAACCACCCTAAGCTTAAGCAACTGCAGGTCAACTTCGATAAACTGGAAGACTATAAAAACGATCTTAAAGCCGATGATGTTTATTGCTGTATAGGCACCACCATTAAAAAGGCCGGAAGCCAGGAGGCCTTTAAAAAGGTAGATTTTGATTATCCGCTTCAAATAGCCCGTTTTGCTTTATGGAATGGGGCGCAAAAATTCATCCTTGTCTCGTCTTTGGGGGCCGATGCATCATCAACTATATTTTACAGCCGCATCAAAGGCGAGTTAGAAGAGGCTTTAAAAGAAATGAAGTTTAACAGTTTACTCATTTTCAGGCCCTCCATTTTGTTGGGAGACAGGAAAGAAAAAAGGCCCGGTGAAGCGGTTGGACAATTTGTTGCCGACAAATTTTCGTTTCTATTTGCAGGCCCTCTTAAAAAATACAAGGGCACCCCGGTTGACCTGCTCGCCAAGCGCATGGTGGAAGAAGCCGCAAAGGCAGGCAAAGGGGTACGGATTTATGAGAACGAAGAAATTTTGAAATAAAGAATGAACAGATTTAAACACTTATCGGTTTTTGTTTTTTTCCTTTTTGCCTTTGCTGCGGCATTTGGGCAAAATGAAGGGGAAAATGCCGAACCGCTTATTCACTTTAAGCAGAAGCTTTTAAAAAATAAACTTGCCGAAGACCGCCTGCAGGAGAATGTAGACTCCAACCGCACACTGCACCTGATGATAGCCGGTAACGTTTACCAAACTGAGCGGCACATTGACTATGCTTTTGACAACACTACCGGTAAATACAATTTTAGAAACGAGTTGAAATACATACAGCCCATTTTAGGCTTGGGCGATATAACCATTGCCAATCTTAAAACATCTTTCGGTGGCGATATTAAAAACATGTATTCCTCGCCTGATGAATTTGCGCTTGCCATTAAATACTCCGGCATTGGTGCGGTAATGCACGCCAACCTGCACACTGCTAATGTGGACCGGTCAAGCATGAAGCGCACACGCGAAATGCTTTACGATTTTGGCATGTACCATACCGGTTCCTTTGCTGATAATTTTCAGCGCACGGGCAACTATCCCTTAATCATCAACAAGAAGGGCTTCCGCATCGCTATACTTAACTACGGCAACATAGGTAAGCGCCCCTCTATATCACGCGATTTTGTTATAAATGAAATTGACCGCAACGCCATTGAGCGCGATATGCGCATGGCAAGGGCCAACAAGCCTGATTTTACGATAGTATATTTGGATTGGGGCGCTAACAATCAAACTATCCCCTCCTACGATCAAATGGAGTTGGCGCAATTCTGTTTTCAGCAAGGCGCTAACATGGTAGTGGGCACACACCCTAACATACCTATGCGGTTGGACTACATGACCTACAACAGCAACGGCACGCAAAAAGAAGGTATCGTGGCTTATTCCCTCGGAAACCTAATTGCCAGCAATGAGGAAATTAAAAACCGTAATGGTTACGTAATTGATGTTGAACTGAAGAAGAACAACTATACCGGGGACGTAAACCTCGGAGATTGGGGCGTGATTCCGGTTTACACCTACTACGATACCAACTCCGTATCCGGTAAAATTTCGGTTTACTCCCTGGCCTGTTCTGCTGTTGAAAACGGCGATATACTCACTAACCTGCCATACATCGAAAAACGCCGCGTAATAAATGGCGCTTATGAGGTACGCAAACTGTTAGGCAGCACTGCCGACGAGATACAGTATAACATGACGGAAATGGTTTGTAACAATGTGATGGAAACCATAGACCTTACAAATGCCGCCCTTAACAACAAGTACAACCAAACCCGTAAGGAGAACATTACGCCAAGCGAAGCGCCGGCCCTGCCCGTGGCAGTATCAGGGTCCAACAACCCGCCTTCACTGGCCACTATTTATGATGATATTAAGCCTTCAGAAAAAAGCAATGCCATACCAATAAAAACCACTGCAGCCGGCAATGCAACTGCCTATGATAAAGAGCGCAGCAAGGCCGAACAAACATTTGTTAGTACTGAGAAGTCCACCGCTGGGCCCACGGCGGGCACCAAGCCGGGAAATGGCACAATAAGCACCACCGCCGGCAGTGCACAGACAGGTTCTCCTGCCATAAGTTCTGCGCCTGCTAATACCAGTGCAGGCGGCACCATTCCTGGCACTACTGCCAATAATGAGAACAAAACTCCGACCGCAGAAGTAAACACTACTGCCGCGGCTAAAACAAATACCGAAACAAAAGAAAATGGGAAATCGCAGGAGGCGGCACCTGTAGCAATTGCACCTAAGGAAGGAAGTACAAACACAACTACCGCTAATAACGCTACAACCTCAAAAACTACTACAACTGCATCACCCGTAGAAAGCAAAGCGCCGAAAGCTACTGCTGTTACAACCGAAGAGCCGGGCAAGGGTAAAACAACAGCTACCGTGGCAGAAGATGATGGTGCAAACAGCAAAAAAACCGCTTCTACCGTGGAGGATGACGTGAATAGTAAAAAGAAAAGCCTGACAGCTGCAGAAGAGGAAGAGGCCCGTAAGAAAAAAGCACAGGAAATAGCCGAGGAAGAAGAGAAGAAGAAAAAGGCAGCGAACACCAATTACCATACTGAAGGCAACAAGTACGAACTGGCCGAGCAAACCTATACCGGGCAGCCTAAAAAGGCCAAGGCAATTGAAAATTCAGAAACAAAAGCAGGCCCTGATGCTATTACTTCTGCCAAAGGTTCGGGCACCATCACCAACAACAACAAGCTGGAGTTAGGAGAAGAAATTAAAAAGCTGGAGGATAAGAACATGCGTCTTGTTACTGACACATTCTTCCGCATCCAGTTTTATGCGCTTAAAAAATACATACCGCTGGACACCAACTATTATACCCACTTAAAAGGCTACGAGGTTTATGAAGAAGACAGCCTGTACAAGTACCTGTTAGGGCGCTACAAGGATTATAAGACCTGCGAAGACTACTGGAAGGCTCAAATACTGCCGAGATACAAGAGCAGCTTTATTGTAAAGTATATTGATGGCAAACGAGTGTTAGACAAATGAACCTGGCCATAGATATAGGAAACACCAACACCAAATTTGCCCTGTTTGATAAAAAAGAGCTGAAAGAGGTGTTTGTAGGTGCCCAAAGCCTGCCGGCGGTGCTGGATAAATTCAAAATCAGGAGAGCCATCCTTTCCCAAACGGGCAAAAACAGCGAGGTTGAACTATTACTGCAGGACAGGAAGATTAATCCTCTTGTCCTTTCCTATCAACTGGCGCTGCCTGTTAAAATTATGTATAAAACCCCCGAAACCCTGGGTGCGGACCGTATTGCAGGCAGCGTGGCCGCAGCAATGGGCCTTGTGGATGAAAACGTACTGAAAATCGATTTCGGCACCTGCATTACCTACGATGTGGTTACTGCCGATAAGCACTACTTGGGCGGGGCTATTTCGCCGGGTATGATGATGCGTTTTAAGGCCTTAAATAGCTATACGGCTAAACTGCCCCTGGTTGACCCTATGCTATACACCAATTACGACCTTACCGGTGCCGATACGGCAGGTTCTATACTTAGCGGGGTTATGCAAGGTATAAAACATGAGGTAAACGGTATAATAAAAGAATACGAAGCCCGTTTAGGCAAGCTGAAAGTGATAACTACAGGCGGAGACGCCGCTTTATTTGCCACTCTCATCAAAAGTGAGATATTTGCCCGCCCTTATCTGGTATTAGAGGGCCTGAATGAAATTCTGAATTTTAATAGCTAAGGTTGTTCCCCATAAAGAAAAACAGCAAAACTCTTATCGATAAATTATTTGCCATAGCGCTGTTTGCGCTTGTTACGGTTTGTGCTACGCAATACAGCCGGGCACAATCTGCATCCCCTTATTCCCGTTTTGGCCTTGGCTATTTAAGGCCAAATGCTATTTCAGCCAACAAAGGCATGGGCGAGGTAGCTGCACCTTATAGCTCTTATACCTACATCAACTTTGCCAACCCTGCTTCTTATGCCAGCATTAACCGCACTGCTATTGAGCTGGGCGTTAACCTTGATGGCTCAAGCATTATAACGGGCGACTCCACCTATCGGGCATTTACCGGCAACATCAATCACCTTGCTCTGGCCTTTTCTCCCCGTCCTGAAAAATGGGGCCTAAGTATTGGCTTAGTGCCTTACAGCAACAGCAATTACACTTTTGTGCAGGATGTTACGGACTCCCTTACAGGTAACTATCGCCTTGCTCAGGCAGGCAAGGGGTCCTTATACCAGGCATACCTGGGCGGCGCTTACAAAATCCGTGGATTCTCGATTGGTTTAAACCTGGCCTACCTTTTCGGCAAAATTGATTACGAAAAGTCTATCTCCTTTCCTGATACGGCTTTATCCTTTAATACCCGTAACGTAACCAATATGGGCGTAAGCAGCTTTAACTACAATGTGGGCGTGCAGTACCAGTACCGCATTTATCACAACTCCGATTCACTTGACCCCCGCGGAGACATTTTCATCAATATCGGGGCTTACGGTTCAGGCGGCGTTAAAATGCGCACCAATGTTACCAGCCGTTGGGAACGTTTTGTGGTTTCATCAAGCGCAGGCCTTATTGCAGTTGATACACCGCAGATAAGCGAAGGTGTAAAAACAAAAGTATCCTTACCCATGAATGTTGGCGCAGGGGTAATGTTCGGCAACGAATTATTTTGGTTGGCAGGTGTTGACTTCCGTTATGCTAACTGGAGCAGCTTCACCTCTCCTATCAGCAGCGATAAGTTAGGCGATACCTGGCGCTTAAGTTTCGGCGCACAGATAACGCCGAAGTTTGACGACTTACGCAACTACCTTGCACGCGTACAATACCGCCTGGGCGGCTACTACGGTAAAAGCGAAGTGCTTTACAATGGCAAAAACCTGAGTGATGCCGGGGCCACTCTGGGCCTGGGCTTCCCGCTTAAAGCCACAAAGTTCTTTAGGGGCTCCTTAAACCTTACGGGCAATTTCGGCAGCCGCGTAGCAACAGATGCTGCTGCAATACGCGAAAACTATTACCGCGTTACGTTCGGCTTTGTACTTAACGACTACGATTGGTTTGTTAAGCGTAAATTCGATTAATCTTTTCTGCCACCAATACGCAGGCGTGTGATTCTGAAATCAGCATTCCGCAACAACACCTTAACCGGCATCTGCCTGCTGGCAGTCTCATTTTGTTTAGTGGCTGTTAGCGCTTGTAACAATAGTTTGGAGGAAGCCAAGCTGGTTACCTCGCGTGCCAACGTAAATATTGAAAGCGGCGATAATGTTGTTATCAATTATTCAGATAAAGGAGTGGTGCGGATTAAGGCGCAAGGCAAACATGTTACACGGCATAACACCGCGAAGCCCTACCTGGAGTTTACAGATGGCATACGTATTGATTTTTTTGCGGCAGATGGAAAAACAGAAAGCACTTTAACTGCACGTTATGCAACTGCAGTTGAAAACAGCAAGGAGATGACGGCCCGCGATAGCGTAGTGGTGGTAAACGTTAAAGGTGAAAAGCTGAACACCGATGAGCTGATTTGGGACGAAGACCGCAAGATAATTTACTCCAACACTTTCGTTAAAATTACCACTGCCGATGAAATTATTTACGGCAACGGCATGACTGCCAACGAAAACTTTTCCGACTATGTGATAAAGAACATCACCGGAAAAATTAAAGTTAAAACCAGCGAAATACAGTAATAATCTACTGATTTAACAAGGCGCATTACGCGCATCAAATTTTTTCGCCCCAACTCAATACCAATTCAAAAACAGCCGGCGTTACCCTTTTATACGGCATAGGCATGTGTTACAATGCCAAATGCGTTTAGTTATTCTATTTATTAACGAAAACCAAAATTTATGAGATCGATAAAAATCTTTTTCGCAGCATTAGCTGCCCTGCCTCTTTTTTTAGTGGGCTGTAAAGAGAAAGCACAAAAGGATGCTGCCCATGTTAGCTTTAAGCTTACTGATGCGCCTGCTAATTTTGATGCTTTGTATATTGACGTAAAGGGTATAGAGGCCCACACACAAGCATCCGGTTGGGTAATGATGAACTCCTCTGTTGGAAGTATAAATATACTTCAATACGTAAACGGCCAATCTACCTTAATTGCTGAAGGCGATATTCCTGCGGGGCATATTGACCAGGTTCGTTTGGTGCTTGGTTCGGATAACAGTATTGTAGTAAACGGTCAGTCGCAGCCAATAAGTTTAGCCGGTAACGGTGCAGCCGGTTTAACGCTTAACCTTGATAACCACTTGCAGGCAGGTAACAGTTATAGCTGGACAATTGACTTTGATGCCGCGCAATCCGTAGTAGCAGCCGGTTCGGCAAGCTTTCAGTTGCAACCTACATTACGTTTGATTGTTGATGCCGGAAGCAGTGGCAGTGTAAATGGCGGTGGTAGCGGCAGCGTAAACGGTGGCATAACCATAGGTGGCTCCGATGGTGGTAGTGGTTCTGTAACCGTTAATGGAGACTTAGGTGGTAGTATTGCCGGTAGCCTTGGCACAGCAAGCATGGCTTCTGTTTGTATAAGTGGTTCAGATGGACAAAGCATTTGCACCATCACCGACCTAAGCGGTAATTTCCATATTCAGGCAGTGGCGGCAGGTAACTATACCGTGCAGATTGATCCGGTTGTGCCGCTGTTAAGCACAAAAGTTATCTCTAATGTTAATGTTACGGCAGGGCAAACAACCAATTTGGGATTAGTGGTTCTATAGGTAAATTTTTTCTCTGCCCAATCGTTGCCCCGTTCATTATTGAGCGGGGCTTTTTATTTGTGGCGATAAAGACGAATGCCTTACCTTTGTTTTATGAATTCCTTTCTGAAGTATTTAGAAAAAGCCTGGCTTGTTGCGGCTGTAGTTTCATTTGTGGTGGCTATTGTAAACTTTGTGCGCCTCGGCGTGTTCGATAACCACGTTTATTTCCCGCTGTTTTGCGGCCTGTTCTGTATTCTTATCTGGAATAACGTAAGAGGTCAGCGAAAATTCAGGGAAATGATGGACGCGCGCAATGCCGAAAAAGAAAATCAGGCAGCTGCTGCCAATCAGGAAGAGAAATAAACTATGCTTAACGCCTGGTACACTGCCAGGCCTATCAGGAACAATCCTATCGAACGGTTAATTACTGTTTGGTTCAGTTTTAATTTTTCCACTAACTTCTTTCCTCCTTCCGCATACATCCACAATACGGCAATAGTACCAAATGAACATAGCAGGCTAAACAGGGCTATGGACAGCGTTTCGTTAGCCACCCATTTGTTTTTTAGTACCAACATGCCCCATATCAACCAAAAGGGTAGTTGCAGGGGATTAAAGATGGCCACAAAAATTCCCTTGGCCATTCCCGGCGGCACAACGCCTTTCTTTTCATTCTGCCTCTGAAAAAAGGTAAGCAGGCCCAAGCCTATAAACAACGCTACCGACACCCACTTTAAAACTATCATTAAATCTTTCTGCTCCACCAGGTAGTTCATACCCAGCATACAACCAAAGCAATAAACAAACTCCATAAGGGCAACAAACAGAATAAACAACCATAACGTACGGCGCGTTTCAGATACAGCCACCTGTACTACCGCAAGGTTTATATTGCCCAAAGGCAGGTAACCCAAAAAGCCAAGAAGAAAGCCTACAAGAATCATTTATAACCGCAATTGCCTAAAAGCTAATATGCAGATTTTATTACAGTAGATGTTTATGCGTTAATCGGGCACAGCTTTTCACTTACTTCCCACAGTTGCTTTTGCAGGTTTACATCCAGTGCCAGCTTAGATGGTTTCTTTTCGCGGCTTTTATCAAAATACTTGCCGCTCACTCCCTTAACCTTGTCGGAGGTAGCTAAAAACACAGAGGTCTCTGCGCCCTTTTGCACTTTGATGCCTCCTATTTTAGTAGCAAGGTTCCAAACAAAAGCAGCTAAACCGTTCGTGTTTTTATCTCCTATTTTGGTAACTACCATACCCGGGTGCAGGCTGTTTACAGTAACATGTGTACCTGCAAGCCTGCGGGCCAGCTCGTTTGTAAACAGAACATTTGCCAGCTTGCTTTGCCCATAGGCCGTCATTATAAAGTACCCCTTATTTTGGGTGAAAGATTCAAAGTTGATTTTGCCCTGGTAATGAGAACCCGAGGCCACATTAATGATTCGGGCATAGTCCGATTTTTTAATCTGCTCAAGTAACAAATTGGTAAGCAGAAAATACGCGAAGTGGTTGGTGGCAATTGTTTTCTCAAGGCCGTCCTCTGTAAGTTCAAATTCTGAATTAACCCCCCCAGCGTTATTTATAAGCACATCAATAACAGGTAATGTTTGCTTTATCTGAAGTGCTGCAGTACGTATAGATTTTTGAGAAGAGAAGTCAGCAATAAAATACTGGCTGTCCGAAGAGCCGCCTTCTGCCAACAACCGCTTTGTTTCTTCGGCCTTGCTCTTGTCCCTTGCAATAAAATTTACAGTCATGCCGCGCCTTGCCAGCTCCAGTGCTGTTTCCAAACCAATGCCTGCTGTTGCGCCTGTTATTAAAACCACTTTTTTACTCATACAATATTTATTGCTTTAGTCCCTTTACTCTGCATTTTTCCAAATAGGATTGCGTTGACCCCCGTTTGTCTGCACAAATCCTCAAATACTTCCTTTTTGTTGCCGGCTACAGCAACCAGCAAGCCACCGCTGGTTTGAGGGTCGCAAAGTGTAAGCAGTGATTCGCTACCTATGCCCTGCACCTTGCCCTCGTAGCTTTTCCAGTTTCGCATGGTGTTATCAGCATAAACGAATTTGGCCGTTAAATCTTTTACACCTTGCATTAAAGGCACTTTGGCGTACTCTATTTCTGCAGATAAACCGACGCCTTCGCACATCTCAATCAAATGCCCTATCAACCCAAAGCCTGTTACATCGGTTAGGGCATGTACAAACTCATGTTTACCCAGTTCCGAACCGGCAACATTTAGTGTGCTCATGTATTTAATGGCTTCCTGCATTTCGCCTTCACCAATCAGCGAGCGTTTTAAAGCTGTACTCAGCACGCCGGTGCCAATGGGCTTAGTAATGTAAAGCAGGTCACCCTCCTGCGCCGTAGCGTTGCGCTTCAGATTTTTTATCGGCACTAAGCCGTTTACTGATAAACCAAAGAAGGGCTCCGGAGAATCTATAGTGTGCCCACCTGCCAGGTTAACGCCTGCTTCGGCACACTTCTCTTTTGCGCCTCTTATAACCTCGCGGGCAATATGTGCAGGTATTTTTTCTGCAGGCCAACCTAAAACAGCTATAGCCAAAAAGGGGTTACCACCCATGGCATACACATCGCTTAATGCATTTGCGGCCGCTATTTGCCCGTATTGAAAAGCATCATCTACAATGGGCATAAAAAAATCTACCGTGCTTATTAATGCAGTGCCATTGCCCAAATCATAAACAGCGGCATCGTCCTTTGTTTCGTTGCCTACAAGCAACAATGCATTGTGCGGAGCAGACACACCACTATCCTTCAATATTTCATCTAAAACAGCAGGCGCAATTTTACAACCGCAACCGCTACCATGAGAGAATTGTGTTAACCTTATTTCGTTCGACATCTGTTTTTAATTAGGCTTGTCCGCCGCAATTGCCTTGCTGGCAGTAGTAAAATAAACCCCCAATAAAATAAGCAGCATTCCCCCAATCTGTATAATTGTAAGTTGTTCGCCATCGCGGTACCCCCAATAGAGCGCCACAACAGGGATAAGATAGGTTACGCTGGCAGCAAACAAAGCATCGGTGCGCTGTACCAGGCGGTAAAACAATATCCACGCTATCAATGTTCCGAAAATGGCCAGGAAAGCTACGCTTGCAAGCGAAACCCACGCTTGCCCGGTATTGATTTTATGCGGCGCATCAGAGAAACCAAGCCCGATTAAAGCCGGTATACCAACCATTAACATGGCCAGGCTGGTAGAATAAACCGGGTTCTGGTCCTGCAATTTTTGTTTAGTGATGTTGGAACTCATGCCATAGCAAAAGGTGGCTATAACCGGTAGTATGCTGTAAAGTGTATCCACCTTAATGCCTCCGCCCTTTTTACCTAACACTAAAACCAATGCTCCCGCAAACCCAATTATTACGCCCCATACTTTTTGTGCGCTAATGTTGATTTTGAAAATGTAGTATCCCACAACAAGGGTCCACAAAGGGGAGAGAGAATTGAGTATGCCGTTTAAGCCGCTATCGCTCTTGGTCATCGCTATCGAAAACAAAATGGCCGGCGCACCGCTGCCGAAAATACCCACTTGCAAAATGGTAAAGTACTTATGGCGTGGTACGGTAAGAAATGCCTTAACCGCAAAAGGCAACGATACCAGGCAGGAGATTGAAATGCGCAGGCTGGCCAACTCCAGTGGCGTAAACGCAATTAGCCCCTTTTTTATAAGTATGTAAGAGCTACCCCAAATAAGGGTGAGCAGTGTTAGGAGTATCCAGTTTTCAGGATTGTGGTGTGATTTTGACAAGGCAGGATTTTGACGGGTGCAAGTAATAGCCTTTATTCTTTAGGCTTATCCAACACCTTCATTATTTCATCTTTCAATTTCTCCAGTCCAAAGTTGGTGGCAGCCGAAATGAAAATAGGCGGCAAAGAGATTTTCTCCTTTTTTAGCTGCTGCTTCAGGTCTTTCTCAATCATTTTCCGGAGCTCGCTATCCACCAAATCGCACTTGCTTATTGCCAGCACAGCGTCCTTAGTAAGCAATTCGGGATTGTACTTCTCCAGCTCACCCAACAAAATTTTGTATTGGCCCACAATATCTTCAGCATCTATAGGCACCATAAACAGCAGCACTGCATTACGCTCAATGTGGCGTAAAAAACGAAGGCCAAGGCCTTTGCCTTCTGCGGCGCCTTCAATAATTCCCGGTATATCCGCCATTACAAACGAGCGCTTATCGCGGTAGTTTACCATGCCCAGGTTAGGAACGAGGGTAGTAAACGGGTAATCCGCAATTTCGGGCTTAGCGTTAGAAAGGGCAGAGATAAGTGTGCTCTTTCCCGCATTGGGAAAACCCACCAGGCCCACATCAGCCAATAATTTTAACTCCAGCACCTTCCAGGCTTCTTTGCTTGGTATGCCCGGCTGTGCATAGGTAGGCGCCTGGTTAGTAGAGGTTTTAAAGTGGTTGTTTCCTCTGCCACCTTTGCCCCCTTCAAGCCAGATATACTCCTGGCCATCTTCTGTTATCTCAATGTCAACCTCGCCCGTTTCAAAGTCGCGCGCAACGGTACCCAGCGGCACTTCAATAATAACATCCTCGCCATCTTTACCACTGCTTAAAGCGCCTTGTCCTCTGGCGCCGTCTTCAGCCGATATGTGCTTTTGATATTTCAGATGCAACAGTGTCCATAACTGTGCATTACCTTTTAAAATTATGTGTCCTCCTCTTCCGCCATCGCCACCATCGGGGCCACCCTTAGGTATATACTTCTCTCTGCGGAAACTGGAAGCACCGGCTCCACCCTTTCCACTCTTAACGAAAATCTTAACGTAATCAATAAAGTTCTGCGCTGCCATTAATCCTCCTGTCCTTTTCTTTATGAAAAGGGATAAAACTGTTAGCCCACCACCTTTGAGGCTTTGTCAATTGCGGCACAAAGCGATTGAAAAATATCTTCTATAGCACCTACGCCGTTTATACTCTCAAATTTTCCCTGGCCGGTATAGTATTCCTTAGCCGGGGCTGTATCGCGATGGTAAACGTTTATGCGGTTTTGAATTACTTCCGGGTCCTGGTCATCAGCACGGCCAGAATCTTTACCTCGTAAAAGAAGGCGCTTGCGCAATTCTTCTTCGTCTACTTCAAGTGACAGCATCATGCTGATAGTGGTATTTCGCCCTGCCAAATATTTATCAAGCGCTTCCGCCTGTTGTATTGTTCTCGGAAACCCATCAAAAATAAAACCCATTGCATTAGGGTATTTATCGGCTTCGCTTTCCAGCATACCAATGGTAACTTCATCGGGCACCAACATGCCCTTATCTATATAGCTCTTTGCCAGCGTGCCCAATTCGGTACCGCCTTTAATGTTTGCCCTAAAGATGTCTCCTGTTGACAGGTGCACTAACTTGTACTTTTCTACCAGCTTAGCCGCCTGTGTGCCTTTACCACTACCCGGAGGGCCAAACAATACGATGTTTAACATTGTTTCCGATTTAGCCGCGAATATAAACAGAAAAGCCTCCTTAATGGAGGCTTCTCTTATTGTCTTAATCCGGGTTTATTGAACGATAAACTTACGGGTTACCTTTTTGTTGGTGTCTTTCACATCAGTAATGGTAGCAAAGTAAATACCCTTGCCAAAGCCGCTCAGGTCGTAAATGATGTTGTCATCAAAACGGCCGGTGGTTATCAGGCGACCGGTAATATCTGTGATGGTTACTTCATGTTCGCCCGGCATGTTTACCAAAATCTGCACTTTTTCAGAAGCAGGGTTAGGGAACACTGTAGCGTCAAACGTTGGTTGGGTTATAGGTGTTACCGCATTATAGTGGTAGTCCTGGTTCCAAACCGGGAAGTTGATGCTTGTTGGATTGTCAGGCGAGAAGTGAACGCGCTGTACCGCTACACGAGGGAACATTTCCTGGCCCTGGTAGATATAGCTTTGACCATCGCCCGGCTTACGACGGAAAAACTCGCCATCGTTTAGCGGCAATTGCGGGTTAGCCTGGTAACGGGTGTAGTTAGATGAGTTTATTAATACGCGGATTTTGTGGCCCGGCGCAAAGGTGTAGCCTATAGGCATCATCTTAAACACATACTCATACATCTGGCCAATTTCAATATTGGTGTATGGTATTGATTTATCGCCGGGGTCCTCAACGCCGTTAACATAGGTAGCTGTTCCGGGATAGCCCATAGAATCTACCAGTGCACGGGCCCAATCGCGGCCACGGGCGTTTACAATACCTTCCTGTACGAAATAAACTCTGCCATCGGGCCAAACGTCGCAAATACGAACGTCCCAATCACAATCAGTTGGGCCACTTGCAACACCACCGGGGTTTGTTTTGGCATACACAGTGCAAACCGGCATACCTACAGTGGTAAATGAGTCAACAAAAGCCTCTGTGTTAAACTGAATAACACCCTCGCGGTCCATAGTAAATGGTGCGTTGGTTGGGTCAGTTAACTCCATCTGGCTTTGAGAATTTCTTGAGCCATCCGGTGAGCGCACAATCATGTTGCTACCGCCTACAGTAAGGATAGGATCGTCAGGATCGCTAACATACATTTTAAAGCCTTCGTCCTGAGTAGGAGCGGTAAAGTTTGCTGAACCGTCCTGGTGCAGGAACAACTTCTGCCATTGGATGTGCTCGTCAGGAGGAAACTTAGAAGACGAGAACCAGAAGTTACCTACTTTGTAGTTATCAGGGTAACCTGCTGCGGCATCAGCTGCAGAATCCGGGCCCGGAACATAGAAACGGTAAGTAGGAACATCATTATAGAAATCAGGAACCGGAATGTTGTCTAATGGCGGTCCGCCGAATTGAGGTAACACAGGGCCAAGGTTTGGCACATCTATGCTGGTTTCCAACTGGCCAACTATATCGTTTTTCACTTCAATCTTAATACCCGGTAAGCCTGATTTGCCACCGAGGAAGTTGATCATATCCACGAAGGATACGATGAAGTCTTTGGATGGCACACGCACATCAATATTGCCCAACACACCGCCATCGCCCAAACGCTGCCAGTTGTGGCTTTCGCGGATGATAAACTTAGGCTCGCCAACATAGTTTCCCTGGTCGCGGTTAAGGGTATAGCGGAACCAGGTAACCAGATCTGATTTAACGATATCAGCAATTGGCACGTTGTTAATGTCAAATTCTGAAAGGTCGAATTTGGTAAGGTCGGTTACGTTTTTCGGATAAATACGGTCGCCGCTTTCGCGCGATGCAATAGTTTGGTGCGCCCACGGTCCAATCACCATCTTCTGCATGTTTTTGTTAGGGCTGCCTGCAATAGCCTGTTGGGTATAGTTCAGGTTGTTGATCTGTCCTTCAGTAAAAATATCCCACCAACCTGTGATGTGTAACACCGGTAAATCGCAGTTAGTGTAACGGCTGTAGTTAAGATCCGGTAGTGGGGTTTGTGTTACGGGGTCAACGGCTTCGCCGTATTGGTTAACCGGGGCAACGCTGCCATCCATATCCGGGCGGCCAACTGAGCTTGGGTAAAAACCGGCTTCGCTCAAGGTACCATCTAAACGGTAGTAACGGATAGCGGTAAAGTGGTCGATTGACAGGTTCGCTGCTTCAAATTTATTTTGATAATAGTCGCGGGTTTTGCCGTTAAGGGTAATGGTCTTAGGCAGGTCGTAATCAAAACTGGAGTGGATAGAGTTTTGTCTGTCTAAATCCACAGGTATAAGGTCATCATCTGTTCCGCTGAAAATCTGGCCTTTCAACCAGCCGGTAACAATTCTATCGCGGAAAACGCCGTTGTTATAACCGGTAGAAATGTAGTGTTCGGTAGTTGCAACAACCGGCATTAATGACTTCAATTTAGGAAGCGAATCAGGCACGCGGTGTGCTAACGCCAACTGCAGCTGGGTGTTACCTAAAGCTGATGCACCAAACATACCAATGGTTCCGTTACAAACGCGCTCGTTAGTGTGCGGCAGGCTATCGTAAAGGTGCGGTATGGTAAGGTCCTGAATAATTTTTACGGAGTTATAGCCGTCCTCGTGCTTGTTAGAGTGCTTAGGATCGGTAGAAGGCAGATAATCCAACACGTGGCCAATGCCCGGGTGGTAGGCGTTCTTGTTCCAGCTATCGGAATACATGGGGAAGTAAACACCCTCTGAAGAATAGCGTCCGCGCATATCCTGCAGCATATAGTTGTAACCCAAAATAGGAAGCACGCCGCCTAACTCATCAAAGTCACCTTTATCGTACGGGGTACGGGTAAAAATGGTTGGCAATTGGTACGGATCAGGGTTTGGTTGACCGTTAATGGAATCGTAAAAAATAATTTGCGCCCCCAGCGGAATAAACGTTAGGGTATCGGTTTGTACCTGTGTGAAACCGAGGTCCAGCGTTCCCAGCGAAACTCTCAGCGAATCGCGCACGCGCGGCAGGTACACATCGGTAAACAATTTAACGCCATCAGGCATTACAAACGGAACGGTCATTTTTGTGGCAAACTCCTGCACGTTATCAAGCTGTCCGTTAGGAACAATCTGCGCATAAGTGAGGAAGTAAGCACAACAGGAAAGAAGCAAAAAGTAAAACTTTTTCATGAGGTGGTTTAGGTTTGGCCTTATTAATCTTTGCTGAAAAACAAGTAAGGTATAATGTTAGGCAATAGTTTTGAAATATTAAAAACTAAACCGCAACTAAAAACAACTTTCTTAAACAAATTTGCGTCTGAAAATAAGTGTTGAAAAAGCCTATATTTACAAACCCAAAAACTACCGTATACATGAAACATGCTTACAACAGACTAGTTGTTGTATTAACCCTGATTTTGTGCGCAAGCCAGGCTTTTTCCCAAACCTTTACCGATGGCCCTATTCAACTTCAGATAAGACTGAAGGATATGGACGTGGGCTTTGGCCCTACTGACCAGGGCGCCTTTGGTGTGGGTTTTGAGCCGGACGAACCCAACTTTAAAGTATGGGTACGCGATAATGCCGACCTTGACGGGCAAGGCTGGTTAGGCGGAACCTGCCATACTAACGCCATTGACCCACCGGTGGTAATACCCGTTAACGATTTGCTGTTTAACTATACCTACCCAACAGCTACTGTTCCACAGTTTTACGACATACGTGTAGAAGCATGGGAAGATGACAACCCGGCTGATGCATTATTGGGTTTTTGTTCAAACGGCTCGCAGTGTACCAACAACGGTCCGCAATGCTGCGGTGTTGTAATTTTCGGTAACTGTATAGGCGTTACGGAAGAAGATGATAAAGACTGTAACGGTAACCCTTTCAAAACGCAGGAGCCTTACAGAATTGGCAATCCTTGTGAGTGGTACACGCACCCTGCTGTGCAGGGCAACTGCGGTACCGACTGGCGCCCTATAATGGAAACTTATTGGAGATATACGGATGGCACCAGCTGCGCTACGGCCATTGATATGGGCACCATTAACACCGGTGGCACCTTAACCCACTTCAACAGCAACCTATGCTATTCTAACAGCCACGCAGCCAGCCCTGGTAACGATGTTTGGTATAAGTTTCACGCTAACGGCCCTATTGGTATTACTGCCTCTCTATGCGGCGTGCAGGGCGCACAGTTCGATAGCTACCTGTATTTATACAGTGCCTGCGGAGCAGCAACGCCCGATACTGCCAACGACGACGGCTGCGGCACCCAGTCAACTTTAGCTTATTCTATTTGCCAGGCCGGCGACTACTACCTTGTTGTTGACGGCAAAACAGCTGCTGACCAGGGAACATTTACCCTTACCGTATCAGATAACCCCAACTTTGTGTTTAGCGCTACTATGGTTAAGCAGGATGTTAGCTGCTTTGGTGGTAGCAACGGTCAAATAACCGTTAACGTGCAGGGCGGTTTACCACCATATTCTTATGCGTGGAATCCTTCCAGCATCGGCAACGTTAATTCAGCCTCAGGCTTAGCGGGCGGTACTTACAGCGTTACTGTTACTGATTCTAAAGGCTGCCAGGCTACGGCTTCAGTAGTTATTAATGTGCCAACCCAACTTACCGCTTCTGCTACCGGAACACCGGTAACCTGCGGCGGCGCTTGTGATGGTTCCGCAACCGTTAACGCGCAAGGCGGCACTCCACCTTACACGTATGCATGGAACTCACTTCCTCCACAGCAATTGCAAAACGCTACCTACCTGTGCGCAGGCAATTACATTGTAACCGTTAGCGACCAAAACAGTTGCACCGTTACTGCTAACACAGCAGTGCCTAACACCACCACTATCGTTATCGTGCTGGATAGCTTAAAGAATGTGCAGTGCTTTGGTGCGGCTAACGGCGGTGTGTTTTTAACCTCCAGCGGTGGCCAAACCCCTTACACTTTTGCATGGAGCAACAGCGTAAGTACTGAGGACAACCCTAACCTAGGACCCGGCAGTTACACCATCACCGTAACCGATAACATCGGTTGCACGGCAGGTAACAGCTACACCATTACTGAGCCAACCTTATTGACTTCTTCAGTTTCTTACACCTTCAACCCCCGTTGTAACGCGGGTAGCGATGGTATTGTAAACATTAGTGTAAATGGCGGCGTTCAGCCTTACAGCTACCAGTGGAGCGCACCAACCAACGCAACCACACAAAACCTTAACAATGTTGTGGCAGCAACCCATAGCGTTACGGTAACTGATGCCAATGGCTGCACCGTTACAAACACAGCTACACTTACAGAACCACAGCCGTATAACATTTCAATAAACACTACCGACCTGTTATGCTTCGGCGCTACTGACGGAACGGCCTCTGTTACTGTTAACGGAGAAACATCTCCGTACACCTATTTCTGGAGCAACTTTGCTACCACCAATAGCGTTACCGGTTTAGATGCAGGGCCTTTCAGCGTGGTTATCGAAGACGTTAACGGTTGCGATACCATTATGACCGGAACAATTAATTCTCCGGCTGCATTGGATATCACCCTGGTTCCTTTTGAGCCACTTTGTGCTGATTCAGGCAACGGCTCAATAAACACTACCGTAGCAGGTGGCGTTGGCCCTTACGGCTATAGCTGGAGCGGCCCTAACGGCTATACTTCAACACAGCAAAACCCACAGGTTACTTCCGGTTCATTCACTGTTACCGTTACCGATGCTAACAACTGTACGGCTACTGAAACAACCGGTGTAAATTCACCTGAGCCATTTACGGTAAATGTTATCGGTATTAACCCCGGTTGCCAGGGCGATTCATCAGGAGCGGTAACCGCCAGTACAAACGGTGGTGTTGCGCCACTTACTTATGCCTGGAGCACCTCACCTACTGACACTGCCGCTTTTGTAGAAAAACTCAAGCGCGGATTTTACTCCGTAACCGTTACCGATGCTAACGGCTGCCAGGCCAGCGGTCAAACATTCCTTGACGATCCTGTTGTTGATCCGGAAAGCTGCCGCCCCGATAAGTTTGTAGTATTAATTCCTACAGCCTTCTCTCCAAATGGCGATAACGTTAACGACCGCCTGGTTGCTATTATGCGCAACGTTCAAAAACTGGAAATGCGCGTTTACAACCGCTGGGGCGAGTTGGTTTACGAAAACGAAAACATGTTGCCCGGCGATGGTTGGGATGGCATCTTCCGTGGCAAAGCCCAGCCGGTAGGCACCTACATATGGAGCTTTAATGTTACCTACATCAATGGTGTACACGCAACCGAGAAAGGAAGCGCTACACTGATAAGATAAAAGCAGCTTTGCTGATTCAAAAACGCCCTCTGTTTACGGAGGGCGTTTTTATTTATGTGAAGGGGCAATTCGCCCTTAAAGCCAAATGCCTTATTCTTGCAGTGCAATGGCATTGATTCTACCCGTTAAGGGCATTAGCCCCCGTTTTGGCAGCAATTGTTACCTGGCTGAAAACTGTACCGTAGTTGGTGAAGTTACTGCCGGCGATGATTGCAGTATTTGGTTTAATGCCGTAGTGCGCGGCGATGTGCACTACATTAAAATGGGCAACAAAGTAAATGTGCAGGATGGGGCTATTATACATTGCACTTATCAAAAAGCGCCTACCACTATCGGCAATAATGTTTCTATCGGACACAGGGCTATCGTACATGGTTGTACTGTGCACGATAACGTTTTAATTGGCATGGGCGCCATTGTAATGGATCATGCAGTTATTGGCGAGAACTCCATAATAGCTGCCGGAGCAATTGTTTTGGAAAACACGGTTGTTGAGCCGGGTAGCATTTACGCCGGCGTACCGGCCAAGCGGGTTAAGAGTGTAGATGTAGAGAATTTTAAAAACCTGATTGAGCGCATAAGCAATAACTATGTAATGTACTCGGGATGGTTTAAAGAAGAAGAACAGAAGTAGAAAAAATACAGCAATGGAAGATTTGAATAAAGAAGAGATGGTGGTGCTGGTAGATGAGCATAACGAAGTGCTGGGTTACATGGGCAAACTGGAAGCCCACACCAAAGGATTACTGCACCGTGCCATTAGTGTTATAATTTTTAACGACAAGGGCGAAATGCTGGTGCAGCAGCGCGCGCTCACAAAGTATCACTGGGCAGGTATTTGGAGCAACACCTGCTGCAGCCACCCGCGCAAAAACGAAAGCTTTAAGGCCGCTGCCGAGCGGCGCTTGTTTGAAGAGCTGGGCTTTCGCACCCCTTTAAAGGAGCAGTTCCACTTTATTTATAAAGCACATGATGCCAAAAGCGGACTTACCGAATGGGAGTACGACACCGTTTTTACCGGCACTTATAATGAGCCCTTTGAATTTAATAAGGAGGAAATTGCTGCCGTGCGCTGGATGAAAACCGAAGATGTTTTAAGGGAGATAAACGAAAAACCGGATGAGTACTCCTTCTGGTTCAAGATAATATTAGACGAAATGAAAAAGCGCGGCACCCTATAATGGCTATTCATTTGCCCGATCTTTTAGAAGAATACATCAAGAATAACTCCACCGCAGAGGATGATGTTTTACGCGAACTAAGCCGCGAAACTTTTTTAAAAGTACAAATGCCGCAAATGCTCAGCGGCCATTTGCAGGGCATTTTCCTGGAGTTTATAAGCGGCATGATTCAATCCAACCGTATATTGGAAATTGGCACTTTCACGGGCTATTCTGCCATTTGTATGGCCAAAGGCTTAAGCAGCACAGGGCTTCTTTATACCATTGACGTAAACGAGGAGTTGAAAACGATGGCAGAAAAGTATTTTGCAAAGGCCGGCCTTGCTGAAAAAATTAAACTGCTTACCGGTGATGCCCGTAAGCTAATACCCGGGCTGAACGAAACATTTGATTTGGTTTTTATTGATGCCGACAAGTTGAACTATTGCACTTATTACGACCTGGTGTTCGACAAGGTACGTCCCGGAGGTTATATAATAGCTGATAATGTGCTTTGGAGTGGTAAGGTTGTAGAAGAGAAAAAAGACAAGGATACCCAGGCTATTGATGCCTATAACAAGAAGGTAAAAGAAGACAAAAGGGTGAAAAGCTTCATTTTACCCCTGCGCGATGGACTAAATATTGCTCAAAAACAGGGCTAAGCACAACATTTTGTAGAAATGTTCCGTTAAACTGTGGACATAGTGTTGATAAGTTCGTGCTTGGTAAATAGTCTGTATGAGGAAACACCTGACAATCATAGCGCTTTGCCTGCTATCCGCTACTGCGTTTTGCCAGCAAAAACAGCAGATTCTTGATTACATAGAGCAATACAAGCAAGTTGCCATCGAAGAAATGATGCGCACCAAAATACCTGCCTCCATCACCCTTGCTCAGGGTATTTTAGAAACAGGCGCCGGCTCATCTCCCCTATCCAAAGAAGCCAACAACCACTTTGGCATTAAGTGTAAAGAGGAATGGCAGGGTAAAAAGTATTACCATGATGACGACCTGCCTAATGAGTGTTTCAGGGTTTACGACAGCGCAAGGCAATCATATGCCGATCATTCTGATTTTCTTTTAACGCGCCCACGATATGCCCCATTATTTCAATTACCAATAAACGACTACAAGTCCTGGGCATATGGCTTAAAAAGCGCGGGCTACGCCACTAATCCGCAATACGCCGGCATGCTTATTAACTTTATTGAAGACTATAAGCTGGCCCAATATGACCAGCAGGCACTAGCGCAAATGGATCAGAAGGATTTGCTGATAAAGAAGGGCAAAAATGAAGAAGAAACTGCGCAGGCCAACACAACAACTAACACTCGTAAGGATGCGGTGATAATTATTGAAGATGTTAAGCCGGTGGAGGCGCATAAAAAGCCAATGGCCGAAGATAAGGTGATAGTTGCCGAAGCAAGGCCTGAGTTTGTGGTAAACGGCATGCGCGCCCTTAAGGCAAAAGGTAACGAAGACCCTTTTACTATAGCCTTTGACTATAATATCGATTACACCTGGATAATGACGTTTAACGACCTTAGCACAGGCGAGCGTTTTAAAGACGGGGAATACATTTATCTGCAGGCGAAAAAGAATCGTGGGGCTGAAGCCACCTACACGGTACAGGCCGGCGAAAGCATGCGTGATATATCGCAAAAGCTGGGTATAAAGCTACGTGAGCTCTACTTGCGTAACCAAATGCGGATGAACGACCAGGCTTATGCCGGTGAAGTGTTGAACCTGCAAGAAAAGCGCACAGAACCGCCGCGCAGTATGACTTATGCCGAGTTCCTAAAGGTTAAAAGCAGTACAGGCACCGCCAGTTCGTCCAATTCCAATCATCCTCCTCCGCAAGGTTCTACGGTTTTATCCAACGCGGCATTGGCTAACCTGCCCAAAGCAAGCAGCTTACCTAACGCCCGTGAGTACCAAGTGCAGCAGTCGGATACTTTGTACTCCATAGCGCGCAAGTTTAACACCACTGTTGACGAGTTGAAGGACATCAATCAGCTTGGCGATAACAACCTGCGCGCCGGCCAGGTGCTCGTTGTTGCCCAATAATTATTCAAAGCACGTCCATTAGATAATATCAGGTAGCCAGCGTCGTTTTATACGGAACGATATGAGAACCTGTATGTCAACCCTTTACCTATACATATTATTGCTTTTTACGGCCTCCTGCAGCAATCCTGCCTCCAAAACGAAGCCGGAAGAAGTGCTTGCGAGGGAAAAGCTGCACAGCTACAGCTACAACCTTAAAAAATTTGCCGCCTCGCAGGGGGCCAGCACCAAACTTGGGGTATTGATTGATATGAGCATCCCCTCCTGGAAAAAGCGCTTTTTTGTGGTTAACCTGCAAAATGACTCCGTCCTAATCTCAGGACTGGTTTGCCACGGGCAGGGAGATGATTACCGGAGAGAGGAAGTGGTTTTCAGCAATGTGGTGGGCAGTAATTGCACATCAGAAGGGCGCTATCGCATCGGCGAACATTACATGGGCGATTTCGGCCTGGCCTACAAACTTTACGGATTGGACACTACTAACAGCAACGCCTATAAGCGATTTGTTGTTTTTCATGCGCACTCCTGCGTTTCTGAATTTGAAGGCGCTGCCATTTGCCGTAGTGATGGTTGCCCTACTATTAACCCTTACGTTTTACAGCAAACCGCTAAGCTTCTAGATGCTTCCCCAAAGCCGGTATTACTGTGGATTTACAAGTAGGGCTAACAGCCTTCGCTTAGTTTTCTTTCTTTGCATTTCTAAAGCAAAACAGCTATGCGCATACTTCAAATCCTTTCTTTATCTCTACTTATTCTGCTGGCAGCATGCGGCGGAGGCAGCAAACAAAAACAAGGCGAGCAACATGAGGGTAAGGGAGGTATTAAGTACGGCGGCCTTTTCCGTTATAACGAAAGCGAGTACCTGAAAAGCCTGTACCCGCATGGCATAACCGAAACGGTGGGCCACCGCATAGTATCGCAGATTTATGAAGGCCTTGTGAATTTTAATCCTAAAGACCTGACCATTGAGCCGGCATTAGCTAAAAGCTGGGAAGTTGATAGTACAGCCACAGCATACACCTTCCATTTGCGCCAGGGCGTTGTTTTTCATGACGACGAATGTTTTGCCGGTGGCAAGGGCCGTACGGTTACCGCCAAAGATTTTGAGTATTGTTTCTCGCTTTTGTGTACTCCTGACCCAAAGAATCAAGGCTTCACTTTTGCGCGTGATGTAATTAAGGGCGCTACCGAACTTTACGAAGCCCGCCAAAAGAAGCAACATGATGCCGACGAGATTGCAGCCTTTGGTGTTAAAGCGCTTAATGATTCTACGCTTCAAATCACGCTTACAAGGCCCTATGGCGATTTTATGAACAAGCTGGCCCTGCCTTTCTTTTGTGTTTTTCCGCAGGAGGCGGTAGAAAAATACAAAGGGGAAATTATGTATCACACCGTGGGCACCGGACCCTTTGCTTTAAAAACTTTAAAGCAGGATGAGGCCGTTTTTTTAGCCCGCAACCCAAACTACTGGGGTAAAGATGAATTCGGCAATCAACTTCCTTACCTGGATGCTATTAAAATCTCTTTCATAAAGGAAGACAAAACCGAAATGCTGGAGTTTACAAAAGGCAATTTAGAAATGAAATATCGTCTGCCTTTTTCTATGATTGACGAAATACTGGATGAGAAGAAACAACTGAAAGGCGAGTACGCAAAATTTACCCTGCAAAGCAGACCTGAATTTACCACTCAGTTCTTCGGTTTTCAGATGAAGGATAAGGTGTTTAGCAACAAAAACGTGCGCCTGGCATTTAACTATGCCATTGACCGTGCAGCCATTGCCGATTACAGCGCAAAAGGCGAGGGTGTGCCGGCTTTTTCAGGCTTTGTGCCGTTAGATATGCCGGGCTACGATAACTCTGCCATTAAGGGCTATACTTTCGACGTTAATAAGGCGAAAGACTACTTAGCTAAAGCGGGTTACCCTAACGGCAAGGGTTTCCCTAAAACAACATTAGAGATTAACAGCGGTGGCGGCAGAAACCTGGATATTGCAGAGGCGGTTAAAAAGATGCTTACCGAAAACCTGAATATTGAAATTGAAATTTCGCAGGTAGTATGGGCGCAGCACACCAACAATGTTGAAACCGGTAAAACCAATTTCTGGCGTTTTGCGTGGGTGGCGGATTACCCCGACCCTATCAACTTCCTTAATTTGTTTTATGGCAAGAACGTTCCGCCTACAATGGATGAGCCAGCCTACACCAATCCATCGCGCTATCAAAATGCAGACTACGACAGAATTTACGAGAAGGCAATGATTACTGCCGATGCTACTGAACGCAACAAACTATATGCACAACTCGATCAGATGATAGTGGATGATGCCCCTTGCTTATTGATTTACTATTCGATGAACCGCCGGTTGATTCAACCTTACGTAAAGAACTTCTTTAACAACGGTATGGAGTACCGCAGCTTCCGCGAAGTTTGGTTGGATAAAAAGTAATACACTAAGGGGCGGTAGCTTTAACTGAGTCCACAACAAGGTAATATCCATCAAACTCCTTGTAATAATTAAGGTCTCTTGTGTAGTACTTTTCGTTTATCAGGTGTTTATTCCAATCGCCGAAAGACATAACTGTGTCAGTGGGGCTAAGCGCACTTAGCGAAGCGAGATTCATTGTAATCTCATGCTCGCTTAAAACCCTTCTGTAACAGTTCAGAATATTGTATTCTCCGGAGTTCTCCTGCACAATCCAATCAAATGGTATTATAAAATGATTGACCGTTATATGATTTCTTATCGCTAATCGAAACACCCCACAATGTTTTGAAAAGCCTTCATCCCAGCTATCGCCTTTAGCTGCATATACTTTTTTAATTGTTTCGTAATACGGATTGGCTAAAAAGCAAAGGCATACAAATCCTGCAATTGCAGCCGATGTCCATGGCTTTAAATTTTTAGTGCTTTCTCTCAGCAACAAATACAACCGGAAAATAAGGCCCGCCATGATTATGGCTAAAAAGGGAAAGAGGGGTGCATCATAATGGCTGAGTTTTGTTTGTGCTGTTGAAATGACAAGCAGAAAAAAAACAGCTGCGCAAAAAGAAAATATAGTGAGGCGTTTTAACGCGGGCTCTACAATCAGCAGGCCACAAGCAAGTGCAGCGGGAAAAAGAAATTTATAGTAATCAAACTGCCAGCCCAGTATCTCGTATATGTAAAAAGTGGCTGCGCCGGGATGGCCCTGAGGTGCGGCAAACCTTCCGCCCAATTCGTTTTCCCATACGGCAACCAAATAGCCCGGGTTAATTGTTTCTCTTAAAAAATAATAGCCCAGTCCAAAAACAAGAAAAATGCCGAGGCCCAAATAGGTGTTTTTTTCCTTCAGAAACAGCAACAGTTTCTTTCGGGCCAATACATACAAAAACAAACCCGGAGCAAGCATCATACAAGCAATGCCCTTGGTTAATACAGCCAGAGTTAAGAAAATGAAGAAAAGCAACAGATGGCGCCCCCTTCGCGCAACTTCCTCTGCCTCGGTGGCAAAAAATAAATGAAGGGAGAACAACGCCGTAAAAAGCACCAGCAGTGAATCGTACTCGCCCGTGCGTATTACGTGGTTGCGCACATATCCCTGGCAACTAACCAACACAGCAACCACCAAAAAGCTAAACACATAGCTGCGCATATATTTACCGAGTGCAAAGAACAGGTAGACACACAAGGTAAAAGCCGCCAAGGCCGATGGCAGCCTAAGTGAAAACTCACTAAACCCAAAAACTTTGCTGCATAGCGCCATAAGCCAAATGGCTAAAGGTGGTTTGCAGTTACTCATATCGGGCTTGCCATAGAAATAAGTAACAATAGGATTGTGGTTATCCATCATCTCCATGGTGTTAATGCCCAGGATAGATTCATCCCATGGCCGAAGCGGCATTACGTCCATGCGCATAAAAACCGGGAAATAGATAAGCACTAACAGAGGTAGAAACAGCCAAAAGCGCTCTTGTTTCCAGATAGGTTTTTGCATGCGGCTAATCTACGCTGCACTTGTCATAAAAAAAATGTTGCCTGCTCCGGCATTCAACTATCTTAAAAAACATTTCATCTTTGATTTACATGAACTTTGTAACCGGGGCTACAGGTTTGTTGGGCTCCCATCTTGTAAAACTGTTATTGAGTAAAGGCGAAAAAGTGCGCGCCCTGCGCCGCAGCACCTCCTCGCTTAAAATGCTGGATGAGGTTAAGGATAAAATTGAATGGGTTGAGGGCGATATACTGGACATAAGCTGCCTGCAACAGGCCATGCAGGATGTACATACGGTTTACCACTGTGCCGCGGTAATTTCCTTTATACCGGCTGAGGCCGATTACATGATAAAAATTAATGTTGAAGGAACCGCGAATGTGATGAATGCCGCCTTGACCGCAGGAGTTAAGAAGATGATTCACGTAAGCTCTACTGCAGCTATGGGACTGGCTCTACCGGGCAAGGTGATTGATGAAAAATACAGCGACGCTAACATTAACAAAGCGCCTTGGTATTACCGCAGTAAACAATATGGCGAACGCGAGGCATGGCGCGCCAATGCTGAAGGGCTTGATGTAGTGGTGGCTTGCCCTTCAACCATACTGGGGGCCGGTAGCTGGGGCCAGGAACCGGGTTCTCTGTTCCGCGATATTTATAAAGGCTTACGTTTTTATACTACAGCAACCAACGGTTTTGTTGATGTGGACGATGTTACAGCCTGCCTTTACTTTTTAGCCAAAGGCAACTTTAATGGCGAGAAGTTTATAATAAGCACCGAAAACATCTGCTTCCGCGATTTGATGTGGATGATTGCAGACGCCCTAAAGGTAAAGCGGCCTAACATTAAAGCAGGTGGCACACTTATAGGTTTGGTATGGCGCTTCGAGGCTCTGCGCTATGGCCTGGGCCGGCTTTTTGGCAGAAACCCCAAACGCCCCTTGGTTACTAAGGAAAGCGCCGCAATGGGCAGTACTGACTTTTTTTACAATACCGATAAGATAAAGGCTGCCAGCGGCATTAAGTTTAAACCCATTGGGGAAAGCATTCAGCAAATTGCAAAGGCCTACTTGGCCGGTAAGCCCTAAAACCCTGCCTTTGTTGCAGTTACATTACGGAGCGTTAAAGGCATTATTTTCCTGCACTGTTTAACCCTCAAGTTTTATCTTCGCTGCCCTAATTTACCATGCAGGATACTTACGAAATTAAGCTACCACAGTTTGAAGGCCCC
The DNA here is from genome assembly GCA_039811145.1 of Chitinophagales bacterium. Taxonomy (GTDB): domain Bacteria; phylum Bacteroidota; class Bacteroidia; order Chitinophagales; family LD1; genus Bog-950. Next base: position 9,489 of record JBDHYB010000026.1, on the reverse strand, counting down.
TTTGACCTTTTGCTGTTTTTTATCGAGCGTGATGAGCTTGATATCTACGATATTCCTATTTCCAAAATCACCAACGATTTTCTTCAGTATATCAACCAAATGGAGCGGCTCAACATTGAAGTAGCCAGCGAGTTTATTTTGGTTGCGGCCACCCTTATGCGCATTAAAGCAAAAATGCTTTTACCGCGCAAAGAAATTAACCCTGAAACAGGCGAGGAAATTGACCCGAGAGAAGAATTGGTAACCCGCCTGATTGAATACAAAAAGTACAAAGAGGCAACTGAAGCCCTGCGGAAAATGGAAGAGGACCGCCAGAACATTGCCAAGCGCGGTAATGCCCTTTCAGAAAACAAAGAAATAGCCGCCCTGTTTGAAACGGAATTTGAAATGCAGCATTTAACCATGTTCCGTTTGCTTAAGGCTTTCCAAAATGTATTAGACCGGGTAGCCCGCGAAAAAAACAAAGTTGTACACACCGTTGAAACACCGCCATACACCATGGGTGGCGAAAAAATGTTGCTGCTTGATAAAATCCAATTTGGCAAGAAAAGCTCCTTCGAAAGTGTTTTTGAGGATGTAGAAAACAGGCTGCATGCCGTTTTCGTTTTCCTATCCATACTTGAGTTAATTCAGGAGAAAAAGCTGCTGATTGTGTTTGGCGAAGGATACAACAACTTTTGGTTAGAGCGCCAGGACCCTAACGCAGAAGAAGAAATTACCCTTGAAGGACAGGAGAACTAAATAATCCTGCCCCTCCTTTTTTCTACTCCATTTTAAATTACTTCGCAGCGGTGGAGTCTAAAGAAACCATACCGGCCATAAATTGGAAAAACATCATATTACCGGTGTTGTTGGGTATAGGTTTATCACTCTATCTCATCCTAAGCACCATTAAACCCCAACAGCTTTTTGATTTGCCGGTGTCGGGCAGGTTTTATTTAGGATTGCTGTTAGCCTTCTTAACCGTTATAGCACGCGATAGTGCTTATATCTACCGCATTAGAGAGATAACCGGGAGAAAGCTCAGCTGGTGGAAATCATTTGAAGTAATAATGCTGTGGGAGTTTGGCTCTGCAGTTACACCGGGGGCGGTGGGTGGAATTGCCCTTGCACTTTTCATCTTAAAAAAGGAAGGCATTAGCTATGGCCGTAGCACAGCCACCATAATGCTAACTACCTTTTTAGATAACCTGGCCTTCGTGCTCGTATTCACTTTGTTGTTTTTTACCATAGGTAATCAAATGTTTTTTGTGCCGGGTAACTGTGCTGATCTTAAAGGAAACGACCTGCTTCAATCGGTAAGTTACGTGGCCGGCAAGGCATGGATAGGCTATGCCATTTTGTTTAGCGCCTCTTTATTTTTAGGGGTAGCCTTATTTATCGTACCACATCGCGCAAAAGGGCTTTTTCATGGGCTTGCCTCCTTTCGTTTTTTGCAACGCTTTTCAAAGTCGCTGCTTAACCTTGGCTATGAAATTGAGATTACCTCCAATGAGTTTAAGAACCTCTCCGCACTTTTTTACTTAAGGGTTTTTGGCGCTACGGTAGTTAGCTGGGTATCGCGCTACCTCTTAGCCAACGCCCTTATTTTTGCTTTTAGTAACCTCCCGCTGAATCAACTGGAGGTTTTGGCACGGCAATACGTAATATGGGTTTTTATTATCATACCATCTACTCCGGGCGCCAGTGGCATTGCCGAAATATTTTTCCAGGTATTCAATTGCCCCTTTATTCCTGAGGGTTTGGGGCTTTCAGCCAAAGCAGCATTTATCTGGCGGTTGTACTCTTATTACCTGTATCTGGTAATTGGGGCTATTGTACTGCCTAAATGGATTTCCAGAGTTAACAGAAACGCAGCAACTTCTAATTCATAGTTAGGTAGGGCCATTCGGCAATTACGCTTTCTCCGTCCACAACTGTTTCGCCTACTGTAGCTTTTATAATTGCATCATGCGGTAGTATAACTGTTACCTGGCTACCCAGTTTAATTAAGCCCCAAACATCACCCTGTTGCAGGGTTTGGTTAACCTCCACGTAGTCCTCAATGCGGCGCGCAACAAAGCCTGCTATTTGCACCAACTTAAACTTTTTACCGTCCTGAGTTTGAAACAACAGTTCATTATGCTCGTTTTCAAAACGGATGCCGTACTCGTTGCTCATCCGTACCGCATTGTTAAAATCACCCTTCTCGTAATGTTCTGAAATAACAGTGGCAGTAACAGGTACACGCTGGTAATGCACGTTGGTCACATCCATCTGTATAGAGATTATATAGCCGGCAGTATCTACATCGCGGGTCCATATATCCACGGCCCCATTATCTTTTTTGGTTTCTATTACGTTTTGCGAATGCCAGGGCTTAATACTAACGATGGTTCCATTGGCGGGGCTAACAAACTGGTTTTCGTTATGCGGAATCTTTCTATCGGGCTTGCGCAAAAACCAAACGCGGTAATAAGCTACCAATAAAATACAAAGGACGGCCAGCCCATAACACAAACGCGTAAACCATTTCATAGTTACAATATTAGGCAATACAAGCCAATACTAAGGTGGGGAGGAAAATATAATTACCGGCTGGAGGCCTGCGCCTTTGCCGGATCGTAGAATTTATAATAGCCCGAAGCATCAACAGAAACTTCAGGCAAACGATTGTTAGTTTCAAAGAATAAGTAACCCTGCTGGATATTCTTCCAAAGCTTAACGCAGTCTTTAAATTGTACTACGCGCGTCCAGTAGTTCATGTTCGTTTCGTTCATCTTAAACGGAAAGATATGTACCGGTATGCTGGTTTGGCCCTGGCTGCGGGCTTTAACTGCCGCTATATAAATATCCTCAATGTAGTAATTGCTCATGGCCAGGCATCCGGCGCTTGCTGCACCGCCATGGATAAAAATATCACCACCCTTTTTTGTGGCGGTGCTCAGTTTCATGTCTGACTCGTTCGGGTAGTTTACGCCCAACGATAAATGATAATTGCTTACCGGGTTAAACTCGTTTACAGCATAAAAGCCCTCAGGCACTTGTGCATCGCCTTGCTGGCGCTTTGGCCCCAAGGTGCCGGATAATGCGTAAATCTTGTATTCGTTAAACTTTACGTACTTGCCGCCCGGGCTTTTCTGTACCCATAGCTCCATAACCCCTTCCATTTTAAAGGCGCGTATGTATATGTTGCCGAATGTTTCCGGTATTTCTTTGGAACGGCACTTCATATAGAAGAGCTCTTCTTTTCTTTCGTAAGCATCCCGCACACGCTCAAAACTTTTTTGGGTTTCCTCAAAAGAAGCATCGGGGCCGGCCACAAAGGCTGAACCCAGTAATAATGAAAGTGCAAGAAGAAAGGCGCGGTACAATTTCATTCGAAAAAGAAACGCAGTGGTTTGGTTTTAATTGTTCAACAAAAGGCTACCGTTGTTTACGGTAACCGTTAAAAATAGATACCTGAGCCCCAGCCTGTTTTTCCACAAAACAGGTAGCGAAAGTAAAACAAATTTCATGAAACCCTTAGGCTCAGGCAGCCTCCAATGTTAACGCTATGAGCATTTTAGCCGGGTAAATTACTGTTAGCTGTGCCATACACGTATATATTTGCGCCACAAAATCAATGTACTTATGTTGGAAATTGCGGTTTTAAGAAACAACCCGGACTTTGTAAAAGAGCGCCTTGCCGTTAAGAATTTTAAGCAATTAGAACTGGTGGATGAGGTGCTTAAAACGGATGAAAACCGCCGTTCCGTTCAAAAGCAGTTGGATGACAACCTGGCCAAACAGAACGTACTGGCTAAAGAAATAGGCGATTTGTTTAAACAGGGGAAAAAAGAAGAAGCTGAAGGCAAAAAAAGCGAAACCGCGGCCTTAAAAGAGGAGTCAAAAAAGCTGGAGGCTGATTTAAACGCTGCAGAAGAACAGATGAAAAACATATTGGTTCTTTTGCCTAACCTGCCCAATGCAAGAGTGCCAAGGGGACACAGCCCCGAGGAAAATGAAGTGGTAAAGCAAGTGGGCGAAATACCTACCCTAAGCGAAAAAGCAATGCCTCATTGGGATATAGCTGCTAAACACGGGCTGTTTGACCTGGAGTTAGGCGTTAAAATAACCGGTGCCGGCTTCCCGGTTTATAAAAAATACGGCGCTAAACTACAGCGCAGCCTGGTAAACTTCTTTTTAGATGAAGCTATAGCTGCAGGATACACCGAAGTAATTCCGCCGCACATGGTTAATGAGGCTTCAGCCTATGGCACCGGCCAGTTACCTGATAAGGAAGGCCAGATGTACTATATAGGTTTAGACAACTTTTACATGATACCTACAGCCGAGGTGCCTGTAACCAATATTGTACGCGATGAAATACTGGATGACAAAAACCTGCCGGTAAAATTTGCGGCCTACTCTCCTTGTTTCCGCCGCGAGGCAGGCAGCTATGGTAAAGACGTGCGCGGACTAAACCGCGTTCACCAATTTGAGAAGGTGGAGATTGTGCAGATAGCCAACCCCGACAAGAGCTACGATATACTTGAAGAAATGATGAAGCACGTGGAAGGCCTGTTACAAAAGCTGGAACTACCCTATCGTATTTTGCGTTTGTGTGGTGGCGATATGAGCTTTGCTTCTGCCCTAACGTACGACTTTGAAGTGTACAGCGCAGCGCAGAAACGTTGGCTGGAAGTTAGCTCTGTTTCCAACTTCGAAACCTTCCAAAGCAACCGTATGAAAACGCGTTTCCGTGATGAAAACAAGAAAACGCGTTTAGTACATACCCTTAACGGCAGCGCACTTGCACTACCGCGCATTGTAGCGTCTTTACTGGAAAATCACCAGCAAGAAGACGGCAGTGTACGCATACCAAAAGCGCTGCAGCCGTACACCGGTTTCGAGTTTATTAAGTAGCTACACCTTTTCCACTACAACGGCAGTGCCGTAAGCTAACACTTCTGTTAGCCCCTGCATTACTTCATTGGCATCGTAACGCATATTAATGATAGCGTTAGCGCCTCTCTCCTGTGCATGGCGAACCATTAACTGAAAAGCCTCTTCGCGGGCATTTTCACAAAGCTCCGTGTAAATGGTGCTGCGCCCGCCAAAGATGGTCATAAAGGAGCCGGCCATGTTGCCCAATATACTGCGCGAACGCACTGTAATGCCCCTTACAAGGCCAAGCTGTTTGGTAATACGGTAGCCTTCAAGGTTGGTGCTGGTAGTTATAAGCGAAAGATCGTTCATTTCAAATTGGGTTTGTGGTTAATAATGTGCTTACTGATGACGTTGCACGTGTCATGAAATTGTAATTTTTTACAATGCAGGGATTGTGTAGTACTGTATAAACATGTGGAGTACTCTGTAAGGTTTTTGCTACAAGAGGGCCATTACAACGGCTGGCGGAAATGTTAAATATGACGCTTGGCTCAAACGTTGTGTTAGCTCTAAATAACTTAAAAACAAGGGTTTATTAATATCCCCTTCACCTAATGTTTGTAAACAAAATAACCGGAACCCTTGCTGGCACTATTATAGCGTTTGTGTGGATAAGGCACTTGGACGGATTGGGTTGTTGACAGGCCCAATAAAACATTGATTACAGAACTACGTTAGATTTATACAAAACCCTAATCATGAAGACCGACACCTCTATGAATTTAATGCTTGTGGTTTTCTGCCTGGTGCTTATCGGGTTTGTGATGCTTAACAATAAGTTAAGCCACGACCTTAACAGAAAGCAGGCAGAGCTGGAAAACCGAACGCAGGTTAAGTAAGCAGCCTTAGCGCAGTATGTTTACTTTACCGGTAGTAACGTTGCTGCCGATAGTTAACTGCACCACATACATGCCTACGGGCAAGGCGCTTCCATCTACGCTATTGGCGCCCATATCCAGCTTGCGCTGCATCGCCAGTCTTCCTGCCAAATCAAACAGTTTCATTTCAGCATTAGCCGCCTGCACCTTTACTGTAAAGTAGTTGTTGGCCGGGTTTGGGAAAACCTGCCAGCCGTTTTCAGTACGTTCGTTTTTAGTGGTTGAATAATCAAATGCAAAATGCACTGCGCGGTTTGCATTTACGCGGCCGTGGCCTAACTCAAAACTGTAAGTTCCGTTTCCATCTACCGAGCCGTAGTTATACCCCCCTACCCTATCGGCGCTTTGCGCCAACATATTGCGGATGTCATCGGCTGAAGCATCAGGGCGCAAGGTCATTACCAGGGCACCTACACCAGCTGCATTAGGGCAAGCGGCTGAAGTTCCGTTAAACGAGTAGTAGTAATCGTTATTGGAAAAACCTTTGCCGCCGCGTATATCGGTAGAGGCAATTTTTACACCCGGCGCACTAAAGTCCAGGCCGTTGCCATAATCGCCACCCCACCAGTTTTCGCTGCTGCAGTCGTTGGGGTTCTTGCGTTCGTCGCACATACTGCTGGCGCCCACAGCAATAGTTTCGGTTAGCTTGCTTGGCCAAATAGGTTCCGGGGCATCATCATTACCACTGCTGAAAAACATAGGGCAGCCTTTGCCATTGCGGCCCTGCGTAAAGCAGGTGTGTATGGCATCATCCACGGGCGCCATGCCGCCGGGCAAAAACGGAATAAGCGTATCGGGCAAACCCCAGGAGTTACTTAATATATCCGCACCCGCATCACTCCAGGCCCAGCCAATAGCATCAGCAAAAATAGCGGCTGTAGAAACAGGCAGGGGATCGCTTGCGCCCTGTAACAATACATAGTAAAAACTTCTTATGGGTACAATTTTGCACGAAGGCGCAACGCCTGCAATACCTGCATTGTTGTCCTTAACGGCAGCAATTATACCGGCGCAGCAAGTGCCGTGGCCATCGTTAGCGTAATTAGGTGTAGGGTAGCCGTCTGTAGAATCACCCACGGCATCGTGGCCGGGCAAAATGTTTGCTACCAAATCCGGATGAAGTGTATCAACCCCCGCATCCACCACAGCAATTTTTAAGTTAGGGTCACCTGTGGTTATCATCCAGGCGCTGTCAACATCCATATCGGCATCGGCTGTGCCGTTACCCTGCAGGCTTGTACCGTTATTTTCCAAAGCCCACTGGCGGTTGTACAAAGGGTCGTTGCTGCACACTTCAGGATTCAGCAAATAGTTAGGGGCGGCATAACTGCACCAGCCTTCGTTTAAAAAATTGGCGCATACTTCTACAGTATTAAGGCTTTGGGTATTAATTAAGTGATACAGATTAGGGATGTACTTATCTGCAGTTGCAGTGCCTAAGTGTTCGCGCTCCAGCTTTGCGCGCAGCAGGGGCTCAAAACTTTTATCGGCAATTTTTACAAAGTAATCGTTCATTACCCCTGCGTAATGTTGGCCGTCTGTAATAAAGAAGGACACAAAACTTACGCCCGTTGCAGAAGCAAAATATTTGCTTGCCTGCTCGTAATCCGTAACCATGCAAATGGTAAGATGCGGCGTGGGCAAGTGAGTGAAGCTATTAACCACACCCGATGCGTTTATTATTTCGGCCTTGCTTTCGGCGGTGGTACCTTCATTAAACATTATCAGCAGCCTGTCCTTGGCAACATGGTCTTTATAGTTGGTAAAAGCGTTAGCATAGGTTATGGTTAGCGCACACAACAAAACAGCAATAAGCGTAAAAAGCTTCTTCATTCAATATGGTTTAGGAAACACTAAGATATATATAACAGCCCTAAGTACCCCAAAGGGGCCAATACAAAAGATGTAGTAGTAAAGATGTGTTACTTTATTACGGCTGTCTGCCAGCCATCGTATTGGCCGCCCAGTTCTTTGGCCATTTTGCGCAATGCTTTAGTGGTTTTGTTAACGCTTTCTACGTCCACCATTTGGGTTTTGTAAATGCGCAATTCAAACGGCAGTTCCCATTTACGGTCGTACTTCATCTGGCGCTCTACAGTAAACCCTTCTGCGCGGGCGTAATTCATAAACTTCTCGCGGGCCTGTTTATCCGCAAAGTAGAGGAAGTGCTCCAATTTATGCGGGTCGCGCAGGTTATCGCCGGCCTGGCGCAGTTGAAGAATTACTTTTTGATCGGCCATGTACTCCTGCATTTCCTGCGTAGGGTACAAAAAATCGTGATAGGCATGATGCGTTACATCGCGCTCAATACGGATAAAGGTTTTATACGTAGGGAAGTTTTTTGCTACGGCAACCTGCAAGGCAGGTCGCAATAGCGTAGTATCGGCCATGTAAAAGTAGCACTGGTAATAACAGTCGTTAGTATAGGTGCCTACCAAAAAGCCATGTGGACTTTGCCTTACTATACTCTCAACGGTATCGGCAACGGCGTACAGGGTTTCAAACTCCTTTTTTTCAGGGAAACGTTGTTCGTCGCAATCTTTAGCCTGGGTGGTAAAAACCAATAGATAGGGATAGGCCTTTCCGGTATCGCGGGTAGCAAAATCCATATTAACAGTTACCGAGCCCGGACCATTACTGAACTTGCTGATATACACCTCCCAATTATCGTCCGCCCCTTGCGCCATGGCGCAAAAACCCGAAAACAATAAGTATAGGCCGGCAATAATTTTTTTCATACGGTGTGAAGAACGGTAAAAGGCGGCAAATGTTGCCGCTTACCTGCGCCAAAATTCCTTAAAGCAAAAGCGGGAATAAACGCCACTGCTATTACAGGCGCTTATTCCCGCAAAAAATTCGTGGTGCTCTGTTATCGGGCAATCACAAACGTACGGCTAACCGCTTTTGCTGTTTGCTTTAAACGGAAAGTGGCAAAGTAAGTACCGGCAGGTAGTGCTGCTGAATTTAGCTTACCGTTTACTTCGGCGGCAGTAACCACGCTTATAAATTTGCCGCTTATATCATATACCTCTATACCGCGCACTTCTTCAGTAAGTTCTTCAGGCATGTTATAAAACGCATTGCCCCCTTCAGTAAACACCCGCAGTTCATCATCTAATTTGTGGTATTGGCTTAAGGACGAAAAGTTACCCGCAACCTGAGCGGCAGATAGCGTATCGCTGTAAATAACCAAATCATCAATACGCCCAACAAATAAAGCGTTGTGCAGGCGGTCGGCACCTACCACTGCATTATTAGCGCCATTGGCTGAGTGGGACCCATTAGGGTTAGCAGAAGTATAAACCAATGTACCGTTTACATAAAACTTTGCCACGGCAGGGTTTCTTACTACCACTACCTGGTACCATTGGCCTGTATCCATGGTGGCGTTGTAAAGGGCATTGTCCACTCCCAGCCTGATGTGGTTTGCAGTATCGCTGTTTACTAAAATATAAGTGGCGCCGTTTTGAATATTGGTATGGTCAGAATTGTAAACCACACCTCCGTTGCTGCCGGCCGGTATTTGTGTTGCATTAAACCAAACCACAATACTGCGGGTTGCCAGGTCAAACTCCGAAGGCAGGTCAACATAATTAGTGGCGCCATCAAACCTTAACGCCTTACCGGCCACATTGTAACGGTTTTGGGCAGCAGTAATGGTGCCGTTCATAGCGCCGTTTTGGTTGTTGCCCGAAACATC
>JBDHYB010000025.1:0-46266 GCA_039811145.1 Chitinophagales bacterium | reverse complement strand
CAGATTCGCGACCGGCACCAGGGCCTTTTACGAATACTTCAACTTTACGCAAACCGGCTTCATGGGCAACCTTAGCAGCTTCAGAAGAAGCCATTTGGGCAGCATACGGTGTATTCTTTTTAGAACCGCGGAAACCTACCTTACCGGCCGAGCTCCAACTGATGGTTTGACCCAGCATGTTGGTAAAGGTGATAATGATGTTGTTGAAAGTAGCGTTAATGAAGGCCTTACCTTCAGCATCTACTTTAACTACTCTTTTCTTTGCTTTTGCCTTGGCTATTGCAGACTGTTGCTGCTGTGATTGTTGTTTTGCCATTTTATATTATCTGATTTCTGATCTCTGTTATCTAATATCTAAGCTCTATTACTTAGTTACCATTTTCTTATTAGCAACTGTTTTACGCTTACCTTTACGGGTACGGCTGTTGGTTTTGGTGCGCTGGCCGCGGGTAGGTAAGCCTTTACGATGGCGGATGCCACGGTAAGCGCCGATATCCTGAAGACGCTTGATATTTTGCTGAACTTCCCCTCTTAATTCACCTTCTAACTTAAGCTTGCTGCTTAGGTACTGAAGGATACCGTTGATTTGTTCATCATTCCAGTCCTTCACTTTAATGTTCGGGTCAATATTTGCCGAAGCAAGAATTTTACCGGCGGTGGTTCTGCCAATGCCGTAAATGTAAGTTAGGGCAATTAAGCCTCTTTTGTTTTTAGGAAGGTCTATACCAGCAATACGTGCCATGCTCTTTGTTCTTCTTTTTTATATAATGATTAACCCTGACGTTGTTTGAACTTAGGGTTCTTCTTATTAATAATGTAAACCACGCCTTTACGACGAACTACTTTGCAGTCGGCGCTTCTTTTCTTAACTGAGGCTCTTACTTTCATGACTCAAGCTTATTTGTCTTATTTATATCTAAAAGTTATTCTTCCTTTATTTAAATCGTAGGGGCTCATCTCCACACTCACTTTATCGCCCGGCAGAATTTTGATATAGTTCATCCTCATCTTACCTGATATATGAGCAACAATTTCGTGGCCATTCTCTAATTTCACTCTGAACATAGCGTTACTTAACGCTTCTGTGATGGTTCCGTCTTGCTTTATCAGGTCTTGTTTTGCCATGAAAACACTATACCCCTTTTAAAAAGGGACTGCAAAAATAGAATTTATAGACAGAGTTCCAAAAACCCGTTGAAAAATTCTTTAAAGACTGGACATTGGGGCGAAAATGCCTGTTTTATTCAAAATCATGCAAAAAAAGGGCATATCCTGCAGTTATGGCCGTAGTGCAAGGCCAGGATTGCTTATCTACTATATATAGGCCCTCTCCCCGCCCGCTTTGTACTTATCGTAGTTTACAATAATAAAAGCCGCCCCCAGCCTACCATATTTCCTCTAAGCGCCCTCTTTAATAAGGTAAGCCGAACCTCTACTTGCATGAAAAGCAGTTTATAAGATTTTAATTACCAGAAGTTTAATTTTTTTTGAATTTGCTATTCTATGAATATAAGCGTTAACCTACTTTATATATATCAGCATGGCATAGCAGCTGTCATTTTTGAGTGATTTGAACCCCGGAAACGAAAAATATAAGCCTATTGTAATAGCAGGCGCGCTACTAAGCCTGGTGGTAGGCTCTTGCGTTTTAATGGGTTGGGTTCTTGATTACCATCCTTTAAGAACCATAATACCGGGCACCAATTCCATGAAGTTCACCACTGCTGTCTGTTTTATACTCAGCGGTTTGGTGCTTCTCCTGCACCTCAGAAACAAACCGGTGCCTTATCTTTTACGTTCGGTACTTTCCTTTGGTGTCCTTGCCATTGCATCTTTATCACTATTGCGCCAGTTATTTGGCATTGATGTGGGCATTGATCACATTTTTGTGGATACAGATTCAACAGTGGATGGAGAACTGTTGCCGGGCTGCATGGCTTTTGGCACGGCAGTCTGTTTCATACTGTGGTCGGTTGCCTTTTTATTGATGAAAAGCGGCTTTAAGTGGCTCAAAACCTTAGCGCAATATTCGTTGCATATAGTTAGCCTTCTGTCCGTTCTTGCCCTGTTAGGTTATTTATACGATGTGCCGGTTCTATACCGCCTCAGCACCCTAACCGAGATGTCGTTGCTTACAGCTATAGTACTTTTCATTGTTTCCATAACAGCATCATTTGTTAACCCCGAGTATGGGGTAACAGGTCTGTTTACAGGGGTTAACATTGGCAACATTATGGCCAAAAGGCTGCTGCCGCTTTCTGTACTAACCCTTGTGGGCCTGGGCATATTAAGGTTATTGGCCTTTAAATTCGAGCTGATAAACATAGAGTTTGGAATAATCATTAACGTTTTGGGCTACATAATTGTCATTCTTATTATAGTAGCCATAGTAGCCAAACAACTAAACGAAATAGATGACAAGAGACGGGCAGCACAGGAGGCCTTATCCAAAATCAACACCTCGCTTGAACACATAATAGAAGAAAGAACCGCCCAGTTAAAGGAAACAACCAAAAAACTGGAGGCTACTACTTCAGCCGCCAATATTGGTTTATGGAGTGTAGATTTTGACCAAAGCGCAATAAAAGGCGATGCCAGCTTTTACCGAATGTTGGGCGTACCCATAACAACCCAGGAGCTTACTGTTGAAGAAGTAAAAAGAATGATACATGCTGATGATTTGAAAAAGAGCGATAATCAGCGGTTAGAGATTGAAAACGGCAGTAATGAACTGGATGTGGAATTAAGAATTACCACAGCTGATGGCACAACAAAATTTGTGCACGCCAAGGGTATAGTTGAAAAGGATGCAAACGGAAAGGCCCAACGCATACTAAGCGCCCTGTGGGACATAACCGCTGAGAAAGAAATTAACGAGCGCTTACAGCGTAGTGAGGAACGCTACCAGAAAATGATAAGCGAGGTTGAGGATTATGCTATAATACTTTTGGATACGGACGGCAATATTGTAAACTGGAACAAAGGAGCCGAAAAAATAAAAGGCTACTCGGAGAAAGAGGCAGTAGGCAAAAACTTCAGAATATTTTACACCCGCGAAGACCAGGAGAGAAAACTACCTGAAGCTTTGCTTGCGGAGGCAGTGCGGCTTGGCAGAAACAAGCATGAAGGCTGGAGGGTGCGTAAAGACGGCAGCGTATTTTGGGCTGCTGTTAGTATTGTTGCATTAACCGACTCTAACAATAACGTAATTGGCTTTACCAAGATAACAAGGGACCTTACTTTAAGAGAAGCCGAGGCAGCAGCGCGTAAACATGTGCACGATTTGGAAGCCCGCAATAAAGAACTGGAACAGTTTGCCTACATAGCTTCGCACGATTTGCAGGAGCCGTTGAGATCCATCTCCAATTATATTGATTTGTTGGTTGAAGAATACGGTAACAAGCTGGACGATACAGCGCATAGTTACCTGGACAATGTAGCTAAGTCTTCAACCCGTTTAAGCAGCCTAATTAAAGCGCTGCTGGAGTACAGCCGCCTGGGTAGAGACAGGGAGTACGGCCCGGTGGACTGCCAGGAACTGCTAAAAGAAGTAACTGACGATTTAAAATCTGATATTCAGCAAAGTGGCGCGCAGGTAACCGTGCGCGAACTGCCCGAATTGCTTGGCCACAAAGCAGAACTTTATATCCTGTTTAAAAACCTTATAGACAATTCGCTGAAGTTTAAGAAAGATAAGGTACTCCCTCAAATACTTGTTAGCGCCAGCAAGGAACCCGGCAAGTGGAAGTTTGCCGTTAAGGATAATGGAATTGGAATAGATGCAAAATATTTTGAACGCATATTTTATATCTTTCAGCGGCTACATCATAAAAACAAATACCCCGGCGATGGCATAGGCCTGGCTTATTGCAAAAAGATTATTGAACTGCATGGAGGGGAAATATGGATTGACTCCAAACAGGGGGAAGGCAGCACATTTTATTTTACAATACCGAACCGTACGACATGAAGAAAAAGCTGAACTGCATTCTGTTGATTGATGACAACCCCGACGACAACTTTTTCCATGAAAGAATAATAGGTAAAAGCCTGTGCGCCGAAAAAGTTATTGCCATTGAAAGCGCTATAGAAGCTCTCGACTTTTTGAAAAACGTTGACCCAAAGGAAATTCCGCAGTTGATTTTGCTGGACATTAATATGCCAGGGATGAACGGCTGGGAGTTTTTAGCGGAGTACAGCCGGCTGGATAAGGAAAGGCGCAGTTGCATTGTAGTAGTTTTGCTTACCACCAGCCATAACCCCGATGATGAACAGCTTGCACGCACCTACGATATTGTATGCGATTTTAAAATTAAGCCCCTAACAGAGCCTATTTTAAGGAGCATTTTGCGGGATCATTTTAGCGATTACTTATTATGAATTTTATAGCATGTAAGCCGCAAGACGCCTCGGTTGCGCCGAAAAAAAAATTAAAAAATAGCCTCAATATTTTTTGGTTTCTGATTTTTAGGTACATTTGTTATACAAGAAACGACATCAACTTTTAGTGTTTTCATAGGTTCAAAGCGGTTACTCGAAAGGGTGCCGCTTTTTTTATTTTCTCACCCAACGTCTTATTTCAGCCATAAGTTGCTGTTAAACAATAAGTGGCTCACCGCGGCAAGAAAGCGTTAAGCTTTACTCACCTCTACATTTTGCTTTTTCTCCGCACATTTTTGCCGGTATTAACAATATTCCTTCATGCTTTCGAATCAGCCCCCCATATCCAATGTATTATTTACAATTGCGAATCGGTTTCAAAATGCCGTTTGTAAGGTGGCGGAGAACCATAATTTTGTAGGCTATACTAAACTAAACCACGGATGAAAAGAATCCTATTTACTCTCGTTCTTCTAACTTCAATTTCAACATTTTCAAAACTATTCGCTCAACACCGTTGCGGAAGCATGGATGTGTTGCATCAGCAAATGACTGACCCGAAATTTGCAGCAGCCCGTCAACAAATTGAACAGCAAACGGCCGCCTTTTTAGCTAACCCGGCTAACCTGGGTAACCGGGCTGTAATTACCATTCCCGTTGTGGTACACGTGGTATATAACACCGCGGCTGAAAACATCAGCGATGCACAGATCATGTCGCAGATAGACCGCCTGAATCTGGACTATCGCAAGTTAAATACAGACGCCAGCAGCGTGCCTTCTGTTTGGCAGAGCCTTGCCGCTGATTACCAAATTGAATTTTGTTTGGCCAGCCGCGACCCCAACGGAAACTCAACTACCGGAATAAGACGGGTGAGCACCACTACTACCAGCTTTAGCACTAACGATAACGTTAAGTACACCGCCAGCGGTGGTGATAATGCATGGCCGGCATCCTCTTACCTTAACCTTTGGGTGTGCGATATCAGCGGAGGTATATTGGGTTATGCCCAGTTTCCCGGTGGTGCAGCGGCTACAGATGGTGTAGTAATAGACTATCTGTACTTCGGAACAATTGGTACAGCCACTGCACCTTATGACCTTGGCCGTACCGCTACGCACGAAATTGGCCACTGGTTAAACCTATACCACATATGGGGCGATGACGGTACTGCCTGCACCGGTAGCGATAACGTAAACGATACGCCTAACCAGGCTGATGAAAACTACGGTTGTCCGTCTTTCCCGAATGTAAGCTGTAGCAACGGCCCTAATGGTGATATGTGGATGAACTACATGGACTATACTGATGACGCCTGCATGTATATGTTTACCAACGGCCAATACGCCCGCAGCAGCGCATTGTTTGCCACGGGCGGTGCACGTGCATCATTAACAACCTCCTTAGGCTGCCAGGCAGTTACACCTTTGCCAATAGCAAACTTTTCAGCCAGCAGTACCAGTAGTTGTACTGGTATAATCAACTTTACCGATTTATCAACCGGAACGCCAACATCTTGGTTATGGAACTTTGGCGATGGCACTACTTCAACCCAACAGAATCCCAGCCATACCTATACTACTAACGGCACATTTACTGTAACACTTACTGCCACCAATAGCTTTGGCAGCGACGGTGAAACAAAAACCAATTACGTAGTAGTCAATAAACCTGCCGCGCCAAGCGCCTCTGATGTTAGCCATTGCGGTGCAACGTCTTTCTCACTTTCAGTTAACAGCACCAACCCTGTTAGGTGGTATGACTCAACCGGGGCTGTAGTTTCAACATCCAATCCATTTGTTACACCGGTTTTAAGCACTACTACTACTTATTGGGTTGAGGATAGTGTGTTATCACCTACTTACCACGTTGGCCCTGTAACCAATACTATTGGTGCGGGAGCAAACTATACTAACAACTCTGAACGCGGTTTGGTGTTTAATGTTTTAAAAGCGGGTACACTTGAAAGTGTTTATGTATATGCCACTAACGCAGGAAACCGCACAATACGAATTTCTGACGCCAACGGCAACGTGCTTTATACAACCACTAAAAATATCCCTAACGGCGGCAGCCGCGTAACGTTAAATTTCCCGCTGGCAGTTGGCACAGGTTATACTTTAACTGCAACCGGCCCTGCTAACCTCTATCGCAATAGTGCAGGTGCAGTTTATCCTTATAACGATGCAGGCGGCATTGTAAGCATTACCGGCAATACAGCGGCTGCTTCAGGTTACTACTATTTCTTTTACGATTGGATTGTAAAAGAAAAAGACTGTGTATCGCAACGTAAGGCGGTTACAGCTAATGTAAGTTCATCGTTCAGCGTAACAACCGCGGGCACCAACGTAACCTGCAATGGCGCTAATAACGGCACTGCATCCGTAAGCCCTGTTGGCGGTTCGCCTGCCTTTACTTACAACTGGAGCAATGGCGGAACTGCCGCCTCCTTAAACAACCTGGCTGCAGGAACTTATACTGTAACAGTAACGGATGCTGCAACCTGCACTGCAACTGCAAGCAAAACAATCACACAGCCTACTGCAATTGTTCCTTCCTTTACTTCTACTAACGTAAGTTGTAATGGTGGTTCAAACGGCACAATCAATACCACTGTAAGCGGTGGCAGCGGGCCTTATACCTATAACTGGGGCAGCGGCATTACAACAGCTAACCGCACCAACCTTACTGCGGGAACTTATACTTTAACTGTTACTGATGCTTCTACCTGTTCAGTTACAGCAAGCAAAGCGATTACACAACCTACTGCTATTGTTCCTTCATTAACCACTGTAGCTACCGGTTGCGGAACTTCGACCGGCAGTGTTAGCGCCTCAGTTGCGGGCGGTAATGGCGGCTACACTTATTCATGGAGCAATGGCGGCTCGGCCAACTCTATCAGTAACCTTGCGTCAGGCACTTACACTTTAACGGTTACTGACAATACGCAATGCACTGCTACGGCATCTGCAACTGTGGTTGGTTCCGGTTCAATGACGGTTACCCCGGCTTCAACAGCAATAGCTTGCCATGGAGCTTCAACCGGTTCTGCGTCTATCACTGCTAACAGCGGCACAGCGCCGTACAGCTATTCATGGAGCAACGGCGGTTCAAGTTCATCTATAAACAATGTACCTGCAGGTACTTATGTAGTAACAGTAACCGATGCAAGCAGTTGCAATGCAACAGCGTCAATCACCGTTTCTGAACCTGCTGCAATAAGCGCTAACCCAACCATTACGCAGCCAAGCTGCAATGGCAGTTCTAACGGCAGCGTAACGGCTAACATAAGTGGCGGCACTGCTGGCTACACCTATAACTGGAGCAATGGCGGTACCGGCGGTAGTATTTCTAATATCGCTGCAGGCACATACAACCTTACTGTAACTGACGCTGCCAACTGCACATCTTTACAGTCCATAACTGTAAATCAGCCATCAGCAATTAGCGCAACAACCAGCATAACCGGAGCTACCTGCGGCCAAAGCAATGGCAGCGCAAGTGTAACAGTTAGCGGTGGTACCGGCAGCTATACTTATAACTGGAGTAACGGTGGCACGGCGGCATCTATTACTAACGTGGCGGCTGCAACTTATACCGTTACTATTACTGATGCCAACAACTGTACTGCAGCAAAAAATGCTACAATAACCGGCTCAGGCTCATTCAGCGTTCAGCAAATGGTAAATAACGTGTTATGTAACGGTGCGCAAACCGGTATGGTAGGCGTGGTTATATCTAACGGCACTTCGCCATATACCTATTCATGGAATACCGGTGCAACATCATCAGCAGTTAACGGCCTTGCGGCAGGCACTTATTCAGTTACTATTACTGATGCAAGTAATTGCAGCGCCACATTAAGCCTTACAATAACGCAGCCTAATTCATTAAACATTATTACAGCTGCTACTCAGCCCAACTGTTTTGGCAATGCTAACGGGGCTATTGACCTTAGCGTAAGTGGCGGCACATCAGGCTATACTTATTTATGGAGTAACGGCAGCACCAGCGCCAGCCTTACTAACTTAACTGCGGGTAACTATGTTGTAACTGTAACCGATGCCTATAACTGCAGCGCTTCAGCTTCTACTACAGTTAACGAGCCTGACGAACTATCAGTTAACGCAAGTTCAAATGACATTAGCTGCTATGGACAGAACAACGGCAGTGTTTATGTAAGTACCATAGGTGGTACACCAACTTACACTTATACGTGGAGCAATGGTGGTTCATCAGCACAACTAAGCAATCTTTCTGCCGGTAGTTATACTGCAACGGTTACTGATGCCAACGGATGCACCGCTATTACTTCAACTTCAGTTGCTGAACCTACCGAGATTCAGTTCTCTACCTCTACTGTTCCTGCTACGCAGGGCAATAATGATGGAAGTGCTTCAGTAGATAACATAAGCGGAGGCTCCTCTCCTTACACCGTTCAGTGGTCTAACGGCCAGCTAAGCAACCCTGCCACTAACCTTAGCGCAGGCAGCTATACTGCTACTATTACAGATAACAGCGGCTGCACCAAAACGGTTACCGTTACTGTAAGCGAATCTGTTGGTTTAGGTACAGTGGCAAGCGAAATTATCTTCCGCGTATTCCCTAACCCTGCTAAGGATGAAGTTAATATGCGGTTTACGCTTACCGAAAACGCTACCTTAAACATTTGTGACCTGCTTGGGCAAAACCTTGTTCAGCAAAAGCTTGCAGCTACGGAAACTTCAATGAAAGTTAATGTAGCTGACTTTGCAGCGGGTGTATACTACGTTGAAATTATCTCCGGCGGTAAAAAGTCGGTTAAGCAATTAATTATCCAACACTAAGCATTGAGATAGCAAAAAGCAAAAAGGAATGCCTAACCAGCGTTCCTTTTTGCTTTTTATAGAAGTCAGCCCCTATGATATAAAACACTACTTTTTAAAATAGATAGCAGTATTCGTTAATTTCAGACACCCAAAACCCCTGCGATGAAAAAGATTCTATTCCTCGCCTTTTTAAGTTACGCAACAGTGGCCTTTTCAGAAACCGGAGAATTCCGTGGGCAGGCTGCCAATGATCTTGTAGAAGGCGCTGAATTGGTGTGGATTAAACAAAACAACACAATTCCTTCTTTTATACAATACCGCCACGGCAACGAAATGCCCGAAGGCGAATTCCTGCTTTACCTCAAAAAGAAGTTTCTGCTGCCGGAAGCTTATTTCTTTCAGCAAACAAAAAACGAAACCGATTTACTGGGTTGGCAACATAACCGCTATCAGGTGTACGTAAACGGCGTTCCTGTTGGCAACGCTAACTTTGTGTTGCACCTTAGAAACGGAAGAGTAGAAAAGTTTAACGGTTACATTTTTAAGAACATAAGCACCGGCCCTATTGCCTCTTTAGATGAAGCCTCAGCCCTGAGCAAAGCGCTTGAAGATATTGGTGCCACTACTTATAAATGGCAACTACCGGGTGAAGAGGATTTTTTAAAACAGGAAAGCGGAAACCTTTCTGCTACCTTTTTCCCTAAAGGAACCCTGGAAATAGTACAGGTTGGCGACATCAATTCCACCAACTTTAAACTGGCCTGGAAATTTGACGTTTATGCCCACGAACCTATGGGCCGCTTTTATGTATACGTGGATGCACAAACCGGTAAAGTACTAAAAAAGGTTTCCCGCATTTGTGATGTAAACACCAATGGTACTGCCGTAACGGCTTACCGCGGCGCCAGAGGGATAGTTTCAGACAGCAACGCCGGTAGTTATCGTTTACGCGAAACTACACGCGGTTTAGGTGTGCGCACCTTTAATATGCAGAAGGGCACCAATTACGCAGCAGCAGTAGATTTTACTGATGCCGATAACTACTGGAACAACGTAAATACCAATAAGGACCAATATGGCGGCGATGCGCATTGGGGGGCCGAGATGACCTATGACTTTTACCTTGCAAATGGCAGAAACTCCATAGACAATGCCGGCTTTCAGCTTAACTTATACGTGCATTATGACGTAGGTTATTTAAACGCCTTTTGGGACGGAACGCGTATGACCTTTGGCGATGGCAGCACAGGTTACAATCCACTTACCTCATTGGACATTACAGGGCACGAGATTTCGCACGGGCTTGATGAAAATACTGCTAACCTCACATACTCCTATGAGTCGGGCGCATTGAACGAATCCTTCAGCGATATATTCGGCACGGCAGTAGAATGGTACGCCGATTCAACAACAGGTAACTGGCTGATTGGCGAAGACATTGGTGGCGCTTTCCGCAGCATGAGCAACCCCAATGCTTATAATGACCCTGATACTTACCTTGGCACCAACTGGTATACAGGCACTGCCGATAATGGCGGCGTGCACACCAACAGCAACGTGCAAAACCACTGGTATTACCGTTTGGCGCAAGGCGGCACCGGCACTAATGATATTGGCAGTGTTTATAATGTAACGGGCATTGGCCGCCATAAAGCCACGCAAATTGCCTGGCGCAATATGATTTACTATTTAACCAACAGTTCTGATTATGCTGACGCTCGCTTCTACGCCATCCAGTCGGCCAATGATTTGTTCGGCACCTGTTCGCCTGAAGCTATCAGCACCACTAATGCATGGTATGCAGTTGGTGTAGGCGCTGCTTTTTCGTTTGGTGTTGATGCACAGTTTACCGCATCGCCCACTGTTGGTTGCACTGCTCCCCTAACCGTTAACTTTACCAATACCAGCACTAACGCCAATAACTTTAGCTGGAATTTTGGCGATGGCGGCACCAGTACAGCCACTAACCCTTCGCATGTTTACAATACCATTGGCACCTATACCGTTAAGTTAGTTGCTAACGGTGGCAGTTGCGGTGTAGATAGCCTTACATCCACTAATTTGATTAACATAAGCGCCACCAATCCTTGCGTAGTTATAATGCCATCTTCGGGCACCTACCAAACCCAAACAGGATGTAACGGCACCGTGTATGATAACGGTGGTTCTGCAGCCAATTACACTGATAACACCAACAGCACTGTTACTATTTCGCCTACAGGTGCCTCGCAGGTTAAGCTGCACTTTACGCAGTTTAGTATGGAAAACACCTACGACTTTTTGTACGTATATGATGGACCCAATACAACAAGCCCCATCATTGGCTCTTATACCGGGGCCACTATTCCTGCGGATATTACCTCAACAGGATCATCTATAACTTTACGCCAAACGAGCGACCAAAACGTTAATGCAGCGGGCTTCACTATCCAATGGACCTGTATTTCGGCCACTTCACCACCTGTAGCTAATTTTAAGGCAGATGTTACCAGCAGTTGTACAGGCACCATCAACTTTACTGATTTGAGTACCGGAGGGCCAACATCCTGGTTATGGAACTTTGGAGATGGCGGTACAGCGACAGTTAAAAACCCAACACATAGTTATGCTGCGAACGGCACCTATACAGTTTCCTTAACCGCAACTAATGCTTATGGAAACAATACAATGACCAAAACAAACTATGTAACCATAAGCAAACCTTCGGGCCCTGCCACTTCTTCATTGTCCTCTTGCGGACCCTCATCATTTTCGCTTTCAGCCAATACTACCAACGCTGTAAACTGGTACGATAGCTCAGGCACAGTGGTGTATACCGGCAATCCGTTTACTACTCCTGTATTAAATACAACCACAACTTATTATGCTGAATCAACTGTACCCCAACCTATTTACAAAGTAGGGGCAGTAAGTAATGCTATTGGGTCCGGCAGTTACTATAACGGTACCCAAACACGCGCACTGCGTTTCAGGGTTTATAAAAACTGTAAGCTGGTTAGCGTTTATGTATATGCGCAAGGCGCGGGCTACAGAACGGTGCAATACCGCGATTCGCTTGGAGGGCTTATTACAGAAAAAACAGTTTATGTGCCTAATGGTGGCAGCCGCATTAACCTGAATATTGATTTAATACCGGGCGGCGCTTATGAGCTTGGCCTGCGCGATACCATGTATTTATACCGCAATAGTTCCAATGCAGCATACCCCTATAACGACGCAAACGGCATGGTAAGTATTTTTGGCAATAATGCCGGAGCAGGTTCCGAAACCTATTACTACTTCTTTTACGATTGGGAGGTTAAGGAACAGGATTGTATTTCGTTACGCACGCCTGCTACCCTTACTGTTAACCCGGCAGTAACCGTTAGCGCAACTTCAACTAATGTAAGTTGTAATGCAGGCAATAATGGTAATGCGTCGGTAAGTGTTTTAACAGGCACGCCCAACTATACTTATAACTGGAGCAGCGGACAAACCACCGCTTCACTAACAAACATTGCCGCAGGCACTTATACGGTAACCGTAACAGATAGCAAAGGATGTACGGCAACGGCTACAAAAACGGTTACGCAGCCAACAGCTATCTCACCATTGTACACCTTAACTAATGTAAGCTGTAATGGTGGCAACAACGGGACTCTGGCAGCTAACGTTAGTGGTGGCACTTCACCGTACACTTATAACTGGGGTAGTGGTATTACCACGCCCGGAAGAACCAACCTTTCAGCCGGCAGTTACACCGTTACTATTACTGATGCCAATAGCTGCACCTCAACTGTTACAAAAACAGTTACCCAGCCTGCTGCCCTGTCCACAAGTAGTTCTAAAACAAATCCAAGTTGTTCTTACAACTCTAACGGCAGCATAACTTTAGCAAGCACCGGAGGAACCGGAACCTATAGCTACAACTGGAGCGGCGGTTTAGGGAGTGGCGCTGCAAAAACAAACCTTGCAGCAGGTACGTATAGTGTAACCACTACCGACCAGAACAACTGCACTACAATAACAACGCATACACTAACGGCACCCTCAGCTATTACAGTTGCTACCACGCCTACGGCTGCCGTTTGCACTGCTGCCAACGGTAGCATTACAGCACTGGCCAGTGGCGGTACCGGCTCTTTATCTTATCACTGGAGCACAGGATTAAATTCTGCGAACTTAAACAACGTGCAGGCAGGCACCTACAGCTTAACCGTTACTGATGCCAATAGCTGCACTGTTGCAAGCAGCGCAACAGTTACATTAACCAATAACACATTGCTTGGCTCAACAGCCGGCACCAACCCATTATGCAATGGTAGCAGCAATGGCAGTGCAAACGTAAGTGTAAGCGGTGGTACGCTGCCTTACTCCTACACCTGGAGCAATGGGGCAACATCCGCCAGCATTAGCAACATAGCGGCAGGTACGTATAATGTAACTGCAAGCGATGTAAATGGCTGCTCAGTTTCAGCATCTGTAACCATTACCCAACCAACAGCCTTAATCCTTCAGCTTACCCCGGTAAGTGCAACCTGCACTGCCGCTAACGGCTCGGTGGGTTTGCAGGTAAATGGTGGCAGTCCATCATACACTTATAACTGGAGCAACGGCAGCACCGGGGCTACTTTAAGCAACCAGGCTGCAGGCACCTATGCCGTAACCGTTACTGATGCCAACAATTGCACCGCTACTGCCAATGCATCAATTGCATCAACAGGCTCAATAAGCGCAACGGCTACCGGCAGCAATGTACTATGCCACTCAGGCAATAGCGGAAGCGTCACGGTTCAGCCTACATCGGGCACCGCGCCTTATACGTATAACTGGAGCAACAGCGGCAATACAGCTAGCCTCAATAACCTGGCCGCTGGCACTTACAGCGTTTCTGTGACAGACGCCAACGGATGTTCAACTACCGCAGCGGCAACTATAACTGAACCGGCCGCTATCGCCGCGCTTGCATCAGCAACAAACAATATTTGCACTGCAGCAAACGGAGGAATAACCTTACAGACCTCCGGCGGCACGGGTACCTATACTTACAACTGGAGCAACGGTTCAACTGCACAAAACCTAAGCAACTTAACCTCCGGAACTTATACGGTTACCATATCTGATGCCAACAATTGCACAAGTACTGCCTCCGCTATTGTTAACAGTAGTGGAAGTATTACCTTCAGTACTTCTACTAACAATGCGCTGTGTAATGGCGGTAACTCAGGTAGCGCTTCAGTAATTATCAATGCGGGCACCTCGCCATATAACTATAGCTGGAGTAACGGTGCAACGAGTGGTATAGCCAGCAATCTGGCAGCAGGCAGTTATACCGTATCAGTTACGGATGTAAATGGCTGCTCTGCAACGGCTGCCATAACTATTACCGAACCTGCCGCACTAAGTGCTAGCGCTACAGGAACTGATGCAGGTTGTAGCGGTAATGATGGTTCTTTAGCAGCCACTGTAAGCGGCGGCACGTCCGCTTATACCTATTTATGGAACAACGCAGCAACAACTTCTTCAATTACCGGTTTAACAGCCGGACAATATACCCTTACGGTTACCGATGCTAATAATTGCAGCGCTACAGCAGTGGGAACAGTAGGCACCAATGGTGGCGTTAGTGTTGCTGCATCTTTTGCCGATGTTTTATGCAACGGAGGAAACACCGGCAGTGCACATGTAAGTATAGTTAGCGGTACAGCACCCTATACTTTTGTATGGAGCAACGGCAACACGGATTCGGTAGCCGCTAATCTTGTGCCCGGAACCTATACTGTATCAGTTACTGACGGCAATAACTGTGTAACCTCCGCCAGCTTTACTATTAATGAACCATCCGGTTTAACTGTTGCTACCGGTGCTACATATCCTTTATGCAATGGGGATAATAACGGCAGCGCAATGCTTAATGTGACCGGAGGCACGGCAGGATACACTTACGTATGGAGCAACGGAGCAAGTTCTGCTATCAACAATAACCTGGCGGCAGGCACTTACTATGCTACCATAACTGATGCCAACAATTGCACGGCCACTACCAGCGTAACGCTTACACAACCTGATGCACTCAACATCAGCTTTATGGGGACCAACGTTGCATGCTTTGGCGATAGCACCGGATTTATTTCAACAAGCATTACCGGAGGAACACCTGCATACAGCTATAACTGGAACAACGGCACCACCGCAGCACAGTTAAGTAATGTTGCAGCTGGGAATTATCAACTAACCGTTACGGATAGCCATAACTGCACGTCCACCATTATTATTGGCGTTACTGAACCAACCGAAGTTACTTACACAACAGCAACTACCGATGCAACATCCGGAAGCAGCAACGGTACAGCATCAGTAAACAATCTAAGCGGCGGTATTGCGCCATATAGTGTTCAATGGTCCAACGGGCTTTCGGGCAATACTGCAACTAACCTGGCAGCAGGCACTTATTCAGTTACTATAACTGATGCAAACGGTTGCGAAAAAGTAAGCAGCTTAACAGTGAACGAATCGGTAGGAGTAAACGAGTTAAATAGTGACTTAAGTTTCACTCTTTTACCTAACCCTGCAAGTGAGGAAGTTACCCTTTCAATAAACCTTAGCACGGAGGCTGTTATAAACGTAAGCAATGTATTAGGACAAAGCCTTTTGCAAACAAAGGCACTTGCCACACAGACATCAATAAAAATTCAGATTTCCTATTTAGCCGCAGGGGTATATTATGTTGAATTGATTTCAAACGGTAAAAAGTCAGTAAAACAATTAGTTATACAACACTAATTACTAAACAACAAACAAAAAAAGGGACGGCTGGCCGTTCCTTTTTTTGTTTGTACGGATGAACAGGCCCCGTATAGGCTAAAGAGAATATTTTATAGCTTTGGTGGAACTCAAACCTGTGGACATGCTTCGCTATGTATTTATCCGTGTAGCGCTTTGCCTTACTTTTTTCACAATGGTGTTTAGTGTCTTTGCCACCCATAGTTGGGGTAAGGACATACAGTACATCTGCCTTGGCCCTTCCGGAAACAATATGCAGTACAAAGTAATTGTGCACTTTTACCGTAGTTGTTGGGACAACTCCTTCCAAGGGCCTGCCACCATAGCACCCACTTCTTTAAGCCTGCAGGTTTCGGCCACCGGCTGCAGTGGACTAACTACACAATACAACTTACCGCTTGATATAAATGCCATACCCGCAAATGGAACAGAAATAGTAGATATATGCACGCAACAACAAATGATCAATGCTTGCGTGTGGAGCATTACGGGAAGCAATCCTCCTTACCCGGGGGTGCAGATTTACACTTATTCCAACACGATACTGGTGCCACAAGCATGTGGTACAATAACGCTGGGTGTTAATGACTGCTGCCGCAACAGCGGAATAAACAACATTTCAAATCCGGGGGCGGAAGAAAATGCTATCTCTTGCATTATACAAAACGGCATTGATCCATTAACCGGTGCTCCATATAGCAACAACTCGGCTCAATTTACCAATGTTCCTCTTCCTTTATTTTGGGTAGGCAGTAACTGCACTTATAATGCAGCTGCCTATGACCCGGATGGCGACTCGCTGGTATATGAACTTATCCATCCTCAAAACGGATTTAACTTACCTTATCAGAACATTAATTTTACCGCGGGATACACCGTTAATTGCCCTGTAAGAACTGCTCCTCCTAATTCATTTTACTTCAACACTACTAATGGCCAATTTGAGTTTGTACCCGCCTACCAGGAGAATGACGTGGTAGCTTTCAGAATTTCAGAGTACAGAAACGGTGTATTAGTGGGCACTTCAATGCGCGATTGCCAGTTTACCATTTTACAGGGCGCAGATAGCAAGCCTGTAATTGGTGATTTTGTGAATGTAAGCGGCGGATATTTAAAAGACAGCGCCACAGTTCAGGCATGTCCCGGAACTCTGTTGAATTTTGATGTACCTGTTACACAAACAGGCTCTCTCGCCCTTAGCTTAAACACCAATGCAGCGCTTATATTTCCCGGTATTCAATTCACCCAGATAAATTCAGGCTCTTCAGTTAATGCTCATTTTCAATGGCAGCCGCAAATTGCCGACACCGGTTGTTATAATTTTACAGTTACCGCAAAAAACAACGACTGCCCCGTAAACGGAATGAGCTTTAAACCTTATACTATTTGTGTGGGGCAAGGTGTTAGTATTAAAACATCTTCACCCGTTTATTGCGGCCAAGCCGTTTTGTTGCAAGGCCTGGGTGGCTCAAATCCTGTTTGGGAACCATCAACCGGCAATAATGCTGTAACAAGTGCTAATACCAGCGAAACCTGGGTATCTCCCTTAACAACACAGGCATACACCTATCAATCTGATTGCGGTACAGATTCCGTTACAATTGGCGTTGCCCAAACCATAGCTCACGGGATAGTGGCCCCGGATACAGTGTGCAGTTACCAAAACGTATTTATGCAATTGCAGCTGGATAGTGCCTACGGCCCATATACCTTTCAATGGCAGCCTGCATCTTCGCTGTTTGATTCTTTAGGTTTTACCGGTGCTGATACTATGCAAAACCCCGTAGCCAAACCTATTAATTCAACAACTTATACAGTAGAAATAAACGCAGCAAACGGATGCCGCTTACGGGATAGCATTGAGATTATTGTTACCGGCACCGGGCATGGATTAAACCTGACAGCGGACCCTTTACATGCCTGTAAGAATCAAACCGTGCACTTGAATTTGTACGAAGAAAACCCATCATGCTCAGTTAGCGCAGTACCTGATAGCGGCACACTAACGAATCTACAGGTTGGTTACGGGCTATTATTATCGCCCTCAGGCTCACCTACACAATACCCAACTGTGTTTGGTCATTTTTTCTATTCATCGCGACATCAGTTTTTATACCATCATGATGAAATTGGCGCGCGAGGGCAAGTTCAGTCAATAAGCTTTTATCTGGCTCAAATAAATACGCAAAATGATTCGCTGAACAATTTTGAAATTAAAATCGGGTGTACTACAGATACAGGTTTAACGAAATGGACGGATAATCTAATTACTGTATATAATCCCAAAACAGTTTACATACACAATACAGGTTGGCAAAATTTCACGTTTGATTATCCATACAATTGGGACGGTACCACCAACCTGGTAGTAGAAGTATGCAGCAATACACCTGTGCAGGATTTGAACGGAAAAATGCAGGTAAGTGCAACACCCTTTCACGCAACCTATTATAGTAAAGGCAATTACCCTCAATGTGGTTTTACCAATACCCCGCTAAGCACCTATACAAGGCCAAACACCCGCTTCAGTATTTGCCGTAAAAACCTTACCGCACAATTCGTTAGCTGGGATCCGGACTCAGGAGTTAATGCATTAAGCGTAACCGGCCCAGGCGCTGCCAGTGTGCAACCTCAAACTTCGCAAACTTTTCAGGCAACTGTTGTTAATACCAATGGCTGTAGCAATACTGCAGTTTCTGCATTTTCGCTTGACACAACAATTGCGTTTACAGTTAACCCAACTGATACTGACTTTTGCAAACCAACTGCTGTTAATCTGACTGCAACTGTTTCAGGCACAGCACCAGGTGGTTTAACTTATAATTGGCAAAATCTAACCGACCATTTACCTTTGGGAACCGGTTCAAGCGTTATGGTTACTCCTAACGATACTACTGTCTATCTTTTCCAGTTATTCAGTAATGCCTGCGATGGAAGTGATACCGTGATTATTAATGTGTCCACTTACCCTGTTTCTTATTCATCAACCGATATAAGTTGCAACGGCTCCCCAACAGGAAGTATTTCGCTTTTACCCGCCGGAGGGCAGCCCCCTTATAGCTTCTCATGGGTTCCATCAGTTAGTTCCGGCAATAGTGCAGCAAATCTATCCGCAAATACATACAACATCACAGTTACCGACTCAGCAGGATGCACAGGTTATGCATCAGTATTGGTTTCTCAACCGCCGCCACTATATTGTTTGCTACTGGCTACTCCCGCCCATGAGCCTGTTAATGACGGTACAGCTTATGTATATGATCTGGGCGGGGGCGTAGCTCCTTATACAGTTCAATGGAGCAACGGTGCCGTGGCGGATAGTTTATATGACCTGGCCGCTGGCGTCTACACCGCCACGGTAACAGATGTCAACGGATGCCAAATAATATCTTCAGTTACAGTCGGGCTTATTGCCGGCATGATTGAAATGGAGGATTACAGTTTCCTTGTCCTTCCGAACCCGGCGGATAACAAAATTTCAGTACTTACCAATCTGCAACGTGAAGCGGAGTTAACCCTATCAGACATTTTGGGGCGCACCCTTGCCAGCTATACTTCGCCACCCAAGGAAAATGCATGGCAAATTGAAGTTAGCAGCTTGCCCGAGGGACTATATTACATTTCGCTTAAAACCACCGAAAAAACCACAACAAAGCCCTTGGTTATCAAACGGTAAAACCTGAAAACGTTTACCGCTCAAAAACTGCATTTAACCTATTTGGTATGGGGTATATAGCCGGAGCGGTTATTTTCATATTATCGAATATATTGGCTTCGTTTTAACAAAACCATCTAATGAAAAAAGTATTTACGCTGGCTGCGCTTATGGGCGCACTTACTCTTTTTGCTGCGCACAAAAATACAAGTGGCACCCGGCTTACCGGCAAAGCCGCCAGCGATGTTTGGGCAGGCGCTCAAACCATCTGGATTAAGCAGGATAATATAATTCCCGCCTATGTTGAGTTCCGTAAAGGCGTGGAGCCTGCTGAAGCTGAGTTTTTAAGCCTTCTTACAAAACGTTTCCGCCTGCCTTCTACTTATTCCTTTCAACTAACAGGTTCAGAAACTGACCAGTTAGGCTGGCAACATAAGCGTTACCAGTTGTTGGTTAACAACATACCGGTGCACAACGGCGTATTTCTATTGCACACAGAAGCCGGCAAAGTAAAAAAGTACAACGGCTACATTTTTAAAAACATTGGCGTTGGAACAACAGCCGGTGTTTCGGAAAGTGATGCCCTGGCTGCTGCGCTGGATGCCGTGCATGCCACTACTTATAAGTGGGAGTTGATGGAAGAGAACCAATACCTGAAACAGGAAACGGGAAATGCAAATGCCTCGTATTTTCCGAAAGGGCAACTGGAAATTATACAGGCCGGAGATAAAAAAGGAAATGACTTTCGCCTGGCATGGAAGTTTGACATTTATGCCCACCAACCTGTTAGCCGTGATTTTGTTTATGTAGATGCGCAGACAGGCAAGGTGATTACAACTCTACCGCTTCTACAACATATTGATGAAACCGGAGTAGGAATAACAGTTTACCGCGGACAGCGCGATATTGTTGGCGATAACACCGGGACCAGCTACCGCCTGCGCGAAACAGGTCGCGGGCAAGGCATACGCACCCTGAATATGCAAACCGGCACCAGCCACAATGCTGCTGTTGACTTTACTGATACTGATAACTTTTGGAATAATACCAATGCCGCTTTGGATCAATACGCTGCAGACGCACACTACGGCGGCGAAATGACCTATGATTTTTACCAAAGCATGGGGCGCAATTCCATTGATAATAACGGCTTTCGTTTAACGCTTTACGTGCACTACGACCAAAACTATGTAAACGCATTTTGGGATGGACAGAGCATGAACTTTGGCGATGGCAGCGGAGCCTATGATCCGCTAACTTCTTTGGACATAACAGGTCATGAAATATCGCACGGGTTAGACCAATACACAGCTAACCTCGATTACCAGGATGAATCAGGAGCATTGAATGAATCGTTCAGCGATATTTTCGGAACTGCCGTTGAATGGTACGCCGACTCTACTGTTGGCAACTGGTTAATAGGTGAAGATATAGGTGTTAGCCTGCGCAGTATGCAAAACCCGAATTCAAAAGGCGACCCCGATACTTATGGAGGCACCTATTGGTATACCGGCACAGCAGATAATGGTGGCGTACACACCAACAGTAATGTGCAGAATCACTGGTACTACCGTTTATCAGAAGGTGGCAGCGGCACTAACGACCTTGGTGACGCTTACAACGTTATCGGTATCGGCAGGCACAAGGCAACTCAAATTGCATGGAGAACAATGGTGTATTACTTAACCAGCAGCGCTGATTATGAAGATGCCCGCTTCTACAGCATTCAATCGGCTAACGATTTGTTCGGTGGTTGCTCGCCCGAGGCTACTGCCGTAACCAATGCATGGTATGCAGTAGGTGTTGGCGACCCGTTCACCTTTGGCGTGCATCCTGAGTTTACACCTAACCCTTCCAGCGGATGTATTGTACCGCTCACTGTTTCATTTGCGAATACAACGAGCAACGGCTCATCCTACAGTTGGGATTTTGGTGATGGAGCGACCTCCACCGCACAAAACCCAACGCACGTATATACTTCATACGGCAATTACACCGTTAAGCTGGTTGCCGATGGCGGTGCATGTGGTATCGATAGCACCACTTCTTCACCTATCAGCATTAACTCATCTAACCCATGCGTTGTGGTAATGCCACACAGCGGCACTTACCAGCAACAAACTGCCTGCACAGGTACTGTTTACGATGATGGTGGTGTAAGCGGTAATTATTCAGATAACTCTAACTCCACCGTTACCATTTCTCCATACGGCGCTGCCAAGGTTACTTTAAACTTTACGCAGTTTAATATGGAGCAAGACTATGATTACGTTTATGTTTATGACGGGCCTAATACCTCCAGCCCGGTTATAGGCTCCTATACAGGCACAACCTTACCTACCGCTATTACTTCTTCCGGGCCATCCGTAACAGTTAGACAAAACTCCGACAACAACACAAACGCAGCAGGCTTTACGATGCTTTGGAGTTGCATTGCGCCAACCACTGCACCAACGGCCAACTTTAAGGCCGATGTTACTGAAAGTTGTTCGGGCCTTATCCATTTTACAGACCTTACAACAGGCGGTGTAACATCATGGCAGTGGGATTTTGGTGACGGCACTTCATCAACCGATCAGCACCCAACACACATTTATGTTACCAGCGGCACTTACTCCGTTACGCTTACTTCAACCAACAGCTTTGGGCCAAGTACAGTTACTAAAACCAACTATATAATAGTAACTAAGCCGGCCGGCCCGGCCGTTGCAAGTATTAATGGTTGTCATCCCGATTCATTTGTATTAACTGCATCTACCGTTAACACCGTAAACTGGTACGATAACAACGGTAATCTTGCAGGCAGCGGAAATCCGTTTACAACGCCTTACCTAAACAGCAATACTACCTATGCTGCTGAGGAGGTTGTGCCGCAAGCGGTTTATAATGTTGGCCCGGCCGATAATACCATTGGCACAGGTTCTAACTTTACCAATACATCGCGCACCTTGCGTTTCAGGGTGTTTAAAAACTGCCGACTGGAAAGCGTGTTTGTTTACGCACAAGGCGATGGCTATCGCACCATTATCCAGCGCGATTCGTCAGGAGCGTTCATAGCAAGCCGCAATGTTTTTTGCCCTAATGGCGGAAGCAGAATAACGCTGAACCTTGACATGGTACCTGGTACATACCAGTTAGGCACGGGTGATACCGTAAACCTGTACCGCAACGATGCAGGGGCAACTTACCCTTATACCGATGGCAACGGCATTATCAGTATTTATGGCAACAACGCCAACAACGCAGCAACGCGTTACTACTTCTTTTATGACTGGGAGGTGAGAGAACAGGATTGCCTTTCGCAGCGCACACCGGTTACTGTTACTGTAGGCTCTACTTTAATACAATTCAGCACGTCAAGCACTGATGCTGCACCGGGTCAGGCCAATGGCAGCGCTTCCGTAACCAATATCAGCGGTGGCGCATCGCCTTATACCGTTAGCTGGAGCAACGGCCAAACGGGCAATACCGCCAGTAACTTAACAGCAGGCAGCTACACCGCTACCATAACTGACAATAGCGGTTGCCAGCAAACCACAACGGTGCAGGTAAATCAATCAGTAGGCATACAGGAGATATCAGGGCTGTTTAACTGCAGCGTTTACCCTAACCCGGCCAATGATGCAGTAACAGTTAGCAGCAATGCAGCGTTAACTGCCATAAGCATAACCGATATTATTGGGCAAAAGGTGCTTGAAGTTAGTAACGGTTCAGCTAACGTTTATACTCTACATACGGCAAACCTTTCGTCAGGCGTTTATTACCTGCAGATAAAAAGCGGGGAAAAACAGTTAACGAAGCAATTGGTAATAAGCAGATAAAGCCGCATAACGCTAAAACAAAAGAGGCATCCTTTACCGGGATGCCTTTTTTGTTAGAAGATATTTATAAACCCTAGCTGCACCACAAGCCCGCGCGGATAAAGGCTGTAATTTTTATCAGTAACCGAATGCAACACGTTATAAGAAATCATTAACGGGAAAAAGAAGTTTTTGCTTTGCAGTAGATTGTAACCCGCCCCTACAAGAAGCGCAGGTATGGTTTTATCTACTTTAGGGATAATAACCTTGTAATTGTTATTAGGTAACATCTGCACATAAACACCGCCATTATAAAAGTCATCTAACCTGCGATGCAACACTTCAAACTTTGTGCGAACAAAAAAGCCTCTCCAAACATTGTACTGCAAAAAGGCCCCGCCACCGAACGTATGCCAGTTAGCATTGGCGTAGTAAACCCGCCCGCCGCTAGGGTCAGTAAAACCGATATTGCGAAAACCTGAATAGAAATAGGTTAAGCCGCCACCTGCATATAAACCGCTGCCTGGTGTTCCCTTTGTGGGGGCCCAAATCTGGTAGCCTACATAGGGGCTAAGGCCAAAATCAATACGGCCCTGGCCTATGGAAAGGTTAAAGTTGGGTTCAATAATAAACTTGGAAAGATCAACTTTCTTCTTGGCTTTAAAACCCTGAAAATCATTGTCCTTTGGCGGCAGGTTGGGGTTCTCCTTACGCTGGTCGGGTTTACTTGAGGGTGGTGGCAATTCATCATCCTGGGCAAATACAATTGTGCCCACAGAGACGAAGACTATAAAAAACAATAACTTTTTAATCATGCGCTGAAATATTACCGCTTCGACTAACGAAGATATAGTAAAGTTATTTCAGGACGCTATAATTTTTGTTAGCGCGGATAAGGCGTTAAACCAAGTGGTTTAGTCGCACTTCCAGCCTGAATTCTCGCGCTGTGTTATTTCAGCGCTCTGTAGCGTTCTGAAAAACAGGCCTGAATTGCAAACCTTATCAGTTTCGTTTGCGGCAGCACAAGTGCTGCCACCGGCGATAGCCGAACTAACCGCTGCCTGGTATTCCGCATCTGAATAGTAATCGTTACGGCATATGGTTGAAACAAATCCGCCCTGGGTACAGTTTTGGCACATAAGCGTACACTCATTGCACTTTTTGCACGAGTTGAAGCCGGCGATAAGAGCAATACCCAAAAACAAGTAGAGGAGGTTTCTCATAAGTTAGTTTTTCTTAAATCTAATTATGGTTCAAATAAATAAAAAATAACTCTAAAAAGCTACCCGAAAATTTTGCCGGGATTAAGGATGTTGTTCGGATCGAAGACCTTCTTTATATCCCGCATCAGCTGCATCTGCATTTCGCGGAATTTAATCTCCATATAAGGTATCTGTATCCACCCTATACCGTGCTCGCCGGATATTGTTCCTTTTAACTCCACCACCTTTTCAAAAATTTCGCGTATGCCTTTAGGCACCTCAGTTTTCCAGTATTCATCAGTTAGCTCGTCCTTAAGTATGCGAACATGTACATTTCCGTCACCGGCATGGCCATAGCAAACCGAACGGAAATTGTATTTAGCGCCAACTTCTTTAATATGCTTTAGCAGTACAGGCAAATCTGCACGGGGCACTACCGTGTCTTCCTCCACAGTTACGTTGGTCTTTTTAACCGCATAGGCTATGTTACGGCGCATGCGCCACAAGTCTGTCTTCTGCGCTTCGTTATCAGCAAACAGAATTTCGCCTACCTCAAAACCGGACAGCACCTCATAAATTCTTTCGCAATCTTTTTGAATGGTATCCAAATCATTACCGTCCACCTCAATTAAAAGTGTGGCCTGCGTATCATCTGCCAGCGGAATGTTTACATCGCCTAAAAAGTTCATTACGTATGTAACTGCGTCGCGCTCCATAAACTCAATGCAGCTTGGCACTATACCCGCGCGAAAGACAGCGCTTACTGCCGCGCTGGCGTCGTCCATACTTTTAAAAGGGGCCAGCATTACATTATTAAACTGAGGATAAGGCAAAAGTTTCAGCACAATTTTGGTTACTATACCAAGGGTGCCTTCGCTACCCACTAACAACTGCGTTAAGTTGTAACCGGTAGAATTTTTGAGGGTGTTAGCCCCTGTCCATATCACTTCGCCATTAGGTAAAACTACTTCCAGGTTCAATACAAAATCTTTTACAACGCCATACTTAACTGCTCTTGGTCCGCCGCTGTTGCAGGCTACGTTGCCTCCTATAAAGCAACTTCCGCGGCTACTGGGGTCTACAGGGTAAAACAACCCTTTTGCTTGTAGTGTGTTTTGCAGCGCTTCAGTTATCACTCCGGGTTCGGTAGTAACCTGCAGGTTGCGTTCGTCAATTTCCAGTATTTTATTCAGGCGGTCAGTAAGCAACATAACTCCCCCTTTAATGCAAAGGCTATTAGCGCTTAGACCGGTACCGGCTGCGCGGGGAGAAACGGGTATGAGCCTGCTGTTACAGTATTTCATAACAGCGCTTATCTCCTGCGTATTGGCGGGCTTAAGCACTACCTCAGGCGGAAAGGCTACACCATCCGTTTCATCGCGACTATACTTATCGATGGCGGCGAAATCCGTGAAAACATATTCATCTCCAACCACCGAACCGAAGAAGGAAATGTCTTCTGCCGTAACTTTTTTATAGCTCATACCTGCAAACTTAATTGTGTTTTGTATTAAGGGCGCATTTTAAACCAACGGATATCCACAACGGCCATACAATGCCCTTTATTCCCCCGTTAATTTTGACTACCAGGTAACAACTTAAGTATGTAATTTCCGTTTATTCTAATAAAGAGTTTATGGCAGCACTTGATCATAACTGGTTGACCGAAGGCCGCATAGATTTTGAGTATAAAAAATACCTGTTGCTGGCCTACCTGCAGGAAGTTGGAAAAAACTTTGACCAGCGGAAGCTTTACCCCAAACTGGCCGAGCTGGTTGAACACTACCGCAACCTGCAACTGTTTAAAGAAACCAAGCAAAGCGTAGCAAGGGGATTTCCGAAAGAGATTTCGAAACTGGATTTTGAAAAGTTTAAGATTGAGTACCACCAGATGTTTGAGGACCACGAACTACTGGGCGAGATAGATGACATTGTTGCGTTTGCCTTGCCTGAAATGGAGAAACGACTGGATTGGGGCAAAGAAATATATGAAGAGGTGGAAGAGCAAATTGAGGTTTTTCCGATAGGAATAATACCACTGCGTAAGGAGGAGGGCTATTTCTTTCTCTCTGATTTTCCGCGGCGTGTAGTGGGCGTGTATTATTATGGCATTACCATTTTTGAAAACGTGCAGGAAAAATTCCGGGGTATGCAAACACGTTTTCTTTTTGATTACGACATCAGCATTACACAGAGTTATGAGAGTGTAAAGTATAAACTGATTGCCCAAAACAGCGGGCTACCTAACCCTGCCGTGTACGCAGTAGAGTTTAAGCAGAGCTACCCTTTACCGGAAACTATGCTACCGGTAGCTAAGCGTAGCCTCATAAGGCTGCTTAGCGTTTAAAGCTGGGGCAGAAAACTTTTTTGCCACCATACTCGCGTTGCCAACTGCCGATATGCACAAAAGAAATTTCGGGGCCGCCATTGGCTCTGCCCGGCGTCATTAATTTAGATAGAGTGACGTCATAACTCAACAGCAGCCGCGTTTTGCGGAACTGATAGCCAACAAGAGGAGCCAAAGCATCCTTAATGCGGTAATATAAACCACCATAAATGGTGTGCTCAACGTATCCCCTGTGTCCATTGTAAAAACCATAACCCAACATACTGCCAAGGGTTACCTCACTTGCCTTTTTTTCGTAGGTGTAATAAGCGTGCAGGTTTAAATCCAAACGTTCATTGATATAATAAGTAGCACCAAAATTAGCCTGGTACCTAAAACCCAACCTCTCCTGTGTACCTAAAAAGGAATGCCTGGGCCGGTTAATATGCATCATAGCAAAGCCAAATTCCAGGTTAACCTGTTCATGAACATGCGCATTCATATTTAGCCCGGCGCTAAGGTCCACCATACTAAAACTTTCGCGCTGCAATGGTTCTCCGTTTGCAGCAGAAAGATTAAACCCAAAATCATCCACCCACTGATTGTTGAAGTATAGTTTTGAAAAATCTATAGAGCGAATAATGTAATGCACGCCTGCACCCACCGATAGTACATAGCGATGGTCCTTATCAAAAGCCTGGTGGTAGGCACCGCTTAAACCAAAGCGGCGATAAGTTAAGCGGCCATCACCAGCTTCGTCATTTAAAAAATTAAAACCAACACCAAACCAGCCCACTTTAATTTTTCGCTCGCCGAATGAGAAGTCTACATAAGGTGCTTCAGTATGGTAATTGTACACTTTGTTGCTTATAGCCCACGGCCATTGCATGCGCGCGTTAATGCCAATGCGATAGTTACCTTCGTAATACCCTGTTTGCCCGGGATTAACCGCCAGGGGGTTTGTAAAGAATTGAGTGAAGTGCACATCCTGTGCTGTAGACGTGAAATAGAAAGCCGCCAACAACAGGCTTACTGCCCGGGCTTTACCTTTTGCGGCAACCAGCGATAAACAGCATGCTATGTTATGGCAGTTCATCATCTTACCAATGTTATGTTGCCTTTAAGAGGAACCTTTTGCCCGTTAATAAGTGTGGCTTCCACTGCGTAGGTGTAAACTTCCATCTCTTGCAGCTCGCCTTTATAGGTTCCATCCCAACCTATACTCTGGTCGTGTGTTTCAAATACCTTCTCCCCCCATCGGTTAAAAATGCGGAAAGTGAGTTCCACTATGCCCCGGCCCTCTAAGCGTATTACATCATTTATACCATCGCCATTAGGAGAGAACGCATTAGGTACACCTAGAAGTCCATCGTAAGTAATGAAGATATTTTTGCAGAAGGTATCGGCACAAACATCATTGTATGCCCGCAAGCATACCGTCATAGCATAAATGCTTTCGTATGCATGGGTTGGGTTCTCTTCGGTAGAGGTATCCCCATCACCAAAGCTCCACAGCAGGTAATCGTAGAATAAACTCTTATTGATGAAATCTACCGGGTTTTCAAATTTGAACGAATCGCCGGGTGTAGTGAAAGAAGCCAATGGCTGGGCGTAGACAACTACATCTTTCACGAGGGTATCGCGCACATCGCAGGTGGTGGAATCCACTATAATCAGCCGAACGCTGTAAACACCATTTATTGAATAGTTGTGCGAAGGCGAGTACTGCGTTGAATTGCTGTTATCACCAAAGGCCCAAAAAAACTGCGCTGCCGGATTGCTTAGGTTGTTGAATTGCACCGGAGAACCAAGGCACACATCATTAACTGTAAAGTCTAACACTACATTAGGCAGTAAGGTAACGGGCCTGGTAACCGAATCAATAGGATGGCAGCGACTTGTGTCAACCGCTACCAGGGTAATATTATAAGTACCCGGCATAGTGTAAGTGTGCGATTCATTTTGCTGCGTGGAAGAGGTGCCATCCCCGAAATCCCATTGATAACTTACTGCATTCACCGATTGATTTGGCAAATCAACTACCAGGTTTGAATCGCAATCATTTAAAATATTTAAACCGAAAGCTGCCGAAACAAAATCGTCAATCACCGTTATCTGCCCAAAAGCAGAGTCAGCCCCAACACAGGCGTTTGTATCTATTGCTACAACAGTAACACTAAAGGTGCCAAGGCCATTGTAGGTATGAAAGGCCGTATCGCCCGTTCCCGAGGCGCCATCGCCGAAATACCAGGTAAAATCAGTACTCAGCAAAGCTGAGTTACCAATAAACTCAGCCGTAAAAGGCAAACACCCACCTGTATCAGGAATAGTTATGGAGATATTAAGTGGTAACAGGCTTATCGCTATTTGCTCCGTATCTACCGGGTGGCATACCTGTTGTAAATCCGTAAGGTAGTGTGTTATGGTGTATGTGCCAGCAGTGGTATACATATGCGATACAGAATCTGAGGTGGCTTGTGTGCCATCGCCAAAATCCCATAGCTCACCATCTTCTCCATTATAGGTGGACCATACAAACACCTCCACAGAGTCGCAGCCATAAAATGTGCGATTGAAGTTAAAGGATGCATCAGCAGAAGAATCAATTACAGTTACGGTACTGTAGGCTGTATCGGCAATGTTGCATGAGGTAGAATCAGTAACAACCAGTACGATATCAAAAGTATCGGCTGTTGTAAACGTATGTGTTACGCTGTTTTGCGTTGAGGAAGTGTTATCACCAAAATCCCAAAGGTAAGACGCCGTAACAGTAAATGGTGTACTAAAGTTGGTAGTAAAAGGCCGGCATCCATAAGCATCAGTAATTGCGAGGTTAGCGCTAATTTTTGCCGGTATGTGCACCTGCGAAACAAAGGTATCCTGCAAATTACACTTGGTGGTATCGGACAATATCAATGTAACATTGTAATTGCCCGGGTTAAGGTAATAATGTGTAACTGAATCGTTAGCGGAAGTAGCCCCATCGCCCAGGTTCCAGAAATAACTTGTAGTAGCGTAGGAAGAAGAAGTAAGAAACACCTTATTGCTGTCGCAGTCTACCTGTAAGTTTGGTAGAAAATCAGCCGTAAGCGAATCATCACGCACCCACACGTCAATATAGGCCGTGTCGGATAGGTTACAGGAATTGGAGTCAATACCCACCAGCATTACTGTAAAGGTGCCGGTATCAGTATATGTGTGTTGCGGGTTTTGCTGGCTGCTTGAGCCGCCATCCCCGAAATACCAGGTAAAAGACTGCGCATTACTGATAGTGCCCTGAAATTGCACCGTTAGCGGCACACAGCCTGTAGCGCGAGGGTAGGCCTGCAATTCAACACTGGTGCCGGATAAATTAAATGCCATTTTTAAGCCTAACTCATTACAATTGCTGCTCATGTTATTAGGCGCCCATACACCTGGTGAGGTAGGCGTAAGTGAATTACCCCCACAACCGGCACACATGGCCTCGTAAATTACACCACGCTTATCAAAACGGCTGGTGCCGCCATCCACATGCTCGATACCTGTGTTAACGCCATTACCCGCACCGCCAAAGTAGGAACCGTATAAAAGGTTCTGCGCGTTTTTAGAAAGCACAATAAAATAAAAGTCGATGCCATCGGTAGTGCTTTGATAGGCATCGGAGGTTAGCGGCATATTAAACATATTGTTTGCCGGAAAACCATATTGCGAAAAGATACTGTTGGTTGAGTTACCCCATCCGGCAACGTAAATGTTTTCGCAGGTATCAACTAAAAAAGCAGTTGGCGAAATATTTGGCAAACCATTACCGTTGCCAAACACTGTAGAATAGAAAACACTGTTTAAAGCAGGGTTTAGTTTGGTAATGAACTGTCCGCTTGCGGGGTTAGAATAAGTGGCGTTTACAACAGGGTAATTGCCCGTGGTTTGACCAACACAATAAACATTGCCTGCTGCGTCCAGTTTTACAAAATAAACCTGGTCATCTCCACCAGTGCCCATGTAGGTGGAATTAAGCAGTTGCGTGCCTGTTGCATTAATAAGGGCCATAAAGCCATCGTATTGCCCACCCATATAAGAAGTGTGCAGGGCGCCTGCAGTGGTTGGAAAATTACTGCTCATAGAACCACCGGCAACGTATAGTGTTCCGTTCGGCCCTAAATCAAGTGAATAGCAGGCATCGTCATTTGAACCGCCTAAGTACGTGCACCACAGCAACTGCGAGCAATCTGTATTTAATTTAAATGCGCAACCATCCTGGTTTCCGTTATTGGTGCTTTGAATAGCTCCTGCGCTAACCGGAAAATCTGCCGATTTGGTACAACTGGCTACGTAGATATTACCGGCAGCATCTACGTTTACTTCTCCTCTATTCTGATCTCCGTAGTTGCGCTTAAGGTTACCGATAGAGAACTCCTGTGGATCGAAATTGATACCATCCATAGATGTACCACCAATAAAAGTTGAACCCAAAAGGGCTGTGCCTGCCGCGTTTAGCTTGGTAACAACAATATCACCGTTGGTGTTGTTGGTTTGGTCAAATGCATTAGCTGTAACAGGATAATCGGAAGAATAACTTACCCCGTAAATGATAAGGTTATTTTGCGCATCAACTACCAGGGAATGTGGTGTTTCGTTATCCGTACCTCCTATATAAGTTGAATACAACAGTTGCGTACCATCGGCACTAAATTTCGTAATGCCCATATCGCAGGAATAAGCAATACCGTTTCCGTTACCATTTTGCCCACCTGTGCCACCGGCCCAAACTGTTTGAAAAGCACCAACGGTAGTCGGATAAACTCCATTCGGCAAACCGGTTCCAAATTCAATGGCATTTACATAGCCACCTATGTACATGTTCTCCTGGTTATCATAAGTAGCGGTATAACCCCAGTT
This sequence comes from Chitinophagales bacterium, assembly GCA_039811145.1. Taxonomy (GTDB): domain Bacteria; phylum Bacteroidota; class Bacteroidia; order Chitinophagales; family LD1; genus Bog-950. The sequence continues at coordinate 14,452 of JBDHYB010000025.1, read as the reverse complement.
ATCCGCCGTTGAACCTGTGTAAGAGGAAAATACCACGTTGGGGTCAATTACCAAAGGCAATTGTGCATTGTATCCATCGGGTAATACAAAGTGAACCTCGTTACCCTGTATCTCAAAATCACACTTTACCTCCACTTTAAATCCGTTTATCTCCTGATAGGCGTATGGCTTTTGCTCCACCATATCCCCAACGGATGTTTTAATTTTAAGCTCGCCGCTTAAAAGGCTTACCTCTTCGGCACCATTAAACCTTATTTTAATTTGTGCCACGTCGGCACCGGGGGCAACTACAAAGTCATACTTAAGCCGCTCTTCGTCGCTACTATATAATAGCATATCAATACCGTTAAACAGGTTCTTGTACCGAACCTTTGCATAAATTTTCACCCCTGAAGCCCATCTTTTAGGATCGCTGCCCTGGTAGTAATTGGCATAATGCGTAAAAGGGTTTTCTGCAAAGATTTTGGGCTGCGGATTAGCGCCTACAAACTCCTCGCGGAAAGCATGGCCATGAATGGTAACCTGTTTGCCACCGGGGTGATGAATTTGCGAAACATCATCGCCTGAATACAGGAAATAGTAGAAGGCATTTTTCTCCAACAAAAGCTGCCCGTTAGGTATTGGAGCCTTAAATTGAAAAGCAGAATGCCACTGCCCTTTGTTTTCGGTAAATTGTATAGCTGCAGGCTTTGCAGGGCCATGGGCCTGCAGAGCCGTACGAAGGCATAATAGCGCAAAGAGAAAAAGTAGAGTTTTCTTCACAGAGTTATCCGAATTAAAGATAGCTAAAAATGCTTGGGCGTTGCCAGCGGTAGTTGTAAAAGCTTTGTCATAAAAAAGCCCCTTCGCTTGGGGCGAAAGGGCCTTGTTTATTAAGTAGTTAAGTATTACTGCGGTATTACCTGTATAATCATACTACCCTGCATTGCCGAGCCTGCGCCGCCGCTTATGTTAACCGGGTAACCGTTTACGGTGCCCTCGTATCTTGCACCGGTAGAGAAGGTATAGGTACCGGCCGTTAACGTTAAAAGCGTTTGAACCGAGAAACTGTTAAAGGGGTTAGCCACAGCTGAAGCCTGTAAAGCGTTATACGCCGTACCGCCCGATGGCACCAGTGAACCATTCTGCAAAATGCCGATGCTGTAAGCGCCGTAAACCGTGCCCGAGCCATTTAACTGTGCACTACCTTGCGAGGTTATCCAAACTTTGGACGGCCCTGTTAAAGTAACCGACCTGCTGAGGCCCGGAATTAAAGTGTAAGCCGTAGCACCGGAGTAGCTAAGTGAAAGCTGAGAAGTTCCAAAATCAACCGTGGTAGTATTGTATAAAGAAGTTCCTCCCCCGCTGCCGGTTGGGCCGGTAATACCCTGTGGGCCTGTTGGCCCGGTTGCACCGGGTGTTCCATTTTGGCCTGTTGCACCGGTAGGGCCTGTAGCGCCGCCACCTGCACCGGTTGCACCCTGTGCACCGGTAGGCCCGGTAGGGCCCGTAACACCAATGCCTGTTGGGCCTTGCGGGCCGGTAGCGCCATTAGCACCCTGCGGGCCTGTGGCTCCCGTTGGCCCGGCAACACCCTGGCTACCCGTAGGGCCTGTAATGCCGCCACCACCGCCGTTTGCAGCATACAAAGCATACGGTACGCTCAACAATTGGCTTGTTCCCATATCGCTAAAGGCGTTACCCACGCCGGTAACATCTAATTCCACCTGTAAGTAACGGTTACCCGCACCCCAGTTTATAGTTGTAAAGGCCGGTGAGCCACTACTGGGTGAACCGGAACCAACCGCTGCGGTGAACAAGCCAAACTGGTTGGTTGTTTTTGCATGTGTTTCCTGGTAGAGCAGGTTGCCGCCTGCCTGTGCATCGCGGATTGTAAAGCGCACCAATACATTCTGGTTCGCAATTTCATTCCCCTGACCGTTACGTGCAACAGCCTGGTAGTTGAAACTTTGTGGTGGTTGCGCAAGGCTTACCAACGCAATAAAAGAGAAAAGAAAAAAGAAGATGTTTTTCATGTTGGGCTAATTGAAGGCCGAAAGTAAACGAGAATGCGGAATATTTTGAGGAAGAGAAAAAGCGTGCCCGGAAAACTCACGGGCACGCCGAATAAACGTAACAGCAATTAATCGTCATCCTCTTCAGTAGTTTCAGCGCTTGTTGCCTGATTGCCCGCCGGTGATGTAGCGGCGCTTGCAATCTCGGTATGCCTTATTTGGCCACCATAGTAGCCTGTTCTCACCAACGCAAAAGTGCTGAACAAACCCAGCAGGGCTGTTAGAATATACAGCAGAACAGCCTGCGGCCTTTGCGTAAAATGCAACACTAAAGAAATAAAGGCCGCAATACCTGAAACAGCAATGGCCCACATAGCCAGTTCTGCTGCTTCTTCATGCAATTCTATAGCTGCTTCAGTAACGCCGGGCAATTTCTCCACTACTTCTTCGGCAGGCTCGCCGGTTTTAAAAACCACTATGGCAATAATTGCAAACACCACGGTTAGTACCGAAGCGATTGCTTTAAGGTTATTCTGTTTTACACCAATACCCCACAACAGTAAGGCAGTACTGATGATTATACCTATAATAGGAAAATGATTTAGCATAAGATGCCAATGCACAGCATTCATATAATTAGTTTTAAATTTTAAGAAAATAAATAATACAAAAAGGGGGCAGAGATAGCTTAACAGCAGGGCGGCTGCCAAATACCCTTGTAAAAACCTGTTAGAAGGTTGTATGAACCCCACGAGAAAACCTTTTGTACCCTTACATAAGCCAACTGAATGGAAGTGCTTAAAACCGGCGGCTCATAAGCCGATAAACTTATTGTAATACAATTATCGTTTGACTTAAAGGGCAGTTGCCGGTCATCCTGGCTATCCTCATCATTATTCTGCTCCAATACGTAATGCTCAACCAAATAAGCGGTAAAGGTATTGTCGTTGCCCTCTGTTTTATGATGAACGTAATGCACCCATAATTGAGGTAAGCGCATAAGTTGATGCACTTCGGTAGCTACCAACAGGTAAAATGCCAATAAAAATAAGGCAGCTGATGAGCGCATATAGCAAAGGTAGGGCAGTAGTAACCATTATTGTATGACTAAGGTCAGTGGAGGAACACTATCTACAATAAACCAGACGAAACGCCGCACCGGAAAGACCGTCGGAGCAGCGTAAATAATAAAGAGAGGAAGGCAGCCCGAGGTCTGCCAAATTGAACTTTAAAAATCCTTTAGCATCCACCTTAGTCCATTCGTAAACCAAGCGGCCGTCAGCAGTAAAAAGACTAACCGTGCCATTAGCGCCTATATCGCCTACTGCAATTACACAGCTTCCCTTAGTGGGATTCTCACTCATTAATCGCCAATTACCATCAACAGATGATTGCTTATCTATTCCGTTAACTACTGTACTGCTATCCTTAAAGTTGATAAGGGCTGTCCAAATACTTGTTTGGCCGGTGTCCTGCCTTGTCCATACCGGCCTTACACAACCATTAACTGCGGAAAGGTTGATATAGTCTCCATGGAAAATACCAGCCTGTGCTGTGAACGGCGTATTGCTTATACGAAAATTTGAAAAGCTGCTTCCTCCATCTGTTGAACGGGCCATATAAACATCGGTTAAGGTAGTAGAGGGATGATTTCTTCTATCGTAATACACTATGTAAATATCGCCATTGGTTTGGTCCACCGTCATCCAACTCATAAAGTTGTCGCTACCGGCAGGGTCATCATTTACACGCACCGGGGCGCTCCAGGTATCGCCCCCGTCAATAGATTTAGCAAAATACACATCAGCATCATTTGCTATCTGTTTATCGGTCCAGTTTAAATAGATAGTACCTGTATGAGGTCCGCCGCTTAAATCGCAATGTAAAACCGGCATGCCGTTACAGCGGTAAATGCCGGCTATTTCATAATCCCACCCCTCCAGTTGGTCGGCCACATGAATCTCACTGCCCAACCAGGTATTTCCAAAGTCAGTTGATTTATTGAAGTAGATTTTTTCATCCACCGCATAGGCAAGATATACCTCGCCATTAGGCCCTACTGCCGGCATTGCACCTTCGATAGTGCTATCACTATCCACACAGTCTCCTTCTAAAGCACCAATTGTTTTTGCAGCACTCCAACTGGTTCCACCATCCTGCGAAGCAGAGAAACGGATAACACTTGAATCCTGTGCTGCTGTGCTCCCATACAAATCAAACTGCGTCCAGGCGGTGTAAACATAATTGCGAGCAGGGTCAACTACACTCCATTCTTTATCCTGCATCTTAGGCAGGTTTAGCCCTGCAAAAGTATCTACCAGCCAGGTATTGCCCCCATCCACTGTTTTTTGGCAAACAATACGATCAGCCCAACGTGGCCAAATGGTTATTGTATCGTTCTGTGCCAAATGGAAATATAGAAAAGCGCCATTGGTATCGGCCACAAGGCAGGGGTCGCCAAACACACCAAACTTTGAATCGGCCTGCAGCATGCTCCATGTTTTGCCTCCATCGGTTGAAGAGTAAAACAAATCAGTATTTGCGGCAGCAGTTATAATATTGGTATCAACCGGCGATATACAAATTGCCGGCTCATTCGGGAACCCCCAACTACCGATTAAAACGTTTTGAAAGGGCGATTGCGCATTAGAAAAAAAGGAGAGCGTAAGCAGGAATAAAAAGCTAAGTATTTTTTGCATTCAGCAGCACATTATTCGTAACGCAAGGCCTCAACCGGGTCCAAATCCGAGGCTTTGATTGCAGGGTAAATACCCGCGGCAAGACCCACTATAAAGGTAAACACAATTCCCCCCATTACCCAAACATAAGGGAAAAGAAAACCGGTTTTAAGGAACAAGCCCACCAGGTTACCTATGGCAATGCCCAATATTATACCAAGCACCCCTCCTATCTGGCAAATAACAATAGCTTCAGTAAGAAACTGAATACGGATAGTACGGCGGTTGGCACCAAGGGCTTTGCTTATACCTATTTCGCGGGTGCGTTCATTAACGCTCACTAACATAATATTCATAAGGCCAATACCGGCGCCAATAAGCGTAAGTATGCCTATTACAATAGTTGCCACTTTAACGTACACCAACTGGCTTAGCATTTGCTCGGCAAGGCGCTCACTTTTAGTAATGCTGAAATCGTTTTCATCATTTAAGCGCAACCTCCTGATAGCGCGCAATAAACCGGTAGCCTCATCAATAGCTAAATCAATTTCCTGCGTATTTGTTACCATTACATTGATGATGTAAGACGTGCTGTTATCAGGAAAACTCCACCGCGCATTTTGTACCGGAATAATAGCCTGGTTATCGGTGGCTATCTGGCTTGCGCCTTTAGAGCCTAGTATGCCCACCACTTTAAACTTCTTATTGCCTATGGTTACCATTTTACCCACTACGGTATCATATGGTTCAAACACTTTAGCTACCACATCTTTGCCCAGCAGTATTACATCAGAGCCGTTGTTTACCTCGGCTTTAGAGAAATTACGGCCTTCAGCAATGCTCTGTCCGCTAACCTTTAAGTAGTTTTCATCAACACCAAAAATGCGGACGTTGGGATTGGTTTTTTTCGACTCGTATTTTATTATGGCCGATTCATCAGCAATGCTGGAAACCGAAACTGTGGCAGGGAACTTAAAATTCTTTACAAACTCATTAGCCTGTTGAATGGTTATGGGGGGATTCTCCATTTTGCGGTTGCGTCGTGGCCCTCCGTGGCCGCGCAATGCTCCGTAATTCTTAATACCAAACGTATTTGAACCCATTTCAGTAAAGCTGCTCATCATTTTAACCCTAATACCCTCAGTAGAGGTAAGAATGCCGATAAGCGCAGTAATACCAAACATGATAATAACCACCGTAAGGGCAGTGCGCAACATATTGGTTTGAATGGCGCGAAGGGCGAGCTGAATATTTTCCCAAAGATTCACGGGGCTAACTTACTTAAACTTTAGCTATGCACTTAATACCGGCAGCCTTTTTACCCAACTTATACTTTCCAGGTAAGCCAGGCCCGCGCGTAATTCGTTTTTTGCAGAATCATACAACTGCGCGGCAAACTCCTGCTTTAGTTTAAGACGCTGCTTTTTATCAGGTACGTTTAACACTCTGCTCAAAAAGGCCGCAGTTTCCTTTTCAATCAGGTAAAAAGAATCATCCGTTTTTTGGTAGTATTTATAATTGCGTAGTGCGTTTGCCAGGCGTTCGAACTCGCCTGACTCGTAATAAGCAATTAGCTGGTATAGCTGCGTTACACGGTATATTATGGTACGGTTCTCCTTAGCCTCTTTTGAATTATTGATTTGAAAGAGGTAATCAAGTGCCGTGCTGTAATCTTGCGCCTTTAGTAATACCGAGGCCAGGGCAAACCTTAGTTTTACCATATCCAATTCATTCAACAGACTTTCATTTTCTTTTAACTCTTTCTTAACCCAATCCAACAAAGTTGAAGGGTAGCCCGGCTCCTTTTCATCCAGGTAGCTTTGCAGTTTAATACGCGCAAGGCAAACAAACCTCTGGCTTTTTGCCATACGCCCATATGGCTTAAAATCCTCTATCAACTTCAGTGTTTCGCTATACGGTTTACCTGAATCCCTTTGAGTTAAATATATATTAAATAAAGAATTTACATATCCAACCTCGGTTGAAGATGAGCGATGCATTGTTTTCTTCATCAATTCCCCAATAATCAAATTGCCTTCTAACGCCAATTCATACTTTTTCCTCACTACATTTACCAGGCTTCTGCAGGTTTCATATGCCTGTTTGCCCCTGGCTCCCTTAAACTCTAACGGAGGCTTAAACAATGGCGCCTCTGCAAACTGTTCAACGGACGATGGCATTTTTTTCCCTCTGTTGTTATAAGCCTCCAAAACAGTTGCAAAAAAATCTCGGTATTTAATGTACTCTGCAATTTTCTGCTGGGCTTCATTCAACTCCTTAAGATAGGTCTGCTTTTTATGAAGGAAAGATTGTATTACTGATAACTCATTAACTACAAAAAGCTCTAACTCCAATTCGTCGCTTTCCTTAGCCATTTCAAGCGCCTCCAGCAGGGCATTTTCGGCCTGGTCTAACAACTTCCTGCTTTGCAATACTTCCGCCAACTGCAGTTTCCGCAGTATCTGTAAGCGCCGGTAATTCTCATTTAAAGGGGTCAGTAATGTATCAAGCAAGCCATCGTATAAATAGGCTTTGGTTTTATGCAGGTGCTTCAAAAAGTTCTCGCCGGCAAAAACCTCACGCACTTCTTCATCAGTGCGGGCTTGGCCTTTTGCTATGCAGTCGAACAGGCGTATAAAATTAAGTTCGCCTTTGGTGGCATATTTCTCTTTAAATACCTTTTTCTCCGTTGCACTAAGGCTACCGATTAATTGGTAGATATCCTGCTTCCTCATTCAGCCAATTTAAACAGATATAGGATAACTCACGGGTTTCCGTTTTTTAAAATTTTGGTTTTACCCGGGCCATTCAAGTGGCCATGTTTGCGGCACAAAACTCACAGAATATGAAAAACAAAATTACCCTTTTAACCACACTGCTGCTTTGCAGCCTTTTTACTAATGCCCAAACTAACTATCAATTTGATAAAGGCGATAACTACGGCGACGGCACTAAGAACATGATAGGGCAACGGGAATACGTATGGAATACAAACACCCTTCAGTGGGATGATGTTGACTCCTTTGATTTGCACCATAACACACTGAACCAATTAACCCTTAGGAAACAATGGGAGTATGATACTACCGGAGGGGGAGCCTGGAAGAACAAGCAGATTACAAAACTTACCTATACAGCAGCGGGTATGGTTGAATCTCAAGTAGATACAGCCCCTAACCCTACTTCCGGCCACCGATACGAATACACCTATAATGGTAATAACCGCGAAATACAGTTACTGGATAGAATTTGGAGCCAAACCACACAAAACTGGGGCAACTACCGTAAATACTCCACCTCGCGCACTGCGTTTGACAGTATAAATGTTTACCTGGAGGAAGGCTGGAATCCTGTATCAAATATATGGGTTAATGGCAGCCGGTTGATACATACCTATAATGCGCAAAACCTTGATAGCACAATGACCTATGAAAATTGGTTTAACGCGAATAACCAATGGGTTACCGGAGGAAGATATATTTACACGTATAATGCTGCGGGTAAATGGACTATGTACCTGAACCAGAACTATGACACCTCTTTTGCAGTATTTAAAAACAATTACAAGTACGAATATACTTATGACGGAGCCAATCGGATGTTAAGCAACATTCAATCTAATTGGAACCCCAACATCAATATTTGGCAGAACGCATGGAGATATACTTATACTTATAATGCCCAGGGATTACTGGAAACTACGCAAGTTGAAAAATGGAATATAGGCACTTTGCAATGGGATTTATGGACCTTTTTCACTTACACCTATGATGCTAACAACCGCCTGATAACTGAACTTTATCAAAACCGCGTAAACGGCGCATGGGAAAACGCAAGCCGCCAGTCATACACCCGCGATGCCAATGGTTATCGAACAAGATATGTTTCAGAAACCTGGAATACCAATACACTGGCCTGGAGAAACTGGAATGCAATAGATTATTGGTACGAAACCAAACAAACCAACGGCATTGCCGAACAGGTAGAGGACCAACTGTTTGTTTACCCCAACCCCAGCAACAGCCCTGTGCTATTTGTAAATGCTGACAAAAACCTGCCGTATACCATATATGATTTAACCGGCAGATTGGTACAGCAAGGTAGCCTGCAACCCGGCACCAACACCGTAACTTTTAATGAGACAAAGGGCATCTACCTGCTTAACGCGGGAAATGGAACCACCCGCATAATAAAACAATAGTAAAGAATCATATTCTGTGCATAAACGGCTACCGGGCAACCGGTGGTCGTTTTGCCGTTTTAAGAAGGGTATTACAAGCGGTAAGGCGAAATATTTTTGAATTGAAATTCAATACAATAAGGCACCTTCCAGCGAATTTTCGCTAAAATAGTTTTTAAGTTTCCAAACTACCCATATATTTGCCTCATCGTTCTAAAATCACTAAACCTAAAAATATGTCACAACTATTCGATCTGGAGATGATTAAGAAGCTCTATGCCGATTTTGGCAAAAGAGTAAATGAGGCCAAAGCCAAAGTAAACAGGCCCTTAACGCTCTCCGAAAAAATTCTCTTCGCTCACCTTCATAACGATCAGAAATTTGAAGATTTCCAACGTGGTAAATCATATGTAGATTTTGCTCCTGACCGTGTTGCCATGCAGGATGCTACCGCTCAAATGGCGCTTTTACAGTTTATGCAAGCCGGCCGTCCTAAAGTAGCCGTACCTTCAACCGTGCATTGCGACCACCTTATTACGGCAAAAGACGGTAACAAAACCGACTTACCTGCGGCTGTAAGCGGCAATAAAGAGGTTTACGAATTTCTTGCATCGGTATCAAACAAATACGGTATCGGATTCTGGAAACCGGGTGCCGGTATCATTCACCAGATAGTGTTGGAAAACTACGCTTTCCCCGGTGGAATGATGATTGGGACGGATAGCCACACCGTAAACGCCGGCGGCTTAGGTATGCTTGCCATAGGTGTTGGCGGCGCTGATGCCTGCGACGTTATGGCAGGCTTAGCATGGGAATTGAAATGGCCTAAACTGATTGGTATTAAACTTACCGGAAAACTGAACGGTTGGACCAGCCCTAAGGATGTGATATTAAAAGTGGCAGGTATACTTACCGTTAAAGGTGGTACCGGCGCCATTGTTGAATATTTTGGCGAAGGCGCAACAGCCATGAGCTGCACCGGTAAAGGCACCATCTGTAACATGGGTGCTGAAATAGGCGCTACTACCTCTACCTTTGGTTATGACGAAAGTATGGACCGCTACCTGCGCGCAACCGGCCGTGCAGAAGTGGCTGATTTAGCTAACGGAATTAAGGAACACTTAACAGGCGATGCTGAAGTGTATGCTGACCCTGCCAAATACTTTGACCAGGTTATTGAGATTAACCTGAGCGAACTGGAGCCACACATCAACGGCCCGTTTACTCCGGATTTAGCTACACCGGTTTCTAAAATGAAAGAAGCCGCTGCTGCTAACGGTTGGCCTACCAAAGTACAGGTTGGTTTAATTGGCAGTTGCACCAACTCTTCTTACGAAGATATTTCGCGTGCAGTGTCACTGGCAAAACAAGTGGCTGAAAAGAACCTGAAAGCAAAGGCTGAATTCAGCATTACACCGGGTAGCGAGCAAATACGCTTTACTATAGAGCGCGATGGCTTTATCGATATCTTTAATAAAATAGGTGCTGAAGTTTTTGCCAATGCCTGCGGACCTTGTATTGGTATGTGGGCCCGTGCCGGTGCTGATAAGAAAGAGAAGAACACTATTGTACACTCTTTCAACCGCAACTTCGCTGCCCGCCAGGACGGTAACCCGAACACCTATGCATTTGTTGCCTCACCGGAGTTAACCACTGCTTTGGCTATTGCCGGCGACCTTACCTTTAACCCGCTTACTGATTACCTTACCAACGAGAAAGGCGAACAGGTAAAACTGGATGCACCAACAGGTGATGAATTGCCAACAAAAGGTTTCAGTGTAGAAGATGCAGGCTTTTTAGCACCTGCTGCTGATGGTAGCGGTATTGAAGTGAAGGTTTCTCCTACATCTGACCGTTTGCAACTTCTTGCTCCGTTCAGCGCATGGGAAGGCACCGACTTAAAAGGCCTTAAGCTGCTTATTAAAGCAAAAGGCAAGTGCACTACTGACCACATCAGCATGGCAGGCCCATGGTTAAAATACCGCGGCCACCTTGATAATATTTCCAACAACATGCTAATTGGCGCAGTTAATTTCTTTAACGAAAAAACAAACAGCGTTAAGAACGAATTAACCGGCAACTACGATGAAGTGCCTAAAGTACAGCGCGCTTACAAAGCAGCCGGCATAGGCTCAATTGTAGTGGGTGATGAGAATTACGGCGAAGGCAGCAGTCGCGAGCATGCCGCTATGGAACCGCGCTTTTTAGGTGTGCGCGCCATATTGGTAAAATCGTTTGCGCGTATACACGAAACCAACCTTAAGAAACAAGGTATGTTAGCCTTAACCTTTGTAAACAAGGACGATTACAACAAAGTGCAGGAAGATGATGTAATTGACATCCTTGGTCTTACCTCTTTCGCTCCGGGTAAAAATCTTACCATTCAGTTAACGCATAAGGATGGCAGCAGCGATAGCTTTGAGGTGGCCCATACTTACAATGCGCAACAAATTGAATGGTTTAAAGCCGGCGGCGCATTAAACATTATCCGCAAGCAGGTTGCCGGATAATTGACAGAGCAAACAATTTAAATAGTATAAGGGCGAAGCATAGTGCTTCGCCCTTTTTATTTCTTAATACAACCTCCAACCTGCAAAAGTTGAAGAACTGCGCAGCGCAAAAGGATTTGGAGAATCGGTACTAACCTGTACGCCTACCGTAGTACCTGCTGAAAGGAATCCGTTCCAGGTGGCAAAGGTGCTGTGGTAACCACCCACGTAGTTTTGCGTACCGCCTGATATGCTGCCGGCTACTGAAATAACGGTGTAATAGTTAGCAAGGTCAACGTAGGCATCCCAGGTAACCTTTGCTTCAAAATGATAGTAGCCCGAAACCGGAACTGTATAAAGATTAGTAGTGACACTAAAGTTAGAAGCCGGATCAGCATAAACAGCCGGGAAAGAAACATAGTAGTAAGAATTAGACCCTGTACCAAAAAACTGATGAGTTGCCGGATTGCCCGTTTTCTCTGCATCAAACAAAGTATTAGCAGCAGGATTTACTGAAGACGCCGACTGCCATGTGCCCGTACCGGATGCATCGCTGGTTAAAATTTTACCTGTGCCGGGAGAACCGCCATTAATTTTCACCTGGCCGTTTATCTCCACATTGCCTTCGGCGTAAATGGCTTTACCGGAGGAGTTGCCGCCATTGTCAAAGTAACCGCCGTAACCGGATGATGAGCCGTAAACCCCTATATCTTTACTTGCAGGAAACTCACGCGAGTTATAACCGTAACCACCAACACCCACGCCATAACCTGCTGTATTGTAAGTACCGTAAACACCAATACCGTGTACCCCTTGTTTTGCATTGTATGCAAACACTACCGGTATAGAATCAACAGTTCCATCATAACGCGCATAGATGGCGAAGTTTTGTGTGGTTTGAACCTGAAGTTTGAATACCGGTGAAACAGTACCAATACCAACATTAGTGCCGTTGTCAACTATTTGTGAATTCCCTAATGTGTTTGTGCCGGTAAACTTGGCAACGTAATCTACTGTACCGATAGCATTAACACTACCACTCGGTCCTGTTGCACCTGTTACACCTTGGATGCCTTGCGAGCCTGTAGCACCTGTATTACCCTGTAAGCCTTGCACACCTGTTGGGCCGGTTGCACCGGTAACACCTTGAAGACCTTGAGAACCGGTAGCACCAGTGTTACCTTGTAAACCTTGAAGGCCGGTTGGGCCGGTGGCACCCGTTACACCTTGAATACCTTGTGAGCCTGTCGCACCTGTATTACCCTGTGAGCCTTGCACACCAGTTGGGCCGGTGGCACCGGTAACACCTTGGATGCCTTGCACACCTGTTGGGCCGGTGGCACCGGTAACACCTTGAAGACCTTGCGAACCTGTAGCTCCAGTGTTACCTTGTAAACCTTGTAAGCCAGTTGGGCCTGTTACTCCTGGAATGCCTTGAGAACCAGTAACACCAGTGCTACCTTGTAAACCTTGAAGGCCTGTTGGGCCGGTGGCGCCTGTTACACCTTGAATACCTTGTGAGCCTGTAGCACCTGTATTACCCTGTAAGCCTTGCACACCTGTTGGGCCGGTTGCACCGGTAACACCTTGAAGACCTTGCGAACCTGAAGCTCCCGTGTTACCCTGTAATCCTTGAACACCTGTTGGGCCGGTGGCGCCTGTTACACCTTGGATGCCTTGAGAACCGGTAGCACCAGTGTTACCCTGTAATCCTTGAACACCAGTTGGGCCGGTGGCACCCGTTACACCTTGAATACCTTGTGAGCCGGTAGCACCTGTATTACCCTGTAAACCTTGCAAACCTTGCAAACCAGTAGGACCAGTTGCACCTGTTGCTCCTGTTGCTCCACCACCAGCTCCTGTGGGTCCGGTAGGGCCAGTTGCACCAGTGGCACCTCCGCCAGCTCCTGTTGGGCCAGTTGCACCGGTAACACCTTGAAGACCTTGAGAACCGGTAGCACCAGTGTTACCTTGTAATCCTTGCACACCGGTAACACCTTGAGGGCCTTGCGAGCCTGTAGCACCTGTATTACCCTGTAGGCCTTGAACACCTGTTGGGCCGGTTGCACCGGTAACACCTTGGATGCCTTGAGAACCGGTAGCACCAGTGTTACCTTGTAAACCTTGAAGGCCGGTTGGGCCGGTGGCACCTGTTACACCTTGGATGCCTTGAGAACCTGTAGCTCCAGTGTTACCTTGTAAACCTTGAAGGCCGGTTGGGCCGGTGGCACCCGTTACACCTTGAATACCTTGCGAGCCTGTAGCGCCTGCATTACCCTGTAAGCCTTGCACACCTTGTAAGCCAGTTGGGCCAGTTGCACCTGTTGCTCCACCACCAGCTCCTGTGGGTCCAGTAGGACCAGTTGCACCAGTGGCACCTCCGCCAGCTCCTGTTGGGCCAGTTGCACCGGTAACACCAGTGTTACCTTGTAAACCTTGAAGGCCGGTTGGGCCGGTGGCACCCGTTACACCTTGAATACCTTGTGAGCCTGTAGCACCTGTATTACCCTGTAAGCCTTGCACACCTTGCAAGCCAGTAGGACCAGTTGCACCTGTTGCTCCGCCGCCAGCTCCTGTGGGTCCGGTAGGGCCAGTTGCACCAGTGGCACCTCCGCCAGCACCTGTTGGGCCGGTGGCACCAGTATTACCCTGCAAACCTTGTAAGCCCTGTTGTCCATCTGCACCGGTTGCACCCTGTGGGCCTGTTGCACCGGTTATACCTTGGGGGCCTTGGGGACCCGTAGTACCATCATTACCGTTCAAACCTGCCGGGCCTTGTGGACCGGTTACACCAATATTGCCTTGTAAACCTTGTAAGCCCTGTGGGCCATCTGCACCGGTTGCACCCTGTGGGCCCGTTGCCCCGGTTATACCTTGAGGGCCTTGAGGACCCGTAGCACCATCATTACCGTTCAATCCTGCCGGGCCTTGTGGACCGGTTACACCAATATTGCCCTGTGGGCCATCTGCACCGGTTGCACCCTGTGGGCCTGTTGCCCCGGTTATACCTTGGGGGCCTTGGGGACCCGTAGCACCATCATTACCGTTCAAACCTGCCGGGCCTTGTGGACCTGTGGCACCTGTATTGCATTGTAAGCCTTGTAACCCCTG